>NZ_JASATN010000008.1:0-299198 GCF_038440355.1 Dyadobacter sp. OTU695 | reverse complement strand
CAGCATTTCCCTAAAACGTCGAATGTTCCGGCCGTGGTGAATATGTTTTGTCATTTCTGGCGAAGTGTTCATTTTCCAAAAGGTAAGGTTTCTTTGATCCTGATCAAAAGCCTAAAATAGTTGTTTTGGGACTAAGAAACCAAGTTTTGGAATTTTTTAGAAGTGTATTAGTCCCGACTTTCAGAATTTACACCACTCAAACAGGGATAACGATGAGATATATTTCGGAAGATATCCAGGATCTAAAACCGGTCTGGATATCAAGTCAGGAGACCGAGCGCCCGGAGAAGTTACTTGCGGAATTCTGGAGAAATTATACGATTGCCGATTGCAGGTTTTTCCTATGGCAGATGCTCTCAGCATCTATATCGACCGAAGGCCAGCATGTAGATGCCAGTCCTGCAGAGCAAATCTATTTTTTTGAGAATCTAGTGGTGTACCTTGAAGCATCATTTGTATTGGATCAGGATCGGTCTTTTGCAAAAGCAGAAGCAGGTGAACGCGAGCATACTGAGCCCGGAGAACCTTCCGGGAAGTCGGACTCAGCAGAAACAAATCGAGGAAGCCTACCCAAGAAGCTCAACAAGCGACTTAAAAGGCTGTCTATCTGGCATCGTGATGGATTCGATGACCCGTACGCGATTCTTGATTCCTTTTTTGACGCGTACGACCTAACAAGCTTTAAGGCGAGATTGTACGATATCCTGCAAGTGTGTTGTCAAGAAAAATATTACGATAAGGGTTGTCCTGCGGACGTACTTTATCTTCTGGAAAAGGTTGAATCGATCATCAATGCTGCCTACCTGATTCTGAGCGGCGAAAAGGAAAAACGAGTAACCAAGTCGAAACCATCTGCCGAAGTCGCGCGCAATGCTGGCGTCAGACCGGAAGGAGAAATTGAACTACCTGCCGGTACTAGTCAATTCTTGACAGAATTTTTTGAGTACAAGGGCCTAAAGAAGTGGAAACAGGAACTTAACCGGATTTGCCTTTACTCCCTAAGTAGCCAGTCTGCTCAGGAATGGGGAGTTTACATTGACTTGCTTACTTTATACCAGCTACTTGGCAGACTAGCGGAAACGGCTTTTGATCTTCGAAAAAATAAATCAGCGTGGGTGTAACGACTGAAAGAAAGTATCTTGGGGCTTTGGTAGGGCGGTGATTCTGTTTCATCTTGGTGGATTGTTGCGAAGCCCGTCCTGCCTTGTTTTTGATGCTAAAAATTAGCTGTTGTCGGATTGCAAGATTTTGATCGCCATGGATAAGTGGCATGGTGAATGCAAGCAAGTAATGAAGGCGTTCTGGCTACATGTCCCGCACTTTTACAATGAAAACCCAAGAGCAGATACTGAGAGAACTGTCAGAAATCAGGGAAGCTATTGTCAGAATCGCAGGTACACCAGCACTTCCCCCCGAAGAGCAATTTGCCGAAGCCTCACTGGATAAAGTTGCCCTGGAGTTAAAGAAGCTTTCCATCAAAAGAGGTGAATGGATCGATGACAGGGATCTGAGTAGATATTTCAAAGGGGTTTACAATGGGGGAAGGTTCATCCGGGAAGCATTCGGATTTAATGATTTTTTCAAGAAGGGGAAATCATACTATTACCGGAAATCCAGCATTATCCGTTTATCCCAGGAATTGAAATCCCGAAATGTCGACTTAGCCCGATACATGGAGCTTAAAGAGAGTGAGGCAAAATTCCAGGAAAAAGTCTCCGCGGTGGCTGCCGCAAACAAAAAGCAAAAAAAGAAGCCTCCATTTCAGTTACCTGATTCCCTAAAAGACATTGCTACCGAAGACTTTCATCCAGCAGTTGAAATTGTTGAAGCCGAACTAAGCAAGCTACGTGGACAGTTTACCGAAGAAAATTTTTCAAAATATATAGATGTCTACGGTGGTCATGCAATGATGAAATTCCGCTATCCATTTTCAGGGTTTGCCGAAAAGGAGATAAAATCCAAATGCAGGCGCTGGTGCGAGCAATACAACATGGCCTGCGATGCTCTTTCCAAGTTGAGTGGAAAAGGGAAGAAATTTACCCCGCCGGAAGACCCTAATGCCTATGAATTATGACGGCTACCTCTTCCTACTGACTACAATTTTGAGCACCTCCGATTCGAGGTACATCGCCTTTGTTCTGCCTTTGACCAGTTGTGGTTTTACGATGCCCGCGTTTACAGCTTCAGGAAAGCTGCGTTGCTGGCTCCGGTTAACTTTAAAGCACCTTCTTTGGTAAGCAATTGATCTTGTTGCAACAGGCTTTTCAATTCCTCTTTGACAATTGCGGGGACGCGGTCCATGAACTCTTCGACTGTTAAAGAGTGCAGCAGGATGGTTTCCATAAATTTGAAGTTAGGGTGAAAACATAGTGAGTTAGGACAAAACGCTTCTTTGGCTGCAAACAGAGGTAAACAGCTGAATATCTGCTCCACATCAGTTTCACCTATTTGAAAATCGAAAGGGTCTAGGATTTCCACATTGCGGATTTTAGTTTTGTTTTCTTGGCAATACTAAAACAGAAACCGTGATGGAAAGGATGAGGGGAACGGATGAGGCCAAACGCGGCCTGTCACTAGATCAATTGGTTACGCTTGCAGACTTGAAAAGTGTTCGGGACGAGCTTTTGGCAGCAATTGCCAGGACGAGGGGATCTTCGCCAGAAACCGCGAAGAAATGGCTAAAATCTTCTGAGATTAGAAAGCTCCTAAACATTTCACCGGGCAAGTTGTTAGCCCTCAGAGCTAATCGCCAGCTCGCATTTGTGAGACTGGGTGGAGTAATCTACTACGACAGGGACGACATTGAGGCGATGATCCAAAAAGCTAAGGTACCGACCTTGATTGGCAAGGCATGAATACCGCACACCAAACTTCCGGTCAAGGATGTGATGTGCCTCCCAGGCCGGAATACGTGGAGATTTATTTCCTTCAATGTAAGAAGACCAAAGAAGAGGCGCGTGAATTCCATCGACATTATTCAATGCGGTATTGGCGATCTCCGAGCGGAAAAGTCATTCAGGATTGGAAGCGCCTCGCGTGGCAATGGATTTGGAATAAAAGAAGAGAAAGTCCCCGTTAGTTTTCCGTAGGCTTTATATGATGGTAATGGCTGTTGATTTACAATCAATTCTGGTCATTATCGCAATTTGCTAAACTATTTTTGCTGTATCATCAATGGATATTACTTTGTGTCCGTACATAGATTTTATAATTTCGGCATCTGCTCGTGGCTAGAGGAGCTGGCAGAGTTGTCAGCGAGCACTTTTTAGATCATGTGTCCGTCAAAAATCGGCATTTACGAGGGGCCATATATAGCGGACGTAATTTAGTTTGAGCATAGTACAATTTACCCCATATACTCAATGACAATACCACTTAAAGTATTACAAATCGGCCTTTCCTTAGGTATACTTGCAGCGTGTTCAGGAGAGAAACAGCAGGATGCTGCTACCAACAATATTAAGGCTGCATATAAATTGTCTGGACTATCTGGCAAGAAAGAAGAAGAGGTTTCAAAGATTTATGGCGAGGGAACAAAAATGGGTATCTGGAAAGACGCGCGAGCAGGATGTGTAGACTGTCCAAAAATGAGCTATAAATCAGACAGTGTGGAAGTTATATTCATTAATGGCAAGTCTGATCGCATAACATTAAATCATCTTCAGAACTATGACTTTAGTGATGAGGTGATATTGGGGCTTTTAGATCTACCTGTTGCAACTCCGACGTTTGACAACAAGAGCGGCACCAAACGCTGGGACCAATATCACGGATACCGTTCGATTTCTGCCTTTGGTGAAAAAGGAAAAATTAATTACATACTTATTTTGTCCAATGCGGAATAACTCTTCCCATCAATAACTTACTGGGCAAATGCTTTATATGACAAAAAACGGCCGAGTTAAAAATTTTGCGCTCGGTTGACGTGGAAATGTCCACGAATTTTACTCACGGAGACGTCTTGAACATTTTTTTAGCTAGGATCGCACATGACTAGCTATCAAGGATGACGATGATGCCAAGCTTCGGTACCTGGAAAAAGAAAGTTTGGCCATTGCTGAGTCACCACCGCACTGACTCAAGTTTGCCGGATAAGGCCCGGTCAAAAGAATGCAGCATAAATTCGAACTTTCTGATTTCGCATGGGATTAACGATACATATTTTGTTTTTTGACAAAACAGGAGTTAGGGCGCCAGACGATCTGATCCTCGATATTTTTTGACGTATTTTACCAGCCTCGAAGCATTTAATCATGTTCTCCTCTAGCGGCAGATGTAGTTCCGGAAGATGTTTGAAAGTGTCCTGGATGGCCCGTTAAAATAACACTGCTATTGGATAAGGTGCCAGGGCACAAATATTTAAGTTCAAATAAGCAGTTTCAATCGATTCTGATTCCGAAAAATTTTGAGCTAGGATACTTGAACATTGGATCGATTAGAATTGAATCTACACTAATCGAATCAATCCCCTGAATAGCAGCGCCACCGTCTTTCCTGGAGTAAAATGCTATCCCCCTACCAGCACCAGTAAATAATTTACCCTGCATTTTTATCCTGTCGCTCAGCACTTCAATTTGAAATATAACCATTCCTTTATCGTCGATTACTTCCAATGCGGACTTATCGTAATTTCTTTTGTAATAATTTTTTTCATTTAGTTCCCATTCATTTTCAGTCATCTCCGCAACGATTTCACCTCGCTTATTTCGAACTATGAACGAAACAAACAGCTGGCCATTTATTTCCTTAACACCAAGCCCAGTTTCATCTCCAACGCCTATTACAGTACCGCCTGGAGCACCGATAAAAAGCTGGGATTCCGAGTCTCCAATTTGCAATCGAACGGCCGATCTCCCGTCTTCAAAAACATGTCGAAATCCATCACTGTCCTCCGAATAAAAGGTGCCGGATTTTGCTGATTTGAGTTCTTTTGCTTCTAGTTCCTTTGTAGAATAGTAGTCCGCGCGATTGTTACTTAATGGTATCAGCGCCCCAAACAGGCAAGCTAGGATATAACATTGCCATTTTCTCTTTTCTATAAGCTTCTTTTGAACCTGTAAGCCAGTCAGTTTATCATTGTCGTTGGCCGATGCAATGGCAGATAGATACTTCGCCTCTCTGTCCATAAAGTACGTACCACCTAAAGCCAGTATCGCGCCCAATCCTGCGGACACCTCGGCCAAATTCTGAAAAAAGCTATTTAATTCGTCATTACTCATGTTGCAACTGCTGGCTTTATTAGTTAGTTGAATATATCCTTGAAAGGAGAACTTTCATGTTCAAATTTTTACCAATAAGTTAAATCTAATTCAGTATCAAGCGAAGTTTAAAGGTTTATACGTTCAAAGTCTTAACCTTATCACTCTAAGGTAGCTAATTTCGAAGATTATCGCTCGACACTAAAATCAAACTTGGTGCTTCCGCAGTTCTTGAAGGGAGTAAGAACCAATAGACCTCGGCAAGCATTTCGCAACTACTTCGCAACAAACGAAAGCCGCACCTAACGGGAGAATATTTCACGAATCCTTATCGGAGTCCGCTCAGATTCGAGCCTCCTTCTTATTAGAAAGATTATAGTTTAACCATTATAAATTGTCAGCAAGCTTAAAAGGTAAGCACAATCGCACCCGAAGGTCACCGTTTGATGAACATCAAATAATCTTGATGTAAACATGTTTTTTCGAAGGCGAAAGCCGCTAGTGTTTCCACCAGCGGCCTTTTCTTTATGGCACCATCGGTCTGAGCTTCCCAGAATCAGTAAAGAGCTTCTGTCTAACAAGGGCCATATGGTCACTAATCCGTTGCTTTCTCACCCTTGCGTAACGCTGGGTGGTCCTGATGTTACGATGACCAAGCATTTTGCCAACGTCTTCGAGAGGCACGCCATTGTTGAGCATCATGTCCGCGAACGTATGACGGGCAAGGTGCGTATTAAGTGATCTTTTTATCCCACAGATCACAGCAAGCTCTTTGAGATAGACATTGTACCGGAAATTACTATTGACAGGAATCAGCCGGTTATTGACCTTGCAATAGGGATGGCTTTGATATTTATCAATCAACTCCTGTACAATTGGGAGGATAGGCACCATTTCAGTTACGTCGGTCTTTCCTCGATCTTTGATCAGCCATTTTTCACCTGTTCGGCCAACCTTCACGATATTCTCGGGAGAGAGGTTGTACATATCCTGATAGGCAAAGCCGGTAAAACACTGGAAAATGAACGCGTCCCTCACTTCGCTGATCCGGTCGATGTCGATCTGCTTTTTATGGATCGCTTCCACTTCAAATAGCTCCAATGGCAGCACCTCTTTATTGCCTCCCGAGCAAACAAACCCTTCCAGTGGATTGGAAGGGATAACCTTCTTCTTAACGCCCGTTTTGACAATCTGTCTTGTCCATTTCACCAGCTTCTTAGCAGTGACCTCGGAAAGCGGCTCGTCCAGGTGAAGCGTTAAGTAATCGTAAAACTCTTCGGCAAAGCACTGGTCGATCTCGGCCATTTCGATGTCCTTGCGTTGATACCGGAAACGGATGAAAGCTTCTACCTTACGTTTGGTGGATCGCCAGTGCCTGAGCGTCCCTTCTGAGCGGATTCCTTTCTTGGCTTTCTTTTCGAAAACAGCGATAAATTCATCAAAGGCTGCGAGTAGCGTTTGGCTTGGCCCCGCGGCCTTTTCCGGCTTTGCTTTGGAATGAGTCAATGGCAAGCCCAGATAGGCATTTTTCAGCATCACCGGCGTCACATGGTTAAACTGGGATTGCAACACGAGAAAGTGTTTTTCGATCTCAGCCTGTGCCTGGACGATTTTCAGATTGATCATCTTAGCTTCCGAGGTCGTTGCGGTCACCAGCTTGGCATCGCTGTTCCAGAAGTCGGGATGGATCTTTTTGCCAAGGGAAATGTCAGTGTCGGTTCCGTCGATGGTAATCCTGACATAGATGGGTGCTTTTCCGTCTTTGGAGGCTTTGCCCCGGTACAGCCAGAATAGCAACGACAGATTTTGTTTGAACTTCATGCTCGCACATTTTAAGGTTGGTAACTAGTGTCCGTGGAGAACCTTAAATCAAAACCGCCTCAATCAAACATCTGATTCGGTCACCTAATTTACCGAATCCAACAGGTGACCGAATAGGTGACCGAATGGATTGGTTTATTATGATTCAGACTGACCTGCCTTTTTGTAAAATGTGCTGATTGTCAATACAATTTAAACAAAAAAGGCACACTTTCGTGTGCCTTCTGTGATCCCGCTGGGATTCGAACCCAGGACCCATACATTAAAAGTGTATTGCTCTACCAGCTGAGCTACGGAATCATTCCGATCTTAGGTTATTCGAAAAACTTTCGTTTCACACTTGCTGATGCACTTCATGAAAAGTTAGCAATCAGTGTCGCTGTGGGCATTTTTTGTTTTTCGTTTCGCCGTATCGTGGTGCAAAAGTACAATTGGTATTTTATCAAACAAATTTTGAGACCACTATTTTTCGGGCTTAAATGCAGGAAATTTCGCAATGGGCTCAGATTTAGAAATTTAAATGTCTAAAAAAATTTAAATTTTTCTGATTTCATATCCCGGTAATATGCAGGTGCCGGACTCCGGGAGCGAAGGCGGGATAAGGCAATCTAGGATGAGAAAAGAAAATGTAGAGGGCTCGCAATTCCGGATATCAGATTTTTCCTGCCAGCTATGCATACCGGGATACCGAATTTGAAGCTGCGACCATTGTCGCGTGGGTTATGTCGACTTTTAGGATGTATCAACCAAAATCAACAACAGGCGATGGAAAGAGGCGGTAACACGGCAAAAAGAGTAGGGAGGAGGCTGGCAAAAGGGGAGATCAGGAAATTCTTTGACCGGAAGTTTGACTGGATCGCATTATTGCTGATAACGGTGATCATCCTGTTGAGCCTCGTATTTTTCTGAATGCCGGTAACATATACGCTTATGAAGACATTTTTAGGTTATCTTACGTTTGCGGCGCTGCTCGCGCTCTGTTATGTCGAAAAAATAAACGCCGAGGCTGCGAAAAGCCAGGCAGGTGGAAGTGGTGGACAACACATTACCCGGCGTCACGGAGCGGTTTGGACCGGGCAACGTCTTGCAGCCACGAAATGGAAGCAGTAAGAAGCCTGGCGGTTTCGCTTAAAGATATTATTCGCTCAGCTTTCTTCTACCCGCATGCGGATTACCGGTTTTCTGATCCTCATTTTCCTGTTCGGCGGGCGCGCTCGTGCGCAGATGCCTGTGCTTACGCTCGAACATCTTACTACGAAGGAGGGACTGCCTTCGAATGACGTCTGGTGCCTCAACAAGGACCGCAAGGGCTTCCTCTGGATTGGTACGGGGCGGAATCTTTGCCGGTACGACGGTTATTCGTTCCTACGGCTCGATAGTTTGCAGCTCGGATATTGCTCCGGCGTGTCAACGGATTCCAAAGGCGATTTATACACCTCAGTGGATACTCGGGGTATCGCACGGATCGATCACAATACGATGGAGGTCAGTACATTGGTTCAAAACAATTATGACGACCAGGATACCGGTAACGACCTGCACGAGCAGGGTACGGTGGATTCTTATGACCAGATGTGGGTTTGCGATTACACCTCGGTGCAACGATACGATATCGCTAAAAAAAAGCTCTTTCGATACACTTTTACAGCTTCGGATGGTGGAGATGCGTACCAGTACGCCAGCTTTTTCGAGGACCGGCAACGTGTATTGTGGATCGTTTCAGAGTTGGGACTTTATTATTTTGACCGCAAACACGATAAGCTGGTGTGTGTGCTGGGCTCCGCAGCGATTTATCCTGAAAACCGTATCAATATCCGCCTCAGTCGTGGTTCTCAGGACTCAGAGGGTAATCTCTGGATCGGTGGTTATGAATATGGTTTGGTTAAATATTCGCCTTCTGATCACAGCTTTTCAATCCGTAAGGCGGGTTTTGAGCAGAATGATGTGGTCTGTGCCCGGGAATCGCGTGATGAGAATGGTCGTAAAGTGATATTTGTCGGGACCAACGATGGCGTGAGCGTCTACTACACCGAGCGAAACGAGCTGTACCATCTTCCCGAATTCTATAATCAGGGCATTCGCATCAAGGATATGTACGACGACGTGGCTAATGGCATTCTTTGGATTGGGACAAGCAACGGGATATTCAAATACCGCTACCGGAACAACGGGGTTCGTACGGTGGCGATACCTGCCAGCGTTGTACGCCAGCCTGTGCAGGTAACGAGCATCCAGCCCGCGCTGGGCGGCGGTTACTGGCTGGGACTTTCGCATTCGGGTGTGCTGCATTGGTTGCCGTCGGAGAACCGGTTCAAACTTCACCGGTATGGTCAGGAAGAGGCATCAGCGAATAAAGTCAGGACAATCGGCGGGAAGGCATTTGTGTTTACCGAAAAGGGGATTTTTACTGGTGATAGCAAGTCTGACCACTTCCAAACCTGGCAGGCCGGAAAGGAGCCATCCAGGAATTTCGATTTCAGAGATGGGCTGCTGGACCGCAAAGGCAGGTTGTGGATCGCCAACCTGAACGAGGGACTAAAAGTATTCGATCCTATCACAAACAAGGAGCTGCATTTATGGGCACCGGAACAAGGGCGAAAGCTGGTACATCAGAATTATATCAAAGGCATCCGCGAGACGCCCGACGGGAGAATCTGGATTGCCGCCTGTTCGCAGGGTTTGTTCTTTTTTGACGAGGAAAAGGCGGTTTTTACAAATATTCAGGAGTTGGCGATCAATAAGGGCAGGCGTTTGGGAGGTGATTGTATCAACGGCATCCAGGTAGCACCCGATGGTTCCATCCTGGTGGCAAGTTGGGGAGGTGTTTCCAGGATAGCGCCCAATGGCTTGATCAGGGATTCGTTCGATTTCAATTCGGGAACTTTAAAGGATACTTACTGCGCCGATATCGCCGAGACGCCCGATGGCCGGTTCTGGTTCAGCACCAATGAGGGCATTCATGTGGCGGACCCGAAAACACGGTCGGTTCGCTACCTCACAACCATCGATGGCCTGCGCAGCAACGCACCGGTGGGTTTTTATTATAATGCGCCGGGAGAATTGTTGCTTGGGTATATCAATACTTTAAATATACTCGACGTAAAGCAGCTGGGAAGCAATGTGCGATCGCCGGGGATTATGCTGGCTTTGGTTGAGGTTAAGGGGAAAAAACGCTTTCAGGACACAGCCAGTGAAATCGTTCTTCAACCGGACGAGAATTCGGTTAATTTCAGTTTTACGACGCTGAATTTCGAACCGTCTTCGCAAAATCGGTTCAGTTATCAGCTCAAAGGTTACGACGATGAATGGATTGACATCGGTAACGAGCATACCGTTTCATTCTCGAATCTGCCGGCAAGCTCCTACACCTTACGCGTACGCAGCAGCAACGCCTCGGGGGTAGCAAGCAGGCAGCCGCTGGTGATCAGGCTTATTATCCGGCCCTATTTTACCAATACCTGGTTTTTCCGGGTGCTTGTCGGCCTTACGATTGCCGCTTTGATCGTGGCTATGATGCGTTGGCGGGTGGACACGCTGGCGGAGCGGAACCGGCTCGACCTGCAAATCACCGAATGGAGGCTCAAAGCACTACAATCGCAGATGAACCCTCATTTTCTTTTCAATTCCCTCAATTCGGTGCAGAATTACCTGCTTACAAACCGGGGCGTCGAAGGTGCCAAGTACCTTTCCAAGTTCTCGAAGCTGGTCCGGCGCATTATGGAAAATTCCAACCACCAGTATTTGTCTTTCGAGAAGATCATCGATACACTCCGGATGTATGTGGAGATCGAGTCTTTCCGGTTCAATCACGAGTTTGCCTATACTTTTGATATAGAAGAAAATGACGTGCTGCTCGATGCGCAACTGCCGCCCATGCTGTTGCAGCCCTATGTGGAGAATGCGATCTGGCATGGGTTGATGCCTAAGGAGGGCGAAAAAAAATTGACGATCACTGCACGGCTGAGCGATCGCCACATCATTTGCACGATCGCCGATAATGGCGTCGGGCGCGACTTTGCGCCGCGAACGGAGGGGCATATTTCCAGGGGCCAGGAAATGACGCGGGGGATTTTCGAAGCATTGCGGCAGAAAGACAGCGAGGCCCGCATCGAAATGATCGATCTTTTTGGTGATCAAGACCAACCGGCCGGTACCATGGTAAAAATGATAATCCCGATTGAAAACGTATAACCTATGAACCCATCTTTACGCGCGGTCATTATCGACGACGAAACCAATGCCCGGGAAGCACTCACCAATCTGATAAGGATCGTGAGCCCCGAAGTGACCATCTGCGGTGAAGCACGGAACGCCGATTCGGGCATCGAGCTGATCCGTCAGCAGCGGCCTAACCTGATCTTTCTCGACATCCAAATGCCGGGCAAAAGTGGTTTTGACCTGCTTTCCAGCTTTGAGAAGGTCGATTTCGGGGTCATTTTTACTACTGCCTACCAGGAGTACGCTATCCGCGCATTTCGTTTCAGCGCAATCGATTACCTGCTCAAACCCATCGACCCGGACGAGCTGCAAACGGCCGTCGGCAAGTTCAGGGACAGAACAGGGAGTGTTAATCCAGAGCAGCTAAAGATTTTGCAGGAACAGTTGGAGCCCGTCCGCGCGCCCAGGCTCATTACACGAAAACGCAATGATAACCAGCGCATTGCATTGCCTACCGCCGAGGGCATCCATTTTGTGCAAATGACAGACATCATCCAATGCGAATCGCTCGGTTCCTACACCAAATTCCACCTCGTAAAAGGCCCGGCGATCGTAGTTTCGCGGCTTCTGAAAGAATATGAGGAGATCCTCGATAACTACTATTTCTTCCGCGTACATCAGTCCAACATCATCAATCTCGAACACATCAAGCGGTATGTCAAAGGAGACGGAGGGCAGGTGTGGATGAGCGATAATACCGAAATCGAGGTTTCGCGGCGACGCAAGGAGGAGTTCCTATCACTGCTGTCTGACTTTTATGTCAATTCCGGTAAACTGAAATAATGTTGCCCCATTCGCTTCCGCGAGGGAGGCAGTAAGTCAAGTTCTTTGTTATATTTTGTTGTTTAGATTTAGTTTAAATAATATTTTTGCGCGAAATCTAAAATTACGATATGACAAAAAAGCTATTTCTACTCGCACTATTATGCTATTTCGCTGTTGCAAAGGTATTTGCGCAACATGGTACGATCAGTGGTTCGGTGCTTACCTCCGATGGCGAGCCGGTCGAGCTCGTTACAGTGAATGTGAAAGGTACTGCCAAGGGTGCATTGACCGACCGGAACGGCAAATACCAGATCAGAAATGTTCAGCCCGGATTGCACCGGCTGGTGGCGTCTTTCATCGGTCTGGAAAAGCAGGAACGGACGATCGAAGTAACGGCGGGCGAGGTTACTTCGCTGGATTTTACGTTGGATGAAAGCTCGGCCCAGTTGCAGGAAGTGATTGTCTCTGCCCGTAACCTGAACCGCGAGAATGCGATCGTCGCTAAAATCCCTTTGAAAAAGCTGGAAAACCCGCAGGTTTATAACACAGTTTCGTCCGAAATCATGAAGCAGCAGGGCATTACCAACTACGACGACGCGCTCCGCAACGTACCGGGCATCTCGCGTACCTGGGAGTCGACCGGCAGGGCAGGAGATGGGGCTTCCTATTTCGCATTGCGGGGTTTCGATGCGCAGCCGACGCTTTACAACGGTCTTCCCGGCCTCACCAGCGGCAACCTCGATCCTGCGAACGTCGAGGAGATCCAGGTGATCAAAGGACCATCCAGTACGCTTTTCGGAGGCGCCTTTTATAGCTACGGGGGAATGATCAACACGATTACCAAAAAGCCCTACCACCAGTTCGGTGGCGAGATCGGCTACAATGCAGGAAGTTTTGGCCTGAACCGCGTCACCGTGGACGTGAATACCCCTCTTAGCAAGGCCGACAAGATTGCCTTGCGCGTCAATTCGGCTTATCATTCCGAAAGCAGCTTTCAGGACGCCGGTTTCAAGAAATCGTTCTTCATCGCGCCCTCGCTGGTCTATGAAGTGAATGATCGCCTGTCGTTTCATTTTCTGACCGAAATCCTGGAAGAGGAGAGGGCCGTAGCGCCGGTATTCTTCCATTCCGACCGTTTCAGCCCGCTTCCATTCAAAAACCTGCAAGAGCTGAACCTGAACCCGCGCCTCTCATTCACCTCGAACGATTTCACGATCCGCAACCCGCGTTTCAATTTGCAGGCGCAGGCGGTTTACAAACTATCGGATCAGTGGACTTCGCAGACCGTTTTTTCAAGAGGGACTGTGAAATCCAATGGTATTTATACCTACATCTGGGACGACGTTTCAGGTGATAAATGGTTCAGCCAATACTTTCACAAAGAGCAGCAAACGATCCATACCACGGACATTCAGCAGAATTTCAACGGCGATTTCAAGATTGGCAACATGCGCAACCGGTTGCTGGTGGGCGTGGATTATTTCAGAAGAAATGTCATCGATAATGGCTCGGGTTGGGCTTCGGCCCGCAATGTGTCGCCGCAGGGGGATGTGAATTATGTGGACCCGTATTCAGGCGACACACTCGCGCCTGTGTACCTCACGCTGGCATCAATCGATAACCTTCTGGCCGGCCTGGAAAACAGTGCGAGCAACATCACCAATAGCTCATTCGGCGCATATGCGTCCAATGTGCTCAATATCACACCGAAGCTGAGCGCAATGGTCAGTTTGCGGGCCGATTATTTTGATTCCAAAGGTGAAAAGACGACTTCCGAAGACGATTTCGACCAATGGGCATTGTCGCCCAAATTCGGGATCGTTTATCAGCCCGTGCCCGACAAGGTTTCGGTTTTTGCCAATTACATGAATGCCTTCATCAACGTCGCGCCGCGGCAGATAACCGATCTGGACGGCAGCAACCCGCGCGTCAAAACTTTCCGGCCCGAACACGCCGATCAGTGGGAGTATGGTGTGAAAACGAACCTTTTCTCCGATAAGCTGGCTGCTACACTTTCTGTGTACGACATTAAAGTGTCAGACCGGGTCATGCCCAACCCCGCCAATATCCGCGATTACACACAGGGCGGAAAAGTGGGCAGCAAAGGTTTCGAAATCGATGTAACAGCTAATCCGGTGACCGGGCTGAATCTTATTGCAGGTTTCAGCCATAACAAAACGAAAGTCATCTCGGGCGATCCGGAAGATTTTTACAGCGAACCCGGCCGGGCGATCGGCGGGCAGGGGCCTCAAAATCTGGCCAACTTCTGGGCCACATACCGGATCAGTAGTGGTACGCTGAAAAACGCCGGCTTTGGCTTTGGTGGAAATTATGCAGGCGAATATAAGGTGATCGACAACAGTAAAACCGGCGTTTTTACACTTCCAGCCTACACTTTGCTGAATGCGAGCGTGTTTTACAACGCGAGCCATTTCCGGATATCGCTGAATGTCAACAACCTTACCAGTAAGGAATATTACATCGGTTACTGGTCGGTGAATCCGCAGAAGCCGAGGAATTCCACATTGAGTGTGGCCTATAAATTTTAAGTAAATAGATTGATTTTAAAGGGCCGGAAGCAGCGTTTTTGCTTCCGGCCTTGTTTTTTGTAAATTTTTTTGATTCGTGCTGATAAGGTTAAACGGCGTAGGGTATAAACAGACAAAGATTATCAGTCACTACCCAACTCCTTTCGCAGCACATGAAGGCATCTATCAAAAAAAACTATGGCACGTTGACAGACCTTGTCAGAGCCTGTCAGCATAATGACCCGCGTGCACAGACGCTATTTTACAACCGGTTCAGGACCGAGCTCATGCGCATTTGCGTGCGTTTCGCCAGGACGCGCATGGAGGCGGAGGACATCTATCAGGAATCGTTCGTGAAAATTTTCAGGCATATTCACGAAGTGCAAAACCTGGAATCGATAGAGTCCTGGATGCGCGCCGTCGTAACGCGGACGGCTATTAACTACTATCACCGGACCACCAAGAAGGAGGCGATGAACCATTCGATGGACATGTCGCCGATGGATTTCGAATCCAATGACCATACAAACATTATCGACATGCTCAGTCTCGGGATTGTCAACGAGATGATCGCCCAGTTGCCCGAGGGTTATAAAAAGATCGTTAACCTGCACCTGATCGACGGCTATTCGCATATCGAAATCGCCCAAACACTTCGTATTACCGACAGTACTTCACGCTCGCAACTGCTGCGCGGGCGAAACCTGCTCATGAAAAAATTGAAAAAACAGGGCATTTCAGGCTACGAGATTCCGTGAATTCAGGCCGCTGCAGGGTTTTCCGTTCCCAGTAACGCCTCTTGCATCCTGCTCACCAACCCGCTCAGCGATTCGCTCCGGTCCTTGTGCGTGCATGCGTACCAGTGACGTGTACCGATCTCCGAACGGAAAGGCAGGGTTACAAGCCCGCCCGTACTAAGGTACTGGCGGGCTGCCCATTCGGCCATCACGGTAATGCCCATCCCGAACCTGACCATCTCCACGATGGCCTCGGTCATGGGAATGTGTATGACTTTTTTGGGAGAAAGATTGGATACCAGGTCAGGCGAGAGCAGGTTGCTGTCGCTGCTGATCTGAAAGGCTACCAGCGTTTCGGAATGAATGTCTGAAAATTCGAGCGGTGTATTGCGCAATGCAAGCGGATGCCGGTTCGAAAGCAACGCAACCATGCGGTCTTCAAAAAGTGGTTCAAAATGCAGGCTGCTGTTGCCGTTAGTGCCATTTACGAGCGCCAGTTCGAGTCTACCGGCTTCCAGGTATTCCATGGGTCGGCGGGTAGCCTCCGCCACGATCTGGATATCCGTGCCGGGATAATCCTCATGAAAACCGGTGAGCAGCCGTGGCAGCCAGTGATAGCACGTGTAGCATTCGGTACTGATGCGGATCGTTTGCTTTTTGCCGTCGCGTATTTCCTTTAATTCCGCTTCCAGTTCGCGGATCACCGGCAGCACTTTTTGCGAGCTCGTCACCACGCGCTGGCCGGCCTCATTAAGCACCAGTTTCTTGCCGATCCTGTTGAAAAGCTTCACGCCGCTGGCCGCTTCCAGGTCACGGATCTGGTGGCTTAGCGCAGATTGTGTCAGATTGAGCTTTTCGGCCGCTTTGGTGACCGATCCCTCACTGGTAATCTTTTCAATAATATACAGATGTTGGAGCGTCAGCATGGTTATTTGTATGAGTGATGTTCATTGTTTTGATAAAAATAAATCATTTTTCTCATATATCTAAACCCTCTACTTTTGTCATGTACTAAAAATCGATAGCACATGAAACTTCAAAGATTATCCTGGGCAGGACTAAAAGTGGAATCCAATGGTCAGATATTACTCATCGACGCCGTGCAGAACTATCAGCGCGGCGCTTCCATAGGTCCCGAGAATCCTTTTCAGTTTGTACAAAATACACCGGCAGATGCGGTACTCATCACACATTTGCATTCAGACCACTACGATCCCGAAGCCATCCGGGCGGTATTGAAACCGGAAGGTAGCTTTATCGTCTCCGAGCAGATTGCCGATGAGGTCGTCAGCGACGGCTTCGCACCGCAGACGCTCACCTTGAACAAGCCGCACCAGATCGGAAACTTTACGATTACAGCCGTATTTGCCATGGATGGGGTAGGCGACAAGCAGGTTTCGTGGGTAATCGAGGCCGACGGTAAGCGCATTCTGCATGGCGGGGACACTATGTGGCATAACCAGTTCTGGCAGTTGGGAAAAACATGGCAGCATTTCGATGCCGTCTTCCTGCCCGTGAATGGCGCGGTGGTCAACATTCCGCGCGTGGCGCCTAGTCCGGTGCCTATCACACTTACGCCCATTCAGGCAATTACAGTCACGCGCCTGCTGAACGCCGACGTGCTGGTACCTATCCATTATGGTTTTCACAAGGAGGGAATGTACCACCAATTCCCACAAATGGAGGAGGAGCTGGGCCGGCAGGCCGAGGTGCAAAATGTGAAAGTACAATGGGTGCAACCGGGAAGCATTGTCGCGCTTCCGGTGCCTGCGGAGCACATTTGATGGAGTCACATTAGACTTTTTTGAGTAGTTTGTTGTTATGCTTCGGAAAAACCGATCAGCAAACTTCTTTATGAAACAATTAAGTCTGTTTGGGTCACAGGAGGCGTTACAATTTCCCGAGGACCTGCTGGAATACTATCCCGGCTTTGTACCGGTAAACGAAAGCGCCACGCTCATGCGGGAGTGGATTGCCGAACTGCCCTGGCGGCAACAGGTAATGCAAATGTACGGTAAGGAGGTAACCGCGCCCAGGCTGATGGCCTGGTTTGGAGATACCGATAAATCCTATACGTTTTCAGGAACCAGATTTGAGCCTTACGCATGGACGGACGAACTGGCCGGTCTCAAACAACGGATCGAGCAGAAAACGGGGTTCACATTCAATAGCGTGTTGCTCAACTACTACCGGGATGGCAACGATTCGGTGGCCTGGCATGGTGATAATGAGCAGGAACTGGGTAAGAATCCCGTGATCGCGTCGGTAAGCCTGGGGCAGGAGCGGCGGTTCGAGTTCCGGTACCGGCCCGACCATACCCGCAAGTACGGACTGACATTGGAAAACGGATCATTGCTCATCATGAAAGGCGATTTGCAGCACACCTGGGAGCACCGCATCCCCAAATCCAGGACGCAAAATGGCCCACGGATCAATCTGACGTTCAGGACGATCCGGAGGTAGCGGCAAGGCTTATAGCTGAAAGCGCTGTTTTGGTTACAAAATTTGTAGATTATTCCAACGAAAAAAGACGGGAGCGCATCTAGGTAACCGAAACCAATTTCATATTTAGCCCATGAAAACTACCCGTTTACTCCTTTCGCTGATGCTGCTCTGCACGGTAATAGCTTGCCAGAATGAAAACGCCGACCCGCTGGACGACAAAGCCAAAAGGGCCATGAAAGAAAATAACGGTCTTGTCGGAAAATGGAAGATCGTCGAGTACCTCGCCGACCCGGGCGATGGCAGCGGTACCTATCAGACAGTGAAGGGTGACCTTGCGCATATGATCGAGTTTAAAGAGAATGGTCAATTTGTTGAAACCAAAGCCCCGGCACAATCGTCGGTGCCATTGTTCAATGCTTACAAAGCCCTGGACGACAAGCGCATTGAGCTGATCCCGATCGATAAAAATTCGCCTTCTCATATCTGGTTTTATTCGGATCTCTCCGCTACGGGAGTAACGCTCGGCTATGGCTGTATCGAGGCCTGCTCGGGTAAATATGTGGCTGTACAGTAGCCGGTTTTGCTGCTTTATCCGGCGTTAATCCTTATGTTAGCTATGAATTGGGCTGGATCTTTCCATCCCAATTTTTTTGTTCAGGGCGGTGTTCGCGTTCCACAACAAACGCACGATGGAGCGAAACTACCCGGCACCCATTTGCTTGCGGGAGCTAAACCCGTCGCTGGTGCAAAATGCATAGTAAGAAGGGACCCGTAACAACCAATTAACGGTTTGGTTTGTCTTGCTTTCAGTTAATAGGAATTTTCTAACTTCAACCCTACAAGCCGATAATGTCATGAAGACCAGGTCGTTTTTATTCGCTCTTTACATGATTGCCGCTGCAATGCTGCTGCCGGGCTGTTCCAATGAGGAATTTCCTATTCCCGATGACCAGGAGGTTTTTTTCGAAGTTAACTATGTAAACTACGCCTGGGGTTTCCAGAACAACGGGTTTCTGATCGACAAAATGGGCCGGGTAAGAACATTTGATAAGCCAAAGGATTGGAAATTTGCGGCGTCGGGGCCTCTCACGACGGTGGAAATGGATGAGCGACTGGCAAAAACGACCGTCGCAAAATATACGGTACCCGCAAATGAGCTGGCTCAATATATCAAAAAAATGAAGCGAGTAAGTGACAAGGATTTTACCGAGCTGTCGAACAGAGGCGCGGACATGGGAGCGAGCGCATATTATGTCTACCGGTATGATTCAGACTCGAAGATGTACCATGCTGTGCTGCTTCAAAGCGTTGGCGACAATGAGATTTATAACAAGGATTCCGATGCAAAGGAAATAGCAGAATGGCTTGTCAAAGTCCGGCAGGAAAGTCGCTAGAAATGACGATCATTCAACAGGTAAAATGATTAACTTTATGTGAATCAGCTATTTCAAACATGAAAGCTCAATATATCCTCCCGATCCTGTTTTTCAGCACATTAGCTGCGTTTTCCGTTTCGTGCTCCGACGACGTTGTGGTTACCAATGAGCAGGAAGTTTTTTTTGAAATACATTATACCAACCAGGCTTGGGGAAACCAGTTTAAAGGTTTTCTGATCGACAAACAGGGGCAGGTACGAACCTACGACATGCCGGTAAGTTGGAAAGGCAGCGACTTGCAGCCGACGCTTTCGAAGGAGGATATGGAAGCCAATATTTCGCAAACGACGGTCTCTTCAATCAAAATAGCTACGGCAGATCTCAACAAATACATCGATGCCTCCCGCAAGATCTCGGGCGATAGCTTCTCGAAACCACTCAATGGCGGCGCGGACCTGGGCCTCACTCGGTTTTACAGCTACACTTACGACGCCGACAAAAAGACCTATTCCCCCGTATTGCTCCGTCAAATCGGCAATGTGATCATCCATAATCAGGATGCGAATGCGAAGGAAGTGGCCGACTGGCTGGCGAAAGTGATGGATGAAGTTTATTGAAATGTCTTAAACAAAAATGGGCCGCACAAACATGCAGCCCATTTTTTGTTTGCTTTAATCCATCACGGTTTGAATACCGACAACCGGTAGTTGACTTTATCATTCCTGATCAGTACCTGGTAGATGCCCGCCGGCAGTTTACCAAGGTAGATATTCAGCTTGCCATTCTGAACAGCGGCTTTCTCCCTGACGATCACCTCCTGGCCAGAAGCATTTATAACCCGCGCATTTACCCAGCTACTTTGCAGGTTGGGCAGCTCGATGTTGAGCGCCGATTGCACCGGGTTAGGGTAGAAGCGGATGTTCCCGGCCGAAGGCGCATCGATCGGGATAATGCGGCTGTACGCATATGTACCATCAAAATCCACCTGTTTGAGGCGATAGTAGGTGATACCTTTGTTGAAATCCATATCCGTGAAGTCGTAATGGTTTTCCAAAGAAGCATTGCCAACACCTTTTACCCGTCCTGTTTCAACGAAGTTCTTGCCATTGGTACTTTCCTCGATCACAAAATAATCGTTGTTGCTCTCCGAGCTGGTAATCCATTGCAACACATTGCCTTCGGATGTGTTTTTCCCTTCAAAATTCACCAGCGTTACAGGCAATGCAGTCCCCGGAGGCGCATCGGACAGACCGAACCCTGAGAATCCGGTGCTGAAAGTTGCTGTAAATGAATAGTCGCCAGCGAATGCGGGTGCTGACGCCACTGCAACAATGGAGGTCGTCGCGGCGTCACTTGTTGCGATACTGCCCGGGCTTTTCCCCACCGACTGGATGTTGGCCGGCGTAAAGGTGGTTAATTCGGACCCTCTGTAATAAAGCGTGATTTCGTACTGTCCGGCTGGGTTATTGTTGGTAGGCGTTACCTTGAAGGTCTTGTTCGATACCTGGTAACTTCCCAGCCATGGTAACCCGTTCGCACCACCACGGTCGACTTCCACTGTGGTACAGCCATAATCATGCGAACTAAGGTTCTTGATTTTAGCTAGGAGGTTACCAGTCGTCGGGTCATAGAACACCGCTGTTTCATTCGGGCCAAGGTATTCCCGGGCTGCGTTGCCGGTATTGACCGTCGTCAGGATCTGGGTGGAATTTGTGGCCGTCAATTTCACATCGTCGATCGCCCACCATATTTCCGAGCGGGAAGTGTAACGGAACCTGAATTTCATATTGACATTCGCATAGGAATCCGGGATGTTCAGGACTTTAACCACGGATGTGTAGCCTAAAAGACTTCCGATATTGCCGGTTGCTTCATTTTGCGTCAGCAGGGGCTGCCACGCTGTGCCGCTCCATACTTCGACAGTTCCAACTTCCGCATCGCTACCGATTTGTCTTTCCCAAACCTGCCTGAAGGTGAGCACCATGTTTTTCCTTCCGGAAGTATTAATGGCAGGAGTTTCCAGGATCTCGTCAAGAATGTAGGCATTATTGATGGCGCTGTTCATAAAGAAGAACGGCGACAGGTCTTCGAACCCCGCGTTGCTGAATTGTGATACTGCCCACGTATGGAACGAGTTGCCCCCATTGATCGGGTTCCAGCCTTGCGCGCCGTTATTAAAATTGGAACTCAGCAGTTCGTCGGTGTAATTGCCCGGCGCCAGATCGTCGTCATTGATCGTCAGCTCGAAATTCTGCAGAGTGCCTGCCGCATAGCCATTTCCACCATTGGCATTCAGTGCATAGCTGAGGTTGATCGTTTCGGGCCCCTCCACATATGCGTCGTTGAAAATGCGGACGGTAACAGTTTTGGTCATTGAACCCGCGTCGAGCGTGACGAATGCCGGCGAAATGATATAGTCGGCGGTAGGCCCCTGCTTGGCGGTGCCGGTTGGGGTATTGAATGTAACGGTTACCGGCTGGGTCGGAGCTTTGTCTATCCCAACGGTAACCACTTTATCGATGTATTTAAGACAGCCCGCCGGATCCACGGTAGTTGCTTCCCCCTCGTTCATGGTAGCACCAGCCGCCGCAAAGTGAACCGCTGGCGTAACCGCGCAGGAATACACACGGATGTCATCTACATACCACCCTTCGATACCGCCACAAATATCCGTGCCGAGTTCGAAGCGGAATTGGATGGTGTTGCCGGCGACCAGGCCAATGGCGATACTACTAAGGTCGATCTGGCTCTGGCCCCACGATCCCGTTACCGATCCCGGGTCTGTTCCCGTGAAGGCAGGCTGGCCCTGCATCGGATTGGTGTTACCCGCGGCCGAGGCGTTCAGTAAATTGTTGTAGCCATTGGCTGTAAATGCCGCAGCGGGCACGAGAGTCCACGCACCGCCATTAATCCTGAATTTGATGTTACCGCCGTCCCAGGTATCTTCAATGGCGATATAATGGTCAAATGCCATATTCAGATTGCCGGGTGTTCCGGCGGGGATCGTAATGACAGGGCTTTCTATGCGGATAATGCCTGCCTGGGAGGTACCCGAGGTGCAAGCGCCGCCCTGGTAGTTGATCCCGAATGCAGCATGACCGGGACGTCCGCCGGGCGATGCTACCTGCTGCCACTGGCGGCTAAACCAGCCTGCCGACGCTGTTTCGAAAGACGTGGTAAATCCGCCGAGGCCTGACTCAAAACCTTCGTAAAAAATGGCGAGGCCTGCACTCGCACCCTCGCATAGGGCAGGAGCGGGTTTTAGCGTGGCGGTGAACCCGCAATTGGTCTCGACACGCAGCTCAACGGCAGCGATTACCTTAACAAGCTCGGCAACATCGCTGGCAGAAATGATCTGGCCGGAAGCACCGGGAGCGGAAACACCTGTCGATAAGCCTAGCAAGTTGACGCCGATCAGGTCGGTTGCGGAAGCTTCCAGGATATCTGCCTGCGCCGCAAAATCGGTTGTGGCAGTCATGTATGCCGATTGCGCCCGCCAGAAAATGTGGGCAGCTTTGGTGAGTCCGATGCCGGTGATTGTCTGGCCGTTGTAAGTGCCTCCGTCAACCAGCAATGCGTAGGCGTGGTTGATCACCCCGCTGTTGCTATGTACCCCGCCTTGGTCGGAGTTGGCACACCAGTATTGGGGGTCGGTTACTTTACCGGCGTCCCCTTTGCAAGTCGGGTCCCACATGTCGCGGAGTGCCCCGCCGAAAGCGGTGGCTTTCTCGCCCATTTGCCACCGATCTGAACTTGCACATCCGGTCCGGTTGGCGTTGGATTCGCCGGCATCCATATAGCCGTCGAGCTGGTCTACGGTTTCGCCCCAGATGTCGGAATAGGCCTCGTTCAGTGCTCCGGGTTGCCACTGGTAAATAAGCCCGCTGGTGTATTCGGTGTAGGCATGCCCCCATTCGTGCGCCACCACGTCGTCGGTGGCGGTTCCGGTACAATAGTTGGCGCTTATGCCGTTCCAGTTGGCATTCGGGCAGTTGATACTGGGGTTGTTATTGATCGTAATCATGGTCGCATCCGCGTCGTTGTAGGAAGTGTAGCCGAATGCGTTTTTGATCAGATTGTAAATGAAGCCCGAACTTTCCACTTCCGACTGCTGCCATTGGTCGAGCGTGCCGGGAAAAGCGTCACCTTCTTTCCACTTCAGATTAGGGGCTGTAGCAGAAGTTTCATAAAGCTCCCTATTAATTTGATGCATACCCGTGAACTGCTCAACGAGCTGGCCATTGTGTGCGTCGATATACAGAAATTCGCGCACATCCGCGTCGTTACGTACTTCCACTTCATAGACAAGGAGTTTCGCTCCATTGTAGCCCTGGGCGAGCCCTTTCTGGAAAATGTAGAGCGTGCTTTTATTGACCTTCACAGGAACTGACGATTTACCCAGTTGCTGCCCTTTCACGAGCCCGCTCGCGATGGATTCCGCCTCGTGCTGGGCCAGGGTAGGCACTACGTTGACTTTGATTTCGGAAATAAAGTTGCCGTTAAGGGCGGTGAGCGCTTGCGCATTGTTATAGTGGAACTTCATCAGACCGTCGTATACCGGCACGCCTTTATACGTTTGCTGCAACGTGATGTTTTGCAAGCCATAATTGTCTGTTTTTTGTTCCCTGAGACGAAACTCATCTTCACCGGGCCGAAGCGCAAATAGGGTTTTGTACTGTGAAACGAAGTTAATCGATTTCTGCTGAGCGTCACCACCGTTAATTTGTAGCGCCCTTTGGGCGGGAAAGCGGAGGAAACTTAGTGATCCGGTAGCGGGATCAATCGTAGGAAGCGCGCCGGTGCTGGCAGCAAATGCGTCAATTGCTCCTTTCGTGGGGGTCTGAGCAAAGGAGAGATGAGCGCACAAAAATAGCAGGAGAATAATCGGTAAAAAGTGTTTCATGAAGTTCGAAAAATGGTGAGGTGACTGGGTCTAATTTAGTCAAATTTTTAATCGAAATAATTATATATCTTCATGATTGTCTGACGTTTGCTACTCATTTTACTTAAAGGAGTCCAGATGACGTAGCAACGCGTGTGTTGGAGATCGGCGAGCAGCAAAAAATTACCGTAAATCGTGGTTTTAATAGAAAAAGCCAGCAGCCCAGGCGATCCCGCCCATGATATGTTTCATCGAGGTGGAATCACTATATGTGGATGCGTTGTGCCCGATGGCGGTATAAAACATTCTGCCTTTGCCAACCGGTCGTGACCAGGAAATAGGATGGTCGTCGCCCATGGCTTTGGGCCAGAAAGCGGGGTAGGTGCTTTCATCGACGGTCAATAGTACCTGAAAACCCGGTTTTCCCCGGACGTTTTCGTGAAAATTGTACCATTCGTCCTTTTTCGTCCAGCGTGCTGGCAGGCCTATGCCAGCGGGGTGAGAGCCCGGTTCGGTTACGATTTGAGCTTTGGGGGTGGGGTAGGGTAAAAAAGTATGGTTCCGAAAACGTGTACCGAGCAGCGTCCCGTACCATTTCCAGTCGTACTCGCAGTCGGCGGCGGAGTGAATGCCTGCGTAGCCCCCGCCATTTTCGATGTATTTTTCAAATGCGCGTTGCTGAGCGTCGGTGAGGAAATCGCCGGTAGGGGACAGGAATACGACGGCGTGGTAGGATTTCAGGCAAGGTCCGTCAAAATAGGCCCCATTCTCTGTTGCTATCACTTCCCAGCCGCGTTTTTGGGCTGCTTCCTTAATCGCTTTCACACCCGCTTCGATGGATGCGTGGCGATAACCATTCGTTTTAGAGAATACCAATATGGCATTCGGCCCGGTCGCCAAACAATTAGCCGGAATGGCTGTATCAAAAGCCGGTTTCTGCCACGGCAGCCAGCGCATGCTATGCAAGGCGTACCCGGCAGCACCTGCGACGAGAAGCACAGTCAAGGATAATATTTTGAAAACCAGTCCCCGTTTCATTTCTTGGTGACGATACCAGTCGATATGTGGATGTGAACGTATTACCTGCAAAAAAATAAAGATTCCCCCGAAAGCCGGGAGAATCTTTACAAAAAAAACACATCCTAAGTTAATCTGTCAATTCCAGCCGCCTCCTAATGCCCGGTAGATATTCACCATGGCATTCATCTGCTTCATTTTGGTCTCGATCAGTTCGAATTTTGACTCCAGCGCGTCACGCTGGGTCAGCAATACTTCCATATAGTCGGCGCGGGCCGAAGCGAACAACCGGTTCGAAATCGTCGTCGACTGGTTCAGTGCTTCCACTTCTTTCGTTTTCAGGTCGTAGCTCTTTTCCAGGTTACTGATATTGGAAAGCTGGTTCACCACTTCGATGTAGGCATTCAAAACGGTACGTTCGTAGTTGTAGATCGCCTGGATCTGCCGCGCATTCGCGTTGGCATAACCTGCGCGGATCGCGTAGCGGTTGATGAGCGGTCCGGCCATGTCTCCGATCAGCGATCCCATAATCGACTCGGGTACACGGGCGAGGTAGATCGGGCTGAACGCCTGAAGCCCCAGGCTGGCCGACAATCCCAATGAAGGATAGAAGTTAGCCCTGGCTACACTTACATCGATTTTCGCAGCTTCCAGGTCAAGCTCCGCCTGTTTGATATCCGGGCGGTTTGACAATAATTGCGAAGGGATACCGGACTGCACAATGTTTGGAACAAGGTTTTCGAAGCCCTGACTGGTGCGCTGCACCGGCTGCGGGTAACGTCCCACCAGGAAGTTGATCCGGTTTTCAGTCTCGATGATCTGTTGCTGGATACCGTATTGCAGGTTTTGCGTTTTCAGTACCTGCGCTTCAAACCGGCGTACGGCCAGTTCTGTTACACGGGTCGCTTCTTTCTCCATTCTTACGATCTTCAACGCATTATTCTGGATGTCGATATTCTGGCGGATAATGGCCAGCTGCGTGTCCAATGCGAGCAGTTCGTAATAGGAGTTGGCGATTTCAGCCGCCAGGTTGGTCATCATAAAGTTCTTGCCTTCAATAGACGACAAATACCTTGTTGCCGCCGCTTTTTTCGCATTGCGCAGCTTATGCCAAATATCGACTTCCCAGCGGGCCACCGCCGCGATGTTCACGTCTGGAAGCGGGTCGGGGGTTTCTCTGCCCGGTTTGATGTCGGTAGTGGCTTCGCTGGCACCGATATTGGTGTAGCGTGCTGCCTTTTCAACACCGGCGCCGCCGCGTAATCCAATGAACGGCAGGTATTCCCCTTTGCGGGCGCCGATCTCGTTTTGCGAAATGGCGATTTCCTGCATCGTAATGTTCAGCTCCTGGTTGTTCTTAAATGCGGTGTCGATCAGCGCATTCAGGTTAGGATCTGTGAAAAACGATTTCCAGCTTACCTTTCCGGTGTTGGTGGAGTCCTGTGAGCCATTGTAGCTCACAGGTACCACTTTGTTCTCTGTTTTCTGGGGCAGCGTCGGGATGTTACAGGCCGAGTAGGTCAGCCCGATAAACGCGATGCCGGCCCAGTTCAATATTCTTTTATTTCGCATGTTCGTCGTTTTCTTCTGAATGTGGGAAAGCATCAATGGCATGCACGAATCCTTCGGACAGCGGGCTGTCGTCCTCATTCTTGATCAGCTGTCTGCCGTCAGCCATTTTGGCAAATATGTAATACAACCCGGGGATGATGATAACCCCGAAAATGGTACCAAACAGCATCCCGCCCAATGCCGAAGCACCGATGGTACGGTTACCGATCGCGCCTGCGCCGGTGGCGATGATCAGCGGGATCAGACCCGCCACGAATGCGAAGGACGTCATCAGAATCGGGCGGAAACGTACTTTCGCACCTTCAATGGCCGCTTCAAGGATCGTGGCGCCTTCCTGCCGTTTCTGAACGGCGAATTCCACAATCAATACCGCGTTTTTACCCAACAAACCGACCAGCATGATCAGACCGATCTGCGCGTAGATGTTGTTTTCCAGGCCCATCAGGTTTAGTACCAGGAATGAACCGAATACCCCCACCGGAAGGGATGTCACAACCGCCAATGGAATAATGAAGCTTTCATATTGGGCTGCAAGTACCAGGTATACGAATGCCAACACGATCATGAATACCACCAGGGATTCGTTACCGCGGATCGATTCGTCATAGGAAAGACCCTCAAATGCGATATCGTAGCCTTTTGGCAGCGTTTTGGCCGCCACTTCGCGGATAGCCTGGATGGCTTCGGCAGTGGTGTATCCTTTGGCAGGAAGTCCCTGGATCGCCGCCGAGTTATACAGGTTGAAACGCGTGATCTCGTTAGGTCCCTGACCCTTTTTTAGTTTCATGAACGACGAGTAGGGCACCATTTCGCCGGCATCGTTTTTCACAAACAGTTTCAAAAGATCCGTCGGAAGCCTTCTGTACTGTGGATCGGACTGCACATACACTTTGAAGAACTGGTTGAACTTGATAAAGCCCTGCTCGTAAGTACTACCGATCATGATGTTGAGGTTATCCATCGCTTTTCCGATCGACACGCCTTTCTGCATGGCCAGCTTGTTATCGATTTCCAGCTCGTATTGCGGATAGTTCGCGGCAAAGAAGGTGAACAAACCGGTCAACTCCTTGCGCTTGCCCAGGTTTTCCATGAACTCCTTGTTGATCTTGTCGAACTCGTGGTAGTCGGTATCAGTGTTCTTATCGAGCAAACGCATCGAGAAACCGCCGGAAGTACCGAAACCGGGGATCGCAGGCGGCTCGAAGAATTCGACTGTCGCGCCAAGGCCTTTCGAAGCATGTTCAAGCTCCTCCATGATCTCCTTCACATTCTGTTCGCGCTCGTGCCAAGGTTTCAGGTTGATCAAACACGTACCTGCATTGGAACCACGACCTTCCGTCATGATCTCGTAACCTGCCAGTGACGATACGGATTCAATTCCTTTAACCTCCTCGCAGATTTTCTGCAAGCGGCGGGATACTTCGTTGGTTTTTTCCAAAGTAGACCCCGGAGGTGTCTGGATGATCGCGTAAATGGTACTCTGGTCTTCATTAGGGATAAAACCTGCCGGTACCACCGAATTTTCGTACCAGATGCCTGCGCAGAATGCGGCCAGAATTGCGAATGTTACCACGCGCCTGTTAACGATCAGCCTCAGCAGGCGGACATACCCACCGGTCATCTTATCGAATCCGCGGTTAAAGCTGTCGAGCGCACGGGTAAGCGGGTTTTTCTTGCGCTCGTGACCGTGATGGTTTTTCAGCATGATCGCACACAGTACCGGCGTAAGCGTCAACGCGATAAGCGCCGAGATGACGATCGAGCTG
The DNA here is from genome assembly GCF_038440355.1 of Dyadobacter sp. OTU695. Taxonomy (NCBI): domain Bacteria; kingdom Pseudomonadati; phylum Bacteroidota; class Cytophagia; order Cytophagales; family Spirosomataceae; genus Dyadobacter; species Dyadobacter sp. OTU695. Next base: position 270,873 of record NZ_JASATN010000008.1, on the reverse strand, counting down.
GCCATTGTGATCGAGAACTGGCGGTAGAAGGTACCGACGGGCCCTGACATGAACGAAATAGGCAGGAACACCGACACCATTACAGCGGTGATCGCGATAATCGCACCTGAAATTTCGCCAAGAACTTTTCTAACAGCGTTAAATGGTGATAAATGCGGCTCTTCTTCCATCTTGGCATGGACCGCTTCTACCACCACAATTGCATCATCGACCACAATACCGATCGCCAATACAAGCGCAAAAAGGGTGATGAGGTTAATCGAAAGGCCGAATGCCTGAATTACGAAGAATGCACCCACCAATGAGACCGGTACCGCAAGGATCGGGATCAATGTCGAACGCCAGTCGCCGAGGAAGATGAACACCACGATGGCCACGAGGATAAATGCATCGCGCAGAGTGTGGATTACCTGCTCGATGGAAGCGTCCAGGAATGTCGAAACGTCATAACTGATCTTGTAATCCATGCCGGGAGGAAAGGAGGCTTTCATAACATCCAGCTTCGATTTTACCTCTTTAATTACGTCACTTGCATTACTGCCATAGTTCTGGCGCAATACGATCGCCGCCGAGGCCTTACCGTCCAGGTTGGAATAAATATCGAAGAACTCACTTCCCAGTTCCACTTTGGCAATGTCCTTCAAATGGATGCTTTCACCCTGGGCATTGGCACGGATGATGATGTCCTCGTATTCTTTCGGTTCGCTGTAACGGCCTTTGTAGGTCAATACGTATTCGAGGGACTGCGCGGCGATACCCGAGCTTTGACCGATCCGGCCGGGACGACCGATGATACTTTGCTCTCCCAGCGCTTTCATTACTTCTTCTACCGAAATGTTGTACGCACGCATACGGTCGGGGTTGAGCCACACACGCATCGCGTACCGGCGGCTACCCAGGATCTGCGCCCGTGCTACCCCTTTGGTCCGCTGGATTTCTGGGATCATTTTAACGGTAGCATAGTTGAAGAGGAATTTCTCGTCAATGGTTTTCGATTTCGAGTACAGGTTGACGTACATCAACATACTCGGCTGAATAGGCGTGATAATTACCCCTTCGCGCTGAACGAGCTCGGGAAGGAGCGGCATCACCTGGTCAACCCTTGTTTTTACCCTGATTACCGCGTCGTTCGGGTCGGTACCGGGCTCGAAGATGATCCTGAGCGTCGCTTCACCGGCACTGGTGGCGTCGGTAGCGATGTAGCGCATATCCTGAACACCGTTAATGGCCTGTTCCAGCGTAATAAGCGTGGATTTTACCAACACGTCGGCACTGGACCCAGGGTATGCGATGAAAATGTTAACAGTGGTAGGAGCAATGTCCGGGAACTGCGAGATGGGCAGTTTTTTGATAGCCAGTATACCTACGAAGACTATCATGACCGATATCACAATCGCGAATACAGGTCGTCGTATGAATTGATTAAACATATCTTTTGCTTTCGGACCTGATTATTCCGCGTACAGGCTGAGGTGAGAAATAACCGAATCGGGCTTCTGGAATTTGTAGCTGATCTTCTGGTTTTCGTGTACCTGACGCAAACCTTCCAGCAATATCTTGTCGTCTTTTTGAAGTCCGTGTGAAACCGCGAAAATGTGCGGCAGCTCTGCGGCGATCGTGATCTCGCGTGACTGGACCTTGTTGTCCTTGTCGAGCACGTAGCAATATTTCTTTTCCAAAACTTCGAAAGTCGCTTTCTGTGGGATCAGCATGGCGTTTTTCAGTGGCACGCTTACCTGTACGTTGCCGGTTTCGCCGTGACGAAGCAAGCCTTTGGGGTTCGGGAATGTGGCCCGGAATGCGATGTTACCTGTTTCGTTATTAAAATCCGCCTCGATGGTTTTCACCGCCCCCGTGTAATCGAAGAGCTTCTCGTTGGCCATTTTGAGTCTTACTTTCAGAAGGTTCCCTCCGTCTTCACCTGATTTGTAATCAAGGTATTCCGCTTCGGGAACGTTGAAGTAAACCCACATCTCGCTGTTATCGGAAAGCGTCGTAAGCAAGTCGCCCTCGTCCACAAGGCTTCCCAACCGCACCTGGAAATGGTCCATAATACCATTGAACGGCGCGCGGATCTCTGTGAACCCAAGGTGTGTTGAAGCAAGTCCCAGTTCCGCCTTGGCTTTGTCCAGTTTGGCTTTGGCCAATGCGAGTTCGTTTTTGGAAACCACATTGCTGTCGGCCAGCGCCTTGGTGTTTTTGTATTCGATTTCGGCGAAATTTGCTTCTGCTTGCGCTTTTTGTTGCTCGGCCTGGTACACCATTGGCATGATCTGGAACATCAGTTGCCCTTTTTTCACCGCCTGGCCTTCATCCACATATATTTTTTGCAAATAACCTCTCTCCAACGCACGGAGCTCGATATGGCTGATCGCCCTGATCTGGCTCACGTACTCTTTTATGATGGTGGTGTCTTTTTGTAAGGGGCTTGTTACTAAATAGTTAACCTCTTTTTCTTTTTCTTCTTCGTGTTTTGATGTACAGCCTGTCTGATACAACAATGCACCCAAGCTCACGAGCATGAGAATTCTTTTCATGATGATTTTTGGAGTTAGCAAAATGGAATTTTTGATAGTTTCTGTTCGTATGGGTGTGCCTGGTGGCACGGGACGGGCAATCGTGAGCTACCGGGGATTGGCGTCACGATGACCGGATTAGCAGGCCGTAGCATAGCCTGCCGTTGAGCGGGATCAAATCCTGAGAACGCAGAGCCTCAGATATCGGTGAGAGGAATAGAATAGGTTAAACCGCGGTAAGGGCCGGGTTTTGGGGATGTAGCAAAAGGGAAAGGACTGGCGCGAAGCAAATGGGGCAGCAAATGGGCCGCCTGCGCGTGGTGTTTTTTTAACAGAATGCGACTCGCTGGAATCTTCTTCTTTTTCCTCGGAGATCGTCCTGACGAACTGCTCAAACTTCCGGGCGGCATCGGGCAGGCGGAATGCTGGGGCATTATCATCGAAGGCCTGTACGAAATTTGGATGTTCCGATTGTGCAAGAACGTGAATGGGAGCCAGGCAAGCCTGACGTTCCTGTGAGCCCGCATACATGTTGCTGTATCCGTCCACCAGGAGAATGCACAGGGGCAGAAGATATTTCAGCAATTCTTTGATCATCTTAACGGGTCGCTATTGAGTCTTTTGTATAATTTGAAGACCTTAATTGGTCTCAATATTTCAAGTCTTTGAAAATGAGCATGCGTTTAGGCGCTGTTTGTCTTCGGCGCGGTTTGTAAAATTGTTCTTTTCGTAGGTGTGTGCCTCTTATACGCATACAAAAACCGCACTTCATCCTTAACACCATGTTAAAAGGATGTTAAAAAGGGATTAAAATCTCCAAATGGGCATTGCACGCGATCCTACGGCACAAACGGGAGCATGTTTAGGATAAAATATTCTTTTAATTATTATATTATTGGTTACATTTAGGGAGGATGGTACAAAGCGTGAGCTTTGCATTGCCTGAGAATAATTCGCCACGAAGCATAGCTTCGCGTCAGCCGCGCGAAAGCAGTATCTGAAACTTCAAATATTTTACGATATGGTGTTTAGGGACTTTTACTTATTGTTTGCGGTCGTGACGGCATTGACGTTCGGGCAGCCGACCTTCGGACAGTCGACCTTCGGACAGCCAAAGACGTTTTATCATGAGGACACGCTGAAAAGTGCCGCTGTTTCTGTCAAAGTCCGGTTCAGCCACATGAAGATGCCGATGGTTTTGTCGGGAAGTGAATATGACACCCTCGACCTCGGTTCGGACGGAGCTCCGGGCAAAACCGTGACGGCGTATATTGATAGTGATTCCATGCAAATCCGCAATGACAATTTTCCGTTTGAGGAAAGGCACCATTTTCCACTGTTACTGGCCGGGCGGAAGTATACTTTACGGCTGCGCTTTAACAATGTAAGGGCCTATTTTTCACCTGAATACATCCGGAAAAATAGCGGACGCACCTTCGTGGAGATCCCGGAGACCTTCGAACTGGCCAATATTCTGCTGATGCTTTCGCCTGCCGGGCAGAAGGCGGGGAATATGGTGGGTACCGGACAGTATCACGATGAAGTTGCTGCTTATTTCAAGCCCTACCTCGGCCACCCGGTATTCAAGGTGCTTGATGTGCCGGAAGCGCGGTACATGACCAATTATTACGAGTTCAGAGAAAATAGCATCTGTTATGAGTTTAGCGGCGACAAGCTTACGCCCTCGCGTTACTTTTTGGTATACGGGTCGGACGATTCAACCTACGCCAACGCATTCCGAAACCGTATTGAGCTCGTAGCAGATTTTGCCAGAAGGTCCAAATTCAGGGACTTCTACCAAAAGCATTTGCCTTACTACCGACAGCTGATTGCGCAGCAAACAGAATGGAGCGACCTTTCCGGGATGCAAAAATGGCTCGAAAGGGAATTTGTCAAGCCTAAAATTGATTGTCTGAGACTGATTTTTTCGCCCATTATTCATTCGACCCATAGTACCCAACGTTTCGGGGGATTTGGCGACGACGGTAAATATTTTCAGGAACGGCTCCTGTTTGTCAGCGGGCCTGGCGATGGGCATCCGGAATGGAACGATCAACAGCGCCGCGGTTCGCTGGCAGGCATCGTTTTTACGGAAATTGACCACAATTATGTGAACCCGAGATCGGGGGATTTTGAAGCGCAGATAGATAGTCTTTTTTCCAACAGACCGTTTTGGTCACCGGGCAGAGAAGCGGACTTTTATCCCAAACCACAGTTGGTATTCAACGAGTACATGACCCACGCGCTGTTTTCGCTCTACGTGCTCGACACATTCGACAGGCCAACTGCGGATTTTCTGATCGCGCGGCGGGAGGAGATGATGGTCAATCGCAGAGGATTTGTGAAATTCCGGGAATTCAATGCGACTTTGATGAAGATGAAGAAAGAAAGCCCCGACAAGACGGTATCAGAGCTGTACCCAAAAGTAATCGATTGGTGCCGGGCTTTTTCGAAGCAATAGCAGCACAAAGGAAACCTTCGCGCCATTATCGCGCTTCTCCCAGATAATGTCTCCCGCGATTCCGATATGCGTGAATACCGCTGCTTATGAAAATGATAGCCGAAACAATCAGCGCCGCATTTACAACCGCCGGGGTAGTGCCCCAGTTGGCAACGGCAACAGCTACCAAAGCCCATACGCCCACCATCGACGATTCCCGCAAATTACGTTTCCAGGTGAGGCCCACGTATACAAGTCCCGCGACGCAGATCATGATCACCGTCCAGGCGACGGGTGAGAGGCCAAAACCGCCCCAGCCGATTTTAGTGCAGTATGCCGCTACATTGGCAATGAGCGCCACGGAGATCCAGCCCAGGTAAATGGCGAATGGCCACCATGTCAGGGCTATTTTTTTAATGGGTATCAAATCCATTTCCATGCGGGTTCGCACGATGATCATCCATAGCGAGGAGAGCAGTATGATCATAATAAGCACTGAAAGGCCCGTGAAGTCATAGAGCCAGGCCAATACCCAGGCCGAATTGGCGGCGCAGGAGACGACAAACAGCCAGCCGATCTTCTCCACAACGGCCGGAACCTCGCGCTTGCCGGAAATGCCCCGTGCCTGGTATATAGCGAATGCCGCGAGTAAAAGGTAGATCAGGCCCCAGATCGAAAATGCATAGCCCGATGGTGTGAAGTAGTTTTGGTACCGTGCCGAAACGCTGGCCATCGTACTGTTGTTGAAAACACCTGTGTTGGAGAGGTAATTGATCACCACTGTGACGATCAATGCGATGATATTGGCGACTTGCAATGTCTTTTTCATAGATGTTCTAATTGTTTGATATTATGGCACGAAGGGAACCCTCGCGCCATTCGGACTAAACAACAAAAATTATGCCTCCCGCCAAACAAAAAAGGACGCCGCACAACAGCGACGCCCTTTCCGATTTGATTCTTATCTATCTTACAAACCTAAATGCTATTCTTTGGTCAGGATTCCCGGGTACACGGAGCCTTCCGCTGTTGGGAAATCAATATGGAGCAGCTTCGCGATCAGCGGGGCAATGTCCTGCAAGCCCATTTCGGGGATCACGGCGCCTTTTTTGATGCCACGGCCGAATGCCACAAAACCCGTCTGGATCTCCTTGAAATCTGGGAAAAAACCGTGGGTACCGCCGCTGGCAGCGCGCACAAAGTCGCCCGTAGCGGCATTACCGATCGTAAACCCTTGTTTTGGGGCCAGGGCCAGCACCGTATTCGGGTCGGAGCCCACCGCATCCAGCGCCGCTCGGTCTTTCACCTCGAACATCGCCTTCTGGGCCGCAGGCAGTTTGGAAAGCGCCGCTTTCACTTTTTCAAGCGTCTGGGTATTGTTTTTATCTTTTAAATGCAGAAATGAAGACCCGCCCGATGCATGGAAATAGGCTTTCCAGGAAGATGGATTTTTAGGGTCGTAGAGTCCCGCCTGCGCCAGGAGCACATTGGGCGAAAGCGACGAATGAATATCCACAAATCCATGGTCGCCGGTGACGATTACCGTCGTCTTGTCCTTGATACCCGCCTTGTCGATCGCTTCGAGAATGGCTTTGATGCCCCGGTCGACGCTCGTTAATGCGGCGCGCACTTTGTCACCATCACGGCCTTGCTCGTGCTCGAAGTGGTCCACCGCTACCAAATGCACGGCCAGGAAGGAAGGCTTGTACTTGCGGATAATGTAGGCGCTCGTACGCGAGAGGTTGTCGTCGATGCTGAGGTATTCGCCGTCGAAATCGATCTCTTCCAGCTTACCGGTGGCATTCTGCTGGATCTCTTCGTAAAATCCTTTCGGGTTTGCGTTTTCGCTGAGTGCCTTGGTCATATTACGCTTGCCGCCTTTTGTCTCCGGCAAATACCAGTATTCGGGGATGTTGTAATCGGCAGGCCCGCCGAGCGACACCGGCCAGAATACAGAGGCCGTCGTCAGCCCTTTTTCCTTCGCCGCGCTGAAAATGGTAGGTACCTTAATGGTCTTGTAATCCCAGAGCCATTTGCCCGTCACTTCCAGCGGTTCGGGAGGAGTATTGTAATAAACCCCGTGCTTGATTGGTTTCACGCCTGTGATCATGGTCGTGTGCGAAGGGTAGGTAACGGTCGGGAAAACGCCGGTTACGCCGTCGGCATAAGCGCCGGTCTCCATTCCCTGCCGGAGGTTCACCATCGACCAGGTGGGGTCTTTGTAAAACTCGGGCCTCAGGCCGTCGACGCTGATCACGATCACGTGCGAGTCCTGCGCGCGAAGGCTTTTGAGCGTAAAGGTGGAAAGGGTTAAGAGTAGGATTAGTTTTTTCATTGAATACGCCCGTTAGTTAAGTTTCCGGCTCCCCGAGCCGTCGCAGGGAGCCGGTTTTTTATTAATTCAAAACAATCAGAACGAGTAGCGCAGACCGACCTGAATCTGGTAAGGACTGCCATTGAGGCTGGATACCCCTGCACCCTTGTTCACATTGTAGACAAACTCATTTTTCACCTTGTCGAAACTTTTGATTGTGTACAGGGTCTGCTTGCCCAGGTTGTTACCCACGCCCCAGTCCTTATTGAGCAGGTTCGCGAAGTTGAACACGTCGATGGAAGCTTCGATGCCGTGCGTTTTGTGAATTTTAAAACGTTTAACCAGGCGTAGGTCGAATACGCCATAAAAGCCATTCACACCGCCGTTACGCTCGGCTATTTTACCAGTGTTTTCACGGATAAATGTCTTGATGCTTTCTTCTGCTTCGGGATTATCCATAATAGCCTTTAAGCCTGTACGAATGTATTCGGGAGTTGCTGCGCTGTTGTAATCGTAAACGTAAGGGAGGTCGTTTGAGGAAACGAAGTCGCCGTTCATGTTGCCGCTCACCGCCAGTGAGTAACGCGTACCGCCGATGCCCGAGTAGCGGACGCCAAGCGTGATCCCCCAGAAGCTCGGCGCCGTACCGTACACTATCACCTTGTTGCGGAACTGGTTGTTTGCATAACTCATGCGGCTCAAATCGCGCGGGTCGTCGATTACCATCTGGTCGAGGGTAGCCGTGTTGGCCACGTTGCCATTGTAGGAAGTGTTATCCTTCGCGTCGTTCCAGGTATAGGAAGCGGTGATCTGTCCATCGCGGAAATATTTGTAAGTTCCATCGATCACGAGGGCATACTGGTTTTTCTTGCCATCGCTGACCAGTTCGAGTACACGGCCCACCTGCTTGGTCCGGCGGCTGTTGAGCCAGTTGGTAGCCCCGTTGGTAGCGTTGATGCTTTCCGAAGGCACATATACGCCGCGGTTAGCCTCTGCTCCGATGCGGAAAAATGGCTCGTCCACCATATTGCGGTCGATGTACATGTAGTTGTGACGCGCCCATGATGCGTAGCCGCTTATACCCACGCGCAGACGGTCGCTGAAAAAGTGGTTGTACGAAAGATTGGTTTTATATATGACAGGAACCTTGGCGTCGGGACTGTTGGTGTTGATCGTGATCAGCCGCTCGATGCCCGGAATATTGAAAAGCTCTGCACCCGGAGCCTTACTGGGGTCCTGACGGTACAGCGGGAAATTAGGGGTAGGAACGAGGTTCCCCTGGATTTCGACCGAAGCCACTTTCGAACCATCGAACAGCATATTGTTGACCATCGAGTAAGGGTTCAAAGCGGATCCAAAAACACCGGCACCGAAACGGATCACGTCTTTGCTCTGCTCGTTCACGTCCCAGGTAAACTGAACGCGGGGTTGCAGCTGCAGCGTGTTGATGCGGTTGTTGGTTTTGATACCCAGCTCATCGAACACGACCTGACTGAAATTCGCGCGGTTGAGGTAGACGGTGTTATCCAGTCGCAAACCGGCCGTCATGTCCAGGCCTACGCCCAGTTTGGTATCCATTTGCGCGTACAAACCGGTGCTTAGCGACTTCACCTTATTGCTCTGATCCTCATTTAGATAGATCTCACGGGCGTAACGGTAGGGTTTCAGGTTATTGAAATTATCCATTCCCGTAAAATAGAAACGGCCGTTCATTTCGCTGCCGTAACGCGAGTGCATCAAGTTGTACATCACATCGATACCGAACGTAAAATTGATCTTTCCCGTATTGTAATACAGATTATCAACCGCCTGCAACACGGTTCCTTTGAACCATTCGGGGGAAAAGCGCTGGCCGCCGATCTGGATCGAGGTCAGGTAGTTGGCTGTTCCGGCAACAGACTCGACGTTTTCTACGATCGCGCGCGGAATACCCGCCGAAGGAAGCTCGGAACTTGGGATCACCTGAACGTCTTCATAGAAATGCTGCACTTTCAATTCGTTGGTCACGCGGGGATTAAGTGTGGTGCGGAGCGAGGCCATGAGGCTGTTGTCGAACTTTTTACGATCGATGTACGACTCGTAGAAGTTGATGTTCGAGTTGTCACCTTCCGAAAGGGCGTCGTCCTCGATCACCATGTTGTTGCGGATCGTGAGCAGGTTTTTCGAGTTCAGCTGCCAGTCGATACGGGCAAAAAGTGCGTCCGTACCTTTGGCTTTATCGAATGCGCCGTATTGGGGATTGCTCGACACGCCATATTTGTCGCGTGCGATGCCCACGAAACGTTCCAGGGTTGCATTGGTAACCTTATTGGCGGCCTCGTCGGCTGGACTCAGGATGTTGGCAATGTAAAGTGGGCGGGTATCGGCCTGGTGGTCCCATGCCACAAAGAAATGCGCTTTGTTCCTGATGATCGGCCCGCCGAGAGAAAAACCATATTGGTAGGTCGAAAACTCCTGCGTTCTCTTGTTTCCGCGGAGGTCGTATTTGCTCGAAAGCGCGTCGTTACGCATATAGGTGAAGGCGCTGCCAGAAAGCTTGTTGGTACCCGATTTGGTCACGGTGCTGATCGTACCGCCGCCCGCGCGGCCCATGGTCACGTCATATTCGTTGGTAACCACCTTAAACTCGCGGATCGCTTCCATGGAAATTGAATAAGCGCCCGAGGTACCACCGCCGGCGATCGTACCGCGCGAGGTCATACCGTCGATCGTGTAGTTGGTCGATGACGCCAGCTGACCGCCGAGGCTGCTTCCGTTGCTCAGTGGCGAAAGATCGATAAGCGAGGTGAAGTTACGGCCGTTTACCGGCAGCCGCGCAATATCACGTGCCGTCACCGGGGTTGAGGCGCCTAACGAGACCACCGTGTTTTTCAACGAGTTGGCTACAACATCAATGGCTTTCAGCTCGTTGGCAGCGGCTTCCAATGTGAAATTAAGGCGCAACTGATCGCCCTGGTTGAGCGAATATCCCGTCTTTTTCTGCTCACCGTAACCGATAAACGACACGGTGATGGAATAGGGCGAACCAAGGGGTAATTGCTTGATAATGTAGTCGCCGTTGGCGTCCGTTACCGTACCCGTGCTGAAACCGGTCGATTCGTTTTTGACGAACACCGTTGCGCCGACAACCGGCCCCGACTGTCCTTCGCTCACTTTCCCGATAATGGACGCTTCGTTCGCCTGAGCCCTCGTTTCGAGGCTCCAAAGCAGGAGAAAAGCGCATATTCCGAGACATGCAGTAATTAATTTCCTCATTTTTTCTGTTCGTTTGGTTACTTGGTAATTTTTTACAAATGCTTTTCAGGTGCTCTTTCCGGCACAATTCCCGGAGAAACAGGATCGGTACTTGTAGGATTTGCGGTGTAGTTTCCCGGGCAATACCAGGACGGACCATTTGAGAGGGCACGTTCAAAAAAGGCATGAACGATCACACCGGTGCCGGGAGGGCATCAGGAACAATGTCGGCTCAGAACGGTCGTCAGGCAAAATGCGGCCTGATCGTATAGAAGGAAAGGTTGACTGCTAAATCCGGCACAAATGTAGGCGGGCAATATTATCAGTCCGTTAAGGGCAGGTTACCCTTGGGTTAAGTATTTGAAAGAAGTTGAAAGTATTTTAAAGGAATGGGAATTTAAATAAAGCGCTTTTAAAGGGTGAGCTGTGCCGGTCGGGATACCGGCTGTGCTGCGAGGATGAGCGAAAGTCTGACTTCAAATGTGCCGCCGGCATCGCGTATGGCCAGCTGGTGCTTGCCTGGATAGATCAGCGCAAGTCGCCGCTGCACATTTCGAAGACCTATTCCGCGGTAATGCGGCGCCTGCTTGGTCGTCAGGGCCGAAGTAGTGTTGGATACTTCAAATTCCAGGGTGTCCGGCTGCGCATAGAGCCGGATTTCGATCCGGTTTTCGCGGTCGCTGTCCTTTGAAACGTGTTTGAAAGCATTTTCAACAAAGGTCATCAAAATGAATGGCGCAATGTATGCGTCGGCAGGCAGTTCTTCCAAAATATCGGTAATGACGCTGACGCTACGGTTCTGGCGGAGTTTTTCCAGCGCGATGAAGTTACGCAGGTAGGCAATTTCCTTGTCGAGGGGAACCAGCTCGTCGTTGCATTCATACAAATGATGCCGCAGCAGCTCCGAGAACTTCGCCAGCGATGAAGAGGCAGCGTCCGGGTTTTTGTGTATGAGAAAAAAGATGGAATTGATGCTGTTAAAGAGAAAATGCGGGTTGAACTGGTATTTCAAAAAGCGGAGTTCGGTTTCCAGTTTTTCCTTCTCCAATAGCTGTTTCCGTCGCTCGGTACTGATCCAGTTTTTAGTGAGCTTAATGCTCATGGCCAGGGTGGTGCTGGCCAGTGTGGAAGGCATTGCTTCGCCGAAAAAGTAGAAGAAGCAATTGCTGTCCCGGCCAAAAAGCACCTCTACCGATTGATGGGCCAGCAATGCGCTCACATAGTAACCTGAAACAATGGCCAGCGCCGCGGCAAGCAAAGTAACACTCAGATAACCCAGATAGGCTTTCAACCGTCCCTTTTCAAGATATTTTGGGATGAGATAATACAGATTAAAATAAACCGCCACCGCTTGCAGTACCACATAAAATACGAATTTGACCGCATAGGGTGAAAACAGGATGCTGTGCGCAGCTTTCCACGGATTGCCCATCGCCACCACCCACCACAGATAATGGTAGGCCAGCCAGAAAGGTATATGGTAAAGTTTGGAAATAGCCGTTCGCATACCCGAATTTATTAAATATTAGAAAGTAAAGGCAAATTTCTGACGCGCTTGCCCGTGGCCGCAAAGAATGCATTCGCCAATGCCGGGGCAACCGGTGCAACGCCGGGTTCTCCCGCACCGCCCATTTTGCCGTCGTCTTCGATAATATGTACTTCAATGGCCGGTGCTTCTTCCATCCTTAGCATTCGGTAATCATGGAAATTGTGCTGCTGTATTGCACCTTTTTCGATGGTGATTTCACCAAACAGGGCGGCTGTGAGACCGTAGATGATGCCACTTTCCATCTGCGCCACAATGCCGTCGGGATTTACCGCCAGCCCGCAGGCGATGGCGCATACCACGCGGTGAATTTTAAGGTTTTTATTTAAATAGGATATTTCAATAACCTGCGCCACAACGCTGCCCATAGCGGCATGGACGGCCACGCCACGGAAATGTCCCGCCGGAAGCGGGCTGCCCCAACCGGCTTTTTCTGCGGCGGTTACCAGAGCAGCGAGGTGCCTTGGGTAGTTGGTAAACAATTTTTTGCGGTATTCCACGGCGTCGGTCGCGGCACGAAAAGCCAGCTCGTCTATGGCCGTTTCCATGACAAACGCCGTATGCGTATTGCCTACCGAACGCCATGCGAGCACGGGGATATTATTGGTGGTCGTGTGCAGCACCACGGAATGATCGGGACAATGGGCAATGTAAGGTGAGCCGTTCACGCCATCGAGCGAGCTGTAATCGAGCCCGTTGGGTGCAATGTCTTTTTCTAAAACTGTATTTACAAAAAGCGATTGCCCGACCACGTCGTGCCGCCATGCTATCGGCATACCATTGCTGTCCGTTCCTACCTTTACCCGATGCAGGTACATAGGACGGTAGTAGCCGCCGCGGATATCGTCTTCCCGCGTCCAGATCAGTTTCACCGCCTGGCCGGTTGCCTGGGCAATGTGCACCGCCTCCATTACCCAATCGTTCCCGAATGAACCGCGCCGACCGAAACTCCCACCGATAGCCGGTGTGTAGATCATCACCTGATCGTCCCGGAAGCCCAGCGCGCGGGCCACTTCCTGCCGGTGCAGGGAAGACGATTGTGTCGCAGTCCATATTTCGCATTTGCCGGCCGACAGTTTTACCGTGCAATTGAGCGTTTCCATCGGCGAATGCGCCAGGTATGGAAAGCGAAATTCCTGCTCATAGATCTCTCTGGCATTCCCCCAAGCATTTTCGACATCTCCTTTGGACTGTCCTGCGATACCAGGTTGCGCGGCGATCTCGCGGTATTGCGCAAACTGTTGCCCGGTGTCGGGGTTAATGTGCCCGGCCGGGTCCCATTCGATCCGCAATACTTTTCTGCCTTGCATGGCTGCCCAGAAATGATCCGCGACCACGGCCACGCCCTCGGGCACCTGCACCACCTTGTGCACGCCCGGAATATGCAGCGCTTGCGACGCATCGAAAGACCTGACCTTCCCTCCAAACTCCGGGCAGCGTTCGAGGACGGCAGTGAGCAAGCCCGGGAACCGGACGTCAATACCATACCGGGCTTTTCCGTTCACTTTATCCGGTATGTCCAGCTTGCGGGGCGAGCGGCCGGGCAGCCCGCCGATCAGTTTCCATTCGCTGCGCCCGCGCAACTTTACTTCCGGAATGGGCAGCCTGGCAGCATCTGAGGCCAGGGAGCCGTAGCTGAGTCTTGCTGATCCGGCCTGCACATAACTTGCGGCAGTGGTGCACTGGTCAGGCGAAACGCCAAGGCGCTGCGCTGCGGCCTGCACGAGCATGGTGCGGGCGGTCGCGCCCGTGGTACGATAGCGGTCAAATTCGGAGCGTATGGTGTCGGATCCCCCGGTCGAGAGCACCCACATGCTTTCCGCCAGATGCTGGCCTTCGATTACCCGGTGTTCTACGCGGATGTGGCTCCATGCGCAATCCAGCTCTTCGGCGATCAGCATGGCAAGCGTCGTCCAAACGCCCTGCCCCATTTCGACTTTATTGAGAATGATGCGGATGGTATCATCGGTGCCGATCCGCAGCAATGCGTTCGGCGAAAAGTCTTGCATGGCACCTGCGGCCAGCCCGGATTTGTCGGGTACGAAAAAGGAGAGCAGCAAACCGCCCGTTGAGAGCGCGGCTGTTTGCATAAATTCACGGCGATCCATAGAGTGAGTATCCCAAAGTTCTGTCCGCAAAGAAATACGGTGCGATGCCGCAGGGAAAATTGTTTTGACGACAGGTCTCTGAAAACGGATCAAATGCAGCTGAGGCAGCCGCTTCTGGTAATACAGCGGCCTGGTTCGATTTTTGATGTAACCGAAATTTTTCAATTAATTACAAACTCAAATTTCATTATGGCACATATCATTCTGGGCGCGTCGGGCAGGGTAGGTTCGGCAGCAGTGGATAAGCTTCTTGAACGCGGAGAGGTGGTCAAAGGAGTAGTAAGAAATGAAGAAAAAGCCGAAGGGCTCAAATCCCGTGGAGCAGAAGCGGCAATTGCCGACGCCCATAACCTGCCGGCATTGAAGGTGGCCATGCGTGACGGGGAAACACTTTTTGCGCTCACACCTGAAACCGGCCAGGAGGAAAACGTGCTCGCCGATACAAACGATATTCTCACTAACTACCACACGGTATTGGCTGCCAGCGGCATACGAAAGGTTGTTGGGTTATCGTCAATGGGCGCACAACATAGCGAGGGAACGGGTAACCTGCTGATGTCGTACATGCTGGAACACGCATTTGAAGGCCTTGACCTGACGCGCGTGTTTATCCGCCCGGCCTATTATTTTAGCAATTGGCTGGGCTACCTCGAATCGGCCGAGGAAAGCGGTGTGCTGCCGACGTTCTTTCCGGTCGGCCTGAAAATTCCGATGATCTGCCCCGGCGACGTAGGCCAGTTCGCAGCCGAAGTACTGCTCCATAACGACCGCGACCTGACGATCTACGAACTAAGCGGCCCAGCATCACTCAGCTCGGCCGACGTCGCGAAAGCGTTCAGCGAAGTATTCAACAAAGAAATCAAGGCCCGGCAAATTCCGCGGGATCAATGGGAGCAAACGCTGCGGTCAATCGGCTTTTCCGCAGACGGCATCCGAAACTTCATAGAAATGACCGAGGCGGTTATCAATGGCAAATCCGGGCCAGAGGGCAAAGGAACAGTCAGCGTGCAGGCCGATACTACATTACGGGAATACCTGGAAACAGAAGTAAAGCGCGTTTGAGGTTTTCAGGCCGGATGAATGTCGGGCAAGATGTGTATCCCGCTTCGTTTCATGAGTTCGCTGGCGTTGAAATCGGTGCAAATACCAGGTGTAAGCCGGTAATCGAACGAAATCTGGCCGTTGCTGATAACGCTGTTGAAGCTGAAATTTTCGATCGCAAGGTCTTTGGTCAGTTTGGCCAGGTCAAGATCGTGGGTGGAAATCATACCGAACGCATTGAACTCGCCAAGCTGCCGGATCAGCGATACCCCGCCGCGAAAGCGGTCCTGCGAATTGGTGCCCTTAAACATCTCGTCGAGTAGAAAGAAAATCGGTTCACCTTCGCCCACAAGCCTGAGCAACTGCTCGATCCGTTGCAGCTCCGCATAAAACGACGACACGGATTCTTCAAGGTTGTCCTGCGTGCGCATGCTTGTGAATATGCGCAGGAGCGACACCCGTGCGTGGGACGCGCAACAGGGCGCACCCATGAATGCGAGTACAAGGTTAATGCCCACCGTCCGCAAAAATGTACTTTTGCCCGCCATGTTCGAACCGGTGATCATCGTGGTAGCGCCGCGGCCACTCATGGCAAAGTCGTTGCTGATCCGTTTTTCCGGCTTTAACAAAGGATGCCCGACCGCCCGGAAATCAACCAGATAAGGTTCGGAAGTGATTTCGGGAAAGGCATACCGGGGATTTGAATAAGTAAACCCTGCAATGCTGCAGAGCGCTTCCAGTTCACTTACAGCCGCGACCCACGGACGGATATGGTCACGATTCCTTGCTTTCCAGTCTTCTGTTTTCAGGATAAGATGGACGTCGATCAGCCACAGGTTATTGATCATGCCGTAGAAAGCGTTCTTGCCGATAGTATTGCGCGTGCCTTTTTGCTGGAAAATTTCCAGTATTCTTTTCAATGCCCCGATTTCATATGCTGCTGGGTTGCTTGCATGGGTAAGAATGGCCCGCAGTTCGCTTGGTTTTTTGGCATTAAATGATTGTTTTCCAATTGTTTCAATAAGCGATTGGTAGGCGCCCAGAATGCCGATGTTTTGCTGGGTGCTTAGGATAATGTGCTCGGCCGTCTGTTTGAATTTGCGCAGGTAAACCGAGTTGATGACAGAGGTAAGTATCAGCGGCAGCAAATGAATGCCGGAAAGATCGCGGAGATGGAACAGGAAGTGGTAGAGGAAGAAAGCCAATGCGGCGCTGGACAATGCAGCGAGCGACAGACTGACAGTCAGCAATCTTTTGCCTGATGACAGGAACTGCTCCGGCTCTTCGATCCATTTCAAAAGCAGCTGGTAGTCACTTTTCGTCGTTTCAAACTGCATGCCTGAGACCTGGAAATCCTGTCGCCAATCCAGGTTTGGCGCCAGTTCGCGCACTGCCTCCTGGCGGCCGTCGACGGTGGACCGGTCGGAAGGTGCTGTGAGCCAATCCGCCAGAAGCCGTGCACCGGATTCGGTGGTTGTCCTGTTCATTAATTGAAACAACGAGTGATGTCCGAATACATCGAGATCGGCCGCATAGTCGTGGTTGCGGTGCAGGAATTCGTTACCCGATGGAAAAGCAGACAAGTTATTGCCGGTCCGGAGGAGTTCCGCCTCATTGATTTGTATTAAAAAGTCGACGCGTTTTTTGTCGGCCGTTATCTGGTTATATCCGCGTAATGTCGAAACGAACGACACAGCGCCGATCACCGCAGTGCAAGCGACGGGAACTACCCAGCCATTGGCGGCAAAAATCATGATCAGGATGCCGGTTGCGAGAAAAACGGCTAACCGTGCGTAGGAAAGGCGATTAAGCTCAGGTAAGAAACCAGCCGCAGAGATTTTGTATGCCTGGACTTTGTCCTGATATATTTCTTTCATTCAAATTGGATTCAGTTCCCGGTCAGCGTCGCGCGGTTGACACAATGTATGCAATCGGTATCCCCACAGCGACAATGACAATCGCGACGCCCAGCAATGCGGCAGCGGGATCGGGGAGGGGCATGCCTTTGAACACGATCGGCAGCACGCCGAGGTTCATCACCAGCCAGATAAAAATGCCGTACAGAATGCCGCTGAGCAGTTTACGCCGATGCAGAAAGGATAAGCCGGGGTAAATAAAGTAATAAAAGACTGAAAAAATAAAAGCGATCAGGAAATGCAGCAGCAGGCCGGTGATGATCATCGGCGTACCGCCCGAATAGGCGGCCTTGCCGAAAATACCGCTGGCGATCGACATCAGTATGCGCGACGGACTGGTTTTTTCCAATATAACCGCATACACCAGGAAGGCCGCCAGGATGTCCAGCGCACCTGCTACCAAAGTGGCCGATAAGATGGTATTCCGGCCCGGTCTGCCGATTTTCAAGACACTCATAATGATCGTGATAAGGTTGAACAGCGCTCTTACTTCATAAAGACAGAGCCTGCCGGAATCTGCTCGGCTTTTGCGAATGCACGTTCATATTTTGCCTTGATGCCTGCCAGTTGCTTTGTTTTTCGCTGTGCTTTCAGGCTTCGTGCCAGACCGACGAGAGACCAGCCATTGGATGGGTTATAGATCAGGTCCTCGCGATACACTTTTTCGGCCAATGCAGGATTACCCGATTTGAGCACGTATGCGCCCAGGAACTGGCGGGAAGGTAGCGGCCAGTCTTTGGGTTCGGTGTAAATGAGGTTGTCTTCCAGTTTCACGGCTATTTGCAAAGCACTGATGCCTTTGGCCCATTCGTTTCGCGAGATGGCAACCACGCCTTCGAGTATCTTTTCGGCAATGGCCGCTATTTCTACCGGCGCGTTGAACGGGATTCTCCGCTTGGTTAAAACGGGATCCTGGGCTTTGATTTTCAGCGATGAAAGTCTGGCCGCAGCCGAATCGACGCGGCCGGTATTGGCAAATGCGATGCCTTTTGCAAAATCAGAAAGCAGGCTTGCGTAAGTCCATGCCGGATCGGGGGTGACTGAATCGGTAAGGATTTGCTGCCATTTACCCATTCTTACCTGAACCATGACGGGCAGCATGTAGAGATACTGATCGTAGGTGGTTTCGGGTTTTGGCGCCACACTCCCGCGGAGGCGCTTTGCGTAGCGCATCGCGTCGCTGTACATGCCGGCGCTCAGGGCACAGTAAGTCTGCACTGCAAAATAATGAGGAGAATGCTTGACGAGGGACAGGTTCTTCGCAAGCATATCATAGTTGAGCAGCGCGTCGTCGGCGAGGTTGTTCACTTCCACGCCTTCCGTGAACAAGCCGTTGCGCTCGTACTCGTGGCTGGACATGTGTACCATGTGCGCCACGCCCGGAAGCAGGTCACGCAATGCTTCCGCGCTCGCGAGCGCCACTTCGGGATGTTTGGATGCCTCGGTCAGGTGGATATAATAATGCAAGGCCGCAGGGTGCTTCGGGGCAACTTTCAATGCTTTTTCGCACAATGCAACCAATTCGGGTGTCCAGGGCTTGGCCGTGCCGTCAGTTTTCCAAAAGTCCCAGGCATGCATCAGCATTTGGGAATCGATATAAAGGAGTTTGAATTCGTTTTCGTCGGGATGATCGGCTACGAGTTTTTTAAGTTTGCCGGAGTAGGCCTGGTTCAGTTCCGCGCGTTTGGAATCGGTGGGGTCATCAGAATAGCGGGCATTCATGGCGTCGATCAATAACTTTTCCTTGCCGGTAGCATGGTCGGTCAGGCTGTTCATCTTTGCCAGCGCCAGGGCCACTTCGGCGGGTTTGGTATACATATGTGCCGCATTGTAGTAAGGACCCATTGCGAGTGCCTGCCCCCAGAACGCCATCGCGTTCGTAGAGTCGATCCGCCCTGCCTCACGGAATGAAGCAACGGCCTCTTTGAAATGATACCCGTAGTACATATTCAGCCCCTGGTCGAAGTAGAACTGCGAGCTATCGGAGCTGGTCGAAACTTTATAGGAAAAAACGCCCCACCCGGGAAGCGCCACAACGTATTTACCATTGAGCAGCGGCGCCTGAGGATTCTGATAAGCGGGCCCGCACACGGCGATCTCTCCGGGAGCCGGCGAGGGTATCGTTTTCGGCGATAGGTGTTCGAAAGCGACAATGCCTGTCAACAGCGACAAGGCAGCGATGGGTAGAATGATTTTCATGAGAAAAGTTAAGGCTTCAATCCCAATATAGTAATTAAATTGGCTTATTTGGTCGGAAATATCTTTAAATTGTAGGAATGATAGGGGCCTTACGCCGATGGAAATCGAAGTCGGCGTGTATAAGGTATCGGTAGGGAAACTGTGCATCGGGCCATTTTGGCCGAAAGCGATATGATCGACAATTATCTAAGTCAGGTATTCAAATTCGTGCCCGCGCCGAGCCTGGTGCTGTTGCCGGACGTTCCGAAGTTTACGATAGCCGAGGTGAACGACGCCTATCTTGAACTGGTTTCTATGTCGCGTAACGATTTGATCGGCAAGGGGTTTTATGAGGCATTTCCCAATAATCCATATAACCGTGTCGCGCCCTGGAATAACCTGCTCGAAAAGCTGGTGGCCGACGGTTTACCCAACCAATCGCCCGTCTCGAAACACATTTTGCCCGGGAACGGCACCAGATATCTGATCTCAACCAACACGCCGGTTAGGAACGATAGCGGCGAATTAACGCACATTCTTCGCACTGTCACCGACGTGACCGAGGTTACCCTGGCGCGGCAGACGCACCGCCCGTTCACATCCGAGAAATTTCTAAGCGAAACCCTCCAGGTCGCACGCATTGGAAGCTGGGAGGTAGACCTGATCAACGAAATGATCAACTGGTCGGATGTGGTAAAGGAAATTCACGAGGTACCGGCCGACTACGAGCCTGGTTTTCTGACGGCGATGGAATTTTACCAGCCCGGTGAGCATCGCGATGCGTTCATGCAGGCTGTGCAGGAGACAATCGTCAGCGGGAAGCTCTTTGACCTCGAATTGATAATCATTACCGGGCAGGGCCGGGAAAAGTGGACCCGTGTTACCGGAAAGGCAGAGGTCGTGGAGGGTATCTGCTCCCGCATTTACGGTGTAATACAGGATATTCAGGACCGGAAGCTCGTTGAGCAGAAGCTCGTGGAGTCCTACCGGCAGTTCGAATCGTTGATTCAAACCGTCGACGGGATCGTCTGGGAAGCGGATGCCGAGACTTTCCAATTCAGCTTTATCAGCGACCGGGTTTGGAATATCCTGGGCTACACGCCGCAGCAATGGCTGGCCGACCCAGATTTCTGGCAGGACCACATTCATCCGGACGATCGCAAACAGGCAATCAGTTATTGCCATCAGGAAACGCGCGGCCTTCGGAACCATACCTTCGATTACCGCATGTGGAAGGCCGATGGCAGCCTGGTATGGATCAAAGACGTGGTGTCGGTGATCCGCGAGAATGGCAAAGCGGTAACGCTGAGGGGCCTGATGGTCGATGTGACGGAGGCTAAACGCCTGGAGAGCCTGGAACACCTTGAAAAGATCGTGCTCGAAATGAATTCGGTAAAGGGCACGCCGCTGGCCAACGTGCTTGATACCTACGTGAGAGGGGTGGAAGCTATGTTTCCCCATTCCAGGTGCTCTCTGCTGGGGATTAAAAACAAAAAACTTTACAGCCTGGCGGCACCTTCGCTGCCTCCCGAATTCGTGGCAGCCATCGAAAATCAGGAGATCGGGGAGAATGCCGGTTCGTGCGGAACGGCCGCCTTTTCGCGGCAACAGGTGATCGTAAGCGATATTGCCAGCGACCCGCGCTGGAAAGATTACCGGCATCTGGCTTTGCCGTATAACCTGCTCGCCTGCTGGTCGCATCCCATCATTCTGGACGGGGAGGTAGTGGCGACCTTCGCGATATATTACGACCGAATCGCCATCCCGGGTGAAGACGAGCTGAAAGTGATCGAGCGGGTAGGCTCGATATTGAAAGTGATTTTCGAAAACAGGCAAAATTCGGAGCTCTTGCAAAGTGTCAACGAGCGCTACGAATATGTGAATATGGCAACCAACGACGCCATTTTCGATTGGGACCTGATCCGTGACCATATCAAGTGGGGCGACGGCTTTTTCCGGCTTTTCGGTAACGAGGCCGAATCGGTGGATTACCCGCTGTCGCGTTGGGCTGTGCGCGTGCATCCTGCCGACCGCGAAACGATCGCGGATAGCCTCGAAGTCCAGCTTGCCGATCCTGAGCAGCACAAATGGAGCGCAGACTACCGTTTTTTAAAGGCCGATGGGCAATATGCTTACGTGGAGGAAATTGGCTATATCAGACGCAACCAGTCAGGAAAGGCGGTTCGCATGATTGGTGTTTTAAGGGATGTGACCAAGGCCCGCCAGGAGCAGCACGAGCTGAAACTGCTTGTGTCGGTGATTACCAATACCAACGACGCGGTGCTGATCGCCGAGTCTGACCCAAACGACATTTCCGGGCTTAAAATCCTGTATGTCAATGCGGCATTCACGCGGGTTACCGGGCACCTTCCGGAAGAAGTAGTAGGCAAGAGTCCGGCGTTATTGAAAGGTTTCAGTCCCGCGCGAAATGATTTCGACCGGCTGCAAGACGCCATCTATAACCTCGAACCGCTTAAAGGTGCCACGCTGCGTTATGTCCGCGACGGAGAGGAGTTTTTCATAAACCTGGCGCTGTTGCCCGTTACCGATGCACGCGGTGTACACACGCACTGGATCGCGATCGGGCACGACGTAACCGACCGCCTGCGTTACATCAGTGAGATAGAGGAACGGAACCATAAATTGCAGGAGATTGCCTGGATGCAGTCGCACGTCATACGCGCTCCGCTGGCGAGACTGATGGGCCTGATAGACCTGATCCGTAACTACCAGCATTCGGACATTGAGAAAAGCGAACTGCTCGATCACGTACTCACGTCGGCACATGATTTGGATGAAATCATCCGCGACATTTCCTCTAAAACCGAGCGCATTTAATCAAAACCGAATTTGACGCCCAGTGAAAGACTCACAATATCGTGTAGTTTAAGGAAGCTTTTGTTTTGTACATAACTGATAATCAAAAGATCGTAGGTACCCAGTTCGTAATACAATTCCAATGATCTCCGCCGGTTATTTACTACCACGTTTCGCCCGGCTTTGCCACCGAGGTAAGCTCCGGGCCGGATTGACGTTGCCCACCAGTAGTATCCTGCCGGGTAGTAGGAAGGCCATTTGGTATCAAACTGCGGACCGAACGTGTAGCTCAGATACGCCCCGATCGAGAACGGCCTGATGTAGTAATCGTTTTTCAAGCCGATACGCCAGGGCGAATAGGTGGTCTTGAGCGTGGTTGTTACCAGCGCGTCTCCACCGAATTTCTGAGGTAAAAACCCGAAGAGCAGATCCGTTTCCAGCGTCTTGTTACGCGAGACATAGCCCGGCCCGCCCGAAAGAAAACCAATGTTTCCCGCAAATTGCAACTTCAAGTGATCCGGCATGTACCATTTGCGGTAAGGATTCAGGCCCACTTCCTGTGCCAGCGAGGACAGACTTATCAAAAAGAAAAGAGATAGCAGATAATTTTTCATGGCTTTCAGAATTCGACGCGTTCAACATTATAACCGTCTTTCCAGGTCGAAATAATCATGTAGCCACGCGCACCCATGGAGGTGGTGAGGTGGTAGTTTACGCCGTCGTCATAAAATTCTCCTTCATAGAACCGGTGCTGATGGCCGTAGAGCGTGAACTTTACATTCGGGTCGTCGGCGAGGGCGTTCGTGTAGGGTTCTTCGAGATTTTTGTCAAAATCCGCATCAAAAGGCGGCACATGTCCGACAAGGATCGTATTCTTTTTTTCGGGATTGTTGGCGAGCTGCGCTTTCAGCCACGAAATATCGGGTACCGAGCCGTCGAATGCATATTCGCGGGAATTGGTGTTGATAAAAATGAACCGGTCGCGCCCGAAGCTGAAAGAATAGTTCAGCGGCCCGAACATTTTGCGGTAAGTGGCCGACCCATTGGCGACGATGTCGTGATTGCCGATCACCGTTACGTAGGGATATTTTAGCCGGGTCATGATCTCGTTCACCCATTTGAACTCCTGGGTAAGACCGAAATCAGAGATATCGCCTGCGTGCAGCACGAATGAAATGCCCTTTTGCTGGTTGGCGCTCCGTACAAATTCCTCGCACTCGTCGTACCACCGCTGCGAGTCGCCCATCAGAATGAACCGTGTGGTATCGGAAACGGGCAGATGGCTGATTCTTTCGATGTTCCTGGCGGTAAGGTCCTTGTCCCTGTCTAAAAGTGTTTCCTCGTTGGGATTGTACTGGAAAAGGTCGTCGCAGGAAGTGAGCATTAAAACCAGGCCGAGGCAGGCCCAGTGTACTACATTTTTCAAGTTTATTGATGATTTAGTGATAAGAGTGATTCCACGCCCAGGATCCGACTTCGGGAGTCGCACGCCACGGACGCTTCCGAATAACTCCGAAAATCGTTGTTTGATTCCTTCGGTAACATTATATTTAACCATGTATCCGGGCATGGTTTTTGCGCGGATCGGTCTTTTATCTTTTATTTAAATACAATACCATTATGAAAATCAAGGACATAGTAGGAGTATTGGGACTTTTGCTGATATCGCTGTCAGTATCGGCCCAGGTGGTGTCCAAAGACTCTATCAACATGCTGAAAGACCAGAAGCAGGTAATCGAAGTCAGCAAGCGGCTGAACGAACGAAAGCTTGAACTGGCCAAACTGGAAAACCAGGTTCCTCAAAAAACAGAGGAAGTTGCAAGTACCGCTGAAAAAGCCCGGAAATCTGCCGAGGAAAACAAGAAAGCAGCTGAAAAGCTGGGCGATAATCCGCAGGACAAAAAAGATGCGCGGAGGGCCAGTAAAAGTGCCGGGTCGGCAAGCCGCGATGCGAAAAGGGCGCGACGGGCTGTACAGAACCTCGATAAACTGAACAAGAACATTGAATCGCTCAAAAAGAAGATCGCTGAGGACGAGTCCAAACTCGCTTCGCTGCAAGGTGCCCGTTAGTTAAATGTGAGAGAGCTTGAAGAAATTTGTACTTTTTGATTTCAAAACTTGCCGGCCGGTCGTCGGCAAGTTTTGTTTTGAGTAAATCGAAAACCAATAATGCTATTTAAAATGGCCTGCGGTTGATTTTAATGATCCCGTGAGTTACTTTTACCGGCGTGAGACGGCTATTGCGAAATATCATTTTATTTATAGTTATCCTGGATACTACCTCGCTGTGCCAGGTGTACAAGATGCCCTTGCTGCTCAGGCATTTCGAGGAACACCAGTCGCTCAACCACGAAATTACCTTCACCGACTTCCTTTCCATGCATTACCTGGGAAAGGATATCAATGATAATGACGACGACAAGGACATGCAATTGCCTTTCAAAAAGGTGGAAGCGCATACATCCAGCTTCATTTTCGTACCTCTTGCACCCGTTTTTACATTCAGGAGGGTTTATCTTCCTGTTAAAGCCGAATATGGCCCCGCTGTGCCTCAGGTTGCTTACAGTACTGTCCTGGGCTCACTCTTCCGCCCGCCGCGGGCATAAATACACCGGACCGGGCAGATAGCGCCCGGCGTAAATTTCCGTGCACACCACCTGTCTGGCTGTGCGCGTATCCGTGTATTTATTCTTTCGACCAATATGCTGAACAGAATCATCAGGTTCTCCGTGGAGAACAAGCTGGTGATCGGGATATTCATGTTGCTGTGGGTTGCCTGCGGCATTTATGAACTTACCCGGTTGCCCATCGATGCCGTCCCCGACATCACCAACAACCAGGTACAGATTATCACCACGGCGCCATCGCTGGGGACCGAAGACGTGGAGCGCCTTATCACATTCCCGATCGAGCAGGCCACGGCCAATATCCCCGGCCTCCGGGAAAGCCGCAGCATGTCGCGTTTCGGTCTTTCGCTGGTTTCGATCGTGTTCGACGACGACTCCGACATCTACTGGGCACGCCAGCAGGTCACCGAACGGCTTTCGCAGGTCGACATGCCTGAAACTGCCGGTAAACCCCAGCTGGCGCCTGTTACGACTGGCCTTGGAGAGATTTATCAATATGTGGTTAAACCTAAAAAGGGGTTTGAGAAAAAGTTCTCACTCGCCGATCTCCGTACCACGCAGGACTGGCTCATCCGCAGGCAATTACTGGGCACGCCCGGCGTTGCCGATGTTTCGACGTTCGGGGGAGAATTGAAACAATATGAAGTAGCCGTCGATCCGTCGGGCCTGAAAGCGATGGGATTGACCATATCCGACATACTCACCGCATTAAGCCGTAACAACCAGAATGTCGGCGGCGCCTACATCGAAAAAGGCCCTACGGTACTATATATCCGCAGCCTGGGACTAGCGGGGTCGATCGAGGATATCAACCATATTGTCGTTGCCAACCGTGCCGGCGTGCCGGTGCTGGTACGCCATGTGGCCCAGGTGCGGTTTGCGCCTGCCATCCGCTACGGCGCACTCACTATGGCCGGTTACGGCGAAGTTGCCGGGGGCATTGTGATGATGCTCAAAGGCGGAAATTCGTCGGAAGTGATCGGGAATGTAAAAACGCGCATTGCAGAGATTAGCAAGACTTTACCGGAAGGGCTTGAAATAGAACCATTTCTAGATCGCACCAAGATGGTCAACAACGCCATTGGCACGGTCGAGCGCAACTTGCTTGAAGGCGCGGTGATCGTCGTGATCGTGCTTGTGCTCTTTTTGGGGAACCTGGGGGCCGGGTTCATCGTGGCTTCCGTGATCCCGCTATCGATGCTTTTTGCGGTGGCGATGATGAACCTGTTTGGGGTGAGCGGAAACCTGATGAGTCTCGGGGCACTGGACTTCGGGCTGATCGTCGATGGAGCGGTGATCATCGTCGAGGCGATCCTGCACCATCTGCATACCTCCAAAAAATACGTGGGAATAAACCGGCTAAGTCAGCAGCAAATGGATGACGAGGTGTCGGGCTCCGCTAGCCGCATGATGAACGCCGCCGTTTTCGGGCAAATAATCATTCTGATCGTTTACCTGCCGATACTCTCACTATCGGGCATTGAGGGCAAGATGTTCAAGCCGATGGCGCAGACGGTCGCATTTGCAATTTTGGGCGCATTCATTTTATCGCTCACTTATGTGCCCATGATCAGCTCGCTGCTGATCAGCAGGAAAATCGGCCAGGGACCCAACTGGTCCGACAAGATTATGACTAGGATCGAACGCGCGTATGAGCGAACGCTTACAGGCGCATTGCGCTTCAAGCGCGCAATCGCAGGCGGTGCATTTGTGCTTTTCGGCTGGGCGGTATGGCTTTTCAGTCAGATGGGCGGGGAGTTTATCCCCCAGCTCGAAGAAGGCGATTTCGCCACTGAAACACGGCTTTTAGTGGGCACTAACCTCAGTACGACCATCGAGGCGATCAACCGCATTTCCGACCGGCTGAAAAAGGATTATCCGGAAGTGATCAAGGTCGTATCGCGCATTGGCAGCGCCGAAATCCCTACCGACCCGATGCCGATCGAGGGTGGGGACATGATCATCGTATTGAAGGACAAATCGGAATGGACCAATGCCACGACTTTCCCGGAATTGGCCACCAAAATGGCTGCAACGGCCCAGGAAGTCGTTCCGGGGGTCACAACCGGGTTCCAGTATCCAGTCCAAATGCGTTTCAACGAGCTAATGACCGGGGCAAAACAGGATGTGGTATGCAAGATTTTCGGTGAGGACCTCAATAAGCTCACCGCCTATGCCGATCAGCTTGGCCAGATCGCCAGGCGTGTGAATGGTACCGCCGACTGGTATGTGGAGGAAGTGACGGGTATGCCGCAGATCGTGATCGACTTTAACCGGGCCGAAATCTCAAAATACGGTTTGAATATCGACGAGTTGAACAAAACGATTAACGCGGCGTTTGCAGGAGCGGCCGCGGGGCAGATTTATGAAGGCGAAAAGCGGTTCGACCTTGTGGTACGCGTGGGACCGGAAGGGCGCAAAAGCATGGCCGATGTGCAGAATTTGCTCGTATCGACACCCAACGGCCTGCAAATCCCGCTTAGTCAGGTCGCCACCGTACGCGAAATAGAAGGACCCAATCAGATCCAACGCGAAGACACGCGGCGGCGCATTATTGTCGGTTTCAACGTGCGGGGCCGCGATGTGCAATCGATCGTGGAAGAGTTGCAGCAGCAAGTGGAAGCGAAAATGAAGTTCGAAAGCGGTTATTCGATTACCTACGGAGGTGCGTTCGAAAATCTTCAGCAAGCAAAGGCGCGACTGGGAATCGCTGTACCAGTGGCACTTCTGCTGATTTTCATGATGTTGTATTTCACATTTTCGTCTGTCAGGGACGGGGCGCTCATTTACACGGCAATTCCCCTTTCGGCGATCGGCGGCGTTTTTGCGCTTGTCATACGGGGGATGCCATTCAGCATTTCGGCGGGTGTCGGCTTCATCGCATTGTTCGGGGTGGCGGTTCTAAACGGCATCGTATTGCTCTCCGAATTCAACAGGATCAAAAAGGAAGGACAGATCACCGATGCCTGGCAACTGGTAATGACGGGCACGCGTAACCGGTTGCGTCCGGTGTTAATGACTGCCGCCGTGGCATCGCTCGGTTTCCTGCCGATGGCCGTCAGCAATGGCGCCGGGGCGGAAGTGCAGCGGCCGCTGGCTACGGTGGTGATAGGCGGGCTGATCACCGCTACGTTGCTCACGCTTTTTGTGCTACCGGCTTTGTATTTGTTGTTTAATTCAAAAAATAAGCCGGAGATAAAGCAACGCATTGTCGCCACTGTAGTAGGCTTGCTAATGTTGTTCTCGAACGTTGTTCATGCTCAAAACAATCCTATAAGCCTTGAAGAAGCGGTACAAAAAGCATGGACAAACAACCGGACCGTTAAGGGAAGCCGTTTGGGTGAACGCGCCGCGGAAAAGCTGAGAGGTACGGCATTCGATATTGCCAAAACAGGGATCAGCGCCGATTATGGTAAATTCAACAGTCCGAACAACGACACGCGCATCGGTATTACACAATCGATCGCCTTCCCGTCGGTTTATACCAACCAGCGCAAAGCCCGCGAAGCAGATTACCGGGCAGCCCAGGCTCAGACCAGGCTGACCGAGCAGGAGGTACGTACGGGCGTGCGGCGGGTTTTCTATGAATATGCCGTGTTGAAGGAACGGGAAAAGCTGTTGGTCTATGCCGATAGTATTTTCACCGGTTTTGAGGAGAAATCCACCCTCCGTTTCGAACGCGGTGCTTCCAATGTATTGGAAAAAACGGCCGCTATTTCGCAGAAGCAGCAGATTGCCAATCAGCTCAACCTCGTCCGGCAGGATCTCGGTATCGTGCTCGAACAGTTCAATTTCTGGTTGCAGGACTCATTGGCCTACATCCCTGAATGGAACACGCCACGTATGCCGGCGCAGAACCTGCCTGACACCATGACGACCGCATTAGACCTGCCCGTGATCGAGATGGGCAAACAGCTGACGGAATCGGCGTACTTCCGTTACCGGACGGAGAAGTCGAAGCTTTTGCCCGAACTTTCCGCGTCTTACAATAACCAGAGCCTTCGCGGAACCCAGCTGCTCGACGGCCGGGAAGTAAACCTGACCTCGGGCGACCGGTTTGGTTACTACGGCCTGGGAATCAATATCCCGATCTTTTTTAAAGCCCATACGGCGCAGATCTCCGCAGCTCGTATTGGGTGGCTTCGCGCGCAAAATGACGCTGAGCTTACCGAAGAACGCCTGCGTTCCGATATGCGGAATGCGAACGGACAGGTCCGGAAATTCGCCGAAAACCTGCGCTATTACGAGCAGCAGGGCCTTCCTAATGCTGAAACGATTATGGTCGTGGCCGATCGCCAGTTTGTGAGCGGTGAGATCGACTACCTGCAATGGGTCATTCTCGCAGGGCAATCGATCGCCATAAAAGGCGAATACGTGAACGCATTGAGCTCTTACAACGAAGCCGTCATCCAGTTACTTCATTTGAACAACCAGTAAGCCATTATGAAAACATACATTTTGATATCCGCAGCACTTTGGATCTGCCTGTCATGCGGTACTGCTGAGCAGGAACGGCAAGAAGATACGACTGGCGAAGCCGCCGCGCCCGCCATGCGCCTTGTGTCATTTAATCCGCAACAAGTCCGCAACGTGGGGATTGAGGTCGGCAGGCCGACTTTAAAAGACATTTCCGGAACGCTCATGCTTCAGGGGAAGATCGACGTGCCGCCCCAGAGTACCATCAGTCTCAGCTTTCCGCTGGGAGGCTATCTCAAATCGACGAAAATGCTGCCAGGTATGCGGGTCAGGAAGGGGCAGGTGCTGGCGGAACTGGAAGATATGCAGTTTATTCAACTTCAACAGGATTACCTGACGGCGCATGCCAAATTCGAACTGGCTGAGAATGAATATGCCCGTCAGAAAGACCTGAATCAAAGTAAAGCGGCCAGCGACAAGGTTTTTCAGCAAGCCAGGGCGGAAATGGAAACCCAACGGATCCTGATGAATGCGCTCGCGCGGAAGCTGGAAGTAATCGGAATAGCGCCTGGAAAACTGACTCCGGATAACATTTCCAAAACTGTCCCAATCCTTTCACCGATCAATGGTTTTGTTTCAAAAGTGAATGTAAACGTAGGTAAATACACCGCGCCGACTGATATGCTTTTCGAACTGGTCGATCCGAAAGACATTCACCTGGCCTTGAATGTGTTTGAAAAGGACCTGAATGCCTTATCGCTCGGGCAGCGGGTTACCGCTTACGCCAATGCCGATCCTTCAAAGAAGTTTACAGCCAAAATTATCCTGGTTGGAAAGAGCCTTGACGATGACAGAATGGCAGAAGTGCATTGCCATTTCGACCAGTATAGTGCCGGCCTTGTGCCCGGGATGTTTATGAACGGGGAAGTTTCGGTAGAGGGGAAAAAGGGCCTTGCGGTACCCGAAGATGCCGTCGTTCGCTGGAAGAACAAGTCCTTCGTTTTCCTTGAACGCGACCGGGGTAACTTTGAAATGGTGGAAATCGAGCCTGGGACGGCAAAAGACGGTTTTCAGCTGATCGGTGGTCCTGATATAGACGCCAAATCGAAGATCGTTATCCGCAACGCATATGCGCTTTTAATGAAGATGAAGAATACGGATGACGAAGGATAGTACCGGTTTGGTAAAAAATTGTGTGACAGCAGGTTGCGCAGGCACTATATTTTGAGGTATAATGGTTGTACAGCTTGTTGTACACGTTGAGTAAAGCGAATACACCTCTCGGGGCTTCTCGGGAGGTGTTTTGTTATTAAAGCGTCAGCTCATCGGGGAAAGGCACCGATTTGCCTGTTGTTTTGAAGGTCGGCCATTGCGCATTCCACGCTTTGAGTTGTCTGGTCAGAAGGTTTGCCAGCGCTTTTACTTTCGTGGGGTTGGAAGTTGCCAGGTCGTGTTCCTCGCCGATATCATCGCGCAGGTTGTACAGTTCGAGCTTAGCCTGGCGGTAGTCGTAGACGAGCTTCCAGTCACCCTGCCGGAATGCGGTGGCATAGTGAATGTTCGGACCTTCGGCTGCGATCCATCGGTTAGGGTGATGCCATACCAGCCCCCGCTGTTCATCTTTGAATGCCGGATTTTTAAGGATCGGCATAAATGTCTTTCCGTCCACCTTTTGAACTGTTTTGGCATTCCTTACACCAGCAATGTCCAGAATGGTGGGGAAGAAATCCTCCACAATCACATATTGATCGGCTACTGCACCGGCTTTAACGACCCCGGGCCACCGCACGAGCATCGGCTCGCGGATACCGCCCTCATAAACGGATCCTTTCCCTGCTTTTAGCGGCAGATTGTGCGTCCACGCCTTGCCACCGCGTGCCGGAGTGGTGCTCAGGCCGCCGTTATCGGACATAAACAGCACTACCGTATTGTCCGCGATCTTCTTGTCGTCGAGGTATTGGAGCACATCCCCCAGGCTTTTATCCATACCCTCTATCAAAGCGGCATATTTGGCTTCGGTGCTGTCGAGGCCTGCTTGCAGGTATTTATTCAGAAAACGTGGATCGGCTGTCAGCGGAATGTGTACTGCATAATGCGCGAGGTAGAGGAAAAACGGTTTCTTGTTCGCCACCGGCTTGTCGATTGCTTTGAGCGCCTCGGTGGTGATCGCGTCGCTCAGGAAAGTATCCGTGCCATGATAAGCGTCCAGGCCGGGTACCGCATTGCGGTTAGGCTTTCCGTTGACGGGGCTGTCGTAATTGGCCCGGCCCGAATAACTTGCAGGATGGCCGATCGAACTTCCGGCGATATTTACATCAAATCCCGCATTCAGCGGATCGGAACCAGGCGTGCCCGAAGAACCAAAATGCGCCTTGCCGCTGTGTACGGTATAATAACCGTTTTGGCGCAATACCTCAGGCAGACCGGTGGCATAGAAAGTGTGCTCCACGCCTGCAACCGGGCTGAAACCGTTGATATTCCAATCGACACCATTCAGTGTGGCATCGGCATAATCGGTGTTCTTGTTTTTGTCAGGCGATGTCCAATGCGTCACGCGGGTCCGTGCCGCATTTACGCCCGTGATCAGGCTCACACGGGTGGGTGTGCATACGGGCATGGCGTATGCGTTCGTGAACTTAATGCCTTCGCGGGCAAGCCGCTCCATATTGGGCGTGTGGTAGCGGCGGTTGAAGTCGGTAGGCTTGGTCCAGAAAGGTACGGAGGTGTCCTGCCAGCCCATATCGTCGACCAGGAAAACAATGATATTGGGGTTGCTTTTTGATGTCGGCTGCGCCAGGGCGGGGAATGTTAGGAGGAGCACTGCCGGTATCATCACAGATCGCAGCCATGCGCAAAAGCGGGAATTCATGTTTAATTAGTGGTTTAGGTAAGAGAATGATCATGCGGCAAGATCGGGAAATTCGATGAACTTTTGTAACCCGGGTTTTGCAGATTGATGATTTTAAGTTTACTTTGTCTATAAAATAAGTAGATTGTTTATTCAGTACTAAATTTCTCATCCGCGAAAAGCACGACGCCGGTTTCCGCGAACCGATCGGCCCGAACCATCCGCAGTACTGGAAGCTCAAAAAATCTACTCCTGAAAGGTCTCAATTGCTCCAATTGGAATACGGCGGTATCTCACGCAAACAAATCAAAGAGGCCACCCGGGAATTCAAACGCGCCGTTGGTCCGGGCTATACTTTCCGTTATCAAAATGAAATAGAAGAACGCAAGAAATACCTGAAAGGCATTCGGGTAAGCGCACTGAGCCGCCGGATGCTTTCTGTGGCGTAGCGCCTGATAATTGATGATTCGATTAACTTATCATTTCCCGAAAGTGAGTTGCTTGGGCTTTCTGAAATTGTTATTTTTGATAAAAAGCAATTCAGAAAGCTATGCAACACACTTTTCATTTGAAGCCAGAAAGTCTCACACCTGCATTCGTCGAGCTTGTCAGGAAGATGTTCGGTGACAAGGAATTGAAGGTAGTAGTTGAACACGTTAAGCCATACGACGTGTCTCAGCAAGAGTTATGCCGGTCATTAATGTCACTCCGAGAACAATTCAAAGACGTAAAACTCGATCCCAATATAGATATCTCTAAACTTGCAGATGAGGTAAATTTATGATTTACCTCGACACAGACGTACTGATTCATTTTTTAGTACCTCAAGATATTTCAAAGTATCGGGTTGCTAAAACCATTTTGGAACAGATAATCTCTTCGGGAAAACTCAAAGTATCCTTTTTGCTAATGCAGGAAACTGCATACGTTTTGAATCGCTTAGGACTGGCAAAGCAAGATATCGAATCAACTATGAACACGTTCCTGACTTTCGGGCCTGTTAGCTACGAGGCGCCGGAAATGCAGCGAGCCATATCGTTATGCAAAAACCTGGGCTTTCAGCATATCAACGATTGCCTCCATACTGCCATTGCCGAACGGCATTGCGATGAGTTGTATACTTTTAACAAGTCTGACTTTAAAAGAATTGCCTTACTGTCGAAATTGAGGGTAATCGTTTTGGAATAAAAATATAGAGACAAAAAGCCGCGCCGCCAATCGGCAGCGCGGCTTAGACTTTGTCCAATCACCATTTACTTCACAGGATGTTCGATGATGCTCGTGCCGAAAGCGGGCGTTGCGTTCGTGTGACCTCTCGTGAAGACAGTATATATTTTGCCGGCTTCAAGTTGCAGGCTCGCCGTTCCGACTTTAACGGCCGTGGCAGCATTGACATAATCTACATTCAATGTGCCGGCGCCGACGGTTTCGAACGGGCCGAGCGACCAGGCGCTTAATGCTTCTCCAGACAATGCCGAGTTGGCGGCGCGACCATATGCTACGTCGTTGAATAGCGTTTTCCCGTTCTGAACGACATCCAGTGTCCCCGCACCAGGAGAGAGGTTAATGAACCTCAGCTTGGCTTTACCCGAGCTCGGGGCTTTGAGATCGTCATAAAAAAGAATTAGCGAGTCGGCTTTGTTGCTGGCAGTCCGCGCGGCTACTACCGTGTGGTAGAAGGTCGCGATAGGGCCATTGGGACGGCCGGTTGCCGTGAATGTGGCGGAGTTGCCGAACTGATAAGAGGCTTTGTAGCTCGTATTGGTACCTTCGGTGAAATTGATCTGCACGTTTCCGAAAACGGTCGGCAGGTATTCCGAAGCCTTGTTGACGGCTACGGGCGCAGGCGTTACTTTGTCTGTGAATGTCCAGAAATAGAGGCCGGCATCCACAGGACGCGCATTGACAAAGCTGATGTAAGCGTTCAACGGAGGCCGGTCGGCCGCGTCAATGTCGAGGTAGCCAGTGTCTTTACAGCCAGAGACGAGGAGAATGGCCGGGATAATGCTCAGCAGCCGAAAAGCCGGACTGGTCAGTCGCTTGAATGTTCTCATGAGGTTAAAGTTTTGCGGTAACACGAATAAACGGCTGGATCCCGGCACTGCCGTTCTGGATGCCTATAACTGAAGGATTATTTAATGCGCTTAATTTCGGATCAGAATAGTCGCCCAGCTCGTTGAAGAGGTTGTTAATTCCCAATGTGGCCTGGATGGATTTTGTCAGTGAATAGGCCACTGATACGTCGGCAACCCAGATCGGTTTCAATTTTTGGTAGAAGTAATCCGGTTTCGGAAATGTCGCATTCAATGCAGAGGCATTGGTAACAGAGCCGAAGTACACGGCGCGTGCCAGGTAAGTGAGGCGGTCCTTCTTGAAAATGCCCTGTAATGTGATTTTCTGACCAGGAATCTGCGACGTTACCCGGGCTTTTTCGCCATCGTTGAAAATGATGTAACGGTATGCTTCCAGTCCTTTGGGCGTGTTCACCTGCCTCACTTCGTTTTTTACAATATTGGCTCCCAAAAGCAGGCTCAACGTGCCGCTGCGAAATGGCGTACGGTAGCTTCCGGTAACTTCAAGCCCCTTCGTACGGGTGCTGAACGAGTTGTAAAAGAACTTGGCTTGCGTTGTGCCGGTTTGCACGAACAATGTCCGCACTTCGGCCGGCAGATTGACGTCGGTAGCCGAAAAATTGCCGGTATTGCCCACGCGGTTGTCAACGTCCACGAGGTAGGCGTCGGCCGTCAGCTCGAAGTTCCGGAATGGCTGGGATGTGAAGCCGGCGGCATAGCCCTTTGATTTCTCGGGTGTGAGCGTGGGTATGCCCAGCGCACGTGTGGCTGCGCTCTGGTTGGAGGCGGTCACCTGGTCGATGGCACGGCCCTGCTGGAAGCTGGTGGATGTTTCGGTGTAGTAGTATTGGGCCAGGTCAGGCGCTCGAAAGCCCGTGTTGTGTGACGCTCGAACACCCAGCCAGTCGGCAATACTGTACCGGGTGGCGACCTTGTAGGTAGTCACATTCCGGAGCTGCGAGAAGCTTTCGAGTCGTACAGCGCCGGACACCAGCCATTTACTGGCAATGTTTGCCTCGATGTCGGCATAACCCGCCAATACCGAACGGCTTACACTCACTTCGTTTTCAGGGCGAAAGCCGGCGTGGATTTGAGAACCCGGGGAAAGACCGTTCAGGCCGATGCTGCCTTCTTTGGTTTCGTAGACAATACCCGCTGCCGTAGTATCAAGGCCATAGATTGTCCGGAGGTCGGCTTTGGAATAAGACGCTTCTTCACCGGCAATGATCTGATAAGTTTCTACCCGGTATTGCGCCCCGAATGCTACATTCACACCCTTCAGTGTCTTCGGAAAATAGCGGCTGATATCGATACTGCCCGTGTTCTGGCTCGCGTTGTAGCTGCCCGCGTCGAAAGTGGTAGGCGTTTTCAGTCCCAGACTGGCGTTCAGTGAATTGGTAATCACATTCCCGAAATCATTTTTGCCATACACGTTGGAAATATCCACATCCCAGTCACGCACCTTGCCTTTGATACCGACGGCAATTGATTTGTCCGTAATGATGTTTTCCATCGCCGGCAGAAAGCCGTCGGGGTACAGAAAAGCGTTGTTGCGCTCGGTCCATCCCGGTAGCCTGTATACGGCAGTGAACTGCGAGTTGCGGTGACTGATGCCGCCGAATGCGTACAGTTCGGCATTCTGGCGGATCGGAACGGCCGCATTGAAGAACAGCAATGCATCTTTGGCTTTATTGGAGCCGCCGCCGCGACGGTCAAAATGGTGGCGGTCGATGCCCCGGGAAGCAAGGATGGCTTCGTCGATCTCTTTCGTATAAATGGCATCGTAATTGCGCGTATTGGCGCCGCCGCCGTAAATCGGTCCGAGGTAGAGGCCGGCATCGTCGTTACCGGGAAGGATCGCAATGGCTTGTGTAGCAAATTCTGCCGTAGTGTTCAGGTAGCCGCCGTTTTTGCCCAGAGCAAAACCGTAGTTCGCGTTGGTGCGGGTGGTAACGCCATCGCCGCGGCGACGTGAACTGGCCGTGGAGCTCAATGTGAGCTGATCGACGCTCTTGCTGAGCACAATATTAATCACGCCCGCGATGGCATCCGAACCGTACTGCGCCGCCGCCCCGTCGCGCAGGATCTCGACACGCTCGATGGCTGCCGTAGGTATTGCATTCAGGTCGTAGCCCGTCGCGCCGTTACCCAGGCCACCCCAGTTGATGTTGGCGCTTTTATGCCGGCGTTTGCCGTTTACGAGCACCAGCAACTGGTCTACGCCTAATCCCCGCAGCTGCGAAAGGTTCAACGCGGAGCCTGCATCGCCGGCGTTGGTGCCGTTCACCGAGTGAAAAGAGGGCGAAACGTATTGCAGGAGCTGCGTAATGCTTACCTGCGGGGCCGATTCCTGCAAAGGTTTCAAATCGATAATGTCTACCGGGACAGGTGAATCGATTTTGGTGCGGTTAGCATTCCGAGAACCCGCTACCTGCACTTCTCCGAGCGTGTGTGTGCTGGCAAGGAGCGTCACATTGTATTCGTTGGAAGCTGTAATGGGCAGTTCTTTTGCTGTAAAGCCAATAAAGGAAAACAAGAGGGTTTCGCCCTTCACGAGCGAAATGGTGAAACGACCGTCGACATCGGTGATCGTGCCCTGACGTGTATTTTTGACAGAGACATTCACACCCGGGAGTGCAGCGCCGTCTTCTGCCCGCACGATGCCCGTGAGCGTGCGCTGCTGAGCAAGCAGGGGAGTAGATATTAAAAGTATAAAAAGTAATAAATGTTTCATAAGTATTATTTGGGATAATGAACTTGAAACCTGATCCGGCGATGGCGGAAATGGCCGACATTCTGGTGCACCGGCGTCTCGGGGCACCGGCGTCCCGGCGACCCGGCGCACAGTGTACCAACGGAGAGCCTGCATTCCCGTCGGTAGCCATTCCGCACATCGTCGGATCTGTGTTTATTATATTTAATCTACGGATTTTATAGACTAAAATAATTTAAAAAAGCAGATGCTTAACTCCGCCAGACATCCGCCGGACAACAACGGTGGAGTGTACGAGTGCTTTTCTGCACGAAATGCTTTGAGTGAATCAGTTTTGACATGATTTGCAAATTTATAGTTTCCGAAAAAAACGGTGGTCGGCGGTCGCCGCCCGGCTGCACCTATAAATCCACTTTTACTTTGCAGGTAGTAATTGTAAGACGTCACAAAGGTAATGCCGCTCAATCCGGTTAATCAAAATTTTGAAACGGCAAATCGGATACGTTGCCACCAGATGCGCAGGCCGCATTATATGTACGTGCGTAGGAGTCTGGTGGTATGAAAAACGAGTTTATTCTACTTAGTCTACAAAAATTATAGATAATTAAAACCGCTGTTTTATATTTGCTGCATGATTTACCGGCCGGTCACAAACCACCACTGACCTGCCGACGATCCGGGCCAATCCTGCAAAATGCCTCGGATCAAAAAAGAAGTATTTCCGGCGCGGGCAGCCAGTGTATTGCCGATAACGCACCAGCGAGGCGCTGACGGCCAGGCGCGGCCGGCGAGGCTATGCAATTTTTCATTTTTCAAAACCTAAAAATTTCCAGTTGTATGAAAATCAACAACCAGATCAAAGCCGTGGCATTGGCAGGGGCCACGTTGTTCGGCAGTGCAGCATTTGCAAGCGACGGTCCGGGCGCCAAAGCACCAAAGCAGGGCGTATGGAGGGGCGAATTCGTGATCAGCGAAACGCACATTCCATTTAATTTCGAGTATAACGCCAAAGACAAAGACCACCCGATCCTGACGCTGCTGAACGGCTCACGCCGCGACGATTTTAAGGTGACCAAACTCGGGGGCGACTCTATTTTCGTGAAAATGAATACTTACGACGCCGCATTGGTGGCCAAAGTAGAAACCGACGGAAAGATCACAGGCGAGTACCGCAGCCTTGTGCCCGGCTTCCGGGGTAATGCACTTCCGTTCTCGGCCGAATATGGTAAGAACTACCGTTTCGTGGAGAAAGGAAAGGAACAACCTACGAAGCATAACCTTTCAGGCAAATGGGATTTGCAGGTTTTCAGCAAAGCCAAAATGCCTGATAATGTGGCGCTTCTTAAACAGGAGGGCAGCAAACTGACAGGCGTGGTGATGTCCACAGTAGGGGATAGCCGTGAATTGGAAGGCGTGGTACAGGGCGATGAGTTTGTGCTGTCACATTTCTCAGGTCCGAACCCGCGCGTGTATAAAGGCAAAATCAACGAGGACGGCAGCATTACAGGGGTTATCAGCTCGGGCATTTATGATAATACCCGGTTCGAAGGCAGCAAGAACGACAAGGCGGAACTGCCCGACCCTTACAAACTGACTTATCTGAAAGAGGGTTACAAAAAACTCGATTTTACATTACCTGACCTTGACGGCAAGCAGGTATCGCTCAGCGACGACAAGTACAAGGGTAAAGTGGTGATCGTGGAGATCATCGGGACCTGGTGCCCGAACTGTACCGACCAAACGTCGTTCCTCGCGCCCTGGTACCGCGCCAATAAAGACCGCGGCGTGGAAGCGATCGCGATCGGGTTTGAGCAAAAAGACGACCTTGAATATGCGAAATACACATTGGGTACATTGAAAAAGAAATACGGTATCGAGTACGACATTCTTTTTGGAGGCATTGCCGATAAAAAGGTGGCTTCCGACAAACTACCGGCGCTGAACCGCATGATGGCGTTCCCGACGACAATCCTGATCGACCGCAAAGGCGAAGTCCGCCAGATCCATACCGGGTACACCGGCGAGGTTACCGGCCAGTACTTTCAGGATTACGTGGCGAAATGGAACAAAGACCTCAACGAGCTTATCTCAGAGCCGGTGCCGGCTGGTGTCAGGTCGGCCTCGGTTGGTACGACCAAGAGTTCAAAATAACGTTTTGCAAACAGTGCGTTGTTACATCCCTACGGGATTTTAAAAATTCTGATACAACCGTTTTTCTACCAATGTTGCGTGCCTGACGGCACTAGGCGGGGAAAGTCCAATCGCGTTAGCGATGTAATATTGGTAGCTGTAAATGGTTGGTCGTATCGATCGTAAATGCCGTTAGGCATGTAACAACAATACCTGGCCTAAACCAGATCGTAAGTTCAACAAACTAGGTACGTGGTGATTTGAGACAACTGCAAGGCCGGCAAAATGTTTGTGCTTTGCAGTTGTTTAACATTTATTCCAAAATAGTATTTCAATGATTTACAAGATTATAGCGCTTGTTCTGTGCTGCTCGGGAAGTGTTTTCGGCCAGGACCTCAAAGACATTTCACGCTGGAAAGTAAGCTTTTCGAAAAGCGATGCCAAACCCGGCGAACAGGTGGAAGTGGTATTTTCCGCGGATATCGATAAAAACTGGAAGCTCTATTCGTCCGATTTCAAGGGCGATATCGGGCCACTTCCCACCGAATTTGCATTTAATTCCAACCATACATACAAGCTCGTTGGCGAGGTCAGGCCGGTGAAGCCCCTCAAAGCTGTGGACCCGACCTGGGACAAGGCTTATACCTATTTCACAGACAAGGCTGAGTTCCGGCAGACGATCCAACTCGCGAAAGCCGGCGGTAAGGTGTCTGGAACGATCAAAGGCCTCTTGTGTTCCAGCGAGGACGGCCTCTGCGTGCCATTTAAGGAATCTTTTGAAGTGCATTGATTTAAATCCATAGTTTCAAATGGGCATTACAAAATGGCTGGCGGTCGTGCTTTGCGGCGGCTCGCTGACATTCATATCCTGGCAATCCAACCCGGCGTCGGTGGAAGTGAAAACGAAGGAGGAGTTGGGCGAGAAGTTGTTTTCCGACCCGATCCTCTCGCGTGGGCGGGCGATCAGCTGCGCGTCGTGCCATATTCCGCAGTTTGCTTTTGCGGACTCTGCCGCGTTCAGTATCGGGGATAAAGGCACGCGGCTCACGCGCAACAGCCCTGGGCTGACCAACCTGTCGGGCCGTACGGACTTCTTCTGGGATGGGCGCGCCGCGTCACTGGAAGAACAGGTACTAGGGCCACTGTCGGCACATGATGAAATGGACCTGCCCGTTGATCAGGCAGTTGAAAGGCTAAAAAGAGACGATTTTTACAGCGCCGCATTTCAAAAGGTCTTCAAAACAGAGATTAACACTAAAAACCTGCTCAGCGCCATAGCTGCTTTTGAACGCACGCTGGAAACGACCGATACGCCCTACGATCGCTATCTGGACGGCAACGAAAAAGCCATGTCGGAAGCGGCTGTGCGCGGCAGGATGCTTTTTATTGGAAAGGCTAATTGTGCTACCTGCCATTCCGGCGAGGATTTCACGGCCGACCGTTTCAAAAGTATTGGCTTGTTTAATGGTAAAGAGCTGAACGATTCCGGCCGGTTTAAAATCACAAAAGACAGCTCTCATATCGGGCTCTTTAAAGTACCTGGCTTGCGAAATGTGGCCGTGACAGCTCCCTATATGCATAATGCGATGTTTAAAACATTGCGGGAAGTGGTACAATATTACAACACGCCCGACAAGTTTGTAAACAACCCGATCAACCGCGACCTGTCGCTGGGTAGCGGGCTGAATCTCTCGGAAAATGAGGTCGACGACATTGTGGCGTTTCTCGAAGCCCTGACTGACGACCGTTTCCGGCAAAAATAACTTCCCGCACATTCCGCTCCCGCTCATAGGTAGATTTCCACCATTCCTACCTTATTTGCTAAACAATTTGCATTTACTAAACAGTGTTTATTATATTCACATCGTAATTACAAAAAGCATGGCGATCAAGGAAAGAAAAGAGCGGGAAAAACAGGAAATGAGGAACCTGATCATAGAGTCAGCCACTCAGCTGTTTTTGAAGCAAGGGTACGATAAGACGTCGATTCGTATCATTGCTGACGATATTGAATATAGTCCGGCTACTATCTATCTGTATTTCAAGGATAAAGACGAGATTTTCTACGTCATACACGAGAATGCGTTCGATATTCTGGACAAGGAGCTAAGAAAACACGATGTGATAGCCGACCCGTTTGAAAGGCTTGCCGCGCTGGGCCGGACCTACATGCAGTTCGGTATTCAAAACCCGGATTATTACGATCTGATGTTCATCATGCGCGCGCCGATGCAACAGATCAGGAATGAAGAGAAATGGAAAGCCGGCGAATGTGCTTTCGGTTACCTGATTTCGACGCTCGAAGCTTGCCTGGAACAGGACAGGATCCGGAAGGCCGATTTACACGTGACGGCGATCCAGGTGTGGTCGTTTGTGCACGGACTGGTTTCGCTCTATGTCAGGGAACGGATGTGTATCCTGATGATGCCCGACGATGCTACGCGGGAAATGCTGTATAATTCATTCGACTTATTTTTAGCCAATCTGAAAAAGTAAAAAATTTTACCATTCACTAAACACTGTTTATAAACTAAACATTACTTAAAAAATGATACGATTCTTGAAACCCATGCTTCGGCATTGGCAGTATCTTCTTGTGCCTTTGCTAAGCATCTTTACACCCGTGCTAGGGCAGGACGCGAGTCTGCAAACCTATATTGACCAGGGTCTTCGGAACAATCAAGGGCTTAAACAGCAACGCTTTATCCTGGAAAGAAACCTGTTTGCCCTCAAAGAGGCGAGGACCTTCTTTTATCCCGAAGTCAATTTCAGTACTTCTTATCTCGACTCGCGCGGCGGACGGAAAATCAGCATTCCGATTGGCGATTTGCTGAACCCTGTCTATAACTCCCTCAATGAATTGACCAAGTCTTCGGCATTTCCGAAGGTGGAGAATGTAAGCCAGACGTTCAATCCGCGGAATTACTATGATGCCAAATTCAGGACTTCGCTGCCGCTTTACAATGCAGAAATCACCTATAACACCAAAATCCGGAAAGAGCAGATCCATTTGCAGCAGGCGGAGGTCGACGTTTACAGACGAGAGTTAGTGAAGGAGATTAAACTTGCCTATTATGCCTGTCAGCAGTCCGACGAGGCGGTCCGTATTCTGGAAAGCGCCGTTTTACTGGCACGGGAGAACCTTCGTTTCAATCAGTCATTGGTGAAAAACGACAAGGCGATCCGCACCGTCGTGAGCCGTTCGGAGAATGAGCTCATCGGGTTCGAAGCGCGGCTCGTGGACGCAAGGAACCAGTCGGTGAATGCGAAGGCTTACTTTAATTTCCTGCTGAATAACCCATTAGATAACAGTCTGGAAATCGAAGCTCCTACCGAGGCGGAGGTGTTGACGGATACGGCTGCTGCGGGTAGGAGAGAGGAACTGGCCAAGCTGGAATCGCTTTCGAAAATCAATGCATTGTCGGGCCAGCTGGCGCGTGCAGGGGCATTACCGAAGCTCTCTACGTTCATGGATCTGGGTTCACAGGGTGATTTTGTGAATTTTAACCGGGATACCCGCTATTACCTCTTCGGGGTGACACTCGACTGGCGGGTTTTTGCCAACAACCGCACACAATACAAAGTGAAACAAGCGGAAATGGAGCAGAAAGCCACCGGCGAGCAGATCAGCCAGGTAGAACAACAGCTTCAATTACAGAACAAAACCGCGGCCAATACTTTTCAATCGGCAGTGCTTACTTACCGGGCTGCCAAGAGCCAGACTGCATTGTCACAACAATATTACCAGGATCAGCAAAAACTCTATCGCGAAGGCCAGTTGCTTTACATCGAATTGCTCGACGCCCAGAACCGGCTGATCAGCGACCAGCTTCAACAGAGTATTTCCTATTTGAATGTCCAAACCCGCGCCGCAGAGCTGGAACGGGCCCGGGCAAGCTATTTATTCTCAAACTAAAAATGATATGAAAGCTACAACACATCCCATGATATACGCCTATCTGCTCGCGGCAACGCTGTTCGCGTCCGCATGCAGGGAAGAAAAGAAACCGGAACAGACCGACGATACAATCCCGGTTAAAATCATCAGTTCAGCCGCATTGACCCAGGCACAGGCCGTGGAAACGTCCGGTCTGCTGGGTTCCGAAAACGAGGCGCGCCTGTCGTTCAAGATCGGCGGCATTATTAAAGATATTCTTGTCAAGGAAGGGGATAAAGTAAGGAAAGGCCAGTTGTTGGCGACGCTTAATACGACGGAAATCGCCGCGCAGATGGGGCAGGCGGAAGAGAACTTCCTGAAAGCCCAGCGCGACGCCCGCCGTGTGCAGAACCTCTACCGCGATAGCGTTGCGACGAAGGAACAGCTCGAAAACACGCAGACCGCATTGGTACTCGCTGAAAAGCAGCTCGATATCGTCAAATTCAATCTGTCGCAGACCAAAATATTCTCCACCGCCGACGGCGTGGTAGTGCAGAAATTACAGAATGCGGGCGAGCAGGTCCAAGGCGGAACGCCGGTGTTGCATGTAAGCAGCACCAGCAGCAGTGACTGGGTGGTCAAATGTGGCCTTACCGACAAGGATTGGGCGAGGCTCAAAGGAGGCGAGAAAGCCGAGATCACATTCGACGCTTATCCGCAGACATTTACAGGTAATGTAAAAACCCTCGCGCAGGTTACCGACCCGGTTTCAGGATTATACCAGGCGGAAATCAGAATTGACAAGCCCGCCATGAAGCTTGCCAGCGGCCTTTTTGCCAAAGTACATATTTATCCAAAAGAGAAAACGAGCATGGTTTCCATTCCCGTCGACGCATTGATCGAGGGAGAGAACGATAGCGCATTCGTATTCGTGGCCAATGGTAACCGGGCACAGAAAAAAGGCGTGAAGATCGCATTCCTCGAAGGCGACAAGGCATTTATCCTCGCCGGTATCGATGCAGGTGCGCGGGTGATCCGCGAAGGTTCGGCTTATCTGGCCGAAGGATCGGTGATTAAAGTAGTTCAGTAACCTGTTTCAACTGTTTAGATCATGAAATTACCTGAATTTGCAGTCAAGAATTACCAGTTTACGCTGGTGATATTCCTGGGCGTGCTGGCGCTGGGGCTGTACTCGCTCTTCACCATGCCCCGAAGCGAGGATCCGGACATTCATCCGCCGCAATTTACCGTCGTGGTGGTGTACCCCGGTGCGAACCCGAAAGACATGGAGCAGCTCGTCGTCGACCCGATGGAGAAGAAAATCAACGAGCTCGACGATATGAAGCACATAATTACCGATATCCGCGACGGGCTCGCCGTTATGCAGGTGGTATACAAATACAGCTCGGATCCCGATGACAAATACCAGGAAGTAGTGCGGGAAATCAACGCGCTCCGCTCGCAGCTGCCTGCGGACATTGCCGACATCCGCATTAACAAACAGATTCCGTCGGACGTAAGCATTTACCAGTACGCACTCATCAGCGAAAATGCGAGTTATGCGCAATTGAAAAAGTATTCGAAGGAATTCAAGGAGCAACTCGAAAAGATCAAAACCCTTAAAAAGGTGGAATATTCGGGCATCCCGGAACCGCAAGTGAAGGTAAACCTCAATTTGCAAAAAATCGCACAGCAGAAACTGACCCAGGACCAGATCGTTGGCGCATTGCAGAGCGAGGGCGTAAACATTCCCGGCGGCAGCATCAGCATGGCCACCAAAAAGCTGAACATTAAAACGAGCGGCAGCTACCGCACGCTGGATGAAGTTGCCAATACGGTAGTTTCCCGCTCGAACGGCAAGATCGTGTATCTGAAAGACGTAGCCGACGTAAAGATGGGTTATGAGGACGAAACGCATATCACCCGCCTGAACGGCTTCCGTTGCAGCTTTGTGAATGTAAGC
The DNA here is from genome assembly GCF_038440355.1 of Dyadobacter sp. OTU695. NCBI lineage: Bacteria > Pseudomonadati > Bacteroidota > Cytophagia > Cytophagales > Spirosomataceae > Dyadobacter > Dyadobacter sp. OTU695. Next base: position 226,117 of record NZ_JASATN010000008.1, on the reverse strand, counting down.
CAGAAGGAAGGCGAAAACATCATATCCGTGCGCGACCAGGTAGTGCCGGTAGTGGCGAAGTTTGAAAAAACATTGCCTTCCAATATAGAAATGATCAAGGTGTTCGATCAGGCCAGTAGCGTCGATACCCGTTTATCGCATTTCGCCAGGGATTTCGGCATAGCCATATTGCTGGTACTGCTCACATTGCTGCCGCTTGGCACACGGGCTTCGCTGGTGGTGATGATTTCGATCCCCCTTTCACTGGCGATCGGCCTTACGATCATGAACTTGCTGGGTTATAATATTAATCAGCTTAGCATTGTCGGGATGATCGTCGCGCTGGGTATCCTGGTTGACGACAGCATTGTAGTGGTGGAAAATATCGAACGTTATTTACGCATGGGCTACGGAAAGGTGCAGGCGGCTATTCAGGCTTCCTCGCAAATCGGCCTCGCGGTAGTCGGTTGTACGATTCTGCTGATCTTCGCATTCCTGCCGCTGGTATTCCTGCCCGAAGGCGCGGGTGACTTTATCCGAAGCTTGCCGATGTCCGTGATCACGACGGTATTTGCCTCCATGCTCGTTTCGCTTACCGTAGTGCCGTTCCTGTCGAGCGTGATCCTGAAACCGCATGCGAGTGAGGATGGTAACTGGCTGCTGCGGGGTATGAAAAAAGGTATTCACAAAACCTACGGCAGCGTGCTCGACCGTGCATTGCATTGGCCGAAAACCACATTGCTCATCGCCGGGCTCATCTTCGCAGGCTCGCTGGCATTGGTACCACTCATCGGCAACAGTCTTTTTCCCAAATCGGAGAAGCCGATGTTCTTGATAGACATTGAAACACCGCAGGGTACCAACCTCAAAAAGACGAACGAAATCGCCCGCTACGTGGAAGGTATTCTTAAAAAAGAGCCACTTATTACCTCCTTTTCGACTAACGTCGGCAAGGGTAACCCGCGGGTTTATTATAATGTAATTCAAAGGAATGAGAGCGAGAACTTTGCCGAGATATTCGTGCAGGTGGAAGGACTTGAAACCGAGGAGAAAGTAGCGGTGATCGAAAAGCTGCGAAAGAGGCTGGAACGTTATCCGGGCGCTGAAATCAAGGTGAAAGACTTTGAGCAGGGGCCGTTGATCGAAGCGCCGCTGGCCTACCGCATTTACGGGGAAAACCTGGAAGACTTGCGCAAAACCGCATTCCGCGTCGCGGATTTGCTCACCAAAACCGAAGGGACGATTTACGTCAATAACCCGTTGCTCGTGCAACCGACCGATTTACGCATCAACATCAATAAACAGAAAGCCGGAACGCTGGGCATTTCCTCGGCCGACATCGATCGTACGGTGCGGCTGGGGGCTGCCGGGCTAAACGTGGCCACTTTCCGCGAGGATGTGGGTAAGGCCGATAGCTACAATATCAATGTATCCGTCCCGCGCAATGCTGCAATCCAGGATTACAGTGTTTTCGACAAGCTGTATGTCACATCGGCCTCGGGTGCGAGCATTCCCCTGAAAAATATCGCCACGATCGAAATGGAAAGCTCCCCGAACCAGATCCGGCATTACGATAAAGACCGTTACGTGACCGTTTCAGCATTTGCTAAGCCGGGTTATAATGTCCAGAAAATGAACGACGACATTACGGCGAAGCTCAATCAGTTCAAATTTGAAAAAGGCCAGCACTTTAAAGTGGCCGGGGAAAAAGAGAGCCAGGAGGAGAGCTTTGGCGGATTGGGATTGATCATACTGATCACCGTGTTCGGGTTCCTGGGAGTACTGATATTGGAATTCAAAACCTTTAAAAGCATTCTGATCGTACTGTCGGTGATCCCGCTGGGTATTGTGGGCGGCCTGGCGATGTTGTTCCTGACGGGTGAAACGCTTTCCTTCACAGCCACGATCGGTTTTATCGCATTGGTAGGTATTGAAGTGAAAAACTCGCTGCTGGTGGTCGATTTTACCAACCAGTTGCGCGAGCAGGGCAAGGGCATCGAGGAAGCAATCATCGAAGCCGGCGAAATCCGTTTCGTACCCATATTGCTCACTTCGATGACGGCGATAGGCGGCTTGCTGCCGCTCGTGATAGAGTATAGCGCATTGTATTCGCCCCTGGCTTTGGTACTTATCGGCGGGCTGATCAGCTCCACACTGCTTTCCCGCCTGGTGACGCCGGTAATGTACAAGCTGTTGCCGCCGAAAGTAGAACAACGGCTCGCAGTAGAGGAAACAGAGCTTGAAGCAGCCTACTAGTATAGAAAATGGTTACCGGCAGCTTACCGGTAACCATTTTCTTTTTGATGCTATCTCCTTATAAATTGACGACCACGGGCTTGCCGCCGCTTTGCCTGGTAACCTTATTAAGCGCCTGACCGATCCCTTTTGTGAAACCCTCGCTGATTTCAGCATAAGCGAGGTCTGTATTTTCCACGATCAGCTTATGTGCCATTTCGTCGTAGCTCCATTTCATCCCGGCCATTTTCTGGTCGGCTGCCGGAGCTTCCGTGAGCGTTGGAGCTGGACTCGCGTGGCTGACCGGGCAGATGCACAGTCGCCAGATAATAACGCCGGCCGCTGCGGCCGAGACGAAAAAGGCTTGCAGCTGTCCTTTGGGATTGTGGAACAGCGCGGATACTGCTGAGGTTACGATGGTAGTAGATTTGAAGAGCATGGCTAATGGATTTAAATGCAATAGATGTTTGGTGTACCCGCCGCGTGGGCGAAAGCTAAACCGTTTGACAAATTTGTAGCCCAATTCGTTGAAATGTGTACAGAAAATGTCTGATCTGGATTATTTACTATTTAAAACGTGCATTTCAAATCGTGAACCGTATCGGCAGGTTATCCCATTCTGGCAATGAAAGCCTTGATATTGTCGCGGTAACCACGTGTCCATTTTACTTTTTCACCGGTGGTTAAGTGTATGATATACTCGCCGTTGAAGTAGGTTTCGAGCTCGGAGATGAAATTCATGTTCACAATGTTCGAACGGCCCACACGGATCATCACAGAAGGGTCCAGACGGTTTTCGAGACTGCCGAGGCTCTCGTAAACGGTGTAAACTTTCTTCTGCGTAGTATAAACAGATATATAGTTGCCATCCGCCGAAAAATGGGTGATATCGTCGGTCTTGACCAGGTACATCTTCCCGGCCTCTTTTACGAGCAGCCGCTGCAAATAGTTATCTTCCTTTTCTTTTTGATCACGAAAAAGGCTGTTTACAAGCTCTTCGATCCGCGGTTGCGACTTTTGGCTGAGCCGCTCTTTAAGCCGCCCCAGCGACTGGTGAAAGCGGATTTCATCGAACGGTTTCAATAAATAATCGATCGCATTCACCTCAAATGCACGCAATGCATATTGATCGAACGCGGTCGTGAAGACGACGAACGGCTGGTGGTAGGGCCATATTTCCCGCAATACCTCAAAACCGTCGAGTTCGGGCATCTGGATGTCGAGAAAAATGACATCGGGCTTGTGCTGTAATGTTTTTACCACCGCTTCGGAGCCGTTGGCAGCCTCGTCGGTGATTTCAATGGTATGGTCATGCTGTACAAATGTCCTGATAACGTCCCTGGCCAGCACTTCATCATCGATGATCAGGCAGCGGTATTTCATATTCTTTCGGGGTTTTGGTGTTCGTTGTTATTGCCAGGCCGACGGCCGTCAAAATACATGGTCACCGAAGTGCCGCCGCCATTGGGTTGGTCAAATTCCAGCCGGCCTTCGGCACCGTAAGCTTGTTGCAGCCTCAATAACGTGTTTTGCAGGCCGAGGCCCATTCCTTTCGAGGGCTTCCGGGGAGTGGCGCCGATGCCGTTGTCGTAGACCGTCACCTGCATGCCGGTGGCGGTCACGCGGCTGGTAATGCGTATGAGCGCGTTGGTGGCAATATCGGAAATGCCGTGAGTAATAGAGTTTTCGACGATTGGTTGTAGTATGAGCTGTGGCACCGGACAAAGCTCGGAAGCGGGATCAATATGGTATTCCACTTTCAGCCGGTCCTGGAAACGGATCTGCTGGATGTCGAGGTATTGCCGGGTCAGTTTGAGCTCTTCCTGTAACGGAATGAAATCGGCCGACTGGTTCACCAGTACCGCCCGCAGCAGGTCGCTCAGCGTGGTGATCATCAGCGTGGCTTTGCGGATATCGTTTTTAACCATTAAACTGACGACACTATGCAGGGTATTGAAGAGAAAATGCGGATTGAGCTGCATTTTGAGCGATTGCAGCTGCGCATTGGCCAACTGGCCGCGGAGCTGTTCGTTGTGCAGCTCGGTTTCGAAATTCTGTTGTTTGAGTTGCTGATAGCGGTAAATATAGGACACCTTATTAAAACCGACCACCAACAGTAAATACTGCCCGAAACTTGCCGTGTAGGCAATGAAGAAGGAAAACAGGTAGTTTTCCAGCGGTACGGATTTTCCCACTGCCCGGTACATCAGCGGGTTGGTAATATAATAATGCAGCAGGTTGATAAAGATGTTCAGAAATGTGACGATCGCCAGGTGGATCAGGATCGGTTTCAGAATGGAGCTCTGCCGGACTTTGAAGGCGATCGGAACTTTGATCGACGCGTACAGAACGAGCGGGGTGGTAGACCACCAGAACAACCCGTCGAGCAGCCAGATAAACACCTCATGGGGCCGCATGACTACACCCTCCCTTAAAAGCCACAGCATCATAAGCTGACCGAACGTTATTATTGCAAAAATGCCCCAATAGCAGAAGGAGTACCACCAGAACTGCCCGACGGAAAGCGGCAGCCCCGAATGTTCCAACATACGTTTTAAAAAGGTCATGACAGGATGGATGATTTGGAAACCATAAGGATGATTTCCGGACAAATCTAATGGCTTCGCACCGGGAAGTAACCCTGATTTACGCGAAGCGGGGGAATCGTTATCTGAAACACATTTTTAGCCATGCGATTCGTTTGAGGCCAATGTTGGTTGTTATGTGTTTATTTTTAGAAAAAATGTAAAAATAATTGCTTGTAAATTTTGTTGTTTAATCGATTAAATCTACATTTGGTCACATTATTCCCAGTTTCAGATTTTCCCTCTTGCCATCAGATACTTATTCGGCGAGCCGTTTCCATTACCCGATACCATCACAGAAACCTGACTAAGACATTGCTATCCGACATATTGGTTTGAGAAATTGCTTAATCGTTTAAATAAAAAACAGTTATCAACACATAGCCTGTTGCCCGTGCAATGCATGCATTTGCCGTCACTTTCCGCATCCGGTAAGTAGCGGAAGAGGTTCTTTGTTGTTTGCGTATAGATATGATCGTTCGTTTATTCCGGCCGTTCGCAGCTTGTTTTTTGCTTTGCTGTTCCTGGTGCTCGTGTCCGTAAGCAATTACGGTTTCGTGTACGTTTTGCATAACGCCATTCACCCTGAATTTTGACCCAGTTAGACGTGATGAAGAAATGTTTTACAATGATGGCGCTGCTCAGCATGCTATGCAGCAGCGTGGTTTTTGGCCAGAACGGTTTTGAAACTTGACGCGCCGGATCTGGTGGGATAAAAAGTAATAGGCAATTCTTAAACCTTTAACCTGAAACAAATGAAAGAGAATGGAATGAGTCGTCGCGACACGATGAAAGCCCTGGGGCTGGGCGGTTCGGCGGGAATGCTCGGGCTGTTCGGAGGTATTTCCGATGCTCGTGCCGACCGTCGGGCCGCCGCCGAAGCGGAAACGCCGCAGTATGCCAAAGGCATGAAACCCCTGACGATAAAAAGCGTCCGCGCGATTGCGACGGCGCCGCAGGGCTCCAACCTCATTGTCGTGAAAGTGGAAACCTCCGAGCCCGGGCTTTACGGGCTGGGCTGCGCTACTTTCACGCAGCGCGCCGAGGTGGTGCTGGTGGCGGTCAATACTTATCTCAATGAATTTTGCGTCGGCAGGGACGTCGACAATATCGAGGACATGTGGCATGCCGCCTATGTGAGCTCGTACTGGCGTAACGGTCCCGTGCTGAACAATGCATTGAGTGGATTGGACCAGGCGCTATGGGATATCAAAGGCAAACGCGCCGGGATGCCGCTGTACCAGTTGCTGGGCGGTAAAGCGCGTTTTGCAGTGCCTTGTTACACCCATGCGAACGGGCGCACGCCCGAGGAAACGGTGGAAAGTGTCAAAAAAATCCAGGAGCAGGGTTACCGCTACATCCGCATTCAGCAGGGAGGGTACGGTGCCGTGGGCAGCACTACCCAAAAGCCTGATTTCAAGGAAGCTGGCTTCGGCGGGGCTACCGACAATTATATGGACGAAAATGCCTACCTCAAAGCCATTCCCATTCTCTTCGAAACCGTGCGGAAGCAATGTGGGGAGGAAGTGGAGCTCCTGCACGACATCCACGAGCGCGTGCAGCCGATGAATGCGATCAATATGATCAAAAAGCTGGAAGAATTCCGGCCGTTTTTTATCGAAGATCCTTTTTCTCCCGAGAATATGAAGTGGTTCAAACTGCTGCGCCAGAGCACCACGGTTCCGCTAGCAATGGGCGAGCTTTTCAATAATATCAATGAATTCCTCGAACCTATGGCCAATCAGTGGTTCGACTACATCCGCATCCACGTATCGCAGATCGGCGGGGTCACGCCGGCCATGAAAGTGGCCCGGCTTGGGGAATGGTTCAATGTCAAAACGGCCTGGCACGGTCCTGGGGATGTGTCACCGGTAGGCCACTCGGCGCACGCGCATATCGATCTGGCTGTCTGGAACTTCGGTATCCAGGAGGCGGTGCAGTTCAATGACAAGACACTGGAAGTATTCTCGGGTTGCCCGACGATGAAAAACGGTTATATGTCGGTCAATGAAGTGCCGGGCATAGGGGTGGACATCGATGAAAAAGCCGCGGCTAAATTTCCGATCAGCGCAAAATCGAACTGGCAAGTAAGAAAATTCGACGGTACGCTTATACGTCCATGAAAAAAACATCGCTCAAAGATATTGCACAGCAGGCGGGCGTTTCCACGGCCCTGGTTTCATATGTCCTCAACGGCAAAGAGAAGGAAACCAGGGTGGGGGAGGCCATTGCTCAGAAAATCAGGTTGATAGCCAAGGAATTGAACTATCAGCCCAATCACCTGGCCAAAAGCCTGAGAAGCGGCAAAACACACACCATCGGGCTGATCATCGCCGATATTTCCAACCCGTTCTTCGCCAATATCGCCCGTGTGGTGGAAGATGAGGCCAAGAAAAACGGCTACACGGTCATTATTGGCAGCTGCGACGAGCATGCCGAGAAATCCTGGGATTTGCTGAATGTGCTGATCAACCGCCAGGTCGATGGCTTCATCATCGTCTCCTGCGAAGGCTCCGAAAGTCAGGTGCATTATCTTAAAGAGCGGAATATCCCATTCGTGCTGCTGGATCGTCACTTTCCCGAAATCCAGACCGATTTTGTGGCTACCAACAACTACAAGGCCTCCTACGACGCCGGCGTTCACCTCATCAAAAGCGGCTATTCGCGGATCGGGATCATGGCTTACAAATCGACTATGTACCACATGGAGGAGCGCGTGCGGGGCTACAAACACGCATTGCGCGACAACCACATCGAGTTTCACGACTCATGGCTGAAAGAAGTGCATTTCGAAACGATGGATAAGGAGGTACGGACGGCAATCGACGAAATACTGGCCTCCGAGCAGCGTGTAGACGCGATGATTTTTGCGACCTACGGATTAGCTATCAATGCATTAAAATATATCACGGAGCTGCGCCTCAAAGTCCCGTCCGACCTGGCGATCGTCAGTTTTGGCCAGGCGGAGGTTTTTGACCTGTACTATTGCCCGATCACCTACGTACGGCAGCCTTTGGAAATGCTGGGCAAAACGTCGGTTGAGTTTTTGTTGAAAAAGCTAAAAAACCCCGAGGAAGGCATGAAGCAGATTTTGATGGAGGCGAAGTTGATCGCCCGGGAGTCATCGAAGGCCAAACCTGCGGCGCTTAGCGGCTAATGCATGGCAGGCTATTTTTTTGCCAACATGCTTAAACGTTTAATGCACGGGCGGTTATAAACCATATTGATGTGGATAGTCACGTGTGGTCAGGTTTGGTCAGGCGTAGTCAAGCGAAGTGAGGTGTAGTCAGGCTAAAGTCAAATGAAGTCAGGCGTAGTCAGGTTTGGTCATATTGTGGGTTGGAGGAATGATGGAGGATGCAATATCACCTGACTATACCCAACCGCACTTGACCATTTGTGACAACACCCAATCATAACCTGACTATTCCCGAAAACTCTTGACCAGCACCTGACAACGTACCTGACTATCACATGACTATTGCCTGACTATTACCAGACCTACTACCATTATGCGAAGAAGAAACTTTATCAAAACTGCGTTCCTCGGCACTGCGGCGGTCGCTAGTGGCTTTCCACTGATCAAAGCCGAGGCAGCGTCCAAAATGAAGATCACCAAGATCCGGTACTATGCCGCTCCGGGATATAACAAGCCGCTTTTCAACCAGGCGCGCGGGATCGTGGAGATCGAAACTGATGGCGGCATTATCGGGATCGGCGAGGGCGGCTCGAAGGATATGATCGAGCAATGTGCCCAAATGATGATCGGCGAGGACCCGTTCCGCATCGAGCACATCTGGCAGAACGTGTACCGCGGGATGTTTTACCCACCGGGCCGCGAGAAACTGCACGCATTGGGCGCATTGGAGATGGCGCTTTGGGATATCAAAGGCAAGGCGCTGAATGTGCCTGTTTACGAATTGCTCGGCGGCGCCACACGCGACTATGTCGAATGCTATGCCACCGGTTTCCGCGCATCAAAGGCCACGACGGAAGAAGAGCGGGCGAGAGATTGCATCGAGGCAGGTTTGCGGTCCTATCGCATCGGTCCTACGGGAGGTAATGGCGATCAGCCCTTTGATTTTTATGAGAATGTCAAAAAGACCATCGATTTCTGCAAACGGATCGACGAGGCTGTCGGCGGCGGGGGAAAATGGGCCATCGACCTGCATACGAGGTTCGATATGACCGATGGCTTGAAGATCTGTACGGCGCTTGAATCGCTGGAACCGTATTTCGTGGAGGACATCATCCGCTCGGAAAACCCTTCGGTTTACAAAACCGTGCGCTCGATGACCAAGGTGCCCATTGCCGTCGGCGAGCAGTTCGGCGACCGGTGGGATTGCAACGAGTTTATCGAAAACCGCTGGATCGATTACACCCGGTTTACATTACCTAACACGGGCGGCATCAGCGAATTTAAAAAGCTGGCTTCCATGTGCGAAACGCATTATGTAGGCATGATACCGCATTTCACAGGCCCGCTGGCGACAGCCACATTGGTACACGTGCTTGGTTCGAGCAGTCCGGCCAGGGCGCTGATGGAGCTGGGCGGGGGAGAACCGGAGCGGCCGCCTTACTTCAATGAGGACTTTATCAATTTCAAAAACGGTAAGCTGTATCTCAACGACGCGCCCGGACTGGGGGTAAAATTCGATCCTAAAAAGGCAACTTTCATTATGGAGGTCAAAGAGAAAACCAAATTCCCGCACCCGATCCTGAAAAGTCCGGACGGTGCTATCCACAACTGGTAATGCTATGAAATACCATACCTCGTCGGTAGTGGATCGGTGACAAGTATTTTCCTAACGTTCAAATAAATCTATCTATTAAAATCCATGAGAAAATTGCTGAGTTTATGCCTGGTGCTCCTTGCATTGGGCAGAGGTGGTTTGCTTGCCCAAAATGGCAGGATAACCGGAAAAGTAACGGATCAGGACAATGCCGCGCTGCCTGGTGTGAGTATCCTGATCAGCGGTACCTCGCAGGGTACCGTGACCGACGGAGAGGGGAATTACGTGATCAATGCACCGGGGGACGGAAGCCTGGTATTTTCGTTTATCGGCTATGAAACCCAGACGGTCGCCATCGGTAATCGTTCGGTAATTGACATTAAACTCGCCCAGGGATCCCGCAGCCTCGACGAACTGGTAGTAGTAGGGTATGGTACGCAAAAGAAAACAGACGTAACGGGCGCACTATCGGTCGTTTCGACGCGTGAGTTTTCGCAGCAGCCCATTACCCGTCTCGACCAGGTGTTGCAGGGCCGTGCGGCCGGTGTGCAGGTGACGCAGTCCAATGGTGCGCCGGGCGGCGATTCGAAAGTACGTGTTCGCGGTGCCAACTCTGTGCTGGGAAACAATGATCCGCTTTATGTGATCGACGGTTTTGTTGGTGCCAACTATAATTTATTGAACCCCAACGATATCGAATCGCTGCAAGTGCTGAAAGACGCGGCTTCGACTTCTATTTATGGTAGTCGCGGTGCGAATGGGGTGATCATTATCACGACCAAAAAGGGTAGCAAAGGCATTAAGGTAAGCTATGAAGGGCAAGGTAGCGTTTCGAATGTGATCAAGAAATTCGATATCCTGCCTGCGGGTGAATTTGCCGAGATCGTGAATGCCCGCGCGGCGGCTACGGGTTCTAATGCCCCGTTTACGCAGGCGCAGGTCGACGATTTTAAAAAGAACGGCGGTACCGACTGGCAAGATCTCGTATACCGCAAGGGAAGCGGCCAACAGCATCAGGTTACGGTTTCGGGTGGTAACGAAAAGACTTCTTTCCTGATTTCCGGAAATTATGTCAATCAGAAAGGTATTGTCAATAACAGTGGCTTCAAACGCTATGTGTTGCGGACCAATCTGACGACGCAAATCAACAAGAACCTTGCCTTGCGGCTCAATTTGTCGGGTGCCAAAACGGCCAACCACAATACGGACGGTGGCGGAGCATTGATCGAAGCATTGCAATGGGCGCCTACCACGCCTGCCTATGGTGCAGACGGCCAGCCGACGTTTGCGGATCCGACCGGTTCGGTTTCCAGAAGCCCGCTGGATCATTTGTATGACAAATCCATCGATACCGAGCGGATGAACATCAACGCGATCGGCGGACTGACTTACCAATTGCCGATCAACGGCTTGTCGCTTGATCTGCAATACGCGATCAACTACCTGGATGCGCAAAACAAGAACTTCAACGGCAAACGCCTTTCGAACAACAACCCGAATGCGACCCGCTATTCGTCCGACCAGGTGACTTTGCAAAATACCAATGCATTGAACTACACCCGCACTTTCGGTAACCATTCTATCACCGCGGTAGCCGTTCTCGAGACACAGCAGTTTACCGATAAAAACTTCACGGCCACCGCCAATGGCCTTCGTTTTCCGCAGCTGGGCTACGATAACATCGGCGGTAACTCGGCCGCGACCGTCAATTCAGGCTTTTCCAAATGGACACTGCTTTCATTGCTCGGACGGGTGAACTATGCATTCAAAGACAAATACCTGGTGACTGCGGCCATTCGCCGTGATGGTTCTTCGAAATTCAGCGAAGATAACCGTAACAGCGTTTTCCCGTCGGTAGCATTGGGCTGGCGGCTTTCTGAGGAGGAATTTATCAAGAACCTGAATGTGTTTTCAAACCTGAAATTGCGGGGAAGCTGGGGTAAAACCGGTAGCCAGGCTATTAACCCGTACGCTACATTATCGCCCTACAACTCTACGCAGGTCGGTTTCAACAATACTGGCGTGACGGCGGGTGTGATCCAGGGTAACCAGGGGAACAAAAATCTGAAATGGGAAACGACCACACAAACCGACGTGGGTATTGAAATGGAGTTTCTTAATGGCCGTCTGCATTTCGAAGCTGATTATTTCAACAAAAGCACTACCGATTTGCTGCTGAACGTGCAGTTGCCCAACTACGCAGGCGGTGGTACGCAGCCTCGCAACGTGGGCGAGATCAAAAACACGGGCTTTGAGTTTGCTATTGGTGGTACACCTATCGAGAAAGGCAAATTCAGCTGGGAAACCAACCTGAACTTGTCGACACTGAAAAACGAGGTGGTAAGTCTCGGCGGGTTGCCACGTCTCGGCACCGGTACCGGAGCAGGCGGCGGCATGTCCATTACCAACGAATTTATGCTCATGCCCGGCCAGCCGCTCGGTTCGTATTGGGGCCTGAAATACCTTGGTACCTTCAAACCCAATGAGGCCGACATCGCCGCCAAGCAAGGCCGCGTACCCGGCGACCCGCATTATGAAGACGTGAATGGCGACAATGCGATCACCACCGACGATTTTCAGATTGTCGGCCACGCGTTCCCAAAACTGACCGGCGGTTGGAATAACACCTTTACATATAGCGGTTTAACTCTGAATGTATTCTTCCAGGGTGCTTTTGGAGTTGATAAGCTAAACTACACCCGCGCGGGCGCCATGTCGGGCTCGGGTGAGGCGCGTCAGTTCTTGCTGACAGAAATCCGTGACTATTACCGGGAGGGCAATACGGATTCGGATATTCCCGCATTTACCAAAACCTACCAGCCATTTACGCAGTCGAGCCGGTTTGTGGAAAACGGGAGTTTTGTAAGATTGAAAAATGTCAGCCTGGCCTACAACCTGCCTTCCTCTGTTTTCAAAGATAAAGCCAATGTCCGCATTTTCGCCAGCGCGACCAACCTGCTCACGATCACCAAATACACCGGTCCCGACCCTGAAACCAGCAATGTAGGTTCCAGCACCGACACCGCCATAGGCATCGACCGCGGTTCATACCCGAATGCGAAAGTGTACACGCTGGGGGTGACGCTTGGGTTTTAGGGGCAATAGGCAGTAAGCGATAAGCTTTAAGCCTTAGGCGGGAATTTACAACGGGCGCACCGCTTGCAGCATATCGCCTGTGAACCTTTAAATGAAATTTCAACAAAGAAATAAAAACATCAGCTGTTGCTGAGCAAACGTAGCTTAAAGCATACAGCTTAAAGCCTAAAGCATTAAAAAAATGAAAAAACTACCAATACTTCTTCTAAGCGCCCTGCTTCTGGCTGGTGCGGGTTGCAGCGATTATCTCGATGAGGATACGACGGGACTGTTATACGGGCCTAATGTACTTTCGACCCAGGATGGACTTGAATCGGCGTTGACAGGCGCTTACAAAGGCCTGGCCAACCAGTGGAGCTACGGGTTTTTACATCCATCCGCCAATGCGGCGGTGCTCGGGGCGGACGACGTTACCACGCACCCGGCGAGTAATAAGGCGGATTGGCGTGAGTTCGATCAGTTCAATGTTTCGACTACGAACCAGCGCTCGAATGCGGTCTATAATGGGTGTTACAAAGCGATCCAGGGAGCGAATAATGTGATCAATAATTACCAGAAAACGGTGGGTACCAAGGCGACGATCGATATCATCGTCGGCGAGGCGCATTTTATCCGTGCGTTTTCCTACTACTGGCTGACCCGTTTCTGGGGTAACATTCCATTGATCCTGGCCGGCGAATATTCCGATGATTTGCTGACGGTTAAAAAATCGACGCCGCAGGAAGTTTACGATCTGATCGTGGCTGATTTGAAAGTGGCTGAAACCAATCTTCCAAACGCAAAACGTGATCCGGGACGGCCTAACAAAGGGTCTGCCAAAGCATTCCTCGCGGACGTGTATCTGACGATGGCGGGCTGGCCGTTGAAGCAAACAGACAAATACGATTTGGCTGCCGCGAAAGCCAAAGAGGTTATCGACAACGCCGGCGCCTACGGCTTTGAACTGCTGCCGACATTCGCGGCGGTGTTTGAAAACGATCCGGCATCCCCGGGCACCAAAGAAGCTGTGTTCCAGATCAGCGGGTACCTTGGCGGGAGCGGCACGGCCAATGCAACCTATGGCAACACCACTATGCCCGGCGAAGAAGGCGGTTGGGACGATATGTTTGCCGAGCTTAACTTCTTCCGTGACTTTCCCGCCGGCCCGCGAAAGGACGCTACATTCCGCACGGAATTCGGCCTGGGTGCTACCAAAATTCCCTGGCAGAACAGTTTGACCAAACATCCTTACTACCAGAAATGGTATATCAAGGGAAATATCGTAACGTCGAGCATTTCGCTGCCGTCGGTTATGATGCGTTACCCGCACGTGCTGACCATCTATGCCGAAGCCAAAGCCCGCGGGACCGGTGGACCCGACCAGGCGGCATACGACGCTTTGAACAAGGTACGCTTGCGTGGACGTGCGGCAGGGACCAAAGCGCTGATGCCTGGTGACGGCCTCACAGCAGCCCAGTTTGCAGATGAAGTGGTACAGGAGCGGGCTTGGGAGTTCGCCTGCGAGCGCACACGCTGGTTCGACCTGGTGCGGCTCGAAAAGGTGGAAGAAGCCAATGCCAAGAAAAGCAACGACGATTTGCAGCCGATCAAGCCGATCGTGAAGGCTAACTACTGGTTCCCGCTGCCTTATACGGATACGTCCATTAATCCGAATTTGTAGCAGTAACCGGGGTGGAGATACGGTTTCGCCCGCCTTCGACTGCGCTCAGGCTGACATTTGGATATCGCTGATGTCAGCCTGAGCGAAGTCGAAGGCATGCGAGACGTTACCGGTCAGGCCGACGTTGGAACAAACGGCTCAGGCATCCGGCTTTTTTAGTACAAATTACCTGCAAAAATTCCATGACAATCCGTTTCCCGATTATACTTTCAATGATTGCAACCGCAACATTTTGCGGCCTCGCACCGGTCTTCCGGGACGATGGGAAAGATGCCGACTGGCCCGTGTACGGCGGCAACAATGCCGGTAACCGCTATTCTTCGTTGACCCAAATCAATAAGGATAATGTGAAAAACCTGCAACCTGTCTGGACTTACGATACCGGGGAAAACAAACCCGGTGAACGCGGTATGGATTTGCAGTGCCAGCCGATCGTCATTGACGGCGTTATGTACGGTACCACGCCCAGGTTGAAGGTTTTTGCCATCGACGCGGCGACAGGCAAAGAGCTTTGGAAGTTCGATCCTTTTGAAGGAAAACGGCCGCGGTTCCATCCGATGCGCGGGGTTGTGTATTGGTCGGATGGGATTGATAAGCGCATTCTGTTCACGGCCGGGGCATCGTTGTTTGCATTGAATGCAGAAACAGGGAAGCTGGTGGAAAGCTTCGGTAAAAACGGCGAGGTGGATTTTCATGATGGCCTGGGCGATGAGGCCACCTACGGTTACGATCCCTATCAGTTCAATATCCGCAACACCACGCCCGGCGTGATTTACAAGAACCTCCTCATTACCGGTTCCTCTGTTTCCGAAGGCGGCGACGCATTGCCGGGGCACATCCGTGCATTCGATGTACGTACGGGTAAGGTGGCTTGGGTGTTCCGCACCATTCCGCTGCCGGGTGAATATGGCTACGAAACCTGGTCGAAAGACTCATACAAGAAACTGGGCGGAGCCAATTGCTGGGCAGGAATGGTGATGGACGAAAAACGGGGAATGGTTTTTCTGGGAACCGGCTCGCCATCCGTAGATTTTTACGGAGCGGCCAGGAAGGGAAGTAATCTTTTCGCGAATTGCGTCATCGCGCTTAATGCGGAGACAGGCAAACGCGTCTGGCATTTTCAGACAGTTCACCACGATCTTTGGGACAGGGATATTCCGTGCCCGCCCAATCTGATCACGGTCAAACGGAATGGAAAGATGGTGGATGCCGTGGCGCAGGCGACAAAAGATGGCCACATTTTCCTTTTCAACCGTGAAACCGGAAAGCCACTGTTTCCAATCAAAGAGGTACCGGTCCCCAAAGCGAAACCATTGGCGGGCGAGCAGCCCTGGCCTACGCAGCCCGTACCCGTTAAACCGGAGCCATTTGCCAACCAGTCGTTGACCGAAGCCGACATTACTACGCGCACGCCGGAGGCACACGCCTACGTGCTCGACCGTTTTCGCAATAGTAACAAAGGACCGAAAAACCAGCCGCCCGATTTGCAGGGCGGGCTGCTATACGGTATCGGCGGCGGAGCGGAGTGGGGCGGTACCGCAGCCGATCCGGAAGGTATTGTGTATGTGAATGGCAACAATATGCTCTGGTGGCTTAAAATGCGGGATGCGAAAGAAAGTCAGAAGGGCCAGGTGTTGACAAGAGGTCAGGTTTTGTTTAATACCAATTGTGCGGTTTGTCATGCTACCGATTCGAAAAATGCGACGGTCTCTCAAACTTACCCGGTTTTGAAAGACATCGGACAGCGGATGAACCGTGAACAAATCGGCACGTTGCTGGAAACCGGCCGCGGCAGGATGCCTTCCTTTCAGCATATCTCGAGGGATGACCGCGCGGCTATTATAGATTTCCTTTTAAAAACCGAACCGAAACCGGCAGCGAACGACATCCACGCACAAACGGCGGCGAACGCGACTAAAAGCAATGTCAACTTTCCATATCAGCCGCCTTATGTCAACAACGGCAATGTGCAGTTCCGTGACCAGGATAATTACCCGGCCATCAAGCCGCCATGGGGTACATTGAACGCCATTAATATGAACACCGGCGAATACCTCTGGAAAGTTACACTTGGCGAGTATCCCGAGCTGACGAAGCAAGGAATCCCGCCGACCGGTACGGAAAATCATGGCGGCCCGTTGGTGACAGCCGGTGGCCTGCTCTTCCTCGCAGCGACCTACGATGAAAAACTTCGGGCGTTCGATACCAAAACCGGTCAGGTTGTGTGGGAATACAAACTTCCGGCAGGCGGTTTTGCTACTCCCATTACCTATATGGTCGATGGAAAGCAATATATTGCGATCGCAGCCGGCGGTACACGCTACGGGCTGAAGCCCGGCGGCAATTACATTGCATTTGCCCTGCCATGACATACCGTTGACCGTCGATTTAAGGCGGCGGAAGTTACCTAACGAAAAAGAAGCTATGAGTAAAAACCTGCTAAGTTGTGACTGGGGAACGTCCTCGTTCCGGTTGAGGCTGGTCAATGTGAAGGATCACGATGTGGTAGCGGAAGTGACGTCCCAGAATGGGATAGGCGCGGTGTACAATGCCTGGCAGGAAGTGCACAATGCCAATCAGATGCCGCGGGGCGAATACTACCGTTCGATCATCGCGACGCAGGTTACCGCATTGGAGAAGCAAACCGGAATAGACTTGACAGGCGTGTCCATTGTGCTTTCGGGCATGGCCTCTTCCTCCATCGGGATGCAGGAGCTGCCGTACGCCCGCCTGCCGTTTGCATTGGACGGGGCACATCTGGGCATGCATCATTATGGACAGCAGGCCGGTTTCCGGCACGAGCTCACGCTGGTTTCCGGCGTAAGGAGCGATCATGACGTAATGCGTGGCGAAGAAACCCAACTGATCGGACTGGGTGCGGCCATGGATCTTTCCGGTCGCGACGCGATATTCATTTTCCCGGGCACGCATTCCAAGCATATGTTCGTGCGCGACGGCCGTTTGATTGATTTCAAGACTTTTATGACGGGCGAAGTGTTCAACCTGATGGCCAATCAGAGCATTTTGAAAGATTCCATCGACCATTACCACCAGCCTGATTTTGACGCGGAAGCTACCGGAGCTTTTAGGTTGGGCATACGTGAGTCGGGTTCGGGAAATATTTTAAATGCATTATTTACAGTAAGAACCAACCAGCTTTTTGATTTAATGAATAAGCGGGAAAACGGAATGTTCCTGAGCGGGCTGTTGATCGGCTACGAAATCCGTGATCTCACGAAGGAGACCAGCGCACAGCTGGTACTATGTGGCGGGGGCAATCTGTACCATTTGTACAGAGCTGCGATCGAGGCTTTGGGGCTGGCCGGAAGGGCGACCATTATCCCGTCGGAGATTGTAGACAGGGCGGCCACCATGGGGCATATCCGAATTTTTGAGAACCAATATTTAACATTGAATAAAACAATTTATGAGTGAGCATACATTTTCGTGGGAGCTGTTCAACAAGGCGCCGCTGGTTGGCATTATCCGGAATGTTTCGCCGGAAGACGTTAAACGCATTCTACCCATTTACCGGGAAGCCGGCCTGACGACCGTTGAGATTACGATGAACACACCGGGCGCGACTGACATAATCCGGTATGCCCTGGAAAATGAACATTACGGCCTGAACATCGGTGCGGGAACGGTTTGTACCAAAGATGACCTGGATGCGGCCCTTGAAGCAGGCGCGCAGTTCATTGTCACGCCGGTTCTGAGTAAAAAGGTTATTAAATCTTGTGTGAAAAAGGGCATCCCGGTGTTTCCGGGCGCATATACACCCACTGAAATTTTCAATGCATGGTCGCTCGGCGCGTCGATGGTGAAGATCTATCCGGCTACGGCCCTGGGGCCAGGGTATATCAAAGACCTCAAAGCGCCGATGAACCAGTTGAAATTGTTGCCTACCGGTGGGGTAAGCCTCGAAAACATGGAAGCTTTCCTGAAAGCGGGAGCGAACGGGCTGGGTATTGGCGGACAGTTATTTGACAAGAAACTGATCCAGGACAAAAACTGGGACGGACTGAAAGCACATTTCCTTCAATTCGTACAAAAACTTGCTTAGCAATGGGTAAAATCAGGAATTACCGCTGGATCATCGTGATCCTGCTGTTTCTCGCCACGACCATTAATTACCTCGACAGGCAGATCATCGGTCTCCTGAAACCCATTCTCGAAAAAGAGTTCGTTTGGACTGAAACCGATTTCGCCCGCATTGTCATGGCATTTACGGCAGCTTACGCCGTTGGTCTACTCGTTTTTGGCTGGCTGATCGACAAGATCGGTACAAAAGCGGGGTACTCGTTTACTATCATCTTCTGGAGTGTCGCAGGAATGCTGCACGCCGTAGCACGCAGCGCATTCGGGTTTGGGCTTGCGCGTGTGGGGCTCGGTTTGGGAGAGGCCGGTAATTATCCTGCGGCAGTCAAAACCGTTGCTGAATGGTTTCCGAAAAAGGAACGCGCATTAGCGACCGGTCTTTTTAATGCCGGTACCAGCGTAGGCGTGGTGGTGGCACTGATACTCGTGCCCTGGATTTTGAGCCATTACGGCTGGCAGGAAGTGTTCTGGATTACGGGAGCGCTGGGTTTTGTATGGCTTGTTTTCTGGCTGATATTTTACGATATTCCCGTCAAGCAGAAGCGCCTGAGCGGAGAAGAACTGCATTACATTCTGAGCGGGCAAGACCAGGACGAAAACGAGGCCGAAAGGCAGCCGGTTAAATGGATCAAACTCTTCACTTTCCCGCAAACCTGGGCGTACATCACGGGCAAAGGCCTCATTGACCCAATCTATTGGTTTTTCCTTTTCTGGCTGCCATCCTATTTCGCTTCGACGTTTAACCTGGACCTTAAAAAGCCCAGTTTTGAATTGATGCTCATTTACACGGCGACAACCGTTGGGAGTATCGGAGGCGGCTATTTGTCCTCCTGGCTTATCAAACGGGGCTGGCCGACGCTCAAAGCGCGCAAAACGGTTTTGCTGGGTTTGGCATTCTGTGAATTATCCGTGATACTGATCCAGTTTTCCAGCGGCGTATGGATGGCAGTAGGGCTGATCAGTCTGGCCGTAGCATTGCACCAGGCCTGGGCTACCAACGTATTCACCCTACCGTCCGATCTTTTCCCGAAACAGGCCGTTAGCTCGGTGGTAGGCATTGGCGGAATGGCCGGGGCGGTGGGCGGCATCCTGTTCCCGATCCTGATCGGCAACCTGCTCGACAGCTACAAAGCAGCCGGCAATATCCAGGCGGGCTACAACATCATTTTTACAATCTGCGGTTTTACTTATCTTGTGGCGTGGCTGATTATCCATTGGCTCACCCGAACGCCCAAAGTAGTAGAACTCGAAGAATTGCAATGATTACACTAAGAAGAACCGATTCCGACGACGAAGATTTCAAAGCATTAGTAAAGCTCCTGGACGCCGACCTGGCCATACGCGACGGCGCCGACCATGGTTTTTACTCTCAATTCAACAAAATAGACAAGATCCGGCACGCCGTAGTATGCTACGAAAACGGCCAGGCCATTGGCTGCGGGGCCATTAAGGCATTCAGCGACGAGGCGATGGAAGTGAAGCGGATGTACGTCTCACCCGAAGGCCGCAACAAGGGTATTGCCACACGCGTGCTTACGGAGCTGGAAGATTGGGCGAGGGAAATGCGTTATGCCCGATGCGTGCTCGAAACCGGCAAGCGCCAGCCGGAAGCAATTGCGCTCTATGAAAAAAACGGGTACCGGCGTACGGAGAATTACGGGCAATATTTGGGGGTGGAAAATAGTGTTTGCTTTGAGAAGAAGTTAGGAAACTAATTCTTACAAATGGCCGTGTAAATTAGCTAATTTAATAATTCAATCTGCAACTTCACATTGGCCTGCATGGCATTGAATACCCTCATAAGCGTGTCGACCGTTACATTTCCTGCATTGCTTTCGAGCTTTGAAATTTGTGATTTCTGGACTCCTATCAGTTCGCCAAGTGCTTCCTGAGTAAGTCTCCTTTTCTTGCGCGTCTGCTTGATCGCTTTCCCAATCAAATCCATTTTCAAATCATATTCGTATTGGTCACGTTCCGGCGTGCCTACTTTGCCGATAATTTCGTCTTCTATTTCGTTAAGCGTGTAAGTTTTCATGTGTTAGACTTTTTGTCTGAAAAGTATTTGACCTTGATGTTTTGTGCCCTTATGATCTCGTGATCCGGGACTTTGCTTTGTTTTTTCACAAAGCCGTGTGTTGCAATTATCAATGTGTTCCTATGGTCTGTCTTGTCCCAAAAAGCCAGCATCCGGTATTGATGCCATTGAACTGTGTCCGAAACTCCCAGATATCCGCATTCAGCTTTTTAAGCAAGGCCGGGTCAAGTCGTGACTGTGATTTTCTGATATTCGACATGATTTCATCGCAGCTTTTCGATCCAATGACCTTAGAAAATCGGCTGCCTGGTCGAGGATGACCACATTAAAAAGTTTTTCGATCATCTATTCCAGGTGAAGATAGCGAAAGTTTCTTTAAAAGGAAACTTTACAGGTATGCTGGAAGATAGATTTGTTTATCAGGATTTGCCATGTAGATGCACATGAGTACAGTCAATACCGGTTTCGCGGCAAGGTTGATAGAAGTTGCCAGAGCTGATTAAGTGCTAAATCTGAATGATAAGATTTCCTGTTCCTTATTTTAAATAGCATTAATGTAGAATTTTTTACTTTTGGCTACAAGAAGTTACATAATTAGTAACCCGTACAGATAACATGATAATCGATAAACTTGCCCTGATTTACCTGGAAAACCAAAAAATACTGGCTGCCAAGAGCCGGGGAAGGGATACTTATTACATTCCCGGAGGCAAGCGCGAGCCGGGAGAATCGGATGAGGATGCACTGGTGCGCGAGATTTCCGAAGAGATCAGCATTGTTCTGGATCCGTCACTGTTGCAATTCTACGGGGAGTTTCAGGCACAGGCGCATGGGCAACCTGAAGGCGTCTTGGTTAGGCTGGGCTGCTATACAACCACCGAAAGGGGAGAGGTGAGCGCGGCTGCTGAGATCGAGGAGGTTAAGTGGTTGACATACGCAGACCGCGCCAAGGTATCGCTGGCCGCGCAGTTGCTTTTCGACGATCTGAAAGTGAAAGGGCTGCTTGCCTGATAAGCGCTTTGTCGACAATCCGGTGCTGTCCGTCGACGGTATGGAACAAATGCAGGAGCCTGCTGTTTATCCCGTCAGTTAGTATTTGTCAGCCATATTCAGATGTCAGATTCAAAAATTACAAAAACGGATTGGGAGCCAGTTAACCGACTCATTATTACGCAAATTAGCGGTGAAGTGGAGAAAGCGGATGTGATCAGGTGGAAGCAATCGCTTCACGACGCGCTGGATCAAATAGAGGATGGAGGATCGTTCAGCATTTTCGTCAACCTGCATGGCTTCACGGCGTTGAATCTCGATGCACACAAATATTTCCGCAACATCGTGCCGCTGACGCTCGCGGATTATGGGTGGAAAGTGGGTTACCTCGCCATGTTTGAAGAGGAAGCGGCGAGACTGGTTCTAACCACGAAGCGTAATATCCGGTGCCTGGCTGCGGTGCATTGCCACCAGGATGAGACCAAAATCGAGAAATACGAATCTCTTTACAGCAGTCCGTGCGAACGTTTCTTTACCGACCCGGGAAAGGCGGAAGCCTGGATAAGGAGTATCGCCTGACTTTGATATCGGGTGGCGAAATGATTTTTTTAGCCACCCGAATATTGTAATTTGCTGCCGCGCATGACACAAAAGTCATCGCCTAAATAACACTCGTATGATAGCGGCAATTCTATTATTTTTTGGATTGGGAGGTGGCGTATTTACGTTTCTATTCCTTATTCTTCCATTTGCGATTACCATATGGGCATTGATTGATGTAATCAAAAGCGATTTCGCAAAGGATATTAACAAATTGATCTGGATTATCGTGATTATTGGCTTTCCTTTTTTTGGCGGAATAATATACTATTTCGTCGGACGTAGCCAGAAAGTGAGTCTTTAAATATTGAGAACGGTTCAATAGTTACATTAGGCATCGTAGTCACAAATGTAATTTAGGCGGAAACGGAAGGCATAGCGACCAGTGAAAATGCCATTGGAAGGAGCAGAGTTGCGCCAAACACATGCAAAAAAATGGCGGCCATTTCTGGCCGCCTGCAACCCACAACAAAGAGTGGCACAGTATTAATCTGCGATTACATTTTTGTAGTCCTTGACTAATCTTGGGCCTTTACAAGCCCGTATTTGTGGTCAGTTATCACATTAACTCATGGAAAACAGCAATGTATTGCTTGCCGCGGGTTTGTGTGCTTTCGCGCCACGGCCCGAAAATCCGCATGACGGACCATCGGTTCCTGTAATGTGATAAAAGAGGTTGCGGCAGCGAAAGTAACACATTCATTCCTTTCGGCAAAGCCTTATCAGTTTGAGTAGCGTACTCATTTTTTGATAGAGCAAGGCAAAGCTGTTGAATGGCAATATACGCGGCACTTATTGCATTCGCAGAAGGATTTCAATGCTGCAAGCCGATTTGGCATGGCTTTTGAAGTCGTTTGAGCGTATTATGGAAAGTTTATCTCAGTCAGTCAATACGGGAAGGCTCATCATAGTCGCATACCGGTTACCGTTTAAGGTTGTCCGCGACGGTGACGTCTCCCGATTATTTCAAAATTCCGGCGGCCTCGTTTCCGCGGTGCTGTCGCTGGTTAAAGACCAGGAAAACCAGGCTTTTGACCCCCACCAGAAAATTCAATGGATCGGTTTTTCGGAGAATACCCCGGAGGAACTCGAAGGGGAGTCCATGGAAAATGAGAACTTCCGGGCCCACCCGGTTTTTATTCCCGACGAGCTCAACGAAAATTACTATGAGGGCTTCTGTAACAATCTGATATGGCCGCTCTGCCACTACTTCCCGTCGTTGGCACGGTTCCACGATATTTATTTCGATGCATACCGGGAAGCGCATCAATTGTTCTTCGAAAAGGTAAAGGAAGTGATCCGCCCGGGCGATGTGGTGTGGGTACAGGATTACCAGCTGATGCTCCTCCCGCAAATGATCCGCAATGCATTTCCGGAAAACAAGATCGGCTTCTTTTTTCATATCCCTTTTCCTTCTTTCGAGATATTCCGCTTGTTGCCGGTGACCTGGCGAAGGGCCATTATAGATGGCATACTCGGCGCTGATGTGGTGGGTTTTCATACCAACGATTATGTGGAGTATTTCCTGAAAGCGGCGAGACTTGTCTCCGAACTGGGGAATAAATTGCATTATATTAACCTCGGCAACCGGATCGTGAAGGTCGATTCATTCCCGATCAGTATCGATTTCGATAAATTCAATGACGCTTATGATGATTCGGATGTCATCGCTGCGCGCGCTGACGCCCGGCAGTCGCTGAAAGAAAAGATCATTTTCTCTGTCGACCGCCTGGATTATTCCAAAGGCATTATCCACCGGCTGCATGGTTACCAGCGCTTCCTGGAACAAAACTCAGGCTGGCATGAAAAAGTATCATTTGTGATGGTGGTAGTGCCCTCACGCGATACGATTGAGCAGTACCAGCAGATGAAGTCGGATATCGACCAGACGGTGGGAAAAATCAATGCGGATTTTGGCACCATATCCTGGCAGCCGATCATTTACCAGTACCGTTCGATGCCCTATCATGAGATGGTGGGCATGTATACCGCTAGCGACGTCGCGCTCATCACGCCCGTGCGCGACGGGATGAACCTTGTTTGCAAAGAGTATGTAGCAAGCCGGCGGGACGGTCGGGGCGTGTTGATATTAAGTGAAATGGCCGGCGCCGCAGCCGAGCTGGGTGAAGCCCTGATCATTAATCCGCTCGACAGGCAGGATATTGCGGACGCGATCAAAACTGCGTTCGAGATGCCGGAAGAAGAGCAATACAAACGAATGGAGGCCATGCGCGAAAGGATTCGTGACTATGATGTGTTCGCATGGACCAGTGATTTTTTTACCCAAATGACAATGCTTGAATTAGAACATGACCGGCTGCGCCAGGTTTTCCTGACTAACAAAGGCATCGACGCGATCCGGCACGCTTACCAATTATCCAATAACAGGATCCTCTTTTTCGACTACGATGGCACCCTCGCACCGATCGTTCCCGACCCGGCGAAAGCGATTATGAGTGAGGATGTAAAAAAATTACTGAACGATATCGCCAAACGGGACACGGTGGTCATCGTCAGCGGCCGCGACCGCTATTTTCTCGACAAGCTTTTCAGCGACCTTCCCGTACATATGATCGCTGAGCATGGTGCATTGATAAAAGCCAAAGATTCGGGAGAATGGCAGCTGAATGAAAATTACGAGGAAAACTGGAAGGACGGTATCCGTCCGATGATGCAGATTTATGCCAAACGCTGCCCCGGTGCATTTGTTGAAGAAAAGGAAACTGCGCTGGCGTGGCATTACCGCACCGCCGACGACAAGGAATATGCTACCCGCCGCGCGCAGGAGCTCCTTTGGCAGCTCAAAAATTATATACAGCCCGAACTGAACTTGCAGGTAATCGACGGTAACAAGGTTGTGGAAGTGAAGAAAACCGCGTTTAACAAAGGAACCGCCACGCGCACGTTCGTCGAAACGGGTGATTTCGATTTCATCCTGGCCATCGGCGACGATACGACGGACGAAGATATGTTCGAGGCGTTGCCCGATACTTCATTTACAATAAAAATAGGTGACGACCTCTCGGCCGCACGGAACCACATCCGAAGCCAGGACGAGGTTTTTCATTTCCTGCATTTTATGGTTTCGCCCGTAGGCGAGTAGGAGGGGCTTTTGTATTTTAGCGGTTCTATGGAGGAATCGCTAAAATTGCTTCACTCGGTCGTTCAGGCCATTCACCCGCTCGATTATGCTGATTGGGAAGCATTGTCGGGCATTTGGAAACCGTTCACCGCGCGGAGGAAAGAGGTTGTCACGTCTGCGGGGGAAACCGAGCGGTACCTCTATTTCGTGACGGATGGCGTGCAGCGCATTTATTACCTGGATGATCAGGACCGGGAGGCGACCATCGCATTCACGTACCGGCCGTCGTTTGGCGGAATTATAGATTCGGTACTGATGGAGGTGCCGTCGCGTTACTATTATGAAACGCTTACGCCTTCGAGCTTCATCCGGGCGCCATATATCGAGTTTAAGGCCGTTGCATATGAACGCCCGGCCGTTGAACGGATGCTACGGGCGGGGATGACGCAGACGCTTTCGGGTATTCTGGAACGGCTTGTGGAGGTGCAATGCTTTTCTTCCGAAGATAAATTCCGGAATTTGCTTAAACGAAGTCCGCATATCCTGCAACTCGTACCGCACAAATACCTCGCCAATTACCTGGGCATCGATCCGACCAATTTCAGCAAACTTGTGAATAGGGTACGTATTTGAAAATGTTGGTTTTTACCAAAAAAATCAAAAACACTGATGCGCAACTTTGCATTGTCTATTAATCGAACGCCCATGAAGAACTTCAATAAGAAAGCATTGCTTCAACGCCTCGACGACCAGGTTGAGCAACATATCGCGGACGCGGTGGCATTGTTCCAGAACCGGGACGACGAGTTTCTGAACCGGCCGTCGGTAAACGGAGGTTGGAGCATCGCGCAATGTCTGGATCATCTGAACAGTTACGGCCATTACTATTTGCCTAGAATGCGGGAAAAGCTTCGAGCAGCGCCGTCGATGGAAAAGGACGATTTTACCAGCACCTGGCTGGGTGCGTATTTTACCCGAATGATGGACCCGGAAACGGGCAAGGGGAAATTTAAAGCTTTCAAAGGGCACATTCCGCCTGCCCATCTGGATTCCGCCGCAGTAGTGAGTGAGTTCATCAGGCAGCGGGAGGAGCTTTTGTATCTGCTGCGCGAAGGCGCCAGGAAAGATCTCGACGCCATTCGCATTCCAATATCGATACTGCCATTTATTCGTATGAAAATGGGTGATGTTTTCCAATTTATTGTCGCGCACGACGAGCGGCATATGAGGCAGGCAAAACGTAACCTGGTACCCGAAAGCATTTATTAGCCAGCAATGCATTGCATAACGGCCGGTGCGGGTTCTGCACGGGCCGTTCGTGCATAAAAAAAGCAGCCACCTGGATGACTGCCCGTGAAAAGGGTGTAGATAGCCGCTAATAGTCAGTATGTTACGCTATTGAAACGCCGCTGGTTTCCATCCGGGTTTCATTCATATTTTCAAGTTTGATAAAGTGGCAAACATAACCCGCTGAGCGCAGGGCGAGCTCGATACGCGTGAAATCGGATAATTCGGAGGTCATTGTCAGCAGGAAGTCCTGAAAATCGTAAGCCCAGTGTTTTACATTCA
The DNA here is from genome assembly GCF_038440355.1 of Dyadobacter sp. OTU695. Classification (NCBI taxonomy): domain Bacteria; kingdom Pseudomonadati; phylum Bacteroidota; class Cytophagia; order Cytophagales; family Spirosomataceae; genus Dyadobacter; species Dyadobacter sp. OTU695. Next base: position 199,455 of record NZ_JASATN010000008.1, on the reverse strand, counting down.
ATTGTTTCAGGCAGTCGTGTAGTTTTTGCAGCGATTTACTCGCCTGAATTTGAGTACGGAAGAAAATCTTATATGTATTGGCCATCTTTTTGCATGAAATTAGTGGTCGGTATGTTACCGTTGAGTTTAGATTGTTGATTTAATGAATCGAAATTACTACTTATTTAAAATCGTTCCAAATAAGTCGGTTTAAAATTTGGAATAAAAACAAAAAGCTTCGCAACCATGATGCCAAGTTGCGAAGCTTTTTTGAGAACTCCTTTTAGTGCTATATTAAGAATTTATTAGATTTAATAAACTCTCCTGAGACCGTAGGCTAATGCCGTCAGGCCCAGTTCTTTTCCAGAAAAGTAACCCAGTTGCGCCACATAATCCTTTCGATGTCGGTTTCAGAATAACCGCGTTGCGCCAGGAGGCCCGTAATGGTTTGCAAATCCGCAATAGAATCCAGGTCGCCGGGAGATTGTTCTTTTCCGTATGCGCCATCCAGGTCGGAGCCGATGCCGACGTGCAATGCATTTCCTGCAATCTGGCAAATGTGGTCAATGTGCTGAACGATATGTTCGATTTTCAGGCCGGTACTTTCGGGCGTCGATTTACCGCGAACCCAACCCGGGATCATCATCCAGGCATCGAACGCCATACCGATCACCGCATCGCGTTCCAGCAATACCTTGATCATCTCGTCGGAAAACTGGCGGTTGTGCGGTGTGATGGCCCGCACCAGGTTATGGCTGGCCCAAACAGGCCCTTTGTAGAGATCCATCGCCTCCCAAAAAGCGGTGTCGCACAAATGCGTAGCGTCGAGGATCATGTCAAGCTGGTCCATTTCGCGTAACAGGTCTTTGCCTTTTTCGCTTAACGGAGCATCGGAATCTGTCCCGTATGCGTACACGCCCGGGCCATAATGCGCGGGCCCGATCGCACGCAGCCCATAGCCGTAGGCTGTTTCGAGGTTTTTTAGGCTTACAAATGAATCGGCACCTTCCAGACTCAGAATGTAGCCGATGGGTAAGCCTTCGGTCGTTTCAGCATTCTGCCAGAGTTCGAGGTGGCTCCTTAGGCCAGCCAGCCCTGTTATCTGTACCATTTCACCGGCTTCTTCCATGGCTTTGTACCACGCTACCTGCGCCTGGGTGATCGCCCACGCCTGGGCCTGCGAATGCCAGCCAGGGATTTTGCTGTCGGGCTTGATGTACCGGCCGATTTGGGTGGCTACACAAATGCCGATATTCCCTTTGCGCATTTCCGGAAAGCTCACCACCCCTTTGCCACGATCGGGCTTGTCGGTAAGGTGCTTTTCACGGTCGCGGATTGCATATAAGTCTTGGGTCAGGTCGCGGTTCCATTCCACGGCATTCATGGAAAGATCGAGATGTGCGTCGAAGAGGAACATTGTTATAATGATTGAATGACTGAATGATCCGCCGTGGAACGGGGAATGATTGAATGATTAGTGATTGAATGATCGAATGACTGAATGATTGAATAATCAGTTGTTGTCAAGCTTAGTCAGTGTGTCATTTATTGTTTTGCAAACCCAATGACCACACCTGACAATAACTGACCACACCTGACTATCCATTCAATCATTCAATCATTCAAAATTAAATACCTATCCGCCTGCTGCGGGCCGTTATCTTCCATTCCCCGGTTACATTGCCATCTTCGATGACGGTTGCAAAATCGTGCAGTGCTACGGTTGGGCAAATGTGGTAGGGGAGGGCGTAGAAGACGTCGCCGATCTGAATTGCTTCCCAGGCTTCCGTGCCTACCTGCAATACGCCATGCTCCTCGCTCTGTCCAACTAGCGTGTATTCGGCCAGATTGAGCAGACGAAGGCGATTTTCAATGGGATTTTCAGCGGCGATGGCTTTGTGGCCCAGGTCGATCGTGACGATGCCCGAGGCAGGCTTGGAAATTACTCTCGTTAGTATCAATGCAGCGTGCTCGAAAGGCTGGCCGTCGAAACGGTCGCCATAACCCCAGTCCCAGAGTACATTTGTGCCCGGGCTGAGGAACACATCAGGCCGTAGCGTGTGGACGGTGAACGAAGGCGAGCCGCCGACGATGATCATCGGCTCATAGCCGCATTCGGTTTCAATGCGATCGAGCAGGGGCAATGCTTTCTCAAAGGCCTCGTCGGCCGCGGCTTTGCGTTCCGAAAATTCGGGATTGCGGATATGGCCGTCGTAAATGTGCACGCCGCCGAACGCAAGGCCTTCGAGGTTGCTCACATAGCGGTAGAGCGAAAGCAGGCTTTCGTCGGTAGCATGGCCAGTACGGTTCATGCCATTGTTTACATCCAGAAAGACGGTGGCTGTAACGCCGCGAGCGAGCGAGGCTTCGTGCAGCACGGCCGCAGTTTGTTCATTATCAATCAGAGACGCGAAAGTCGTAGCCGGGTATTTCTCACGGAGCGAGAAAAGACGGTCGATATTCGGCCCGACCAGCTGGTAGGCGATCAGCACCCATGGAGCGCCGGTACCTGCAACCATTTCAGCTTCCGCGATGGTTGCGCACTTGAATTTCGAAATCCCAGCGGATAATTGTATTTCAACTACTTCCGGGCATTTATGGGTCTTAACATGCGGCACAAGCCGTTCGGGCGAGCCAGCAATATTCACCATACTCCGGATATTGCTTTCGATGCGGTCTTTGTAGAACAGGAGTGAAGGAGATATGACTTCTCCGGGATTGGTCAGCTGGTACCAGGACATCTTTTTGAATTTTGAATGATTGAATGACCAAATGATTGCGTAACCAAATTCTATATTCAGTCATTCAATCATTCTGTCACTCAAAATTATTTTTCTTCCAACTCAAACATTGCCTCAATCTCCACCGGAATGTTGTCGGGCAATGTGCCCATTCCGACGGCGCTTCTTACACCGATGCCGTTTTCTTCGCCCCAGACTTTCGCGAACAGCTCGCTGCATCCGTTGATGATGAATGGATGTTTTTCAAAATCGGTTGTGCAGTTGACCATACCGAGGACTTTGATAACTCTTTTAACACGGTTAAGACTGCCCAGATTGGCTTTCAATGTCGATAAAATGGCCAGACCTACCTGACGTGCGGCGAGCTTGCCCTGTTCTGCATCCAGGTCCTTTCCTATGCGTCCTTTGATCAGCGAACCATCGTCCTGCACAGTACCATGGCCGGAAACGTAAACCCAACGTTTGTCGACGATCAACAGGGGTTTGTAAACGCCAACCGGTTTCGGGGCGGGAGGAAGGTTGAGGCCAAGCGCTGCGAAGTTTGATTCAGGTGTGTTGTCCATGTTTAATGATTGAATGATTCAATGAATGAATGAATGAATGAATGAATGAATGAATGAATGATTGATTGATTGAATGATTAATGATCCGCCGTGGAACGGGGAATGATTGAATGATCATTTCTAGTCAGCTATGGATAGGCGTGGTCATTGGGTTTGGAAAACGACAAATGACAAACTGACTAAGCTTGACAACAACTGACTATTCGGTCATTCAATCATTCAATCATTCAAAATTATCTCAGACGAACAAATTTAGCACTAAAACGCCCAGCAAACCCATTATTGACACAATTGTTTCCATTACCGACCAGGTCAGGATTGTGTCTTTGATACTTAGATTGAAGTATTCTTTGAAGAGCCAGAAGCCGCCGTCGTTCAGGTGGGAAAACATCAGACTGCCTGATCCGATGGCGAGTACGAGCAGTTCGGGTGGCACATCGGCGTTGGCAAGCAGCGGTGCGAGAATGCCGACGGTCGTCAGGCCGGCCACGGTGGCGGAGCCGACGCAAACGCGGATTACCGCCGCAATGGCCCAACTGAGCAGGAGCGGAGAGATATCCATTCCTTTGAGGCTTTCGGCGATATAGGTACTCACGCCACTAGCCGTCATGATTTCTTTAAACACGCCTGCCCCCGCGATAATTAGCAGAATGGTTGAAACGCCTTTGAAAGCCTCTTCCATTGATTTTCCCACTTTTTTCATGCTCAGCCCACGCTGTACACCCAATACATAAGCGGCGAAAAGTACCGAAACAAGCATGCCGAAATAGGGCTCGGCCAGCAATGCGATCAGTTTGTTGCCGGGGTAAATGCGCTTGACGCCCGACATGGTCGTGAGTAGAAACACTGGAAGCAGCGCAGTAACGACGCTGATCCCCAGGCCGGGAAGCTCGGAAGCGGGGCGTGGTTTCACATCGAACAGGTCCTGGTCGGGTTTCGGCTGGAAGCGTTTTAAGGTTTTTCCGAAAATAGGGCCGGCCACCGCGATGGCGGGCAGCGAAACAATCATACCATAGAATAGGGTCTTACCAAGGTCGGCATGCAGCTGGCTGGCGATGGCGGCCGGGGAAGGGTGGGGTGGGAGGTACCCGTGCGCTACCGATAATGCGGATAACATTGGAATACCTATATATAATAATGGTAACCGCGCGGTTGCACTGATCATAAAAATCAGCGGGATTACAATCACAAACCCTGCATTATAGAACAATGGGATACCTATCACAAACCCTGCGAGTGCCATACCCCACTGGATATATTTCTGGCCGAAAAGGCTGATCAGCGCATCTGTAATGCGCTGCGCCGCCCCACTGTCGGCGACCATCTTCCCAAGCATCGCGCCAAAACCGACAATGAGCACCAGGTCCCCCAGGGTGCCTCCCACGCCTTTCTGAATGGCCTTGCTCACCGTGTCCACGTCCAGCCCGCTCGCGAGTCCCAGCGCGATGGAAACGAGGAGAAAAGAAATGAATGTATCGATTTTGAGCCAGGCAATAAGTAAAATAAGCGCGAGGATCGCGATGAAGGTTAATAGTAAAGGCATAGTGAAATTGTCGAAAATTAAGCTTTTGCTAATAAGCTGGAAGAACGGGATTTTTAATGATACATGCCCAATTAGTTTTCCCCCGGATATTTCTGTGAGGTAATGTACGGATAGTCACGCATATACGAGCCAAGGCCCAAAATAGCACAAAAGATAGTTTGTTAGAATGCTTTAAAATAGCGAAATTTGGCTTTTTAGTACCAATAAGATTGTATTAATCCGCTGGGCAATTGAATCTATCGGTTAGCCCACTTTAAAATTTGATTCTTTTCTAATCGTTTATGGCAGAATCTTCTGGTGAAAACATTATCCCGATTAATATCGAGGATGAAATGCGTGGCGCCTACATCGATTACTCGATGTCCGTTATTATTTCCCGCGCTTTGCCTGACGTTCGCGATGGTCTGAAACCCGTTCACCGGCGGGTCCTTTACGGAATGGACGATCTGGGCGTAAGCTACAACCGGGCTCATAAGAAGTCGGCTCGTATTGTAGGAGAGGTTTTGGGTAAATACCACCCGCATGGCGACTCCTCCGTTTACAATACGATGGTACGTATGGCCCAGCCGTGGTCGCTGCGTTACCCCCTCGTCGATGGTCAGGGTAACTTTGGATCTGTCGACGGTGATAACCCGGCGGCGATGCGTTACACGGAGGCCAGGCTGAAAAGAATTGCCGACGAGTTGCTCGCGGATCTGAACAAAGATACGGTTGACTTCCAACCCAACTTCGATGACTCGCTGAGCGAACCTACGGTTCTTCCTGCCAAATTTCCTAACCTGCTGGTGAACGGATCATCCGGTATCGCAGTAGGTATGGCCACCAATATGGCGCCGCACAACCTGAGTGAAGTAGTGGACGGCGTGCTGGCTTACATCGACAACAACGACATTACAATTCCGGAACTGATGGAGCACGTAAAAGCTCCGGACTTCCCGACGGGTGGTATCATTTACGGTTACAATGGGGTTCGTTCGGCCATGGAAACCGGCCGCGGTAGCATTATCATGCGTTCGAAGGCACAGTTCGAGGTTTCGAAGACTGGCCGCGAGCAGATCATCGTGACCGAAATACCTTATATGATCAATAAAGCGGCGATGATCGAACGGATCGCGTCGCTGATCAACGACAAGAAACTCGACGGTATTTCCGACATCCGCGACGAGTCGGACCGTGACGGTATGCGCATCGTTTTCGATCTGAAAAAAGATGCTATACCTAATATTGTATTGAACCATTTGTTCAAATACACACCATTGCAAACCTCTTTCGGGGTGAACAATGTGGCGCTGGTCAAAGGCCGCCCGGTGTTGCTGAACCTGAAAGATCTGATCAAGCATTATGTAGACCACCGGATCGTGGTAATTACCCGCCGGACGGAGTACGAACTACGCGAAGCTGAAAAGCGTGCGCACATTCTCCAGGGCTTGCTGATCGCATTGGACAATCTCGATGCGGTAATCGCATTGATCCGTGCGGCGCGTGATCCGGAAACGGCCAAGACCGGATTGATGGAACAATTCAGCCTGTCTGAAATCCAGGCGCGTGCAATTCTGGATATGCGCTTGCAACGTCTGACCGGTCTGGAAAGAGAGAAGATCGTGAAGGAATATGAAGAGATCATGGTGCTGATCGCCGACTTGAAAGACATTCTCGCCAACGAATTCCGTAAGTACGAAATCATCAAAACCGAACTTTCTGATATCAAGGAACGCTACGGTGACGCGCGCAGGACGACAATCGAGTTCTCTGCTGAGGAATTCAGTGACGAAGACATGATCGCCGACGAGGAAATGCTTATTACCATTTCCAAAGAAGGTTATATCAAACGTACTCCGCTTTCTGAATACCGTACGCAGACAAGGGGAGGGGTTGGCTCACGTGGTGTGAAAACCAAGGATACCGACTTCACCGAGCATTTGTTCTCTGCGACAATGCTTAACTACCTTTTGATATTCACGGAATTCGGTAAGTTGTTCTGGATGAAGGTGTACGAAGTGCCCGAAGGAAGCAAAACTTCGAAAGGCCGCCCGATCCAAAACCTGATCAGCCTCGAGACCGGTGATTCAATCCGCTCGGTGATCAATGTGAAAACCTTGTCGGATGATGATTATATCAACAATAATTACCTCATTATGTGTACCGAGCAGGGCACCATCAAAAAGACTTTGCTCGAAGCTTATTCGCGTCCGCGCACAAATGGTATCATCGCGATTTCAATTAACGAGGGTGACCGTTTGCTGAACGTGGCATTGACTAACGGCGACAACGACATCGTGATTGCGTCAGCGGCCGGTCGTGCAGTGCGTTTCAATGAAAAAGGTGTAAGGCCAATGGGCCGTACCGCTGCCGGTGTGCGTGGTATCAATCTGAACGATCCTGACAATAAGGTGATCGGTATGGTTTGTATCAGCCGGGAAGATGCTCAATTGCTGGTAGTATCAGAAAATGGTTTCGGAAAGCGCTCTGCAATAGAAAGTTATCGCGTTACCAATCGTGGTGGTAAAGGGGTTTCGACTATGAATGCTACCGACAAGGTGGGTAAACTGGTGGCCATCCGCGAGGTAACCGAAGAGGACGATCTGATGATCATCACACGCAATGGTATCGCGATCAGAATGAGCGTGCTGGATATTCGTCAGGCAGGGCGTAATACGCAGGGTGTGAAACTGATCCGTCTGAACAGCTCGGATGAGATCACGTCGGTAACCCGCATTCTGAAAGATCCGGATGAAAAAGCCGAAGAACTGGACGAAGAAGGAAACGTAGTTCCAAAACCGGTAGCGCAGGTTGAAGGCGCATCGGCCGAAGATATATTGGTAACGGATGAGTTGGACGAGGAAGACGAAGATGTTGCTGATGATGAAGAGGAGGACGACGAAGAGCCTTCCGACGACGCAGAGGCATGATTTTTGTAAAATTTATATTAATTGATTTATATTTAGAACTCGAACAATCAATCACAACCAAAGTTAATATTTATGAAAAAACTGTTTTTTGTTTCTGCACTTAGCCTGTTCGGCTGTGCTGCGATAGCGCAGGACGCTGTGAACAAGGCTTTGGTAGATGGATTTCGTAAGGATAAAGAAAAAAGCGATAAAGATGCCACTGACCCCAAAGCAAGTGCTAAGGCTGCATTCTGGCTCGAACGCGCCAAACTTTATGAAAACATAGCCCTACAAGGTTCAGAAGTAGATTCTAGTGCAGCAAAAACGGCTTTGGAAGCCTACAAAAAGGTTGTTGAGCTGGATGTTACGAAGAAAGGGGAGCCGGGAAAATCTTCGAAGGAAGCCGCTAACGTAATTGCCGGTGGAGAAGGAACCCAGCTTTTCAATGCATTCGTAAAGCAAGGTGCTGAAAAATACCAGGCTAAAAACCTGAATGGTGCTTTGGAAATGTTCCAGGCTGCTCAGGAGATCAACAAAAAGGATACGCTCGCATCGCTTTATGGCGGTATTGCTGCTCAACAGCTTGATAAAAAGGACATTGCGAAAACTTCCTTTGAGAAATATGCTGCTAACGGCGGTAAAGACCCCAGCGTTTTCTACGGTCTGGCTCAATTGTACCGTTCTGAAAACAATTTCGATAAAGCTATCGAAGCTTTGAATAACGGTTTGAAGCAGTCGCCGGATAACAAAGACCTGAAAGCGGAAGTTGTGAACATTTTGCTGGCATCGGGTAAAGAAGACCAGGCTATCAAAGAGCTGGAAGCTCTGGCCGTAGCTGATCCTAAAAACACCCAGAATGTGGTAAACCTGGCTATCTTGTACGATAACATGTACAGAACAGCTACCGACAAAGTGAAGCAGTTGAGTGGTAAAGTTGGCTCAGGTAACAATGCGGTTGCCACTGCTACAAAAGCCCTGGATGCTGAAAAAGGTAAGATCGAGGTTTACGACGGCGAGGTAAAACGTATCGGCGCGTTGATCAAGAAGCAGCCGAAAAATGCTGACCTGAAACGCCAGCTCGCTGACGTGAATGCGAAGAAGAAAGAGAGTGTACAAGCGATCGCCAAACTGGAAGGTGACGTAAAAGCTGCACAGGAAGCTTCAAAGGGACAGGATGTAGCTGCTTTGGAAAAAGAACTTGCTGATGCGAAAGCAAAACAAAAAGAAGCAAGCGAAAAAGCTGTATTGAATTACAAAAAGGCTTTGGAAATCGATGCAACCAACTACGATGCGCTTTATAACCTGGGAGTTTTCTATTTCAACGAAGCCGTACAGCTGAAAGGTGAAGTGGATAATATGAACATGACTGAATACCAGCAGCGTGGTAAGGAAGTTGAAGGCCGTGTTTGCGGTAAATTCAAAAAAGCGAAACCATATTTCGAAAAAGCGATCCAGGCTAAGGACGAAGCTGAGGCTAAGGATAACCTGACAAACCTGAACGGCGTTCTCGAACAGTTCGCTGCAAAAGGAGTCGCTTGTATTGAGGAATAGGAATGGCAAGAGGCAGTAGCTTCGCACCAGCTTATAAGATAGAAGAGAGCATCGGGAAATCGATGCTCTCTTCGTTTAGGAATATCTATTTAACATAATATAAATTATACAACAATCAGATGTGGATTTCATTAGGCAGTTGCCTGGCCACGTCGGTTCGTTTTCGAGCTCCTGTCCACGTCGTTTTAATAGCCGCGAGATTTTATCAGCCTGTCCTGGATATCGAACAATAATTTTTGTGCAAATGTCAGGCTGTATATTTTATGTTTTAAGCGGTTTAATTTGCTGTAATAGAGGATTTTTAGTGAATTTTTAAGCGGGATGAAATTCGGTGATTAAAATCAAATATTGCCTGAAAATGTCGATTTGAAGGCTTTTGATGCGCTTCAAGCGACTTTTTCAGGCAATATTAAGCGTAAAATCGTTAGATGACCCAGCTCTTCTGTCAGGCAATATCGCAAATTCCAACGCATTGCTTCAAAGAAGCCAGCGGCTCGCGCTTGGGAATGAACTCTTGCGCGACGAATCCGTTGAAACCCGTTTCAACGATCGCTTTCATGATCGCCGGGTAATACAGTTCCTGCGTCTCGTCGATTTCTGCGCGGCCGGGAACGCCTCCTGTATGGTAATGCCCGATGTATTTGTAGTATTGCTTGATGGTCGCGATGACGTCACCTTCCATGATCGACATGTGGTAAATGTCGTAAAGCAATTTGAAGTTCTCGGAACCTACCATCTCACAAAGTCCGGCACCCCAGGCAGTGTGGTCACACATATAGTCTCTGTGATTGACCTTGCTGTTGAGCAATTCCATGATCATGGTAATGCCGTACTTTTCAGCTGACGGCATTAACCGGCGCAGACCAATCGCGCAGTTGCGCATGCCATCGTAATCGGACATGCCGCGGCGGTTGCCCGAAAAGCAGATGACGGTTTTGTAGCCGGCTTCTTTTAGTTTTGGAAAAATGTCCTCGTAACTTTTGACAAGTTCGTCGTGCAGGGCCGGGTCGTTGAACCCTTTTTCGATACCCATGCCCGCGCCATTAGGCAACGCACACGTGAGCCCGTACTTTTTCAATGTCGGCCAATCTTCCGGTCCGAGCAGCTCGATGGACGTGATCCCGATTTTTTTGCATTCCTGTGCAAAGCTGTCAAGCGGGATTTTACCGTAGCACCATTTACAGACCGAGTGGTTGATCTTACCATTCAGTTTAGTACCCAGTACAGCTTTGTTTTTTGCAAAAACCTCTGAAATAGACATGATACCGGCTCCTGTGACGGTTCCTGCTACTATATTTTTTAATGCGTTTCTTCTGGTTGGCATAATAAGCTTTTTGAATATCAGTGATTAGGCAATGTCACAAATGGTAACGCCCTGTTTGAGCGAAGCCAGATCGTCGCCGCGGCTTGGGATGAACTCCTGCCCTACGAATCCTTTGTAACCGGTTTCAACAATGGCTTGCATGATCGCCGGATAGTAAAGTTCCTGCGTTTCGTCGATCTCGTGGCGTCCTGGCACACCGCCCGTATGATAGTGCGCAATGTATTTATGGTACTTTTTGATCGTTGCTACCACGTCGCCCTCCTGGATCTGCATGTGGTAAATGTCGTAGAGCAGCTTAAACTTCTCAGAACCAACAGCTTCGCAAAGGGCAGCACCCCACTCTGTCCGATCGCACATATAATCTTTGTGGTTGACTTTGCTGTTCAGCAGCTCCATAACCAGCGTCACATTATGTTTTTCACAAGTCGGGATCAGTTTGCGGATACCTTCGGCACAATTCCGGATCCCGTCGTAATCCGACATTCCGCGGCGGTTACCCGAAAAGCAGATAATCTTGTCATAACCCGCTGCGCGTACTTTGGGGATTACATCTTCAAATCCTTTGATCAGCTCTTCGTGATTTTTAGGGTCGTTGAAACCCTTGTCGATGCTGCGTGTAAGTCCTTCGCCCCAGGGCAGCGCACAGGTAAGTCCGTATTTTTGAATGACCGGCCATTCCTCCGGGCCCAACAGTTCGATGGACGTCAGTCCGATCTTCTTGCATTCCTGCGCGAAGGTGTCCAATGGGATTTTACTATAACACCATTTGCATACGGAGTGATTGATCTTGCCATTCAGCTGAGGGCCAAGCGCCTTTTGCGACGCGGCGAACGCACCGGCAAGAGAGCTTGAAAACGTACCCAGGCCGGCCGCTGCTGCCATGCTTTTGAGTGCTTTTCTTCGATTTGAGAGTGACTTCATTTATAAGTTAACTATCTGAAAATATAATATTTGATCCTTTTGCGCATTGCGCCCCCTACCCTTTTTCCGGTTATGAACGTCTATTGATATACGTCTATTATTCGCCGGTCTTCTGTTTAGCAGTTCCCACAAAAAAGTAGTGATGCCGCCGGACCCATTTTTGCCTTGAAAGCATCAGGATCAACACGCAGCACCACTATCTTAAGCCTAATTAATTATAATCTACTCAAAAAATCATGTGATCTATTTTCCGCTTTTCGCTCCTCCGGATTCGGAATAGATCGGGTTGTTTTTGTTGCCGCCAGCCATCAGATAGGCTACCAGATCTCTCAGTTCGTTGGGGTTCAACCCGTTGATAAGTCCTGGGAGCATCATGGACACGGGCGATATTTTGCTCGACACGACGTCTTTTTTAGCCACTTTCCGGATCGTTTTCGGATCAAACGGGTTTTGAGAAACATAATAGAAGTTCGCATCCTGGTTTACCTCGCGACCAACGATCGACTGTCCGTCTTTCATCTGGAATGAGATAGAAGCGTATTGGTCAGACACGGCTTTGTCGGGTTCGATGATCGCTTCGAGCATGTCTTTTACGGAGAAGCGGGTTCCCAATTGTGTCAACTCTGGCCCCACGTCCGCACCTTCGCCCTGGATGGTATGGCAGCGACTGCAAAGTACAGCTGAGAAAATCTGCTTGCCGCGCTCGAAATCACGGTTGGTGAGACTGTCTTTCACGAGTTCGACAGCCTGGTCAACTTTCCATCCACGGCCAGGGCCTTTCGGCGTATAGAGCTTTACAAGGTCATTTCCTGTTCCTGTAAGTAAGTCAGAACCAGACAGTTTATTGTAATAAGCCACTTTATCGCCTGGAACGTTTTTCAATGCGAGCTGACGGGCCTTGTCGATAAAGCCAATGTAGCTGCGTCCGCCCTGGTAACTGAATGCTTTGTGGAACCATTTGAAATACGCTTCGCGCAATGCGGGTGTCCAGCCGGTTTTCGCGCTGCTTAGCATAATCGCGTAGAATGTCTGCTGTTGCGGCGGCATTTTTTCCAGCAAACCAGCCAGGTCAAGACCGTATTGCGGGTTACGCAAGATCAGGTCTGCAGAGGCGGTAACCATTTCGTTGTCCTTGTCATCGAACTTCTCGTTTTTCGCGATCAGCGCCAGGGTCTTTTCAACTACCTTCGGTGCTTCGATAGTTACAAGAATTTTTGCTAAGAATCTGTTTTGTAATGCATTAGGTGAAGGATACTTAGGGTTCAGATAACCGATCAATGCGGCTTTCGTAGCAGCATCAGGCTGGCCTGTACGGTACAGGATCACTTCCACGGCACGCAAGAGTGCCTGTTTGTTCAGGTCGTCAAGCTTCGCGTAGTCGATGGTCGTCAGTTTTTTCAAAAGGGGCCCTCCTACTTTCGTAGAATCGCCCTGGCGGCCCAGCGCGATGGCCGCGTAAATGATTGACTGAGGATCTTTTTCTTCGTAAACTTTGCTTTCCCACTGGCTTACAGGCTGATGTTCAATAGCCAACCGGGCTGCGTAGCGCAGGAAACGATCCTGGCTTTTTAGCAATGGCCACGCCTGGTCGATCGCTTTCGGATCTTTTTTAACATGGTATTCTTCGATAGCGGTGCGCTGCTTGTGCTCGTTGGTGATAACCGGGGTCGCTGCATTTGATCCGGGTGCAATGTTCTTATAATCACCATAATATACACGGTAAAGATCCGACTCCAACCGACGACCGCCCGTCAGGAAGTATAACGCACCGTCAGGGCCGATGGCGCCGTCGGTCAACGGAAGCGGAGCTCCCGATAAGAATTCCTCGTGATCAGCAGTGTAAGTCGAACCGCTTGGTTTCAGGTGCAAACCGTGCACAATACCAAAACTCCAGTCGAATGCGAGCAATGTGTTTTTGTATTTTGCCGGGAAACGCGCGTCTTTCAGGTAAATCAGGTTGGTAGGCGATCCTTGTCCGATGTTCATGACGGGCGAAAGGAAATCTGCAAATGCTGGTGAAGTGTTGGCAGAGCCCGTTCTCCAACCGAACTCGCCGCCGCTTACCGCATGGCAAACACGTGTCGGACGGTACCAGGGTGTTCCGAAATCCCACTCCATATCTGAGTCGTAGGCGAAAAGATCACCCGCTTCATTGAATGCAATGTCGTAGGGGTTACGGAAACCGGCAGTGTACAACTCCCAGTTTTTTCCTTCCGGATCAGTATGTGCGATCCAGCCTCCCGGTGCATTGCGATCCGTGGCATGGCCGCGCGGGTCCTTGATGAATGGGAAGAGGTTATCGTTTTTCCAGTTCGGCATCAAACGGTAGATGTCCATTTGGGGAAGGTCGGTGAAGTTACCTGCCACTACGAACAGCGACTTCTGATCAGGCGCCATCACGATACTGTGCGGACCATGCTCGCCTTCGCCTTTCAGCGGTTTGATGAGCGTGATCTTGTCATACTGATCGTTATTATCCGTATCCTGCAAGCGGTACAGGCCGCTTCCTTTGGGGAAACGTGCATTCGACCGGTTGTTGATCATCACATAAAGACTATTGAATGCGTACAGCAAACCGTGCGCATAACCCATGGCCACTTTTGCGGTGTCGCCTTCAATTTTAAGTACTTCAACCTGAGGCTTGTCGGTAGAGCCGATAGCCGGCAGCACCAGCCGGTACAATCCACCATATTGGTCGGAAGTGATCATTCTGCCCTTGTTGTCGAAGGTCATAGATACCCACGAGCCGTTCTTTTCTTCCGAAACACTATATAAATGATCGGCCTTGAAGCCATCTGGGAGTTTCAGTTTATCGACCTTTGAGCCGGGAGGACGGTGTTTGGCAGTTCGGTTACTTAGCATCACTCCACAAAAGACCCCTACGGCGAGCAGCACCGCGAGCGTCATCGGAAGTTTTAACCATTGTTTTTTTGTGTACATTTTACAGCTCAGAGTTTAAGTAAATATGATTGATAAAAAAGGACGAGCGTTACGGCGCTTAGCCGGATGTGTCCTGGCCCGACGCTCTGTTTGATGAGATTGATTCTTCTTAAATAAAGCAAACTAAAACTTTAAATAATCTGATAAATACAATATTAGATCGAAACTTCCACGTGACTATCCTGTTCTGTGGGGTATCGGGCGGATAAGTATGCTTATAATGAAAAAAGTGCAGCGAGCTTTCGCCTGCTGCACTTTTTTATTCTTTTCATCCATCAGAAATGTGGCGTCAATGCAGCTTCAACGGCAGGCAGACCATAGTAGTCGTCCAGTACGGTGAATGCATTGGGCGGAGGAACGGCTCCTGCCGGGAAATAGTAGGCAGCCGGGTTGGCTTTCACTTTGGCGCCGTACGCTCCGATAATTTCCTTCACGCGGCCTGTGCGTGTAAGATCGAACCAACGTTTGTTTTCAAATGCCAGCTCTACCCTTCGCTCTTTGAAGATCGCTTCACGCATATCCGCCTGTGATGCTGCCTTGGTCGCTGTCAGTCCTGCACGTGCACGGACCTGGTTCAGGTAGGTAGCTGCGTCGGCAGGTTTGCCTTGCTCGTTCAGGGATTCGGCCAGGAACAGGAGCACTTCGGCATAGCGATAAACGGGCCAGTTCTGGCCGGTGTTGTTATGCAGCGAATGCGGGCGCGCGTATTTTTTGATGTAAGGGTAAACCTTGTTATCAGCGAGCGACGTGCTCAGCGTTACCGTTCCGATCGAAATATCCTTTCTTTTATCCCCTGCTTCATAGGCGGCGATCAGGTCAGGCGTAGGAATGTTGTTACTTTCCTGAGATGTCGGCTGCGGGTTCGATGTTCCGGTGATCGGCGCGATTTCAGCTGCCGTGATCGGTGACGGAATGAAGCGGTAAATCTGGTTACCATTGTACCCTGACGATCCTTCCATGTACTGGATTTCAAAAACCGACTCCTTGTTGTTTTTGTTGCCGGTCGTTGTCGAGAATGCGTCGTTGTAATCAGGCATCAATGCGTATTGACCACTCGATACGACTTCTTTCAGCAGCGGCTCGGCCAGGGCCCACTTCTTTTGAGTAATATAAAGGTTGGCCAGCAAGGTTCTCGCTGTACCCGAAGTAACGCGTCCTGCTTCCTGCTTGGCTTTATCGTAAAGGCCGGTTATGGCCTCTTTCGCATCTTTCTCGATTTGTGCGTAAACCTGCTCAGTAGTTGCCAGCGGAACAGGCGCATCGTCACGGCCAGTTACGGGCACCAGGTGAAGAGGTACTTTGCCAAAAAGCCGCACCAGGTCAAAATAAGCGAACGCGCGAAGAAACAAAGCCTGTCCTTTCAGGTTTCCCTTGGATGCCGCGTCGAAATCGACACCGTCGATCAGTGCCAGGATCTGGTTCGTCCGCGCGATGATCCGGAAGTTCAGACGGTACTGCACCAGTACGTTATCGTTGGCTGTCACGCCGTTCGCTGTCGGTACCGCGAAATCCGCCACGTTTTCCGTAGGGTCAACAGCTCCGTAGAGCTTGTTCCGGGCATAATAGGTATTGTCCGAGTGCATTTCTTCCAAAATCCACGCGCGCTCATTGAACATCTGACGGAATGGTTCGTATGCCGCGTTTACCGCTTGCTTAAAGTCATTTTCAGATGTAAAGAAGTTGTTCGAGCTCAATGCGGTTTCCGGGTTAACGGTCAGGAACTTATCCCCGCATCCGGCCATGATCCCTGCTGCAAGAAACCATGCTGATATATATTTTATTTTCATTTCTATCAAAATTAAGATGAGATGTTTTACAAGTCAGGCTCAGAAGTTGAGGTTCAAACCGAGTGTCCAGGTACGTGGTACCGGATAGTTGGAAAGATCCACACCCTGGCTCAGGTTACCGCCATCTCCTTGTCCGTCGCCCTGAGCGCTCGTTTCAGGGTTAGGTCCGCCCCAATATTTGGTGAACACATAAACCTGTTGAACGCTCGCATACAAGCGTGCCGACTTGAAAAACTTGTTAATACCACCCATATTGTAACCCAGCGTGATGTTCTTGATGGTGAAGTACGAAGCATTGGCCAGGAAGTGCGAGCTGTTCCAGTCGCGCTCGATACCTGTATAGTTACCACCGTTGTTGGTAGCACCATACATGCCTTTACCCGGAGTGATCACCGTTTGAGCTTCTACAACACCGGTTACAGGGTTTACGCCGTTTTTCACGCGGAAGCGATCCTTGGCACCAGCCACCATATTAAATACACCGTCGAGGTTGGCAGTACTGTACAAGTGGCGTACCCAAAGCTGGTTACCCTGCGAGCCCGATCCGGTGATTGACAAATCCCAACCACCGTAGCTTAGTGTGTTGGTCAGACCGTAGGTGAATTTAGGGAAAGGGTTTCCAATGATCGTGCGGTCGTCGGCGTCGCCTCCGTTGGTAATCACACCATCACCGTTAATATCCTTGAACTTGATGGTACCGATAGCCGAACGACCCGGGATGATTGCGTTGCTGGCCAATTCCTCCTTGCTCGTGTAAAAGCCGTCTTTTACCAAACCATAGAACTGACCAAACGGCCGGCCTACCTGGGTAATGTGGAAAGTACCGTACACACGGTCGATGCCCGGAGCCAGTTCCATTACTTTGTTACGGTTAATGGAAATGTTAGCATTGGTTGTCCATATTAACTTACCAACGAGGTTACGGGTGGTAAGGGAGAATTCATGCCCCCAGAATTTGATCTCACCGATGTTGTCATTATAGTTTGAGAAACCGGATTCCTGCGGAATCTGAACCGCGTAAAGCAGATTCGTAGTCCGTTTGGTATAGAAATCGTAAATAAACTGAATTCGGTCGTTCAAGAGACCCAGGTCTAGTCCGGCGTCAAACTGCTTGGTAGTTTCCCAACCCAGATTGCTGTTTGACAATGAAGTTACCTGGGCACCGGTTGCTACCGTGCTTCCGAACACGGCATTCGTCGTGTTGTTTACCAAAGCATACTGGGTGTAATTACCGATGTTGTTGTTACCGATCACCCCATAACTGGCGCGCGCCTTGGCGAATGATACTTTGGGTATCGACTGCATGAAGTTTTCATCTGAAATAACCCATCCCACAGAAGCGGAAGGGAAAGTACCCCACCGATTGTTTGAACCGAAACGGGAGGAACCATCCGCACGCACAGCCGCCGTGAATAGATATTTGCCTTTGTAGTTATAGGTCAGACGTGAAATGTACGACATCAGCGCCCACTCGTTGGCACCATTGAAAGTGTTGGAACCTGAGATGCCATTCACGTTGAAACTGCCCCCGCGGTCGATGTTGATCGCACCCTGGATAGTCGGCAGACGGTCGTCGGTGTAGGTATTGGCCGTGATACGGTCAAATTCCTGGCGAAAACGTTGTTGCGTAAAACCACCCAGTATTTCAAAGTTGTGTTTCTCATTGAAACTGTGGCTGTATGTCGCAAGGTTTTCGTTCAGCCACGAGAAGTTCTGATAGTTCTGGCGGATTGAAACTGCCGTGGTCGGGATGGGAACGTTAATTGCGCTGGTGGCCGTCGAGGGGTTGAAGAAGAAGAACTTGTTGCTCTCCATTTCGACGTTCAACGTTGATTTCAGCGTAAGCCCCTTGATCGGGGTGTACTGGATATATGTGTTACCGAGCAGCTTGTTGATCTTCGTTTCGTTGGTCAACTCGTTGGCGGCACGGACCCAGTTCGGGTAGTTGAAGATGTTACCGGTGCTGCTTGGGAATGTGTTGAACTTAGTCAGGTTCCCATTAGCATCGCGGATCGGCATTACCGGCCAGGTGTGCAGAGCATTGAAAAGCACTCCGGTACCACGGTCACCATCCGTTCTCGGCGTATTGTCGTAAACAAACTGTGGTGCCACGTTGAATCCGATTTTTACCTTGCTCGATATGTCGTATTCGGTGTTCATACGAAGCGAGTAGCGCTTGTAGTTGTTGTTAAGCACGACACCTTTCTGATTAAATACACCGGCAACGAGCGATGTACGCATGTTCTCCTTGTTGGAGCTGATCGTCAGGTTGTAGCTCTGGATCGGTGCAGTACGCAGCAATGCGTCATACCAGTCGTTGTTTGCGCCGCGGTATTTGGACGGGTCGGAAAACTCACCAGGTACTGGCTTGTTTTCATCCTCATACATTTCCTTCTTGAACTGAGCGAATTCTTCTGCATTCAGCATTTTTACACGTCCTCTCATCGGGACCTTCTGAATCCCTGCAAACGCATTAAAGCTCACGCTGGTCTTGCCTGGCGTGCCGCGCTTGGTGGTAATGAGCACAACGCCGTTAGCCGCCCGCGATCCGTAAAGGGACGTCGACGCGGCATCTTTCAAAATCGTAATGTCTTCGATTTCATCCGGGTTCATCTGGCCGATGGTACCGGTGATCGGGAAGCCGTCGATGACGTAAAGCGGGTCGCTACCAGCCGTCACCGAAACTTGCCCGCGGATACGCACCGACATCCCCTGCCCCGGCTTACCGGTGGTTTGGTTAATCTGCACGCCCGCGAGACGTCCTTGCAGTTTTTGAGTTACCTGCGATACCGGAATATCTTTCAGTTCCTCACTTTTCACGGTCTGTACCGCACCTGTAATTTCTTTTTTCAACTGGCTACCATAACCTACAACCACGACTTCGGTGAGCGCTTTGGCGTCGGTGGCCAGTTTGATATCGATCGTCGCCCCATTTCCGACAGGTACTTCCTGGCTGAGAAAGCCTACCGAAGAGAATATAAGGACACCACCTTTATCAGGGACATTAATGGAATATATCCCGTCCGCATCGGACACCGTTCCTATCGTGGTGCCTTTCAAAACCACGCTCACACCCGGCAGCTTTTCGCCGGTGTCGTCGGTTACCTTTCCCTTGATCGTCCGGTCGGCGGTGATATTGCTTACAACCAGCGGGTTAAGATTTAAACTATTATCGGCCATTGCGTTGAATCCGCAAGCCACTCCAATGAGCGCCTGGCCCACGGAGAGTTTCAGGATCGAATTCAATCGGCCATAATAAGGAGATTGTCGAAATTGATTCATAAGCTTCATTTTTAGATTTAGTAATTAGCAGAGGCCCGGGCGCATTTGTTTAAGACGTCCGGGAAGCGGGGTTAATCGGTTAAGCTTTCTATTCTCATAGTTTTCGGTTTAAGTGAACAAATTGTCGGGTCGGGAAAAGGCAGAATTTTGGCCTGAAAGCTGGCAGATTTATCGTTGATGAAGAAGTTGGAATACTCTAAGAAATAAATGTCTTACTGACGTGTAAAAGACAATTATTCATACTTAAAGTAACATTAATGCAATAGTAGAAGGAATGCGAGAACAGACTGTCCTGCTCTGTCTGGTTTTAATTAATATTTAATTAGCATGAGTTTTTTGGATATATCTCATATTATCGTCGTCGTCCGGGCTGGTTGCGGTAACGTCAACGCTCTATCTCGCAGGGTATGAAGCAGGTGAGGCGAATTGGGGAGGAATGCCCGTGAGATCCTGGTTGCCAGCATCTCACGGGAAAAATGATTTATGATAAAAGTAATTCTTTTACTGGCAGGCCCTTTCCGTCGGGCGTAGTGTAGAATGGCCGCTTCTCGATTTCGTATTGTGTGTCCGGCGGGATGCCCAATGCGTGGTAGATCGTTTGATGGATTCCGTCGATCTTGACCGGGTTTTCGATCGTCTTGCAAGGGCGTTCATCGGCAGTTTTACCGTAAACGAAACCCTTTTTGATACCGCCCCCGAACATCAGCATCGAACAGCCGTCCGTAAAATGCCGGTGCATTCCGTAGAATTTCAGATCAGAAAGAATGTCGGGCTGCGCTACTTGCTCCTTGACCTTGGCGTCTGGTCGGCCTTCTACCATCATGTCGCGGCTGAATTCGCTTGCAAGCACAACCATCGTGCGGTCGAGCAGACCTTTTTCGTCGAGGTCTTTGATGAGCTGAGCAATCGGGCCATCAATTTGCTTTTTCATTTCCTGCAAGCGCGTATGACCGTTTTCATGCGTATCCCAGCCTTTGAACGGCTCGTACTCGGTGGTAACACTGATGAACCGCGCGCCCTGTTCGGTCAACCGGCGGGCAAGCAGGCAACCCAATCCGAACCGGCCGGTATTATAAATGTCGTAGCTCTTTTTAGGCTCCGTGCTGAGGTCGAATGCTTTCGATTCGGGCGAGTTGAGCAATGCGTATGCCTGTTCCATCGAGCGCTTCAATGATTCACGCTGATAGTCGCTGCCGAACTCGCCCACCGGGCTGTTGTTGATCAGCTCATTGTATAGCTGGTTCCGGCGCTCGAAGCGCTTTGCATCCATACCCACGGGCGGGCGCACGCTTTCGAGCCCCTGGCTCGGGTCGGGAATGAAGAACGGACCGAACTCATTGCCAAGGAAGCCGGCGGTGTGAAATGCTTTCAGCTCTTCGGCCTCGCCTACCGTGAACCGCTGGCCAATGTCAATGAATGCTGGAATCACCGGGTTTTTTGGCCCGAGTTCCTTGGCAATCCACGAACCGATATGCGGTGCTGCCACTGTTTGAGGCGGCTCATAGCAGGTATGCCAATGGTACTGATGGCGCGAATGCAGGATGTGCCCCATGTCGGCGGCCACGTAAGAACGGATCAGCGTTCCCTTGTCCATCACCTGCCCTATCGACTGCAAACCCTCCGAGAAATGGATGCCGTCGAGCTTGGTAGGAAAAGATTTAAACGTGCTCAAAACGCGGTTGCCTTCCATGTCTTTTTCGAACGGCGTGTATGCTTTCGGATCGAAAGTTTCGGTATGTGCCATGCCGCCCGCCATCCATAAAAGAATCACTGTGTCCGCCGAAGAATTGGCTCCCGCCTTCCCCCGGCATGAGGTAAGCAGGTTTGATATGGGGGCTCCCGCCGCCAAAGCTGCCATTGTAGCGGCGCTGGCACGTTGCAGAAACTCCCTCCTATTCCACTGGATATTCATTTCTCTATATATTTTAAATGTTTGTATTTCAATGTATTACTTTAATTAACTTATAGTACTTTAAATACTTTTAATATTTATAATTAATATCATAGGTCTTGTTCTTTATGTACATTATAAATGTTTAATCTGTATTTAAAGCTTTATTCATTTGATATGTTAGATATGTTTTGTTTGTGTCATACATTTAATATATCAACTGAAACTCGGGCACCAGCGCGATCGCCCACACGAGGTCCTGAATACCTTCCTCATTTGGTGTCGGGCCGAGGATTTTCTTCGCAGCCGCGAGCTCTTTCGGTACCGGCGAGCGGCCCAACGCCTTCCGGTAAAGAGCCGTCACGAGCGAGTCGGACGTCGGGTATTGCGACTTCCAGACCTTCGATCCTGCTTTGAGCGTTTCCGTGAATTTCGAGCCGTTCGTCAATTCCAATGCTTGCAGGAGGTTGGCCTGCGAAGTGCGGCTGGTACTGACGGTCTCGCGGTTCGGCCGGCCGAGCGAAGTAAGGAACGGATCGTTTTTAACGAAGGCCGCGCGCGGGAATGGCAACCGTGCCTTAATGTCTTCCGGCAGTTTTTTCAAAGCGAGCGCAGTGTCGGCATACATTGGCGTGAAGCTGGAACTGATCGCGTCGGCGAACTGCTCGGCCGTGAGCCTCCTGCGCACCATGCCCGTAAACTTGTAATCGGTCGCCATGATGTCGCCCGCTTCTTTCACCGACGTAGAAGGCAACTGATAGGTTTTCGATGTGACAATCGTATAAATGAGTTTTTTGACATCATAGCCATTCGTAACGAAGTCGGACGCCAGCCAGTCGAGCAAATCCTGACTCCAGGGCATATTATCCATCGCATCCACCGGTTCCACAATGCCCCGGCCCATCAGCTGTGCCCATACGCGGTTCACGAGCGTGCGGTATAACCTTCCGTCTTTCGGCTGTATCAGGAAATCGGCCAGCTGGCGCAGGCGTTTTTCAGTTTTTGCATTAACCTTGATTTCGCCCAGCTCAGGGTACAAAATGCGGGTTCCCGCGATTTTGCCCGTAGGCTTGTCGCAGCGATTGATTTCAAGTAATGTGTCGGCGAAGATGTTGGCAAATGCATATGCGTCGGCCAGTTTCCAGTCGCTGATGAAACTGTCGTGGCAGGAAGCACATTTTAGATTTAGACCTAAAAACACCTGGGCTACGTTTTGAGCAGCCTGCATTTCGGTGCGCTGACTGGAATTGATTGTGCCCCGCCATTTGATACCCTTAATAAAACCCTCGGATTCCTTGTTAGGACTGATCAGCTCTTTCACAAACCAATTGTAGGGCTTGTTATCCAGCAAGCTTGCGTAAAGCCATTTGGAAATGCCGAAGCGGCCGCCGGTAATGTAGCCCGTTCCGTCATAATCGTTACGGAGTGCGTCGTTCCAGAATGTCATCCAGTGCTGTGCGTACGCGTCATTTTGGGATAAAAGTTCTTTCGCAAGCAATTCGCGCTTGTCGGGGCGGGTATCCGCTATGAATGCATCCACTTTTTCGGGAGGCGGAAGCAGCCCGATAATGTCGAGGTAAACGCGGCGAATGTAAGTGCGGTCGTCCACCACCGGTTTCCAGCTGCCTTTGTTCTTTTGGAAATAGGCGTTTACAAAAAGGTCGACGGGTTTGTTAAGTTCCGCGGTCGCGGTTGGTACCGGAGGTGTGCGCGGAGCGAGCTCAGCTACCCTGTAAATGCTTTTTTCCTTGCCATCAGGCCATGGCGCACCTTTTTCAATCCAGAATTCGAGCAGCTTAACTTCTTTTTCCGTCAGGCGCTTACCTTTTGTGGGCATGGCCTCCTTATGGCCTTTGGGAAGGGAAATCCTGCGGATCAGCTCGCTTTTATCAGGGTGATTCGGAACGACAACGACGCCGTCCTCGCCACCTTTCATGATAGCCTCTTTGCTATCGAGCCGGAGCTCGCCTTTCATTTTGGTTTCGCTGTGGCAGCTGTAACAGTTGTGTGCCAGGATCGTCCTGACTTCCACATTCAGGTTTTGTATTTGTTCAGGCGTTAATGCGCCATTGTTGGTCAGCACAAAATCAGCCTCGGTTGTTCCTTCCGGCTCTACCGTTTTGTCAGCACCGGGCAGCACGCTCGACAAGTAATCTTCTCCGTGCGTGAGCATTGCGCCATAATGGCCCGCGAACGACACGCCGAAGACGGTCGATAGCAATAGTCCGCGGAAAAGGCTCCTGCTACCCGAGCGTAATGTGAATGCGGTAATAAGGGAAAGCACCATCGTGGCGATCCCCGCCCAGCGGTGGATTTCGAGATTGGTGCCGCTGGAATCTTCTGAGCTGGCGAGTAACAGACCGAATGCAACAGCCAGGACTGCACTTCCGGCGCTGATCCAGGTGATAATGCGCGTGCCATCACGCAAGACTGTCGATTTATGCTTCCAGTCGATCAGCTCAAAAAGCAATGCAATGCAAAGAAGTCCAATGGGAAAGTGGACCAGTAAAGGGTGCAATCGTCCTAAAAATTGCCAAAGCCAAAAAGTTTCGGTTGCTTGGAGTAACACAAGTTCAAGGGGTTAGTGGTTCAGGAATACCGGCGGGGATATTCCGCAATATCATACAATACTAAAATGCAGTTAAGGAAATAGTATCCTGTTCTGTCTTGTTATAAATAATAAATATTCATGATTTTCTAAAAAGGTTTATATAAATACCTCTTTGGGTAATGGATTGACTATTAGAGGTATAACGATTTTATTCAAGGATTAGTTATAAAATTTAACAGGAGAGACATATTGAATGCCCCTCCTGTGCATCGATACACTCAATCGGATCAGTAGCCCTGGTTTTGGGTCAGCTTAGGGTTGATCAGGATCTGCGGTGCCGGTAAAGGCAGGAAATACTCATTCTCAGTAAAGACATAGTCTGTCGAGTTGAATGGTACATTGCCCCTTGCCACGGTGGGGTTCGCGCGCTCCTGAGCACCGTGCGCATTCATGAAAGCTGCCCACTCGGCTGGTGTTTTGGTTCTTTTGAGATCAAACCAGCGGTGGTTTTCAAATGCAAGTTCCAGTCTTCTCTCTTTCAAAACAGCCGCTTTGAACGCCACTTTATCCATCATGGGAAGGTCGGCGAGACCGGCACGTTTGCGGACCTGGTTGACGTAGCCCAATGCTTCTGCCGTCGGGCCGGACTGCTCGTTAATCACTTCCGCCAGCATCAGCAGTACGTCGGCGTAGCGCAGTACCGGCCAGTTGGTATTCGTACGGTTCACGATCGTGTGCGGGTAGTTGTACTTGATTACGTAGGGCACCTTATACGTGGTGGTATCTAGCTTGAAATTGGGTTTAAGGGAAATATCCTTTCGTAAGTCGCCCTTTTCGTAAGCTGCCATGATATCATTGGTTGGAACATTCCGACCGCCGTTCGATCCCGCCGCGAAACCTGTCACCGCACCTTTGGAAACCCTTGGTGCAAACACATATTCGAAGTTGCTCCACTCCCCGTTGTCGTTATCGCCCTGGTACTGGATCTCAAAGATGGATTCGATCCCGTTTTTCCGGGATGGATTGTAGTTGTCCGCGTAGTTAGCGTGCAGTGCATAACCCAGTGTAGTTACCTCTTTCAGCGTCGTGGCCGCGTCGGCATACTTCTTCTGCGTAAGATAGGATTTGCCCAGCAAACTCAATGCGGCACCTTTGGTAGCGCGGCCAAGGTCGCCGGCGGCGGCGTATTTTGTGGGCAATGCCGCCGCCGCTTCTTTCAGGTCCTTTTCAATCTGTGCCCATACATCGGCCTGGGGCGATCGTACGAGATCGAATGCCGGGTCGGGGATATCCAGTGTGGATGTGACGATGATCACATCGCCAAAGTACTGGACGAGGTTGAAGTACATATAGGCGCGCAGGAATTTGAGTTGCCCTTCTGCTTCTTTTCGGCCGTTGTCGGTCATAGTGGCTTCCACCATTTTCTCCAACGTCAGGTTACAGTTGTACATGGCCGCATAGTAACCGTTCCAGAGGTTGGCAATTTCGCCGTTGCCCGAGTTGACCGTGCTGAATTCGAATGCTTCCCAGCCGCCTGCGCCTCCCCGGTCGGACGGGTTCAGGTCGACGGTCGTATTGTCAGTCTGAAATTCACCAAACAGGTATGCCGTGTTGGTGAGTGCCTGTACCTGGCTGTAAACGCCGCTTACTGCCTGCTTTACCTGCTCTTCGTTTTTGTAAAACAAATCGACTTCCACCTTGGTAGGGTCGGTTTGGTTAAGGAAATCTTCGCTACATGACGACAGGCCTAGTGCCAGTGCGATTCCGAGTATCGTTACTTTTTTCATCTTCGCCATTTTTAGAAGTTAACTTTAATGCCTCCAGAGAACGTCCTGGGTACCGGATACGACTCGTCGTCGTTGTTCAGTTCGGTTCCGCCACGTACGCCCGCGTCGGGGTTATTACCCGGATACTTGGTGATCAGCAGCAGGTTAGCCGCATTAATGAAGATGCGCGCATCCGACAGAATGCCGCCCACTTTGGGAAGCGTGTAGCCGATTGTCACGTTTTTGATCCAGGTATGGCTGCCGTCGTACACGTAGCGCTCGCTACTCTCGCGCGACCATTTGAAATAGTCGGTACCGCCCTGAGAGTTCTTCGCATTCGGGTTAGAGCCCGGGTTCTCGGGTGAACGCCAGCGGTCTTTCGCTTTTTCCAGCACGTTAAAGACACCGTCCATGTTCATCGTCGAAGCCTCGATGTTACGGTAAATATCGAATTTATGGGCGCCCATCAATAAGATACTCACATCGAAACGCTTATAGTCGGCCCCGACAGTCCATCCCCAGTTGAATTTGGGGTTAGGGTTGCCGATTTCAGTCATGTCCTTGGTATCGTAGGAAACGATTCCGTCCGGCCCGCCGTCGGGAGCGCCGTGCAGATCAGCAAATTTCATAGCCCCCGGTACGGCACCCTCCTGCAATGGAGCTGCGTCGATTTCGGCCTGAGTGTTAAAAATTCCGAGCTTTTTGTACCCGAAAATCATGCCGATCGGCCGCCCTACCTGCTGGATGTTATAACCTCCGTACTGGCTTCCTTGCAGGATAAAGTCGTTTTGTCCGCGGATGGCCAGGATTTTGCTGCGGTTGAACGTGATGTTTGCATTAGTCCTGAAATTCACCTGCCCGATCTTCATCCGATAGCTGGCTGCGAGCTCTACCCCCTGGTTCTGAACTTTACCCAGATTTTTCAAAGTCGAGGTAAAGCCTGAAACTGCCGGTATGTTGTACCCAAGCAGCATGTCATCCGTGATCTTCCTGTAATACTCGGCGGTAAAGACGAGCCGGTTATTGAAGGTTGAGAGGTCAAGTCCGATGTTGAGCTGGTTGGATTTTTCCCATGTCAGCTCCGGGTTAGCAAAACGGTTTACTGTCTTGCCGATCGACAATGCGTTGTTGAAAACATAGTTGTTCAGCGTCAGGAAGGCAAGGCTGGCGTAGTTGCCATCATCACCCGCATTCTGACCTGTACCAAAGTTGTTGTTGGCACTAACCTGGTAGGTATTGTTACCCGTCATCCCCCAACTACCACGGACTTTCAGGTCGGTAAGCCACGCCGCTTTAGGAATGAACGGTTCTTCCGAAATCCTCCAACCCACTGACACCGCCGGGAAGTTGCCAAATTGATGTCCTTCACTGAAACGGGAGCTTCCTTCGCGACGGAAAGACGCGGAGAGCAGGTAACGGTCTTTAAATGAATAGTTCAAACGCGCCAGGTAGGCAAGCATCGTCCATTTCCGCTCCATGGAATTGGAAGAACGGATTGTCGCATTGCCCAGGTAGGGCGCCAGGTCGTCCGGAAAGGTATTACCTGATCCATACAAACCCTTCACAATCTCTTGCTGGGCAGTGTAGCCAAGCATTGCATCCAGGTGGTGATTTTCTCCAAATTTCACATTGTACGTCAGCAACTGGTCGGCTGTATAGTTGCGCAGTTCTTCGGCGTCATCCCGCTCGGTTGCAAGACGCGGAGGCGCGCCATTAGAGCCTGTCGCAATCGCCAGACCGATTGTGGAAGGTACATATTCCTTGTACTTGTTATAGTTGATCTTCGCATTTACCGAGGTCCTGAATTTCAATCCCTTGGCGATGTTGATGTCAATGTACCCGTTGGCCAGGACATCGGCGATGTTCCTGTTACGGTCGATGGCTTTGAGCAGATAAAGCGGGTTGGGGAAACCGAAAATGTCGCCGACTCCATTATAATACGGAATCAGGTCCCCTTTCTGATCGTAGGCAGGGTACCGTGGGTCGCTGATGAGCGTCAGGCCCACCAACGCACTGCGGCCGTCGGTAGCCGCCAGGCTCGACCGCGAGTAGCTTCCCGCTATGTTTACCCCCATGGAAATGTATTTGTTAATGTCGCCCGCGAGGTTCGTACGAACGGAGGCGCGGTCATAGTCGGTGTATTTCAGCGCGCCCTCTTCTTTATAATAACCAATGGAAACCATTGATTTAATAGGGCCTTTCCCAGACGACATCGATACATTTACATCCGTATAGGCTGCATTGTTGTTCAGGATCAGATCAAACCAGTTGGTAGAATACTTGGTGTCGGCAGGGTTACGAAAGTCAATCGGTATCTCTTCATTCGTAGGCTGCCTTTTTTTGTCGAGCACAAAACGTCCGATAAAAACTTCCTTCTTGAATTGCGCAAAATCCTGGCCATTCAGCACCTTGGTTTTTCTTGAATCAGGGACATTCTGAATACCATAGTCGACAGAAACGTTCAGGCTTGTCTTGCCTTCTTTGGCCGACTTCGTGGTGATCAGCACTACGCCATTTGAACCACGGGCACCGTAAATGGCGGTAGAAGCCGCATCCTTTAAGACTGTAATCGTTTCGATATCGTTCGGGTTGAGGTTTTGACCGACAGAAATACCCACGGGGAACCCGTCGATTACATACAATGGATCACTACCGGCCCCGAGCGAGCTGATCCCCCGGACCTTGACTTCGAACTGCTGGCCAGGGGTACCACTTTTCTGTTTGATGATCACCCCGGGGGCCTGGCCCTGGATCATCCGGGTGACGTTTGACTTAGGGACTTCACCAATATCCTCCATGTTGATGTTGGACACGGCGGAAGTAATGTCGCGCTTGCGCTGGGTACCATAACCCACGACTACTACTTCTTCCAATGCTTTGTTATCCACGGCTAATTGAACGTCCAAAGTAGTCTGATTTCCCACTGAAATCTCTTTTGGTACGTACCCGACGAAGGAGAAAACCAAAATCGAGCTGCCCGATTCGGGCACATTAATGTTGTAACGTCCCTCCGTATCGGTCACGGTTCCGGTACTGGACCCTTTAACAACGATACTGACTCCCGGAAGACCGGCGCCATTTTCATCGGTAACCTTTCCGGCCAGCGACCTGTCGGCGGTCACCATGATCGGGTCCTTTATCGCGGCTGCTGCTGCCGGGGCTTGCTGGAAGCCAGCGAGTGCGACACCGAGCAACACCGGGCCGAGCATCAGCTTGTAATGCGGATGCAACCCGGTGTTGAATCTTAATTGTCGAGGTTGATTCATACGTTTAGGATTGGAATAGTTAGTGATTTGATTTGTAAAATGGGTCTCATGCGCTGTTTTTTGTCATAGGCAAGCAGTTTTTCGGTGAAAAGCGTGGCCGGTATGGCCGGAAAGAATAATTGAATTCAAATATGTTGCCGGAGGGAAAAGCAACTGGTCATCAGGTACATATCGTTTTCAATGTTTGATATGTACAATTAATGATTTGAATTATATTATTTTACAATAGTATCGGTATTTGAATTCCTTACTATCCTGTGCTGTCCGGTATCGGCTGGAAATTGTACGGTGGACACAATTAAATTTTCGTTGGCTACCGGGAGCAAAATTTAATCGTCAGCTAATATGCCGGCGCACTGTGATGTAGAAGAGGGAATTTGGCGGGCGTGAGGAAAGAAGATATAATCGAAGATGGCCCGATCGGTAAGAGGATGCACGTTCCATTGTCCGTCACCCCGAATAGTGACGGTACTAATGATACGTTTTTAATTTTGAACTTTGCCGTCACATTTTGTCAGCCCTGTTTAAACTCCTGAAAAGTGCCGTCTGAGTAGAAAATAAGCACTTTTTCGATCTTTTTCTCAGGCAATACGGGCGAGTTCTCTTTTACTACAACAGGCTGTGCGGGCTGTGGAGCGAGAACAATTTTTTTACGCGATTCTACGATCGGTTCCCGGGCTGCTTCGGGAGCTATTACTGGCAATGGTTCATCATCAAGAATCCAGCTGATACCCAAATCAGGAAAACGCTTTATAATTTTCTGCACCATGTCCAGACTCGGCTTGTTCCGGCCGGCGAGTATGTGCGACATGCTCGACCGCTGTATGCCTATTTCATCGGCGAAAAGCGATGGGCTGATATTTTTGTCAATTAGTATTTGTTTAATCTTATCTGTAAGGTCCATGCTGTGATTTCGAATTGTTACCACAAATGTAAAGTTTTAAGAATCATGGAACAATAGTAATGTAAATTATATTGACCCATTGAAAGTTAATATTGTAAATCATATGAATTTATACATGTTACATATGTGATTAAGTAATTGTAACAAATATAAACTATGGACCGGTGCAAAAAATAAGTGCGGCACGAAGATTTCATGTCGCACTTAGGTTGCGTTATACGGGAGATTGTCGGCAGACCTACACCGCTACGCTATTGTCGCGGAGTGCTTCGTTCAGGGAAGTTTTGAGATCTGTGCTTGGTTTGCGCTTGCCGATGATGAGCGCACATGGCACGTGATAGGTCCCTGCTGCAAACTCTTTGGGCAATGTTCCGGGGATTACGACGCAATCCTCAGGTACATATCCTTTATATTCCACGGGCTCACTACCGGTAACGTCGATGATTTTCGAGCTTCCTGTAATCGTTACTCCTGCACCCAAAACGGCCCTTTTTCCGATCCGTGCACCTTCTACAACGATACAGCGCGAGCCAATGAACGCACCATCTTCGATAATTACAGGAGCCGCTTGTACAGGTTCGAGCACCCCTCCTATCCCTACGCCGCCGCTAAGGTGGACATTCTTGCCGATCTGTGCGCAACTTCCGACAGTCGCCCAGGTATCGACCATTGTGCCTTCATCTATATAAGCGCCAATGTTTACGTACGATGGCATAAGGACGACACCTTTGGAAATGTAAGCACCGTATCTGGCCACTGCCGGAGGCACTACCCTTACCCCTAGTTGCTCATACCCCGATTTTAGTCTCATTTTATCATGGTATTCGAAAATCCCAACTTCGCTAACGTGCATTTGCTGGATTGGGAAGTAAAGAATGATCGCTTTTTTTAGTGCTTCGTTTACTATCCAGCCCCCATTAGCATCGGGTTCGGCCACCCGCATCCTGCCTTTGTCAACTTCTTCAATGATATCGCGAATAAAGTTCTTTGCTGATTCTTCTTTCAATAATTCCCGGTTAGTCCAGTAACTTTCGATCTGCTCAGTAAAATCCATGTTAAAGTATGAAGTTAATAAAAAGTATTTAATTCGTTTATTTACAGCTAGTTATATTGTTCAGTAAAATATAACCATCGTGTTTCAATTAAGGCAAAAGAGCAAGCACGCACAAGCAAAGTGCAGGAACTCAGATACAAGTATATAGGTTATTTTAATAGAATCAAAATTCACCAATTAGTGGATTACCAACTAAATTAGTAATTAAAAACCCGAAAATACTAATTAAGATGGTATCTCGACTGGATTTTGCTAATTTTAATGGTTATGTTGCGTTTAGGTTGTTTATACTTTATATTTCCTGTAATGCTTTTCATCCGCGGACATTTTTATTAATATTGCGGCTGAAATAACCAATCTACCTCGATATGTCAAAAGTAAAAGTCGCAATCAATGGATTTGGCCGCATCGGCCGCCTTGTTTACCGTCAAATCTATAACATGGAGGGCATCGATATCGTAGCCATCAATGATTTGACTAGTCCAAAAGTATTAGCACATCTTCTTAAATACGATACCGCACAAGGACGTTTCGATGCAGATGTAAAGCCTACCGACAACTCAATCGTTGTAAACGGCGAAAACATCGTAATCTACGCACAACGTGACCCTGCACAAATTCCCTGGGCCCAGCACGATGTTGATGTGGTTCTGGAATGTACAGGTTTCTTCACCAGTGCAGAATCAGCAGGTGCGCACATTAAAGCAGGTGCAAAAAAAGTGGTTATCTCCGCTCCTGCTACCGGCGACCTGAAAACGATCGTCTTCAATGTCAACCACGACATTCTCGACGGTTCTGAGACCATCATCAGCGGTGCTTCCTGTACGACCAACTGCCTTGCCCCAATGGCGCAGGTGTTGGAAAACAAATTTGGTATCGTGAACGGTTTGATGACTACCATTCACGCTTACACCAACGATCAGAACACCCAGGATGCTCCACATCCGAAAGGCGATTTGAGAAGAGCAAGAGCTGCTGCTCAGAACATCGTTCCTAACAGCACTGGTGCTGCAAAAGCGATCGGCCTTGTATTGCCTTCATTGAAAGGTAAATTGGACGGTTCTGCTCAACGCGTTCCAACTCTGACAGGTTCGTTGACGGAATTGACAGTTGTTCTTGGCCGCGAAACTACCGTAGAAGAGATCAATGCCGCAATGAAAGAGGCTGCTAACGAAAGCTACGGCTACACAGAGGACGAAATCGTAAGCAGCGATATCATCGGTATCAGCTACGGTTCACTGTTCGACGCGACTCAAACACGCGTTCAGAAAGTAGGTGACGTTCAGCTTGTTAGAACTGTTTCATGGTACGACAACGAAATGTCATACGTCTCTCAGCTTGTAAGAACTGTTTACTACTTCGCTGGTCTGATCCAGAAGTAATAGTAAATTCAAAATAAAAAGCCCGTTCCGGCGATCTGCCGGAACGGGCTTTTTTATGTGCAGTGCGCTAGACCAGCTGCGCTTTAATGTATTTAATGGTATAGCCTTTGGCCGTGAAAATCCCCTCATAATGCGTGCGGACGCCGTGGTGCTCGTCCAGCAAATGCGACTGATACAAATCGTCGGTATGCTCGACGATTTGGAAGTCCGACGCTTCCCCGATCGTCTGCAAAGTGTATTCGTAAAGGAATGTACTGTCTGTTTTAAGAAAAAACATGCCCCCTTTCTTCAAAAACGAAGCATATTTGGCCAGAAAAACGGGATTGGTAAGCCGGTATTTCTCATTGCGATCACGCACCTGCGGATCCGGATGGACAAGCCAGATCTCGCTCAACTCACCTTCTCCAAAAAATTCTTCCGAATACTGAATGCCCGCCCGCAGAAATGCTACATTCGACAGGTTATACTCGGAAGCTAATGCACTGCCCCGCGCGATCCGATCACCTTTGATATCGACACCGATAAAGTTCTTTTCAGGGAATTTCTGGCCTAAACCAACGGTGTATTCGCCTTTCCCGCATGCCAATTCTGCAACAATCGGGCTTTCGTTATTAAAGTACAGCTTGTTCCAATTGCCTTTCACTTCGGAATAAAGCGATTTGCCCGCCTGCACTACGTTTTCTGCCTGCTCACTAAATTTGTAATGATGTAACTTTCTCCTTGCCATTATACTTGTATGCTCTATAAACTTTCAATATCTGCGACTACAAAGGTACTACCGCCCACGTAAATTGCGTCGGATGGCGCCGATTCCCTAATCGCTTCCTCAAGGGCTTCGTTCACATTGCCGAAGGTTTTCCCTACCAAACCATGTTCCGATGCCCTCAATTGCAATTCCTGGGCCTTCAAAGCCCTCATATTAGAAGGTTCACAGAAATAATACGCTGCGTCCTTCGGAAAGAGCGATAACATCGTCGAAATGTCCTTATCGCCGACAAAACCCACGACAAATCGCTTCTTCCCTTTACAAACAGCATCGAATTGCGCCAGGGTTAGCGTCAGGCCAGCCGTATTGTGTGCCGTATCACAATAAACGTCAGGGCTTTGTCGTAGTTGCTGCCAGCGCCCTTTAAGCCCCGTAATCGAGCGCACCGACCCTAATGCCCGTTTTACCGAATCCTCGCTTATTTTCCAGCCTTTTGAGATAAGAACATCCTTGGCGGCCCACACGCCGATGATGTTTTTTAGCTGGTAGGCACCTGTCAGATCCGAAGCCAGGTCTTTCGCAACGATGGTCTCGGAAGCCTTATCCTCCACATCCACGAGCATTTTGCCGCCGGACGATCCGACGAAACTGACGTCAAATATATCGGACGCAAACGTTAAAGGAGCATTCGCCGCTTCGGCCGCAGCGGTAATTACGTCGCCAATCTCTTCATTCTGATGCTCGCTAACCACTACCGGAATACCCTTTTTAATAATTCCTGCCTTTTCACCAGCGATTTTGCCCAACGTATCACCCAAAAACTGCATATGATCGAAGCTGATATTGGTAATAACCGACAGCTCCGGCGTAATGATATTGGTCGAATCCAGTCGTCCGCCCATCCCAACCTCTATCACGGCAATGTCCACATGAGCCTTCTCAAAATAGGCAAATGCCATGGCAACTGTGACCTCAAAGAAGGATGGAGATAGGTTATCAATGTTAGATTTCTGACCATCGACAAACTTAATAATGAATTCCTCAGGTATACACGTACCATTTACACGTATTCGCTCGCGAAAATCCTTTAAATGAGGCGATGTATAAAGCCCGACCCGATACCCTGACTCTTGCAGGATCGCTGCCAACATATGCGACGTGCTTCCCTTGCCATTGGTGCCTGCAATGTGGATAGTGGGATATTTGTCCTGCGGATCTCCCAGGGACTTACATAACTCCCTTGTAGTATGAAGGCCCGGCTTAAAAGCACGGGCCCCAATATTCTGAAAAACCGGCAATCTCTCGTACAGATATCCGATCGTTTCCTGATATGTCATTTAAGTATTAACGTGAACGTATTTTAAAAGTGATGGTACCGATCGATTCGTCAGGCACATTGGCTGATTTGGGCACGAATGTAAGGTCCCTGACAGCGCTTTTATATTTATTAACAACCGCATAATCCGTTACTGTTGTCGCCTGGGTAATCACACTTTTTACACGGCCATTCTTATCGACCGTGATTTTAAAGGTAATGTCGCCGGTAGCATCCGAATTATCATCCACAACCGGTCTCCTGGACCAGCTCCATCCCGAGAGGTTGAGGCCAACATTTGTACCTCCTCCGCCTCCTTCACCTTTATAGGTTTTCGCAAAAAGGCTACCGGTTTTCGATCCTTTGTCACCTACACCCTCCGCGTCGTCGCCATTGTTGTTACCGCCGACGCCGGTTTTGGTGCCATTGGTGCCGTTGCTTCCCGATTTACTGCCGGACGACTTGCTGAATAACGCATCCTTGTTGACAGCCTTTTCGGGCGCCGGCTTCGCAACCGGTGCCGAAGCATTTTCGCTTCCGGTCGATTTTTTAACGTCAGTCTTCTCCGGGGCCTCCACCGGGCTCTCTACCTTCGAAGTGATCGCAGGCTTCTCAGCGATCGTTTTTGTGGGCTTTGGCGACTCTATTTTAGGTGGCGTGGGAGGTGTCGGCTTCGGCGTAGCTACCGATTTCACCTTCTTGACCTCATCGGCATCCGCTTTCATGTTCTCCCGTACCTTGCTGTCGTTGGGCTTATTGTAGGTCTGAATGTCCCCTTTCCCCACTTTGCTGGTACCGTAATTCACTTCCACAAACAACTCCATAGGTTCTACCTTGGGAAGTGAGGAGCTAAGCCGGATGAAGAAGAATAAGCCTAGCATGGCAGCAGTGATCCCAAAGGACCACGCCCATGATATTGCGATTCGCTGCCGGTCTTCTGCCTGTAATGTGATCATTTATCAATCTGGGTTTTTCTTTCGGAAAACGTAAAAGTAGTAAAAAACGTATGCAACAAAAAAAGGAGGCCAAAGACCTCCTTTATCTATTTTCAGGTTTAAAACGCTAGTTTTTCTTGTAAACCCAACCTGCTTCCCCGATTACCGCTTTGAGTTTTGCGGAAGCCCGGTATGCATCCGTTTCATTGTCAAATCCATCCACAGCCACCTTCACTTTTTTGCTGCGCTCGTTGCCCGGGATGATCAATGCATTGGTGAAGCCTTTCTCCGTAAGTTGGGCAAGTAAAACTTTTGCCTGTTTCGTGCCTTTAAAAGCGCCGGCAATCACATAAAACTTCGCCGAAGCGATATCCGCAGGCTTTGCCTCGGTAACGGCGGGAACCGCTGCGGGAGTGTTCGCTACCGTTGCAGGAGTATTTACAGCTGCTGAATCAACCGGCAGCGAATCTGTTTTCAACACTACCTCATCAGTAACGGGTGCCGGCTTGGGAGCCTCCACTTCTTCTGTTGCTACAACGATCGTCTCGGCAGCTTCTTTCCGGCTGAACATTTCAGCAAACGGGTTCAACGTGCTTTTGATATATTCGTTCTCCGTATTCACAAGGAAAAAGCTCAATCCGCAAAGCAAACCGGCTATTACGGCAGCAGCAGCCCAGCCTGTCCAGCGACGTGGCCTTGTTTCGGTTTCCAGTTCAACCACTTCAACATCGTCGTTGACGTAATGCGCAGCGTTTAATGCAGCTACCGGGCGGGATTGTACCTCTGTGGCTTTAACCTTTTCAAAGCCGTACCATTCGTCTTTAAAGTACTTACCAGTGTTAGGTTCAAACACCAGCTTGCCTTCTACATTCTGTTTGAACTCACCAATGCCGATAATGCTGGCTTCCCCGTTCAAATCGAGGCCGGATCTCAGGCGATCGGTATAGCCTTTGATATATTCGACCGCATCCGCGTGCGTTACCTTCTCATGGCGCGAAATGTAGTTCGCCAGCAGCCCGTCGTCCAGTTTCAAATACTCATTAAATGCCAGCCTTTTAACAGGCGGCGCGAAAATGCCCGAATTACCATCATAAACCGCTGGTACCTGATGCGAAAGCAAGGCACCGAAGCCGGGAATGATCACGAATTCGTATTCTCCGATGAGTTTCCGAATGACTGTTTCGACTGCTATCATGAAGCAAAGTTTGGTGTTAACTCAGCGAAGTTAAAAAGAAAAAGACAATCCAGCAATAAAGTTCAAACCCTGCTGCGGGTAATATTGGTAGCGCTGGTAGTTCTTGCCCAGTACATTGTTCAGGTTCACAAACGCAGAGAAGTTCCTGGTTAACAGGTAGTCGATTTTAAGATTCAGATCCGCAATCACAGGTAATTTGGTGACAGCGCCAGTCTGAAAATTTTTCGCTTTCAAGCCTCTCAACATATAAAAATCCGCCGTAACAAAGAGCTTTTTGCTGATGGTAAGGGCATTGAACCAGTTCAAAGTAAGGTCGGGACGATGCCAGGCTTCCTCTACCTTATCCACGGCGTAATCAAAGAAATTGGCTTTGAGCGAGGTTTTGAACAATTCATTGAAATTGTATCCGGCCTGTGCGGAAATCGTCAGCACCTTGGTCTTGCCCGGATCGAAAATGGCAGAGAAACGCGAAGTATCCGAAAGCGAGTTATTGTAGGAATAAAAATTCCTGTAAGAAGTATAGGCTACTTTACCTTCGTAATTGATGCCTGTACCGGTTTCTCCTTTAACACCCGCGCTGATGTCCGACGTCTTTTCAGTATTCATGACCAGTACATTCGGACCGAGCCACTGGTTTTCGCTCAGCATGCTTCGCAATGTATTTCGCACGATATCGCCATTCCAGCCCGCAAAAATGTGAATGCCCGAAATGGGTGTCACGTCCAGGTTTACGGCAGGAAATGCTTTGGTGCGGTTGATGTCCAGCTGACTATCCGTCTCGTTAACCGCATTGATACCCGCCGAAACCGAGAATACGTCGTTCACGTACTTGAACGTTGGTTTAACACGGAACAAATTACGGTTGTAGGTAAAGTAGTCGACGCGCTGTGATACGTAAGCGTCTGCTTCCAGCAATGCAAAGAACGTTTCGGAAATAGGTACCGATGCCGTCAGGTTTGTTCCCCAGTCGATCTCAGACGCATTGTAGCGGTCCTTCAACGTATTCAGCCCTGTTTTTACCGAGTAATCTACCAGCACCGAAGCATCGGTGTTTTCGAAGCCCAGGTTAAACCCGAATTGATTGATTGTCTGCCGGATTGTGTCGCGGTTTACCACAACGCCCTCGGGCTGCGGCTTGTAGCCGTAGAAATAATAGTTTTTGCGGTCAAAATTGAAGCCTGCATCGACTTTGTACTTCGAACGGATGTATTTTCCCCCAATTTTAAAACCAGTAGTTGCATTGGCCGAATTCTTGTCATCCACGGGGCCATTGGCCGCCGAAAGGTGTTTCAGCTGTGCAGTGAATGCGAGATCTTCCTTCGGCCGTCCGCCTACGAATAACTCGCCCAAGAACCGGCCATAGTTGCCGCCGCCGGCTTTTACATAATTGTTCAGCACATCGGGTTCGTCCTTGCGGCTTTGTTCGTCCGACGACGCAGCTACTGCCGGCGTCAGCTTCGGGGAAGCGATATTGATCTCCGGATCGACGATCTGGTAGGACACCTTCTTTTTACCTGTCTCGCCCTTCACAGGCTGTACTTTATCGAAAACCCGGTCGGCCGGGGCGAATTCAATGCTTTTGTCCTTTAAGATTTCGTAGGTCTGACTTTCAATCTCTCCTCGTTGCGCGATCGCGAACTGGGAAGAGAAACCCAGCGCGAGCAAAAACAGGGATGAGCGTAATATCTTGGAATGCGTCATGGATAACGAGTTTTTCTGTTTAATGAAACCGTAATTCACGGGTTATTTTTCAATTTTGTTCAACTTCTCCTTGGCCAGTTCCACCGCTTCCTTGTCATCGGAATTCTCGATGATGGAATTCAGCGTGGCCTTCGCCTGAACCTTCTCGTTCATGCCCAGGTATACGTCCGCGAGCAGGATGAACGAGCGCGCGCGCCAGAAGTCGTATCCCTCGAAGTTTTTTCCCATTTCGATGATGGCCGTTTCCGCTTCCTTGTATTTCTTCTCTTTGTAAAGAACCATGGCCGACCAGTACGCGGCTTCCGCGCCAAATTCGTCTTTGGACGAAGTCGAAAGCTTCTTAAACTCTTCACCGGCCTTTTTCAAATCGCCTTTCTCGTATGGCACCTTTCCGAGGTAAAGCTGCGCCTTACCCAGACTGGCCGGCACGACGTTGCCCATATTAATGATCTCTTTCGCATAGTACAGCGTCGAGTCATAGCTCTTCAAGGTGAAATAGGTGTCCATCAGGCCCGTCCAGGCAGTTGCCTGATCCTTCTTGTTTTCCGCATTGCGCGAAAGTACCCGAAAGCTCGTTACCGCGTTGTTAAAGTTACCGCGACCGATTTCCAGTTCCGCCGAACGCTGCGCCGACGCACCTACAAACTGCGACCGGTTTTGTTGAACCACTTTACTGTAATATTGAAGCGCTTCATTCACCCGGTTGGTCTTATCATAAGACGACGCGATGAAGTAAGTAGCATCGTATTGGTGTTTGCTTGCAGGATAGCTTTTCAAAAACTCCTGCAATGCAGAAATCGCATTCTCGTATTTCTCGGCATAATACAGATTTCGCACGTTATCGAACTCCACACCTTCCAGTTTCTCGTTACCCGGGTTGTTTTTGCGCACAGCACCTAACACCTGGTTGAACTCCTCCGGACGTCCCACAGCCGAATAGCTTTCCTGGATACCTTCCAATGCGCTTTCTGCGGATGGCGAGTCGGAATACTCGGTGAGAATTTTGCGGAAGTCGACGATCGCCTGCTCATAAACCTGCAGGTTATAGTACGACTGCGCACGACGGAGCAATGCGGCCGGGATAAGCGTGCTCTTGGGTTTTTCGTT
The DNA here is from genome assembly GCF_038440355.1 of Dyadobacter sp. OTU695. Lineage (NCBI taxonomy): Bacteria > Pseudomonadati > Bacteroidota > Cytophagia > Cytophagales > Spirosomataceae > Dyadobacter > Dyadobacter sp. OTU695. Next base: position 160,163 of record NZ_JASATN010000008.1, on the reverse strand, counting down.
AATCAGGCGTGTAAATCCCTTCACGGCCGCAGAATAGCTCTGATTCTGGAAATCGATGTCAGCGAGCTGAAAATAGGCATTATCCAGGTGTTTCGACTGTGGGTACTGGCTGATCAGCAATTCAAACTGCCTTTTCGCTTCCGCCTCGCGGTTCATGTACACGTACGCGCGTGCCTTTTGAAAGATCGCATAATCCTTATCGACCTTACCTTTGGCGGCCACCTGCTCGTAAGTACGGATTGCCTCACTGTAATTTTTAGCTGCCAGATAACAGTCGGCCAGCCTCGCATGCGCGTCCTCGATCATGTCCGCCTCCATTCCTTCAATGTTGTTGGTAAAATCACGGAAGTACGGCAGCGCCTGGCTGTATTTTTTCTGGTTATAGTAAATGTATCCCAAAGCGTAGAGGCTCTTTTTAGCGTAAATGCCCGCTTTGGGATTCTTGGCAATCTGGTTATACAATGTCGCCGCTTCATCCACCCGTTTCAAACCATACACCGATTCGGCTTTATAGAACATGGCCGAATTATAAAGCTCAGGATCGATCGGGAATTTCAGCGACTTTTCGAACATCTCGATTGCCGGTTCATAACGTGCGGCATTGAAATCCGTCACGCCCTGATTATAAGTCAGCCTCTGATAGGTACTATTTATTTTAGCATTGCGCGTTTTCAGGGCCTCAATGTACTTTATCGCAGCGGAACTATTGCTTGCGCTGGCATATCCCTCGGCCACTAATTCCGTTGCTTCCTCGGTATGCTTGCTTTCAGGGTACTTCGCCATGTAATTATTCAGCTCTTTCACGGCATCTGTGTTATTACCGAGTTCCAACTGCACTTTTGCATGGTTATACATGGCCTCTTCCTTTACAACCGGGTTAAAGTCCAATGCTGCTGCATTACCGAATGACGTTAAAGCATTGCTTAAATTGGTTGTCTTTAAGTTACTGATTCCAAGTATATAAGAAGCGTACTGCGAAACAGAATCCTTGCCATTTCCAATAGGCTTTAAGGAGGTGATCGCGCCTTCAAAATTGTTGTTGCGGAACTGTGCATGACCGTAATGCAGGGCCACTGTCGGAGGTACCGCTCCTGGCCGCATACGCTTATAGCGTTCATAGGCCTTCACAGCATTAGCATAGTCGCCTTTTTCATAATAGACCTCTGCAACATACAAAGCGACGTCATCGAGCTTGGTATTGCCACGCTGTGCGCCAAGAATACGTTCGCCATATGCCAGGAGCTCGTCAAACTTTTTAAGCTGGTAGAGAGAAGAAATGATCCAGTTAGGCGCTTCGTTTTTATAATAAGGATGCTCCTCGATTCGCTTGAAATCCTGGTAGGCCTCTTCGAAGTTGTTTTTCTGGTAATTGATTACCCCCGCATAGAAGGAAGCGTCGCCCGCATTCTCAAAAGCCGCTTCATTTTTCACCTGATTAAACAACGGAAGCGCAAGGTCCGGCTGCTTGGTATTATAGTACGCCATTGCCAACCGGTAGGTGCTTTCCAGCCTCCCCGCTCCTGCCCCAGGCAAGTCTACGGCCTTTTCGAGGTAGGTAATGGCTTTTTCGTAATTGCCGCTTTCATAATAGTATTTACCCAGATCACTATAAATAAGCTGTGCTTTGGGGTGTTCGGCGTGGTTCTTGACAAACCTGTCAACCTGCACTTCAGCCTCGGGATAATTGAGATACAGCCCAGTTACCGCCACATAATACTCGGCCGTAACCTTATTGTAATCGCTCGTACTGAGCAACTTATCCTGCGTATTCAGAAATTCGCCGAATTCCTGCCTTGCAGCCACGTAATTAGACTTTGCATAATATTCGAGGCCGTTGCGAAAGTGTGCTTCCGGCTCCGTAATACTAAGCGTATTCTGGGCTACTACGGAAGACGCGCCTACACATACAAACATGCCGATGGTGGAGGCGCTGCGTTTAAAAACCATAGATACTGAGTTGGTGGAGTTTTGAATTAAGTTTTTGTGGTCTGCCATATCCTGACAAAAGAATATTTTGGTTCTCACTTACCGCTTAAAATTGTTTGCTATCTAACGAAAAGTGCATTAAAACCGTATACGTACGCGTGTCAGGAATACGCTGTCTGGGCTAAAAAAGCACATTATGGCGCATAAGCGTGCCGTTAAAATCGGCGTGCATCGCATCGAAACGATCGGCAATGGCTTGCGTGAACGCTTCATCCATACAAGCTTCCAGCTCTTCTGCCGAAGCTACTTCGTAATCATCGATTTTGTAAGTTTGCTCGTACATTCCCGATTCGATTTTGATAATGTACTTGCTGTTCCATTGGTATAGACCGATTTTGTAGCGAGGGTTAGGGATGTCCTTGATGTACCTCATAACTGGTGTTCTTACTTTACTAATTATATGTTATTCAAATTCAATTCGTTATTTCAGCTACTTTTATTAGTACTAACATTACTAAACTGCACGAGCCAGAGCAAAAAGGATGCTGCCGATTTTTTTCTGAAAGGCAACCAGGCACTTAATCAAAAGAACTATGCCGAGGCATTGAGGCTGTATGACGAAGCGATTGCCAAAAATGCAGATTTTTCGGACGCCTATCTCAACAAGGGGATAACTTTGTTGAAATTGGGGCGCCTGGAAGATGCTTACGAGATTTTGACAGAAGCGATCCGCATCGACCCTACACTGGCACAGGCAAATCTCGTGCGGTCGGAAGCCGCGCTCGATTTGGGCCGGATTAGAGAGGCCCGGGAGGATTTAGCTCAGATAGAGAAGCAATATCAGGACTCGACCCGCTATCATTTGGTCAAAGGCAACCTGCTCGACGCCGAAGGTAACCCATCACTCGCCATTCCCGAATATGACGCGGCCATCCGACTGAGCAAAACGAACGTAGAAGCCTATGTGAACCGTGGTGCGGTCTATTACAGGATGGGCTCCTACACCGAGGCCCGGTTGGATTTTGAAACCGCCGTCGCTCTTGACCCTGCGCAACCGCAGGCATTAAATAATCTCGGCCTCATCGCTTCGAAAAACAAACAGTGGCCACAAGCCATTGATTACTTCGACCAGGTACTGGGCAGGGACCCCGCCGAGCCTTATTCGCTCAACAACAAGGCATATGCCCTGCTACAAACCGGAAAGGCAGAAGAAGCTCGGAATCTGATTGAAAAATCCCTGGATAAGCTGCCCAGAAACGGTTATGCCTTGCGTAACCTGGGGATTTATCATCAGCAGAAGGGAGATGTTTCCGAAGCGCTAAATGCATTCAAGAAGGCCATCGAAATTGCCGAGCCTGTGGAATTGCTCTACGGTTTGGCGGGGCAGGCTTATTTCGCGCAAAAAAACACGGCAGAAGCTTGCAAGATATGGAAGCAGGGAGTCTTGCTGAAAGACTCCCTGGCAACGGCCGAGGCAGCCAAATACTGCCGCTAGGATCGGGTCGCGCAGATCGAGTCGCGCAGACCGGGTCACGTACGCAATAGCTATTGCAGCACGCGTTTAAGTTCCTTCCAGGCCCTCGTATTTTCGACCGGGTCGGTGAAACCTTCAAGTAAGGCGATCCCGTCGGAATTCAAAAAGTCCTTTACGATACTTTCCGAACCTTCTTTACCGGAAACACGGAAATATGCAATTCCGGAATCCTCGCACGTACGCTGGGCTGAGAATGAATGCCTAGTCTCAAAAAAAGTCTCGAGCTCCGGCAAATTTCCCGGGCCATCAATCATCCGGAATATATTTCCTCCCGCATTGTTCAGCACGACGATTTTCAGGTTCTGCGGCAGGTTGTTGATCAGCAGGCCATTCCGGTCATAAAGAAAAGCAACGTCCCCTACGATCAGCAGGGTCGGTTGACCGGACACTTTCGCCGCGCCTATTGCGGTACTCACACAACCGTCGATCCCGCTCGTTCCCCTGTTTGCGAACACCCCTTGCCATTCGTTTTCCGTTGCGAGTATATTGGCATACCGCACCGACATACTGTTGGCAATATGTAACTGGTACCTATTATCTGTATATTTAATTATGATATCTAACAAAGATAGGTCATTTAACAGTGATAGATTTTTCAGTGATTCATGCTTCTTTTGCCGTGCATTTCGTTCACTTCTAAGCCATAGGTCATGAAATGAAGTATCCTGACTGAGATCTGAATTCTCAACAAAAGACTGATAATCAAGCCTCTCGAATAGTTTCTCCAACAACGAGGCGGCAATTCCAGGGATATCCCGTGTCACAGACTGAAACGGATCGGCCAAAAACGCATCTTCACCAATATGCCAATGCCATTTCGGTGGGTTTTTGCGAATAAATTGTTTGAACTCCTTCGAAATAAAAGACATCCCGAAGGTGATCAGCAAGTCGGGACGGAGATCGCCGGCATCTTTCGCGCCTAAAAACAGGTCGTGATGACGTATAAATTCGTCGCCCGATAAGTTGGCAATACAGTCGCCCAGCACGGGGATCTGCCATTCATCGGTAATGCGCCGCAATATGGCGTTTAAAGCGGCGTCCGGCTTTTGCTGACCGCCTGCGATCAATATCTTAGGAGCATTCTCCCATTCATCCAGCAGTTCTTCCCACATGGATTGTGGCCACACTGTCTCCTTTTCCGATCTTTTAATAATCCTGACCTCATCAGACGCCTTGAAATCCTCTTCCAAACCCGGGTAGAATGGTTCACGGATGGGCACGTTAATATGTACAGGGCCATTTGGGGCTATTGATGCCAGATTAATCGCCTCGTTAGCGATCCGGTTAATCGCCCATTGCACGTCCGGATGCTGGTAATCAGGTGAAACTTCGAACGAGCGCTTTACATGCGGGTCGAAAATGCCTGTTTGATAGATCGTTTGCCCGTCGTACTGATGCTGCCACTCCTTAGGCCGGTCGGCCGTGAGTATGAGTAGTGGAACCTGCTGAAAAAATGCCTCAGAAACGGCCGGAGCGAAGTTGTATGCCGCACTGCCCGAAGTGCAGATCAAAACCACGGGAGAATCAATTTGCTGGGCCATTCCGAGGGCAATGAAGCCTGCCGAGCGTTCATCTATACATACGTGCGCCTGAAAGCCGCCGTGGCGCACAAACGCAAGCGTTAATGCCGCGCTGCGGGAGCCCGGAGAAATCACCACATGCCGAATGCCCTGCTGGTAGCAGATCTCGGCCATGTCGATCAAAGGTTGTAAAATAGCCATGGAAAACTTCCTTGTCTGAAAATGAAAATAGCCTCCCGAAAGAGGCTATTAAAGTAATTAGAAGGTTTGCATTTCAAGATGCATTAACCCAAATAGGTTTTCAAAGCTTTGCTTCTGGAAACGTGACGCAATCTGCGGATGGCTTTTTCCTTGATCTGGCGCACGCGTTCACGGGTAAGGTTGAACTTCTCCCCGATCTCCTCCAAAGTCATCGCATGCTCGCCATTCAGGCCGAAATACAGGGCAATTACGTCCGCTTCACGTTGTGTGAGCGTGCATAGTGCGCGTTGTACCTCTTTGCGGAGCGATTCATTCACCAATCCTGAATCCGGCTTGTCTTCCAGATCGTTTTCAAGTACGTCCAAAAGGCTGTTTTCTTCGCCTTGTACGAATGGAGCGTCCATGGATACGTGGCGACCGGAGATCTTCATGGTATCAACTACCTCTGAAGAAGAGATTTCCAGTACTTCCGCCAATTCTTCGGGTGACGGCTCACGTTCGAAGCGCTGTTCCAATTCCGAGAAGGTCTTTGAAATTTTATTCAGAGAACCTACACGGTTAAGGGGTAAACGCACGATACGTGACTGCTCTGCCAATGCTTGCAGGATCGATTGACGGATCCACCAAACGGCGTATGAAATAAATTTAAAACCCCTTGTTTCATCAAAACGCTGTGCTGCCTTGATCAGACCGAGGTTACCCTCGTTGATCAGGTCACCCAACGATAAGCCTTGATTTTGATATTGCTTTGCAACCGACACCACGAAGCGCAGGTTCGCTTTGGTCAGACGCTCCAAAGCAAGCTGGTCTCCATCCCTGATTTTCTGAGCTAACGTCACCTCCTCATCCGGCGTTAGCAAATCCACCTTACCGATCTCCTGCAAATATTTATCTAATGACTGACTTTCACGGTTGGTAATTTGCTTACTGATCTTTAGCTGTCTCATCTATGTCTTTATTAAGTATGTTATATAACGACGTTTTTACCGTTCCTGCCTAGAAGAACACTGAATTAATCTTTTTTGTTCTCAGGCTTTGGTAACAATACTTTGCGTGAAAGGCGGTATTTTCCTGTTTTCTTATCGATTTCGACCAGCTTGACCTGCACCTCTTCCCCTACTTCCAGAACACCGTCCATTTTTTCGAGGCGCTCCCATTTGATCTCGGAAATGTGCAACAAACCATCCTTGCCTGGAAGGAACTCAACGAACGCTCCGAATGGCATGATCGATTTCACTTTACCGGAATAGATTTCGCCGATTTCAGGTACCAGAATGATGCCCTTAACCCGTGCAACCGCCTTATCCATGGAAGTCTTATCAGCCGAGAATATACTTACGAAGCCCGCACCGTCTTTCTCTTCGATAGAGATCGTTGCGCCCGACTCTTTCTGGATATCCTGAACTACTTTTCCGCCTGGCCCGATCACAGCACCGATCATCTCGCGATCGATTTTGATCACGATAGCACGTGGTGTATGTGGTTTGAGGTCAGGACGGCTTTCGGTGATGGTTTTATTCATTTCACCAAGGATATGCAGACGGCCCGCTTTCGCTTGCATCAATGCCTCGGTCAATACTTCAAATGAAAGGCCGTTCACCTTCATATCCATCTGGCAGGCAGTAATACCTTCTGCCGTTCCGGTTACTTTGAAGTCCATATCCCCCAGGTGATCCTCATCGCCCAGGATATCGGAAAGAACCGCGTATTTACCGGTTGCTTCGTCCGAGATAAGACCCATTGCAATACCCGATACCGGAGCTTTAATTTTCAGACCTGAGTCCATCAACGCCAGTGATCCTGCACAAACGGTCGCCATAGACGACGATCCATTCGATTCGAGGATATCGGACACGATACGGATGGTATACGGGTTATCCTCAACCGGCGGCAACACTTTCTTAAGTGCACGCAATGCGAGGTTACCGTGGCCCACCTCACGACGGCCCGGACCGCGGTTAGGCTTCACTTCACCTGTTGAGAAACCGGGGAAGTTATAGTGCAAAAGGAATTTGCTGTATCCGTATTTCAATGGGGTATCAATGATCTGCTCGTCCTGCTTGGTACCAAGCGTTACGGTGGTCAGAGATTGTGTTTCCCCGCGCGTGAAGAGCGCAGATCCATGTGCGTTAGGAAGGAAATCAACTTCCGAAGCGATCTGCCTCACTTCGTCCAGGCGACGGCCGTCAAGGCGCTTCCGCTCGTCAAGAACCAGGCGGCGGGATGCTTCCCAAACCAGGTCATTGAAATAACGTTTTGCCAGCGCTTCGTTGAATTCTTCTTCTTCGGTAATAGTCGTTTTAAATTCTTCCCAAACAGCTTTGAAACCATCTTTTCTTACTGTTTTGTTGGTAGAACCCAACTGCGTTACCGCATATATTTTGCCATAGGCAAACTCGCGCAGACGTGCTTCCAGTGCCTCGTCAGACGGATCGCCTACGTATTCTCTTTTTTCTGTTTTGCCAACAGCCGCTTCGAACTCTTTCAACGCAGCACATTGGTCCTTAATTACTGCGTGTGCGATTTTCAGCGCCTCGATTACCTCTTCTTCCGATACTTCGCTCATTTCACCCTCCACCATCGCGATATCGTTATACGTCGCGCCTACCATCAGATCAAGCGTAGCGTTTTGTAATTCCGTAGTTCCTGGATTGATTACATATTTGCCGTCGATCTTGGCAACGCGAACTTCTGAAACCGGTCCGCCGAAAGGAATATCCGATGCAGCCAATGCAGCCGATGCAGCCAGTGCAGCCAGTGCATCCGGTAATGCTTCCGCATCAGCAGAGATCAAAAGAATGTTTACTTGTACTTCTGCGTGGTAGTCGTCCGGGAAAAGAGGGCGCAATACGCGGTCCACCAAACGGCTTGTTAATACTTCATGGTCAGACAACTTGCCTTCGCGACGTTGGAAGCTTCCCGGGATACGTCCCGCAGATGCGAATTTTTCCTGATAGTCAACCGACAATGGCAGGAAGTCGAGACCTTCCTTAATATCCTTGTTAGCAACAACCGTAGCCAGCAACATGGTGTTACCCATCCTAACTACCACCGATCCGTCGGCTTGCTTCGCTAATTTTCCTGTTTCAATTGTGATTTCCCTGCCGTCCGGTAAGGTTATAGTCTTGGTAACTATATTAAAGAGCATAGAATATTGTTTTTTGTAGCTGTGAGACGCCGTCCTGACGCCCCGATAAGTTCTTGTTTTTTCCGCAAAAAATCAGGGAACTTTCACATATGTCAAGTTCCCTGATTTCAAATTACTTACGTATGTTCAATTCGGCGATGATCGCACGGTAGCGATTGATGTCTTTTTTGTAAAGATAATCCAACAATCTTCTGCGCTTTCCTACCATTTTGAGGAGGCCCAGACGTGTATCATTATCTTTCTTGTGCGTTTTAAGGTGCTCGTTCAGATAATTGATACGGTACGTAAATAAAGCAATTTGTGATTCAGCAGAGCCCGTGTCGGCGCCCTCCTTTTTAAAACCTTTCGATTCGAAGATCTCGGTCTTCTTTTCCGCGGTTAAATACATGATTGTAACAACAGATTAAATGATATGTAGCATTACGGCACCTTGCCGCAAATAAAGTTGCAAAAGTAGGCTTTTTAAACCGGTTTTTAAAATAATTTAAATTAATTATGAGTGATAAGCTCCCTTTTCCCAAATCTACTTGCCCATTTCGACTTAATTCTTTTGTAGAACATCTGGTAAACGTCCTTATCGAACAGCCGTGAATCGCTTCGCGCACGATCGATGAAATACAGACCGGTGACAAAAAGAATGGTATTCGCCATCCAGGCACCTATTGGAACTGCTACCAACCCCTCCTTCACCCATTTATCCCCCTGGTTCGTCAATACATACAACAGGATAAAGAAAAGGATCGAAACAAGCACGGGCACCCCGAAGCCGCCTTTCTTGATAATGGCCCCTAACGGCGCACCGATCAGGAACATGATCAGGCAGGAAAGCGCCTGGGTAAATTTGTGGTGCCGCTCCAGCTCATACTTACTTGCGTCCTTCAATTTCATCTGCAGATAGTCTTGCTGCGACTTGATATAGCTCAGCATACTGTTCGAAGCCGCCTTGGTATTCATCAGAATATCCTTTTTCAAGCTATCGGACACCGGTTTGGCCAGCACCGAATCGATCCATTTGCCGCTTTTGAGGGTTTTATCGGTGCCTTCCCGGTAATTATAGGAATAGTATTGCTGGCTACCCGAAACGAGGTTTTTCTTGGTCTCCTGGTAAGCAGTACGCAACGAATCCGCCGTCGCCGTCAGATCGTTGATGTTTTTCATGAACTCATGGTATTTGAACTGCCCCTCATCAGTGCGCTTCATACCGAACGACGCGAGGCTCTCCGTAAGGCGGTAGTGCCTGAACGACTGTCGGTTAAAATTGGTATAAGGGGTCTGTGAACCGGCAGGGGTAGAAATATAGACCGGCCGGGAGCTTGCCGAACCCTGCTCGTCCGTGTAGCGAGTACCGTTGTATAGCTCGATCACCAGGTAACGGTTCTCATTAATGGAAAACATCCTGCCCGAATCTGCCAGGATTATTTCGGTATTCCCTAACTCATACGAACGGCTGTTGTGTTTGTAAATCACCATGCCGGTCATTTTGCCGTTTTCCAGCTTTTTGTCGACTTTGATACTATATCCCGGCAAATCATTGTAAAAAATACCTTCTTTGATCTTTAAAGTGGCCTTGGTCGTTTTAATATCATACAGCAGGCTATATCCTTTCAGGTTAGCCCAGGGAGAAACGCGGTCGTTAAAATAAAAGGAGAAAATACTGATTCCGACGGCCACGACAAACATCGGCGCCATCGCACGAACAACAGAAATACCTGCACTTTTAATGGCCGTAAGCTCAAAGAATTCGCCAAGGTTACCGAAGGCCATCAGGGAGGAAAGCAGCATTGCGAGCGGCAATGCAGTGGGCACGGTAATGAGGCTGAAAAAGAAGAATAGTTGTGCATAGTCCATGACATTCAGGTCCTTCGACACGAAGTCATCTATGTAAAAGATCATGATCCGCATCAGAAAAACGAACACCACGACCGACATTGTAATCACAAAAGGTCCCCAAAAGGACGTTAAAATAAGCTTGTCCAGCTTTTTCATCAACTACCTACTATTTCTCTTAAATTATCAATAAATCCCTCCCACAACGAATGCAGCTCGTCTTTGTCACGATTCGACGAGTAATCAATCACACGTAAAAAGGTTGTCTGGGTTAACTCGCTAACTTCTAATTTTAGTTCCAGATGGTTATTATCAAGGTTGTCGTCACTCGTGTCCTCAAAGTCGAAACGCACCGCCTTATTGATCCGCAAACCGGTCTGTCGAGCAATATGGCTGTCGCCGTCCCATTGAAAATCGAAACGGTGATCCGGCAGCACAGTTACCTTCTCGGCGAACCACTGTTGCAGTCCCGAGGGCGTGGAAATATATGGAAAGAGAACTTTTGGTGAGGAACGCAATTCAAATTCGGTAACAAATTTATATTTTTCCATATGTGCTGAAATTAAAGGAGCGGGCCTCGTTAGCCTTGCCTTATGTGCTGATTTAAAAGTTGTAATATAATATAAATCGACAATAAAAGCGTGTAAATTTAAATTTGTTGTTTTAAAAATATGCGAAATTTGCGCTAAAAATGGGCAAATGGGTTGCATCGTAATATTCTTTAACATACTTTTGCACCACAATTACGACGGCGGGGTAGCTCAGATGGTTAGAGCGTAGGATTCATAACCCTAAGGTCGGCAGTTCGATCCTGCTCCCCGCTACATTGTTGAAGACATCCCTCCCGGATGTCTTTTTTATTTCCGCACATTTTGCGCATTCTTCGAGAATTAAATTCAGCGCGTTTGGGTTTACAGTAATTGGTAACACCACCGAATCACCTCACAACTGTATGAAATTATTAATCCAATACCTGAGCAGGTACAAGGCGCTTATATTCCTGGCCCTGGTTATGGCCGCTATCAACCAGATTTTCTCCCTGCTCAACCCCTACATCCTTGGTAACTTCCTAATCGACCCGTACGCTAACAAGGCTGCGGAATTCCGCGCGAAAGGCCTCGATAACGAATTCATGAAGGGTATCCTGATGGGCTTGCTGATGATCATCGGCGTGGCAATGGTTTCGCGCATTGCGAAAGCTTTCCAGGATTACCTGGTGAATGTCGTAATCCAGAAATTCGGCGCTGCCCTCTATACCGACGGCCTGCGGCACGCATTGCGGCTCCCATTCCAGGATTTCGAAGACCAACGCTCGGGCGAGACGCTTTCAGTGCTTTTGAAAGTCCGTGCAGATTGTGAAAAGTTCATTCTGAACTTCGTTAACGTGCTGTTTTTCACCTCAGTCGGTATCGTTTTCGTGGTCGTCGTGGCATTCAGGCTCAGCCCCTGGTTGCCGCTGATTTACCTCGTGGGAGCGGTGATACTGGCAATTCTGACAAGTGTCCTAAGCAGAAAAATCAAAATCATCCAGAAGAATATTGTGAAGGAAACGACTGCGCTGGCAGGTTCTACGACGGAGTCGCTCCGCAATATCGAACTGGTGAAAAGCCTTGGATTGACGCAGCAGGAAATTGGCCGCCTGAACACCACCACTTATAAAATCCTCAAACTGGAACTGAAAAAGGTCAAAAGCATCCGTTCGGTAAGTTTCATTCAGGGAACGTTCGTCAATTTTCTACAACAATGCGTGATGTTCGCATTGCTCTTTTTCGTGTTCCGCGACAAGATTACCGTGGGGCAAATGATGATGATGCAATTCTATTCCTTCTTCATATTCGGGCCGTTGCAGGAATTGGGCAATGTGATCCTGTCCTATCGCGAAGCCGAAGCGTCCCTGAATAACTTACAGACGCTGCTTGCCCGCCCTGTGGAACACAAACCTGCTAATCCGGAGACCATTACCGACGTCAGGGAGTTACAGTTCGATCATGTGAAATTTCAGCATCAAACCGCCAAACGCCCGGCTCTGGAAGATATTTCGTTCGCGGTGAAGCGTGGGGAGACCATAGCATTCGTAGGCCCTTCGGGTTCAGGCAAGACGACGCTCGTAAAGCTGCTCGTCGGTCTTTATCAGCCAATCGAAGGCGCGGTATTTTATAACGGCGTGAGTGGAAAGGAAATCGATTTTGACGAAATCAGGCATAAAATTGGATTTGTAACGCAGGATACGCAGCTTTTTTCAGGTACGATCAAGGAAAACCTGCTGTTTGTAAATCCAGAGGCGACCGACGAAATGATCAACAGCGTGTTGATGAAAGCCGCCTGCTATAACCTGCTGGCTCGCGCCGAGAATGGTATCGACACGGTGATCGGCGAAGGTGGATTGAAATTATCAGGCGGCGAACGCCAGCGTCTCTCGATCGCCCGCGCGCTCCTGCGTAACCCGCACCTGATCATTTTCGACGAAGCCACTTCCGCACTCGATTCGCTCACCGAGGAAGAAATTTCGAATACGATTCGCGACATCACCGACCAGCGCCAGCACATTACCGTCATGATCGCGCACCGGCTATCCACTATCATGTACGCCGACCGCATTTATGTGCTCGAAAAGGGCCGGATCGTCGAAACCGGCAATCACCAGGCGTTGCTCGATGAAAAAGGCCTCTACTACGCGATGTGGCGCCAGCAAATTGGTGAACGTAAAGACGAACTGGTGCAAATCTCCTGATTTGCACCAGCTATTCGCAGGCCTCCGGCCGGTTTTTACCGCAATTCTCAGTACTGACCGGCCGGAGGCCTGCGAATAGCAAGTCACGAAGGCTGACCTTCCCGCCATTGAGCATAACTACGCAAGAATCGGGTTTCGATCCGCGTTTTGAGCGGGTAATTTTGGTTTTAACAAATCAAAATACCCAAATGATCAATATTGAAGACCTTGACTGGACCTCCATCCAAGAAAATCTCCACAAGCGCGGCTATACGCAGCTTAACCAGGTCCTGAATACAAAAGAATGCGACGATCTGATCGCAGAATATGGCAATCCAAAGCATTACCGCAAAACCATCGTAATGGAACGGTACCGTTTCGGATTAGGCGAGTATAAATACTTCTCTTATCCATTGCCACCAATTATCCAGCGGCTGCGTGAGCGCATTTATCCCAAGCTGGCCCCGGTAGCCAATCAATGGATGCAGGTTTTAACAAAGGAACAGCCCTACCCTTCTCAGTTTGAAGATTTTCAGGCTATTTGCCAAAATCAGGGGCAAACAAACCCTACCGTACTTATCCTCAAATATGGTAAGGGGGGCCACAACACACTGCATCAGGACCTTTACGGAGCGCTGTTCTTCCCGATTCAAATGGTGCTGTTTCTCAGCGAGCCTGGCGAAGACTACACCGGAGGCGAGTTCGTGGTAACCGAGCAGATACCCCGTGCGCAATCGAAGGCCATTGTTTTAAGGCCCAAAAAGGGCGATGCATTACTTTTCACCACCAATTTCAGGCCCGTGAAAGGTACTAAGGGCTATTACCGGGTCAATATGAAACACGGCGTCAGCGAAGTGCATGACGGGGAGCGATATACCCTAGGCATCATATTCCACGACGCGATAAGCTGAAATGCAACATATTATCACACGCAGAAGCAATATTACCTATGCTGAAACACAGCGAACTAGGACCTGAGGGGTTCCCGGCAAGCCGCAGGTTGAAAGAAATGATCGACAGCAGGCAGATAACACTGGCCGGCAACCGGAACCTGAAAATCTATGGGCTGTTATCCTGCGGTTCGGGGAAGCGAATGAAGCGCACCAACCGGGTATTTTTCGCAGACGAGCACGATGCGCTTATACACGGGTACCGCCCGTGCGGGCATTGCATGCGCGAGCAATATCTGAAATGGAAATCAGGCTAATGGCTTTACAGCTAGGCTTCTCCACAAATAGAAGGTCACGTAAGTTTCCCAACCCGCATAATCGCGAAAAAAGGCTTCGATTTTATCCTTTTCGCTGCGCTCGGCGATGATGCCATGCCCTGCGAGCGCATTAAGCAAACCGACGTCGCCATGCGGGATACCTTCCGGCGCGCGAAATGACTTCATAAGCACATAATTGGCCGTCCAAACGCCGACTCCCTTATGTGCTGTCAATGCCTTCTGCCTCGCTTCAAAGTCCGGCAATGCCTCAATTTTCTCTCTGCTTAGTGTACCTTCCACAAATGCACGGGCGACACCTATAACGTATTCCGCCTTTTTTTCCGAAAACTGCATAGCCCGCAGCTCACCGATCTCTGCCGCCGCAAGGACCTCCGGTTCAGGGAAAATATGGAAAACGCGATTATCCCATTCAATATGTCGCCCGAAGCGCTCTACCATCCGCCGTTTCATCTTATAGGCAAATGTGAGGTTAATCTGCTGGCCGATCACCGACCAGCAAAGCGCCTCGAACATGTCCGGGATGCCCATCAGCCGCAAGCCGGCGAAGTCTTCCACCATATATGCGAGCCGACTATCGCGTTTCAATTGCGTATAAAACGGCGCAAGATCGCGGTCTATATCGAACCATTCATTGATATAGGCTGTGAGAAAGTCGCGACATTCAGGACTAGCAGCGCCTTCCAGCAAGTCTATCCTCAGGGAACCGCCTTGCTCGCTTACCCGAAAAAGCACATCGCCAAAAGGTGTTGCAATCGCTTTCAAAACCGAATTTTCGCCCACTACATGCAGGCAATCATCGTAATTACGGTTCAAAAACCAAAGACATTCCTGGAAGCTGAAAAACGGCGGCGTGGCAAGTAGAATAGTTTGTTGATGCATCGGAAATTAATTTTGAATGACTGAATGAGTGAATGACTGAATAGACAGTATTTAGTAGTTCAATCATTCAATCATCGCACCGGCGCCCCGGTCACTCATTCAATTAATGTACGATCTTGAAAACCAGTTCCCTCAGCAGCTCGCCCTCGGGGATACTCGTACCGTCGAGCCCTTTCAACCGCCCGTCACATTCGCGCAGGTAATGGACAATGTTTACGACTTTTGCCATGGGATAATTACGGGCAGCCAGCAGATAGTCCTTCACAAAATACGGGTTAACGCCCAGCTCCACGGCCAATCCCTTTTCCGATTTGTCGCGTGCCGCGTGGGTAAGGAGCAGTTTCGAGAAAAACCCGAACAGGATGATCAGCACCGGAGCCAGTGGATTGTCTTTGGAATTGGAAGCAAAAAAAGCAGCTATCTGATTCGCTTTCAGCACATCACGGTGCATTAATGCCTTTTGAAATTCAAAAACATTATACTCTTTGCTGATTCCCACAAACTTTTCGACCGCGCCCGCATCAATACCTTCGTCCACTCGCAGGTTCACCATAATCTTGCGGATTTCGTTCGACAGCCGTTTCAGGTCGTTACCAATATTGTCGACCAGCATTTGCACCGCTTTCGGGCTTATTTTCACGCCTTCGTGCTGGCAAAACGAAGCTACCCAGTCAGGCAGCTTGTTGTCGTACATCTTTTTGGATTGCACCACCACCCCATTTGCATTACAAGCTTTCAGGTAAGACTTCCGCTCGTCTGCATTGGCATGGTAACAAAACACCAGCACCGTGCTCGGCACGGGGTTCAATGCATAATCTTCCAGTCGCTGCTGTTGTTCTTTCTGCTCGATGCCATTCAACCGGTGTGCTTCTTTTACCAATACCAGCTGCCGCTCAGCCATGAAAGGGAACCTGCGCGCATAGCTCAGCACACCGGCTACGTCGGTATCTTTCCCGTAGAGCACAAACTGGTTAAAACCCCGCTCCGATTCCGGAACGACTTTGTTTTCAAGCTCTTCCGCAATGGAATCGATGTAATAGGGTTCGTCGCCGTGCAGGAAATACAGCGGCCGGAACTTCTTGCTTTTGAGCTCTTTAAGGATAATATCGGGTGTTTGTGCCATGAGTTCGCAAATTGGGACCTGAGTACGGCCCGGACATCAAATTTACCGCTCCGCAACGATTTATGCCGCGTTTTCGACGATAAATTGCCCCGCCTGCCGGCGCAATTCCGGAAAAAAGGAAAGGAATTTGGTATAATAAAACTCCTCGTTGGCCTGCAAGTCGCTGACTGCATCCGAGATAGGCGCCAAAAACTCCGCCCTGCGCGACAGGCGGTGAAACGTCGTATTGATCCCTTCGAGCGTCTCATAGGTGTTGAGCCAGTCCTGCCGGATCATCGCCCTTACCATCGGTACCATCGTCTCGGGCACCAGGTGCGCATTTCTGTCGATCACCGAATACATGCGGTGCGCGTACACAAAAAGCGGCTCGTGGTGGTAATGCTCGAAATTTTTGGCGAGGAAATAATCGAAATAGATGTCCATGACGATCCCTGCCAGCTTTCCCTGCGTGACCGCCGCCACATCTTTGGCTTCGAGCACTTCGGGGTGCTTATCGGTAAACGAATCGATAAAACGGTGCAGTTTCAGCCCGAGCACATAATCGGGGTTCCAGTTGGCAGTCTTTTCGTCGCTCAAACGCCCTTTAATGAAGTCACCGACATAATTGCCCATCATCACCCCCTCGTTCTCGCCAGACAGCAAAATATGCGCTAAAAAGTTCATCCAAATGACATTTTGACAAAATTGCCGTACGTTTGTTCCGGTAGTCTTTCCGGGAACAATTCTTTTACAACAACCATTATTTTAATCAAACTAGCAAATGAAAATCGAAAAAAATAACGTCGTAGCGTTAACATATAGCCTCAGCATTCCGGACTCGGAAGGCGAAACCGATGTGGTGGAAGTAGTTTCCGAAAATGACCCGATGTACTTCATCCATGGCATCAGCGGACTACCGGAAGGCTTCGAAAGCCAGATAGAAGGTCTCTCGGCCGGCGACAGTTTTGATTTTACCGTCGCTCCTGAGGAAGGCTACGGAGAATATGATGAAGAAGCAGTAGTAGACCTTCCCAAATCGGTTTTCCAGAATAGCGAGGTGGATCAGGAAGAACTGCTTCAGGTAGGCAACATTATCCCGATGACCAACGAAGAAGGCGAAAGACTACACGGTCAGATCGTCGAAATCCATGACGACGTCGTGATCATGAATTTCAATCACCCGCTCGCAGGCAAGCAAATGCATTTTTCAGGCAAAGTACTAAGCGTACGCGCAGCCACACGCGAGGAGCTCGATCACGGGCATGTGCACGGGACGGGAGGAGTGCATCATCATTAATTTTGACCGGGTCGCCGGGCGATGATCGAATGATTGAATGATTGAATATCTTGCGTTGTCGCCTATTCAATCATTCAATCATTCAATCATTGGCTTATACTGCTCCACCTCCACGCCGAAACGCCTCAGAAACTCCACGCCCTCTTCGATAGCGATGCCCTTATATGCGGCGTAGGAATGCAGGAAAATTACTTTTTTGATCTTCATCGTATAGATCACCCTCGCGCAGGCAATGCAGGGCGCCAGCGTGACGAAAAGCGTTGATCCTTCGATATTCGAACCATTTTTTACGGCGAACAGAATTGCATTTTGCTCGGCGTGCAATGCCAGTGAACAGCTTCCTTTCGCATCGCGCGGACAACCTACTCCCGGAAATTCTTCGTCACAGTTGTGCGTGCCCGCAGGGGGGCCATTATAGCCGATTGAAATAATCCGCGTGTCCTTCGTTAGCACCGCACCCACCTGTGCTTTAATACAATGCGAACGCTTGGCAAGATTTTTTGCCAGGTCCATATAAATGTCATCAAATTCCGGCCGCAAATTCGTTGTAGGTATTGTCATTCTCAGTTCAATCCAAAATTCAGGGTACAAACTTAGGGAAATGACGGCTGGATTCAACACAGTTTGAAAAGTATGACCAAAAGCATTTCGCTTGTTTTCTTCCTGACAACGTTCCTTAACCCGCTTTTCGCGCAGCAGGATCGGTCGGTTGTTACACTTACCAGAGATCCCGCAGGCCTTTTCAAGTCCTACAAATTCTTCATTCAAAACGTCGAAGACCAACGCTCGCAGCCGGGAGCGGCGCTGGGCAAGGTAATCGCCCTGGGGAAGGAAATACCAGCCGTACTCCCGGGAAAAGCCGAAAGTGAGCTGTTTGGTTATTGGTCTTATCTCGCCCCAAAGAAAGAGCAGGGCCATTTGCCGCTTTACATCACGATTAAGGAACTGTCTGTCAGCGAAAAACGTATCGGGCCGAATAAGGTTACAGGTGAAGTCAGGCTCAGCGTACGGTTTCGATGGTACCGCGACATGCAGCCGGTGGAGCTTACTGGCTATCAAACGGCTGCTAACTATACCCGCCCGGAAACTACGTTCACCCATGAAAAGTTAATCAAACAGCTTGTGGATCAGGCGCTGAGCCACTTTCAAAAGTGGATGACGTCCAATGCAGGCAAAACACCAGCGCTGGCCCGCAATCTGATGCTGACATTCAAGGAAATTAACAACACCGCTTCGGAGGACACAGTCTTCTACTCGCCGAAACGGCCACTGATCTGGGACGATTTTAAAGGCAGGAGCGCGAAGCCGGGCAGCAGGTATGCCGCGGCCGTATTTACCAGCTTCGGGTACGAGGGCCGCTCCTATTCGAAAGACGACGATCTGGTGATCGAAATCGGTTTAAAAACATTTATGGTGAAAAGCATGTCGTGGGGCCGGCCGGAGTCGCGTAATGCAGGCACCCTGCGCCATGAGCAGATCCATTTCGACATTACGAGGCTGGTAGTCGAGAAGTTCAAGGAACGGCTCAGAAAGGCTGAATTAACATTCGAAGACTACGATAGTGAAATTCAATATCAGTTTCTCGAAGCCTTCCGTGAAATGAACCGCGACCAGGAACAATACGACGGGGAAACCGGCCATGGCCTGAATCCAGGCGCCCAGGCGGCCTGGGACAAAAAGATCGCACAACAGATCGAAGCGCTCTATTCAGTGCAGTGACTTCTTTTACCAGAACCAAAATGAATTACCGCACACCGCCTACGGAGCGGTAATGCGAATAATATCTTGAATTTCGGCGCTTATCGCGTAGTTTTTTACATTAAAATCAAATGCGCGCGAATCCGCTGCAAATGCTTTATTGCTCACAACGTAGAGTACTTCGCCCGATTTAAAGCCTACTACCCGATGTTTAGGAATGCGAAAGCAAACCGGACCGGCATTTAAATACGCATTCAAGCTTCCTGTTATTGAAATAGTTGCGAATAAAACTGCCGTTACCATAGTCAATTTCAGACAATTCACCGAGCGGAGATATAATGTGTACCAAATGAGGAAAATCATGCAATACAGCAAGATCACTTCCAGTACATTCAAATGCAGGTTTTCCAATAAATGGCCTGGAAGCGAACGCGGGATCGACGCCGACCAATCCGTGAGCCGTGCCGAAAATGTCACAATCTGTGCGACCGCCGAGACCAGCCACGGAATCCCCGAGAGACTCATCAGCAGCAGTGCCAATGCGGCAGGCAGCAGGATATTGGTAAATACGACCACGAGCGGATTTACCAGCCAGAAATAAGTGGGGAATTGATGAAAGTAGAAAAGGCTCAACGGAAATGTAGCGATCTGGGCTGCAAGGGCGAGCGCACTCACCTGCCACACAAATCTCAGCAAACGGTTCGAGGGCTTTAAAGCCTCGAAAATCGGCTCGTAAAGCAGGAAAATTCCCGCCATAGCAAGGTACGACAGCTGAAAACCGACATCGTATAGCGCACAGGGATCGAGCAGGAGGATGATAAGCGCAGAAAATGCCAGCGTGTTCATCGGGTAATGCTTTCTTCCAGCCACGTCTGCCGCTACCAACACCAGGCACATTAATGCTGCACGTTGCACCGAAGGCGGTAAACCGGTAACCAATGCGTAAAAGCCCAGCAATGCAGTTATCAGGAAAAAGTAAACCCATTTTCCAACCTGCCAACGCTTCAACCAACCGAAAGCCGCACTGATAACCAGAAAGATAATCGCTACGTGCATACCGGAAACGGACAGAATATGCACGGCACCTGAAATCACATAATCGCCTACCTGCTGGTCGCGCAAGTCGTCACGACGGCCCAGCAACATCGCCTTCACGAGCCCAAATGCCGCGCTATCACCGGCTGTCGATCCGTCGATATGCTTATCGAAACGATCCTCCGCCCATTGGGAAACGGTTTCAGGCCAATAGGCTGGAGTCGTCTCCGATTTGGTGGAAATTAACCGATAGGAATGCTCATTTACAAAGGCGGTGAAGAGAATGCCCTTGTTGCGCAAGTAGCGTCGATAATCAAATTGCTCTGGGTTTTGCGGCGGAGCGGGCTGTTCCAAACGGCCGCTGATAACAAGCCGGTCACCCGGTTTGGTAATGGCAGAAAGGCTATCCGGCAGGTAAATCAACGCCCGCACAGCATGGCTAACCCATTGGTTTCCGGCAAGAAATTGTTTGGTAAGAACCTCAAAACGAATGGAGTTATTCCGTTTTTCGGGAATCGTCGTCACCTCCGCGGTGTACGACCGGTATTCCAATGCTTGAAGCGACGCAAGCTGATCGTCCTTTTTTGCTTCAACCCACCATTTAACACCGGCCCCGAGCAGAAATAGCCAAACCGCACATGTGATCGCAAATCCTGTTTGACGGCTGAACCGGTATAGCAAAACACATCCCAAAGTCACTAAAACCAAGGCAGCCGCCAAAAAAGCAACCGGCGTATCGCCGATCGTACGCAATGCGTCGCCCGCCAATATGCCGGTTGCAAGAAATAATACTACGCTTACAAAAGGAGCGCGTGGTAGCATGTGTGTTTATCGTACGACAAAACGTTTTGTGATCGTCTTATTAGCGGTCGTCACTTTGTAATAGTACAAACCGCTCGGAAAATTTTTAACGTTGAGATAGCTACGATTGACGGTATCCTCCGTCACCTTTTGTCCTTTCTGATTAAAAACAGATACAG
This sequence comes from Dyadobacter sp. OTU695, assembly GCF_038440355.1. NCBI lineage: Bacteria > Pseudomonadati > Bacteroidota > Cytophagia > Cytophagales > Spirosomataceae > Dyadobacter > Dyadobacter sp. OTU695. The sequence goes on along the minus strand of NZ_JASATN010000008.1, from coordinate 139,078 downwards.
TATAATTTTCGAAGTCGGGCGTAAAGACATTGGCTGTCAAAGTCTCACGAACCGGATTGGGATAGATTTCGACTAAAAGATCGGTCGTGGAAAACTTAGAATACTCCACCATTTTCGCACGCCTCGGGCTCAGTGCCAGTACGGCATGCATACGTTCCTTCTGATCGTTCGTAAAAATACTCATGCAAACGTCGGGTGAGTAATCCATGTAGTTTTCAATCATATTGCGCGTCACCACGGTCCCGCGACATTGCGAATACACCGGCGAGCACGAGACGTCGGTCGTTTCGTTCTTGGTGTTGGCCGTCGGCGTGTCGTCGCAATAATCAGTGCCGCAGGTGGTGTCGCCCCATATGTGTATCAGTCCGAGCCAATGACCCACCTCATGTGTTGTGGTGCGGCCAAGATTATAGATCCGGCTCGTAATTGCATCGGAGTTTCGGCCGAAATAGCGGAAGTCGATGATTACGCCGTCGGTCAATGCATCAGTTTCCCCATTTTCCGAGGTGGCAAGACCCGCGGTGCGATCGTTGAGCTCGGTTACCACGGGAAATTGCGAAGTCCCGAGATACCGGTCGTTCAGCCGCGTTACCCAGATATTCAGGTAACGGTTAGTAAACCAGGCAGGCGAAATGGCTGCCAGCTCGTCGGCATCGGTAATCGGGCTGAACTGCGAAGTCGTGTTATAGGTTCGGACCACTGAAACGAGCTTGAAGCGGATACCCGTATCGACGCCCAGTGAGTCGGTATAGAACCCCTTGTAGCCGGAGGTATTGCCGTAATCCTCATTCAGCACATCGATCTGGCTCTGAATCTGCGTATCGGAAATGTTACCGTTGCCTGCGCCGCCGATCACCTGATCGGCCCGGTTATGGACCACATGCACCACCACCGGGATCGTAATGACCTCGCTTGCGCTCGTACGCGCAGCCGCGCTGCTACGCACGTAGTCCTGGATGGCCTGCTCCGATCGCATTCGAAGATTTCGGAGGGATGGATTTTTCAAAAGCCGCACAGAGTCGCGTTCTGTGCTGGCACAGCGTGTCACGAGTGAATCCTGCGCCCTTCCGAGCACAGAAACCAGCAATAGGCCGGCCAGCAGCAGGCTACTTCTCCGATTTTTCATAGGCAGCAAGAATGTCCTTCACCAAACGGTGCCTTACAACGTCCGAACCATCCAGTTCCACGAAACTGATACCCTTAATGCCCTTCAAAACCGTCAGCGAGTCGATCAGACCTGATTTCAGGTTTTTGGGAAGGTCGATCTGCGATTTATCGCCGGTAATGATCGCTTTGGAGCTCGGGCCCATCCGGGTCAGGAACATCTTCATTTGCATCGGCGTCGTATTTTGCGCCTCGTCGAGCAGGATGAATGCGTTGTTCAGCGTTCGCCCCCGCATATATGCAAGCGGCGCTATTTCAATTACCCGGCTTTCCAGGTACAATTTCAGTTTTTCCGGCGCGATCATATCGTCCAGCGCATCGTAAATAGGGCGCAGGTAAGGATCGATCTTTTCTTTAAGGTCACCCGGCAGAAAGCCCAGGTTCTCGCCTGCCTCTACGGCGGGACGTGTGATGATGATTTTCCGTACTTCCTTGTTTTTCAATGCCCTCACGGCAATGGCCACGGCCGTGTAGGTCTTTCCCGTACCGGCCGGACCGATCGCGAACACGAGGTCGTATTTGCCGGCCTGCTCCACGAGGAGCTTTTGGTTCGTTGTTTTGGCTTTCACAACAAGGCCCTTATTTCCATAGAGGATCACGTCATCGTCGTCCTCCCCTGTGGCCACAGGCATTTTTGTGATGCCGTTCAGGTAACCCTTGACGTTGTCGTTCGTTATTTTGCCATACTTCTGATAATGAGCCAGAAGCGAGTCGATTACATCAGTGATTCGGATAATTTCGGGGGCAGTCCCCTGGATGCGGATCTCGTTTCCGCGTGAAATAATTTTACTTTCGGGGAAAGCTGCGGCGACTTCCTTGATATTCGAGTTGTGGATCCCGAGAAAATCGACCATGGATACGTCTTCGAGTGTGATGATTTTTTCCAGCAAATGAATCAGTGTTTAATGTTTGTCTATTCGTTGTAAAATTTAGTAATAATAACCAACATTTGTAAAACATAATCGTCGAAAAAACATTTAATTTGCCAAATCCCAAATCAAAAAATAAGTCTTTCCCGACCAAGTCTTTCATTATCAGACAGGCACAAAAAAGTAGTGTGGCAGAAAAAAAATTATTGCGTTAAACTCCCTGCCGCCGCTTTCCTCGAAGGCCTTCAATGATTAACTTTGTCTTAACATGGAAAACGAAAAGGCACCAAACAACTACCCCAGGAGCGGCTCCAAAACCGGCAACGGTACCAAGCGGGCATTCGCTCCGAGAACGCCATCCAACGATCAGAATTTCAGCAAATTACCCCCACAGGCCATCGACCTGGAAGAGGCGGTTTTGGGCGCCCTGATGATCGAAAAGGATGCCCTCACGGCGGTGGCGGATATCCTCCGTCCGGATAGTTTTTACAAGGAGTCGCACATCCGCATTTACAGCGCGATCGTAACCCTGTTCGCCGACTCGGAACCGATCGACATGCTCACCGTCACCGCCAAGCTGCGCAGCACGGGAGAACTTGAACTGGTCGGCGGGGCATCGTACATTATGGAGCTGACCAGCAAGGTCAACTCCGCTGCCAACATCGAATACCACGCCCGCATTATCTCGCAGGCCTACATCAAACGGGAGCTGATCAAAGTATCCTCGGAGATCCAGCGGGAAGCTTATGAAGATACAACCGATGTATTCCGGCTTCTCGACAAAACGGAACAGTCGCTTTTCGCCATTTCCGAATCCAATATCAAGAAAAACTACGCCGACATGGGCGCACTCATGCGCCAGGCGCTGGCCGAACTCGACCAGAAAAAGAATAACAAGGACGGTCTTACCGGCGTGCCATCCGGTTTCAGCGCGCTCGACAGGCTGACTTCCGGCTGGCAGAAAACGGAATTGATGATCCTCGCGGCCCGTCCCGGTATGGGGAAAACGGCGTTTGTCGTTTCCTCCCTGCGAAATGCGGCGGTAGATTTCAATATTCCGGTGGCCATATTCTCTCTGGAGATGTCCTCGGTACAGCTGGTTAATCGTTTGATTTCCGCCGAGGCTGAGATTGATAGTGAGAAAATCCGTAAAGGAAGCCTGGCACCGCATGAATGGGAGCAGCTGCACCACCGCATTCACCGGCTCACCAATGCCCCGATCTACATCGACGACACCCCTGCCCTTTCGGTGCTCGAACTGCGTGCCAAATGCCGCCGTCTGAAAGCGCAGCACGATATTCAGATGATCGTAATCGACTACTTGCAGCTGATGACCGGAGACACAGGCGGTAAAAGCCCAGGTAACCGTGAACAGGAAATTGCGATGATCTCGCGGTCGTTGAAGAACCTTGCGAAGGAACTTGACGTGCCGGTAATCGCCCTTTCTCAGCTGAGCCGTGCCGTGGAAACGCGTGGCGGTGAAAAACGTCCGCAGCTCTCCGATTTGAGGGAATCCGGGTCAATTGAGCAGGATGCCGATATGGTAATATTCCTGTATCGACCTGAATACTACGGCATTACGGAAGACGAGGCAGGTAATTCGGTGGCCGGTGTGGGTGAAGTAATTCTGGCTAAAAACCGTGCAGGTTCGCTGGATACCATTCAACTTCGTTTTATTGGTAAATACACCAAATTCGCCGATCTCGATTCCGGCTTTACCCCGGCCCCATTCTCGATCGACCGCCCGATCCAGACTTCCAACCCGATTTCTTCGTTCGAAAGTCAGGCCAAACCAACGGCACCACCAATGGGCGGAACGCTCCGCAGCCGCGCCAACGACCTAAGCAATTTCGACTACAAAGGCCCCGATTCCGAACCGCCGTTTTAAGTTGGAGCTATGAGCCGTATGCTGTAAGCTGTAAGCAATAGGCTGGCTTGATTTACACCAGCTTATAGCTTACAGCCTATTGCCTATCGCCTTTTCACCAACAACGCCACATTCTCCACATGGTGCGTGTTCGGGAACATGTCTACAGGCTGTACGCGCGTTACTTCGTAATCTTCCGACATTAATGCCAGGTCGCGCGCCTGCGTGGCTGTATTGCAGCTTACGTACACGACGCGGTCGGGTGCGGCTTTCAAAATCGTTTCGATTACGGGGACGTCCATTCCGGCGCGCGGAGGGTCGGTAATGATCACGTCCGGGCGCCCGTGCGTGTGCAGGAAGCTTTCGTTCATGATCGCACGCATGTCGCCCGCGAAGAACGAGGTGTTGGTAATGCCGTTCAGCTGCGAGTTAATGCGGGCGTCCTGGACGGCTGCTTCCACATACTCCACGCCTACCACCTTCTTCGCGCTTCGTGCCACGAAATTGGCAATGGTGCCCGTGCCGGTATATAGGTCGTAAACCGATTCTATGCCCGTAAGCTGGGCATAGTCGCGTGCTACGCTGAACAGTTTGTAGGCTTGCTCGGAATTGGTCTGATAAAATGATTTTGGCCCAACGAGGAAGGTAAGATCTTCCATCGTTTCGCGGATGACCTTTTCGCCGGCGTAATGGATCACTTCCTGGTCCTGGTACGAATCGTTTCCCTTCAAGTTCACGATATAGTTTAGCGAAGTGATCTCCGGGTGATTTCGGTGCAGAAATTCCATCACTTCCGCAATAATCTCGTCGTTTTGCGCCCCGAATTGCACGATCACCATCACGTCGCCAGAATTGGCCGTACGGATGATCACGTTACGCATGACCCCTACATTGAAACGTACGTCATAGTAAGGGTATCCTTTTTCCTCCGAAAAACGGTGCAATGCGTTGCGGATCGCATTCGACGGATCCGGTTGGAGGTGGCAATGGTCTACCGTGAATATTTTATCGAACCGCTTCGGCACGTGGAAGCCTAATGCGGTTTTTGTGAAAGGCTGTCCCGAATCGAGCTGCTCCCTGGTCAGCCAGCGCCAGTTTGAAAAAGTAAATTCCAACTTATTGCGGTAATATTCGGTCTTAGGGGCTGCGATGATTTCGTTTATCTCAACATTCCTGATCTTTCCTATCCTTTCAAAATGATCCACGACCTGCTGCCTTTTGAACCGAAGCTGATGCTCGTAGCCAATGTGCTGCCACTTGCAGCCGCCACAAACGGTGAAATGCTCGCAATAGGGTTCTGTACGTAAAGCCGATTGCGAGTGGATTTTGGTAACTACTGCCTCCTTCAATTTCTTCTTGGTACGGACGACCTGAAGATCGACAATGTCACCGGGAGCCACATTACCTTCTACAAAGATTACGCCGTCTTCCGATTTAAATATACATTTGCCTTCTGCCGCAAAATCGGTAATTTCAACGTACTCGTACTTGTTACTCTTAGACATTATTTCTTGTTTTAATTACTAATCCCAATATCCTATCGGATCAATTCTACTGCCGCATTATTCCATGAAAAAACGGTTCATCTTATTTGTTCTGATGCTGTTTGCCATTTGCGAAGCGAATGCGACGCATATTGTCGGCGGGCAGCTCTTCATCACGCAAAACCAGGACAGTTACTACAACTATAACATGGGTCTTACGATGTACTTCGATGCCCTCAATGGCAATCCTGGCGCAGAAGATCCGTTTGTCACGATTTATGTATTCAGAAAGCGCGACAATGTACTCATAGGCTCCCTTGAAGCCCCAAAAATAGAACGAAAATCGGTCAACTACGCAAACCCGCTCTGTGGAATCTCAACACTGCAGACCTGGCAGATCACTTACGGCTCCGCAGTGCGCCTCCTTCCAACGGATTTTGCCGACGCTGAGGGCTACTATATGGTGTGGGACAGGTGCTGCCGAAACGGGACAATCACCAACATTCAGGCGCCGGGTGATGCGGGTAGCCTTTTTTACCTTGAATTTCCCCCGCTTTTTAAAAACAATGCCAATTTCAAGAACTCTTCGCCGGTTTTTCCCGAGATCAAGGGCGATTATGCCTGCGTCAATTCACCGTTTCTGTTCGATTTTGGAGGTACCGATGCCGACGGCGACAGTCTCGTGTATTCGCTGATAACACCTATGCAGGGCTATGCCGACAAGGCTAACCCGAGCGCACCGGCCCGCGGGTCGTCCGCCTATCCCCGCCTGACGTGGATCGACGGTATTTCCGTCAGCAATATGATCCCCGGCCCCGATCCGTTGAAGGTCAACAAATCGACCGGCATGCTTTCCGTCACGGCCGGCTCGGTGGGGCTGTATGTGTTCGCCGTGCAGGTGGACGAATATCGAAAGGGCGTGAAAATCGGGTCGCTTACGCGTGATTTTCAGCTCAAAGTGGTCGACTGCCCCAAAATGGACCCTCCCAAGCTATTGTTCAAGCCAAAGGGGAAGAATACCTATTATACCGAAAATGAAATTATAACGGTCAAAAAAGGCGATCCGAACTGCTTCGAAGTGATGGTAACTGACCCGACCGTTAATCAGATTGTGGCTGTCGATGGCAAGGCCGTGAACAATTCGAAAAACTATTTCACCGTACTTCCGGCGCAATTCACCACCAGGGTACCGAACGACACCCTCAAATTCCAGGTCTGCCTCGAAGAATGCTTTGTAACCTACGATAACCGCCCGATAAAGATCCAGCTGATTGCGCAAGACGGCAGCTGCCCTTTCCCCCTCACCGACACGCTCAACATCTATATACGCCGTGAAAACAGCGGCAACAATGCCCCAACCGTATCGACCTCGCTCCCGGGCGACTACGTACACGTGAGCGCAGGTGTACCCGTGACCTTCGATGTCTACGGCAAAGACCCTGACAAGGACAATCTTGCGCTATCGGGTCGTGGCCAGGATTTCAACATGAACGACCTGGGGATGGATTTCAAACCCGTTAGCGGGCAGGCCAACGTGCAGCAGAAATTCACGTGGGTACCTCCATGCAATGCCAAAAAGGGCGATACGCTTGCCGTGGATTTCAAAGTGGAGGATATGCGCTGCGAGGGCAACCCGATGCCCGTCTCGAAACCGGTATATTTTATCGTCGACGAGTCTCCGAACCGTCCTCCCTCCGTAAAGACGTCTCTCCCCGTGCAGGAAATCACCTATCAGATCGGCAGCTCGTCGGGCATTACCTTTGATGTGCTGGCAAGTGATCCCGATACGAATATGATCGTTCTCACAGCCGCAGGCCGCGGATTTGATATGAAGGACGCGGGAATGATTTTCGAAGCTAAAACGGGCGTAAAAAACGTCACCTCTCCATACGCCTGGAATCCCGAATGCGCCGTGCTCAACGGCCAGCCGGAACAGACCTTTATGGTCGATTTTGTAACCCAGGACAAAAGCTGCGCGGCCGCTACGGACACCACCACGGTGAGGGTTACAATCAAAGACAATGGTTCAGCGCCTTTCCCCGAATTTCCGAACGTCATCACTCCGAACGGGGACGGTAAAAACGACTGCCTGGTGTTCGAAGGGCTTCCGGCCGACAACTGTGACGACTATTTCAAAGACATCACCGTTTTCAACCGATGGGGTAAACAAGTGTATTATTCCAAAGTAAGACCCAACGATTGGTGCCCCGACAAGATCTCCGGAGGCTACTACTACTTCCTCGTACAGTATACCAAGCGCTCCTACAAAGGTGGACTTACCGTTCTTAAATAGCTATTAATCAATGGAATATACCGCAGCATTTAATATTAATGTTCCGGTATATTTGTATTAAATGAATTATATTAATGTAACATTTAATAAATATAGTTTAAACTATATGTATTTTACTTTTAATACATATTATAAATACTTAAAGTATCATATTATAGTTAATACTTTTAATTCTTTTAAAAAATATAATATGTACCAATCTCTGCATACTTTCTATACTAAATCCTGATCTGATAACAGCCAAATCGACCGGGTACTAGATTCCCGAGATAAGGGAAGATGGAAATTCCCCATTCCTCCCATTCCTCCCATTCCTCCTTTCCCCTCTCTCCTCTCAAAATCAAAAAAACGCTTGCATTTCTCCCAAACGTTCCCCACCTTTGTACTGTAATAATAAAAGTTACAGTATGAACAGCGGTCGCTTTGCTATTTCGGTGCATATTCTTACGTTGCTGACCTTCTCGGAGGAAGAATGGACGCCGTCCGAGTATCTGGCGGGTAGTATTAACATTAACCCGGTACTGGTACGAAAAGAGCTCAGCAACCTTCGTGAACGTGGCCTGGTGCTGAGTAAGGAAGGGAAATCCGGCGGGAGCCGTCTGGCAAAGCCGGCGGATAAAATATTCATGTCGGAAGTGTATCAAGCAGTGAAACAAAAAGACCTGCTTGGAAAGGGCATCAACTCCCCCAACCCCGACTGTCCCGTAGGCCGGAAGATCAACGACCACCTCGACAGCCTGTACGACGACGCGGAACAAACATTGTTGGCAAGCCTGGGCAAGATGTCGCTGGCGGAATTCTGTCGCAAATTTGACTAATCTTTTTTGTCTAAAACTGTAACATTTATTATTTCAGAAAAGAATATCCATCTTTAAATCAAATACTCATGAAAATTGCATTGATCGGCGCTACCGGATTTGTAGGCGCCCATGTTTTAAAAGAGCTCGTTTCACGTGGCCACCAGGTCACTGCTATTGCTCGTAGTACCGATAAAATCGAGGCGAGCAGCGAACTCGTAACTGCCAAAGCCGCGGATGTTACAGATTCCAATGCGGTTGCTGCGGCCGTAGCCGGACATGACGCGGTGATCAGCACCTTCAACGCGGGCTGGACCAACCCAAATATCTACAACGATTTCATCGCTGGTGCAAAGGCTATCCAGGCTGGTGTAAAGCAGGCTGGTGTGAAACGCTTCCTGACTGTCGGCGGCGCAGGTAGTCTGGAAATCCAACCGGGCGTGCAACTGGTCGATACTCCCAACTTCCCTGAGGCCTACAAACCCGGCGCCACAGCAGCCCGCGACTACCTCAATATCCTGAAAACTGAAACGGAATTGGATTGGACTTTTCTAAGTCCTGCGATCGAAATGTCCCCTGCACATCCAGGCGAGCGTACAGGTAAATACCGTACCGCCCTAGACACGCCGGTGTTCGATGAGCATCACCACAGCAGATTATCTGTCGGAGATACGGCCGTCGCTATCGTCGATGAAATCGAGCAGGGAAACTTCATCAAGAAGAGATTTACAGCAGCTTATTAGGATAGTACATATCATATGGTCACAACATATGGTTTGTATTTAATATAAAGAAAGAACTTTCCTAACTATCCATATCTTATGTCTTGAAAGTTCAATTCTTTTAATATTTCAAGAAGAACAATTTTTATAAAAAGGTTAATACATTTTACTTATTATGAAATGTATTAACCTTTTTATAATTATTATATATCTCAAAAGCAGTTACTGACCACCACTTTCAGTACTTATTAAATCAAACAAAAAGTACCTCACGTTAGATACTTTCTATACTTTTTCAGTATAGAAATATATTATTCATTTGATACTTTAAATACATTGTTAAAATATTAAAAGTATTGTAAGTATAAAATGTAATGAAGGAAATGACGCTGATTAACAGATCGTTAAACCGACAGATAATTCATTCCAGCCGGTTAAAGTCATTGCTTCTACTCCCACTCATTTTTCCAACTGCACAGCGCGCCTGGCCCGGAGCGCCGGATTCGGCACCGATTTTTGACTAATTTTACGGTCATAAAACCTTTCAAAATCATGGCCAGAAGTGATACCACATCAGCAAACCAGCTTGTCAAGCTGTCTTCAAAAGCAGTAAAAGAAAAAACCGGCCGCGACTGGGACGAATGGATTGAATGGCTGGACAGTATGAACTCCGCCGGAAAAACCCACCGGCAGATCGTTACATTGCTCTCCGAACATGTCGAGAGCATCTGGTACCGCCAGAAAATCGCGCTGGGATACCGCGAGGCAACCGGGCAGAAACTACCAGGGGAGCTTTCGTCCGGCTACGAGATCGGCGTTTCGAGAACCTTTCCAATCCCCGGAAACAAAGCCTGGGAACTAATGGCATCCGAGCAAGGCTTGTCCGCCTGGCTTGGCGATCTCGAAGATGGCAGCATTGGTCCAGCCAAATCATTTAAAACAAAAGAAGGCATCAGCGGGACCATTACCGTGCTCGAACCGGGCTCACATTTCCGGTTGGCATGGAAGCCGGACAACTGGCGTCACGACTCGACCCTTCAGGTACGCGTGACGGGCAGCAAAAGCAAACACGCCGGCAAAAGCGTAATCAGTTTTCATCATGAAAAGCTCCCCAGGTCCGCCGACCGTGAGGCAATGAAAAAGCACTGGGAAGAAAAACTATCGGATCTGGCTGAAATAATTAAGGGAAAATCAGGTTCTTTGTAGCCCGATTTTACAGCCACCAATTATATAAAAATGAAGTTCCGTGTTGCCGGCCTATTATTACTTTTTATACTTTTAAGCCATTCTAACCTTTTTGCCCAGCGGTTCCTTATGGACCTTGTGGATACCACAAATCAGATGGGAAAAGGTATGCTCTCTATTTATGAGCGATATAACCGGGTGAGAATCAGCGGCTATATTCAGCCACAGTTCCAGGTGATCTCCAAAGAGGGCGCTGAGACCTACGCCGGCGGGAATTTCTCCGGCCTGGCCAACAACCGCTTCATGCTCCGGCGCGGGCGCCTGCGTGTAGACTACGCGCACCTCAACAAAAACGATGACCCGACGTCCTATTTCGTATTCCAGTTCGACGGTACCGAGCGTGGAGTCGCCATCCGCGATTTTTGGGGCAGATTCTACGAGAACAAGTTCAAGATTTTCGCGCTGACCACCGGGATGTTCGCGCGCCCTTTCGGGCATGAGGTTAACCTTTCCTCTGCCAACCGCGAAACACCCGAACGCGGGCGCATGTCGCAGATTCTGATGAAAACCGAACGCGACATTGGTGTAATGCTGACGGTTTCCAGCCGTAAAACCCAGGAATGGCACCAGAAACTGAAATTTGACGTCGGGGTGTTCAACGGCCAGGGGATGTCGGGACCGATGGATTATGACAGCCACAAAGATGTGATCAGCCGCCTCAGCCTGAAACCCACGAAAATCCGGGCGTTGGGTAACGCTACCCTATCTGCGGCCATGTCGGGTTACGCGGGTGGTATCGTGAGCCAGGACAATGTCCTTTACAAAACTGAGCGTCGTGGCGGTGAATATCAAGCCGTACGCGACTCTTCGGCCTCAAACCTGCACAAAACAAGGCCACGCAATTACGCGGGGGCAGATTTCCAGCTATCGTTTCCAAATCGTAAGGGTGAGACGGAGTTTCGTGCCGAATATATCAAAGGCCGGCAAACCGCAACTTTCGGTACCAGCGAAACACCCGGTACTTACCCGGTTACTAACGGCATCAAGGATCCGCTGTACACCCGCAACTTCGATGGCGCATACTTCTATTTCCTGCAACACCTGGGCAGCCTCGATCACCAGTTCGTAATGAAATACGATTGGTATGACCCCAACAAGAAGGTTTCCGGTAAGCAAATCTCGGCGGACAATGGTTTCGGCAAAGCCGATCTTCGTTACAACACGCTGGGCATGGGCTACGTGTATATGGCCAACGAGTCGCTGAAATTCGTGTTTTACTATGAATTCGTACGCAATGAAAAGTCCGCGCTGGCTGGTTATGAAAGCGACATTTCGGACGATGTTTTCACTGCCCGTGTTCAGTACAACTTCTAAGTCCCGAAACGTTCAGCCAGGATTTTCCGGCGGTACGCAAAAATCGTATTTACCTCCCGGTTCACGATCAGCCGGTCCACAAGACTTCCCAGAATACCAAAGGGTACCTTATAATGCAGAATGTCCTCCATCAGTACGCCGCCGTTTTGCTCGGTAAACCGGTGCTGGTGGTGCCAGAATGCGTACGGTCCAAAGCGCTGTTCATCTACAAAATATTGCCTGTCGGCCACATGTGTAATTTCGGTACACCATCTCAGTGGTATCCCGAATAGCGGTCTGACGATGTAACGGATGATTTGTCCGGGGTACATCTTATCGCCGTGGTACGACGATGTCACTACAAAACCCATATGTGCCGGTGTGATTTCTTTCAAATTGGATGGGTCGGAAAAGAATGCCCAGGCTTCATCGAGGCTGATCGGCATCCATTGTTTGAAATATAGCTCGCGCATGTCAACTCATTTGACCTAATATACGTTAAATATGCGGTCTGCGATCAAAAATCCGGGCCTGAGGCATTCCGGCCCGCGCAGCCCTGGCATAGTTTTCTCAGTATTTAATCACAGTACTAACTCCGAATAACATGAACAGAAAACAGCTTGCAACCACAACCATTTCTATCCATGCAAGCCCCTCTGCGGTTTGGAAGGCATTGGTAGAACCCGAACTCGTCAAAAAGTATTTTCATGGCACTGAAATGCGTTCGGATTTTGAAATCGGAAGCCCTATTACATTCGAAGGTGAGTGGCAGGGCCAGCATTACGTCGATAAGGGTGAGATCCTCAGGATCGCTCCCGAGCGTGAACTCAGCTATTCTTTCTGGAGTCCGCTATCGGGCACCGAGGATTTTGAGGACAATTATACGCATGTGACCTTTCACCTGTCGGACTACCACGATCATACGACACTGGTTGTTACCCAGGATAACCTGGAAGATGACGAGGCCGTCGTGAAAGCGGAAGGCAACTGGTTGAACGTGCTGCACGATCTGAAAAGGGTTGTGGAAGAAGAGCGGCTGCACGTACTTTGATAACTTATTAAAATAAAACCCGCCGGATTCGTCTTCGGCGGGTTTTGTATTTTTCAAAGTTTCATTGAAAGTGCGATCCGCTTTCGGGAAAGGTCGACTTCCGTTACTTTCACCGTTACATGCTGCTGCAATTTCACAACTTCGTTCGGATCCTTGATAAACTTATCGGCCATTTGCGAGACGTGGACCAACCCGTCCTGCTTCACGCCCACGTCGACGAACGCACCGAACGCGGTGATGTTCGTCACGATTCCCGGAAGGATCATACCGACCTTCAAATCTTCCGGCTTCCTGACTGAACTATCGAACTCGAACTTCTTCATCTCCGCGCGCGGATCACGCGAGGGTTTTTCGAGCTCGGCGAGAATGTCCTTTAAAGTCGGCAACCCTACGGAGGTGGAAACATATTTTTCGATCCGGACCTGGCGTCGCAGTTCAGCTTTTTGCATTAAATCCTTCACTGTGGCACCCGCATCTTTCGCCATTTGCTCAACAAGTTCATAGCGCTCCGGATGTACTGCACTGTTATCCAATGGATTAGCCCCATTTTCGATACGCAAGAAGCCTGCCGCCTGCTCAAATGCTTTCGCTCCCAGGCGCGGAACTTTCAATAATTGCTGCCTCGATTTGAAATTTCCGTTTTTAGCCCGAAAATCCACGATATTTTGCGCCAAAGCGGGTCCAAGTCCCGAAACATAGCGCAGCAAATGCTTGCTCGACGTGTTGAGATTTACGCCTACGGAATTTACACAGCTTTCCACGACTACGTCCAAAGCATTTCGCAATGAATTCTGGTCTACATCGTGCTGGTATTGGCCCACGCCGATTGATTTGGGATCAATTTTCACGAGCTCGGCCAACGGATCCATCAGCCTGCGGCCAATCGATACCGAGCCACGGACCGTCACATCCTTATCCGGAAACTCTTCCCTGGCTACTTCCGAAGCCGAGTAAATAGACGCGCCCTGCTCGCTTACCATAAACAATCCGATCTCCGTCGACTGTCCGGAAGCATTGAGCAGCTTCTTCACAAAATCCTCCGTCTCACGTCCCGCAGTACCATTCCCCACGGCGATCGCCTCGACTTTAAACTTGCGGATCAACTCGCTCAATCGCGCACCTGCGTCGGCTGGCTTGTCGAAGGGATAGATGACATGATCGGCAATGAGATTCCCCTGGCTATCGAGTACCACCACCTTGCAGCCAGTACGGTAACCGGGATCGATCGCAAGTACGGTCTTCTGGCCCAGCGGCGATGCCAGCAGAAGCTGCCGGAGATTTTCAGTAAAGACCTGGATTGCCGCCACATCGGCCTTTTCTTTGGATAGATTCGCAAATTCCGTTTCAATGGATGGCTTCAACAAGCGCTTGTAGCTGTCGGCGATCGCGATTTCCAACTGGTCTTTACAGGCTTCCGTCCCAAACATGAACAATTTGTCCAATGCTTCGAGCGCAGCATCCTCGTCGGGCGAAATGTCCACGCTTAGAATCCCCTCTTCTTCGCCCCGGCGCAATGCCAGTAGCCTGTGCGAGGGAATCTTTGCCAAAGGCTCTGAAAACTCGAAATAATCGCGGTATTTGGCCCCCTCTTCCTCTTTCTTTTTCTTGACTTTCGAGGTGATGATCGCCCCGCGCTGGAATGTAAACCTCACCTTCGCACGCGCTTCCTGGTTTTCGTTGATCCATTCGGCGACAATGTCCCTGGCCCCCTGCAAGGCCTCGCCTGCATTCGCCACCTGGTCGTTCAGGAAAGCGGCCGCCTTGCCTTCAGGGTCCCGTTCCTTGCCTTCGAAAATCAGTTTGGCAAGGGGTTCCAGACCTTTTTCGATGGCGATCGTCGCACGCGTTTTCCTTTTTTGTTTATAGGGAAGGTAGAGGTCTTCCAATTCGGTCATCGAAAAAACACTTTCGATCTTCTTTCTCAACTCGGGCGTAAGCTTGCCCTGCTCCTCGATACTTTTCAAAATCGCCTCGCGCCGCTTCTCGACTTCCTGCTGTTTCTGCCATGCCTCCTTGACGTTACCGATCTGGACTTCATCCAGCCCGCCCGTTGCCTCCTTACGGTAACGTGCGATAAACGGCACCGTAGCGCCTTCCTCGAACAGTGCGATGGTATTTCTCGCCTGCTTGTCGCTGACGCCGGCCTGTTGTGCAATAAGGGTGTAGTTCATGTTTACTAATGAAATTGGATATGGCAAATAAAGCGGATATTCATCGTTTTCAAAACTAAAATTAGCGGCGGAGTCACGTCCGCGTTTTACCGTTTATATTTGATGTGTGATTTAATCCTCATACCTAAACCTTCAACAAAATGAAGTACCAGTTCGGAAAGCTACTGGCTATCCTTGCCGTAATTCTGGGCATCATTGGCCGGATCGACGCCGTGTATGCCCAGCAAAAGCCAGAGATCAAAGTCATCGCATTTTTTACCGGCGAAAACGACCGTGCCCACATTAGTTTTGTGCACGAAGCAAACCGCCGCATGCCCGAACTAGGCAGGAGAAATGGTTTCTCGTATGATTCGACTTCGAATTGGAATAACCTCAATGCGGAGTTCCTGGCGCAATACCAGGTGGTCCTGTTCCTGGACACGCGCCCGGAAAAGCCCGAGCAACGTGCCGCATTTCAGAAATACATGGAAAATGGGGGTGGTTGGATCGGCTTTCATTTCGCGGCATTTGCATTAAGCCCGTCGGCTTATCCCCAAAACTGGGACTGGTACCACGACCAATTCCTAGGCTCCGGGCAGTACAAGAGCAACACCTGGCGCCCGACTTCCGCGATTTTGAAGGTGGAAGACCTTAAAAACCCTGCTGTAAAAGGCCTGGGAGCGACATTTAAAGCCTCCCCAAACGAATGGTACCGCTGGGAAAAGGACCTGACGCAGAACCCCGATATTCAAATCCTGCTATCAATCGACCCGGCAAGTTTTCCGCTCGGTACCGGCCCGAAGCAGCACGAGATCTGGCACAGCGGCTATTACCCTGTTGCCTGGACCAACAAAAAGTACAAAATGCTTTATATGAATATGGGGCACAACGACATCGATTACGAGAATAAGACCAACAAGGAATTATCGTTTACCTTTGATAATGACGCACAGAACCAGTTTCTGGTCAACTCGATCCTTTGGCTCGCAAACCGCAAAAAATAACCGGTTATGGAAACAAAACAGACCCGCAGCTTCGAAAAAGGCAAAATGACAGGCATTACCTGGCAGTGCGACGGCATTCTGCTCGGGCACGCGGTCTCCCGTTTTACCGAACTGTCGGGCTTCCATTCGAAAAGTGCCAATATGGATGTGGTGCGTATGCATTTCGGGCTGAAAGGCGATTATATGTTCACCTATAATCAACTGGGCAAGACGTTCGATCTGGTCGGCGGGCATCACAACATCATGTATTCGAGGGAGTTTGAAATGACCGTTCAGGCCAAGACCCTTGAAATCGAGACATTCGGCATTCAGTTTCCCAAAGACGTTTTTATTCAGTTTACTCAAAATGCCAGCGATACGCTGAAACGTTTTTCCGAAGCTATCATTTTGGGCAAAAGCGCCATCTTAACCGAAAACTGGGGAACAATCGACTCTCCGATTCAGCAGGTAATACAGCAAATTATTCATTGTAAATATTCTGAAAGCCTTAAAAAGCTATTTCTCCTCTCTAAAAGCATCGAACTCCTCGTGCTATGCGCGGACGCCTGCGAGACTTCGGAACGTAAAACGGAGACATTTATCAAAACTAAAACCGACAAAGAGAAGATCATCGCCGTACGCGACCTGATCAACGAGCGCGTGCATTGCCCACCCAACCTTTCTGAAATCGCGCACCATGTAGGTTTGAATGAATACAAGCTGAAAAAAGGTTTCAAAGAAACATTCAATAACACCATTTTCGGCTACCTGACCGACCAGCGCCTGCAACTCGCCAAACAATATCTGGTTGATACCCAACAGACAGCAGCAGAAATATCGACGCAACTGGGCTACGCCACGCCCCAGCACTTCAACAACGCCTTCAAAAAGAAATTCGGCGTCACTCCTTTTTCGGTTAGAAATAATCCGTAAAACGCAATCGGTACGGCTCGGCGGGATGTAATATTGCCGTTGTCAATCGTCACGTGTGGTTCGGAATGGTCAGGTAAAGTCAGGCGTAGTCAGAAATTGTCAGGAATAGTCATATAATCAGGCCCCAACAATACCTGACCAACTAACCTCCTGACATTAAATCATTAACTCATTCCCGTTCCAAGGCGGATCATTCAATCATTAAATCATTCAATCATTCAATCATTCAATCATTCATTCAATCACTCAATCATTAACCATGCCACTCATCATCCAAAACGAAATCACCATTCATGCGCCGGCACAACGTGTGTGGGACGCGCTTGTGAATCCTGAACAAACAAAACAGTATATGTTTGGCTGTGAGGCTCTTTCCGACTGGAACGTCGGTAGCCCGCTGCTTTGGAAAGGCGAACATGAAGGAAAGGAAATTATCTGGGTTAAAGGCGAAATCCTCGACATTGAGCCCGGGAAATTTTTGCGGTATACCACCATCGACCCGCATTCCAACATCGACGATATCTCGGAAAACTACCTGGAAGTCACTTATGACCTTATTCCGCAGGGAGAAAATACACTTTTGAAGGTCACACAGGGCGATTACAGCACTGTGGCCGAGGGCGAACGAAGGTATCAGGATTCCTATAACAATGGCGAAGGCTGGAACCCCATCCTTGTCGAGATTAAAAAACTGGTAGAGGCGCAGTAAAAGCCTCAGTGGAATCTAACAATAAAGGGTTACCGGCGTCAGTAACCCTTTGTTGCTCAGGGATTTTGTGATTCAATCTCCCCCACTTCATCCTCGTCCGCCGGTTCTGCCGGTTCATCTTCATCGATCCTGGATCCGGTATTGACTTCCGGCGCATCGGTACCCGGCACGTCCGGAGTCGGGTTCAGCGGGCCTGTTTCTCCCGGTTTTTCCGGATAACTTGGTGCAGGTGGCTGGTCGTCAGGCATTTCTGCCTCGGGAAACGCAAATGCATATTGGTTTTGAAAATCCATGGTTTTGTTCGTTGATTGTTCGAAATCATAGAAAAAACCATGCCTTCCGGCATTTGAGGAACTAGTTGAGGGCATTTCCGACTTTCAATCGAAAAGCATTTCATCAACTATGGCAGTACTAGTCGTTCTGATCGTCACTTTTTTGGCAAGCCTGGGCATTACCTGGGCAGGTTCAGGAGAACCGGCGTATATTTTAAGCGGAAACATCGCCATGTGCGCGATGCTGCAATTCACGGCGCTGGGCCATTTCAAATTTCCGGAAGGCATGAAACTGATGATCCCGCCGTTTGTTCCTTTCAAAAAAACGATGGTACTGCTCACCGGCCTGATGGAAATCGCGGCAGGGATCGCGCTGCTTTTCCCGGCCGCACGTTATGCAACGGGTATCTTTCTAATCCTTTTTTTCATTGCATTGCTTCCAGCCAACATTTACGCTGCCAACCATCACCTCGACTACCAGAATGGCACCTATGACGGCAAAGGACCTGCCTATTTGTGGTTCCGCATCCCAATGCAGATCTTTCTGATCGGCTGGGTATGGTATTTCTCCGTTCAGCCGGCTGCGTAATGCTATTTCCGTTCGAGTAACGCCATGTAAAAACCGTCGAAACCGTCGCGCGCGGGCGAAGTGCGGTGTTCCGAAACAAATTTCCAGTCTGCTTTATGGCGCTTTACGAACGCCCTTACCTGCTCTTCCGATTCCGATGGCAGGATACTGCATGTGGCGTACACCATTTTCCCGCCCTTCTTAACCATCTTTGAGTAATCTTCGAGGATCTGCGCCTGCACCTTGCGGATCTTGTCCAGAAACTCCGGTTTGAGCTTCCATTTGCTGTCCGGGTTCCTCCTTAGCACACCCAATCCCGAGCAAGGGACGTCGAGCAGCAACCGGTCCGTGGTTTCCGAAAGGCTTTCGATGGTCTTACTTGAATCGATGAGCATGGTCGTCAGATTGGTAACACCGTTTCGCGCGGCGCGGCGTTCCAGCTCCTGCAATTTGTGGTGTTCGATGTCCATGGAAAGGATCGAGCCCGTATTGCCGAGCAATGCGGCCAGATGCAGGCTTTTCCCCCCTGCGCCCGCACATGCGTCGATCACGGACATGCCCGGGCGCACATCCAGATAAGGCGCTATCAGCTGCGAACCCGCGTCCTGAACTTCAAAAAAACCGCCCTTGAAGCTTTCGTGTCCTGATACATTGATACGTATTTTCAATACCAACGCCTCTGGAACGCCCGGGATGGTTTCGGTTATTTCAGAGCCCAATTGCTCCCGGACGGTTTCGATATCCGTTTTCAGCGTATTAATGCGCAAAACCAAAGGCGCTGTCCTATTCAGTGCTGCCAGCTCGGCCGGCCAAGATTCGCCCAGCTCAGTCTCGCCGAGTTGGTCGATCCAGTCGGGTATAGATTGTGCAATTTTCCGGATAGCCAGCGCTTCCGCATACCTGCCAACAACCACTTCCCGGTCAATCTCTTCAAATTCAGGCCATTCGGGCAAGCTCCCGGACGCTTCGTTCCCTTCGAGGTGCAATGCTTTGATCAGCTGCCATACACCTGCCAACCGCCAGAAGTCTTCGCTTTCCACGGCCTTTTCAACGTGCGCAGCGTATTTCACGAGTCGCCACCAGCGCACGATTTCGTATACATTCCCCGCGATAAACGCGCGGTCGCGGGCTCCCCATTTTTTATTGGATTTCAGCATTTGCTCGACGACGCGGTCCGCTTGTCTGTTTTTGACAAATATATCCTGCAATGCCTCGACGGTGGCTGCAACAAGTCCTTTGTAGAGTTTCAAAATTTCAATTTCCAGGTGAAACAAGACGACAAAATTGGCGATGGATCGGCTACAAAACAAAAAGCATTTGCAAGGGCACAGTTTTTACGTCCATTAAGTGAACCAATACAACTGCTATGGAAGCGCAAACCACTATTATTTGCCCGCCGGACATCACATCGCGTCCGCTGGGGGTTACCGTTCAGAAGCTCATTAAACTGCTTCCCCGCAAGCTCTTCAGAGCATGGACTACCGAGCTCGATCTATGGCTCGCCGCGCCCGGCTCAATACTCGGCAAACCCGAACCTAACACCCCTTTCTATTTTGAAACGACCCACCAGGGCATTCGCCACCCGCATTACGGCCGTTTCTTACATGTGAAAGAGCCCGAACTCGTCGAATTGACCTGGGTTACCGGCGAAGGGGGCACTGAGGGGGCGGAAACGCTGCTCACCTTGGAGCTCACGCCGCATGAAGAGGGCACTCTTGTCCGGCTGACACACGCCGGATTCCCAAACGAAAATGCGCAAAAGAGGCACGAGGATGCATGGCCGGATGTGCTGGACCAGTTGGAGGAACGGATGTCCCGTCCCGCCGACTGATTCAATAAATATTCTGGGGCAGGTTAATCTCGAAATAAGTACCGGCGCCAAGCTCAGAGGTGATGGAAATCGTTCCTCCAAGGCTGTCGACAAGGTGTTTTACCAGCGCCAGACCGAACCCGAAGCCTTGTTCGCCCCCGGTCCCATCGGTCGACGACGCATTACCCGAGATAATTGCCTGAATGTTTTCCTCGGTGATACCCACTCCGGAATCCTTCACTGAAATATGCAGTGTCGGCCTGGCCGGGTCGATCAGCAAGTGCAAATCGACCGTTACCTCGCCATGCGGTGGCGTGAATTTCATGGAATTTGAAATCAGGTTGCCTGTGATTTGCAGTAACTTGTTTTTCGAGAAATGAATATTTTCCGTTAAAGGACTGGTATTCACCTGAAAACGAATGTTTTTATGCTTGGCTTGCGGGCCATAAAGCTTTTCGAGCTTGTCCTTAAATATCGTGAGCGTAAAGCCCTGGCTATTAGAAGCGTGCGGCGAGTTGGTCGTCGCGTCTTTCTCTTTATGCGAATCAAGTATCTCCTCTGCCAGATCGAGAATAGAATTGCCACTCTTATGGATGAGATTAATGAATTCCAGCACCTCGTCCATCCGGTTTTGCTCACCCTGATCGCGGATGATCTGTGCCAGCCCCACTATCCCGCCCAATGGCCCGCGTATGTCGTGAGCAACCTTTTTCTGGGTTTGCCGGGCTTCCAGAAGCCTGGATTTCAGGTTTTCCAGCACCTTATGGGTTTTCAGGCGGGCAACGATCTCGTCGGCAATGATTTTCAGAAGCTCGATTTTCTCCGGGTCAAGCGTTTTACGCTCCTGATCCAGAACGCATAATGCTCCTATTTGCAGTCCGTCGCTTGTTCTAAGTGGTACGCCATAATAATATGTCACATTGGGCGCGCCTGTCACATAGAATTTGTCTTTAAAACGGGTGTCTGCGGTGAGATCCCCCACTTCGAAATGGTCTGATTCCATGATCGTGTACTGGCAAACGGAATCCTCGCGAAGCATTTGTTCGATATCCAGGCCATAATTTGAAATCGTCCATTGCGTCAGCGAATCAATGAGATTTACGAGTGAAATCCGGGTTCCTGTAACCTTGGCTGCCAGTTTTGCCAGGTCCTGGAAAGTAATCTGGTGATCCGAATAGTCGATATCCAATTCTGAAAGCCCCAGCAGACGTTCCATTTCATTGGCAGGAACAGGCGCATTGGAAATACTCATGATAAAAGGTGGTTTATAACCAATTCTACAAACAATAAATGTAAAAAGAGAAGTAATTCCATAAAAAACAATACCTGAGAGCTAGCATCCGCACCTGGCTTCTCAAAAAGTCACACGTGGATACATATTAATGGAGGGAATAGCTTTTGCAATGGTTTGATGTCTCCTCATGCGCCGACGCCAGCTCATCACCCGGTACCGCACTTTGTGATCTTGGAATAATTCTGTTTCGAAATTTACCGAACTGTCGTATATTGTCAAGCCAACTATCATTTAGAATTGGATTTTGTCAGGTCAACAAGAGACATCAGAACTATTTAACAGTGTTAATATCAATATCTATCATTGTTAAATAAATTAACATTGAAAAAATACGTTTAAATAGGCAGAATTTTAAACTTTTGACTTTTACAACAGTTAACAGAGTTAAGTTTTCGATATTTTAAACTTGCATATTTTTAAGAGCCGCTAACAACAGGAAACCAATCCGACGGAGATTACAAGAATGTATAAAATACTTTTTACTATATTTTTTTTCGCGAGTTTCTATCCTGCCGGATCACAGATTATCGTGGCAGACAAGATTGTTGGCGAATGGATCAATGAAGAAAAGGATACCCGGATTGAGATATACAAAAATGGTGAGGAATATTTCGGCCGCCTGCTATGGGCCGAAGATCTCTTTGAGGCCGATGGGAAAACCTCCCGGAAGGATGTTCGCAACTCCAATGAAAAGCTTCGTGGGAGGAACCTGCTCCATGTAAACCTGCTAAACAACTTCGTCTTTAGCGAAGACGTTTGGGACAATGGCAAAATGTACGATCCGAAAAGTGGAAAGACCTACAATTGTCTGATTAAACTACGCAAGGAAAAATTGGAGATACGCAGCTATGTAGGCATTCCGCTCCTGGGCAGAAGTACCTACTGGGACCGTGTGCCCTGAACTCCCCCACCCCGCCGTGAACGTTACTATCCCAGCAGAAAGGACGTTTTTCCGGCTGAAATGAATATAAACAGTCGAGGCCGTGTTATGCTCCAAATCACGAACCGATTGTATGAAGCATTTCAAACTCGGCATTCTCGACCAATCCGTTGTAAGGCACGGATCCAGCGTCAGCGAAGCCATCCAGGAAACCATCGCGACGGCAAAATTGGCCGAAGAATTGGGTTATAGCCGTTTCTGGGTTTCTGAACACCATAATTCCACATTTATTGCGGGCTCGGCGCCGGAGGTCCTGATGGTCAAACTGGCGGACGTGACGAGCCATATCCGCGTCGGATCAGGCGGTATTATGCTGCCCAATCACAGCGCATTAAAGGTAGCGGAGAATTTCCGCATGCTCGAAACGCTGTACCCCGGACGGATCGACCTCGGCATGGGCCGCGCGCCGGGTACCGACCGCATTACTTCCTCTCTGCTCAACCCGTCCAACGATTTCAGTGAGAGCAGCTACCTGCGCCAGCTCGAACATTTACAACATTTTTTCAGAGATACGGCCGGTACAGACCGCGGCTTCATCTACGCCACGCCGCAATCGGCCACGATTCCCGAGCAATGGATACTCAGTTCCAGCGGCGGTAGCAGCAATATCGCAGCGCGTTTTGGCATGGGCCTGGCCGTTGCGAAATTCATTAATGGCTTTGTAAAGCCGGATGTCGTGGAGGAATACAAGCGGAATTTCCGCCCCTCGGATCAGTTGGAGAAGCCGAAAGTGATCCTTTCCGTATTCACCTTGTGCGGCGAAACCGAGGAACAGGCGGCAGCCATGCGCAAGATGATGGATTATGTGCTAGTGGAATTCGAACGGGGCAAATTCGGGCCGTTCCCTGATCCCGAGACCGTGCGCAAATATGAGTTCAATTTCGGGGAGCTGGAACGGATCCGCTATAACAGCGGCCGGATTGTGTCGGGTACGGCCGAATCCGTGAAGGAACAGCTCACCAGACTGGCTACCGACTTTGAGGCAGACGAAATCATGGTTTCGACCATGGCCGACACTGCTGAAAACCGCATCAGGTCCTTTCAATTGATTTCGGAAGCATTTAACTTGAGAGAACCGGTTCTTTAACCTTAATTTGTGCCGGACATTTCTTCACCGACACTCATGAACCGTTTCGACCGCATTACCGCCATCCTGATCCAGCTTCAATCCCGCAAAATTGTCAAAGCCCAGGACCTGGCCGAGCGCTTCGAAATCAGTCTGAGGACGGTGTACCGCGACATTAATTCGCTTGCGGAAGCGGGCGTACCCATTATAGGCGAGGCAGGCGTCGGCTATTCTATCATGGATGGCTACCGCCTGCCTCCCGTGATGTTTACCAAGGAAGAGGCGCGTACATTCATTACCGCCGAAAAATTGATGGAGAAATTCACTGATTTTTCGACGCAATCGCATTATCAGGCGGCGATGTACAAAATCAAGGCCGTGCTCCGGAGTACGGAGAAATCGATGGTGGAGAACCTGGAAAACCACATCGAAGTACGCAGCCGGCCACGCGCTTTTCACCAACCCAACAGCAACACGCTCGACGTGCTGCTCAAAAGCATCTCCGAACGCAAGATCGCCAAGATCCTTTACGTAGCGCTGAGTGCCGCGGAACCCGGCGAGCGGATTATCGAACCCGTGGGCATTTACCATGAAAACAACTACTGGTACACCATCGCATTTTGCCACTTGCGGAACGACTACCGCAATTTCCGCTCCGACCGCATCCTGCAATGCGATATCACCGACCAGCCGTTTATGCACAAGCATGCCCCGCTGAAAGACTTCATGCACGATAGCTGGGAAAACGAGAACATGCGTCTCGTGCGCATACGCGTGGAGAAGCGGGTAGCGCGTTACATACGCGAGCAGCGCAATTTTTACGGCTTTGCCTCCGAGGTGGAAAAAGACGATCATGTCGAAATGACCTTCCTGAGTCCGTCGCTCGAAGGCTTTGCGCGCTGGTACATGATGATCGCCCCCGAGGCCTGCATTCTGGAACCTGAATCCCTCAAAACGATCGTCAGGCAGCTCACCGAAAAAATTGCAGAAAATTTGAACTCCTGACAAACACTGCTGACACAGGGCTGTCACAAGCACCCGTTTTCTTTGTAATGCACTTAAACAAAGAAACTATGTCAGCCACAATTGAAATTCCGACCGCAGAAAAAAGTCTTGCTTATGCGATGAAAAATTTCGCAGATTATAACCATTGGGCCAACTGCACTTTGGTGAACTGGTTGCGTACAAAGCCGGCCGAAATCCTCGAAACCGAGCTAAAATCGAGCTTTTCTCCCATCCGACTGACGCTTATCCACATTCTCGAAACCCAGCGTTACTGGCTCTCGATCATCAATCCGGACAGCGATTACAGCGGCCAGGATTTCGATGGAGACCTTGAATCGACATTTGATACGCTTATGGCGCAATCTCAGGCGCTTGCAGAGTACATTGAAACCCTCTCGGCAGAGCAGATCCAGAGCGAGACGCTGGTAGTGAGCCCATGGTTCCAATGCAACTTCCCGAACTTCGAATACATTATGCACGTCGTGAACCACACCACCTATCACCGCGGACAGATCATCACGATGGGCCGTAACCTGGGTTTCACCGATGCTCCGATGACCGATTACAATTTTTATAATGTCATGGCTAAATAAATTGGCAGCTACGGAAACCTGTCCGCTCCCGTTTTTGTAATGTGGGTTATGAAACGCATTCACATTCTGGGCATTTCGGGCAGCCTGCGCGCCGATTCCACCAATACCATCATCCTAAAAACCTTGGGAAGCCTCTTGCCTTCCGACATCACTTTTGAAATTTTCGAAGGCCTGGACAAAATCGAACATTTTAGTCCCGGAGTGGATAGTCCGGGGCTATCCACTCCGGGACTTTTTGATTCAGAAGCAGTCAAACGTTTTAAAACTGCCATTGCGCAAGCCGACGCGGTCGTGATCTGCACGCCGGAATATGCATTCGGCGTACCGGGTACTCTTAAAAATGCACTGGACTGGACCGTTGGCACGGGCGACCTGAACGACAAACCCGTGTCGGCTATCAGCGCCTCTCCGCTCAATTCGGGTGGCAATAATGCCCTGGCTTCGCTGCTGCTCACATTGACTGCCCTGGGTACTAAAAAGAATGAAGCCTCCGCCCTTTCCATTCCAAATGTGAAGGGAAAAATCACGGACGGCCGTGTAACCGATGCGCATACGCTCAATGAACTCCGGACGCAATGTGCTAATCTCCTGGGCCTGGTGGGAGGCTAAGGGCTTCCCCGGCAAAATCCAACTTATTATCCGGCAAGCAAAAGACTATAAATTTCGTAGAGTAATATCATTTAGTTTGATACATTTGGGCTTTATCCACCTTAAACGTTCAAGCCAGATGAAATTTGAAACCTTGCAGCTTCACGCCGGACAGCAGCCAGACCCTACGACCAATTCGCGTGCAGTACCATTGTACCAGACTACCTCTTACGTGTTCAACAATGCCGAGCACGCAGCTAACCTATTCGCATTAAAGGAGTTCGGCAACATATATTCCCGCATTATGAACCCTACCAACGACGTTTTCGAAAAACGGGTAGCGGCATTGGAGGGCGGTGTAGCTGCGTTGGCGACCGGTTCGGGGCATTCGGCGCAGTTTCTGGCCATTAATAACATCACGACCGTCGGCGACAATTTTGTCACCACATCGTTTTTGTATGGCGGTTCTTACAATCAATTCAAAAACTCATTCAAAAACATCGGCGTGGAAGCCCGGTTTGCCGATGGCGATGATGTAAGCAGCTTCGAAAAGCTGATCGACGAAAAAACCAAGTTCATTTACCTGGAAACGATCGGTAACCCGAGCTATTCCGTACCCGATTTTGAAGCGTTCTCCGCGCTTGCGACCAAATATGACCTCCCATTGATCGTCGACAATACTTTCGGGGCAGCAGGAGCTATTTTTCAGCCCATCAAGCATGGCGCACACGTGGTCGTACAATCGGCCACGAAATGGATCGGCGGGCACGGTACTTCGATAGGCGGGGTGATCGTCGATGCCGGTACCTATAACTGGGGCAATGGCAAATTCCCACAGTTTACCGACCCTTCCCCGAGTTACCACGGACTCGTACTGAACGACGTTTTTGGCATCGGCGGACCGTTTGGCAACATCCAGTTCATCATCCGCGCACGCGTGGAAGGCCTGCGCGACTGGGGCCCGTCCCTGTCTCCGTTCAATTCATTCCTGTTCCTCCAAGGGCTTGAAACACTGTCGCTGCGCGTTGAACGCATAGCCGAAAATGCCCTGAAACTTGCGCAATGGCTTGAAAAACACCCGAAAGTAGAGAGTGTGAACTATATCGGCCTGGAAGGAAACAAATACCACCAGCTCGCTAAAAAGTACCTCACACGCGGCTTTGGAGGGGTATTGTCATTTTCTTTGAAAGGCGACAAGAAAACCGCTGAACATTTTGTCGACAACCTGAAACTGATCAGCAACCTGGCCAACGTAGGTGACGCCAAAACGCTCATCATCCACCCTGCATCGACAACACACTCTCAACTTTCTGAGGAAGAGCAACTTTCAGCAGGCGTACTGCCCACACAGCTCCGCATTTCAGTCGGTATCGAGCACATTGATGATATCATTGCGGATGTAGAGCAGGCGATTGGGGGGTAATTAATGATTGAATGATTGAATGATTGAATGATTGAATGACCGAATGATTGAATGATCCGCCGTGGAACGGGGAATGATTGAATGATCCGCCACGGAGTGGGAAATGATTAAAAGCCCGACAAATCGCGTAGCGATGTAATATTGGTAGGAGTCACAATATCAGGCGTTTGCTTAAAATCCCGTCAGGGATGTAACAACAATGCATCGCTGCCAGCAGCACGGCAATTGTTGTTACATGCCCAAGGGCATTTTAATAACACGCTAAGCCATATTTTACTACCAATGTTACATGCCTAACGGCATTCTCTGTAACCCAGGATGTAAATTCACTCATTCACGTTCCATGCCGGATCATTCAATCATTCATTCAATCATTCATTCAATCATTCACCAATCCCCTCCAACGCGAACATAAACGCGAACTGCAACGCGATTTCTTTCAAATAATCAAACCTTCCCGAAGCGCCGCCGTGACCGGCTTCCATGTTGGTTTTTAACAGAAGCACATTCTTGTCGGTTTTGTGTGTTCTCAGACGTGCTACCCATTTGGCTGGCTCGAAATATTGCACCTGACTGTCGTGCAAGCCTGTGGTAATGAGCATGTTGGGATATGCTTTTTTCTCTACGTTGTCATAAGGCGAATAGGACTTCATGTAGTCGTAGGAATCCTTGTTTTTAGGGTTGCCCCATTCGTCAAACTCATTGGTCGTCAGCGGGATGCTTTCATCCAGCATGGTCGTAACCACGTCCACAAAGGGCACGTCGGCGATAATCCCGCGCCACAGTTCCGGCCGCATATTACTGATCGCTCCCATGAGCAAACCGCCGGCGCTGCCGCCCTCGGCGAATAAATGCTCCGGCGAAGTGTATTTTTCTTTGATCAGAAACTCGGCGCAGTCGATGAAATCGTTGAATGTGTTCTTCTTCTTGAACATTTTACCGTCCTCATACCATTGCCGTCCCATTTCCTGTCCTCCGCGTATGTGAGCGAGTGCGTATATGAACCCGCGGTTGAGCAGGCTCAGGCGCGTGCTGCTGAATGCCGCATCCATACTATTGCCGTAAGAGCCGTAAGCGTACAGCAAAAGCGGCGTTTCGGCACTTTTAGTGGTGCCTTTTTTGTAAACCACTGAAATCGGCACCTTCACACCATCGCGTGCAGTCGCATACAAACGCTCGGTCACGTATTCCTCCGGATTGTACCCGCCCACTACCTCCTGACGCTTTTTCAGCTCTTTGCTGCGGCCTTCCATGTCGTAATCGTAAACCGAACTCGGTGTTGTGAGCGAGGTATAAATATAGCGAAGATTAGCGCTGTTGTATTCAGGGTTCGAGCCGGCATACGCGGTGTAAGCAGGTTCCCCGAAATCGACATAATGTTCGGAATTAGTATGGATATTGCGGATACGAAGCTGCAAGAGGCCATTTTTACGCTCCGTAATCACCAGGTAATCTTTAAAAACGTCGATCCCCTCCAACAGCACATCGGCACGGTTGGGGATCACTTCCTTCCAGTTTTCCACGCCCGTTTTGCCGACCGGCGTTTCCATCAGCCTGAAATTCAAGGCATCTTTATTGGTCACAATCAGAAACTTGTCTCCCTGATGGTCCACATCGTACAAAACGTCTTTCATCCGCGGCTGGAACACTTCGAACTTGCCCTCCGGTTGGTCCGCGTCCAGGATCAGGTATTCCGACGACATCGTGGCCGACGACGCGATCACAATGTATTTCTCCGATTTCGTCTTACCTACCCCGATATAATTGCTTTTATCCTTCTCAGTGTAAACGACAGCGTCCTTTTTCGAATCCGTGCCGAGTGTATGGCGTTTGATCTTCTCGCTTAGCAGTGTCTTGGGGTTGGTAGCGGTATAAAACAGCGTTTTGTTATCATTTCCCCATTCGGAACCGCCGCTGGTGGGGTAAATCTTGTCCTCGAAATGCGTTCCGGTTTCCAGGTTCTTAATGTAAATGGTGTATTGTCTCCGCGAAACTGTGTCGACGCCGTAAGCAAGCAGCTTGTTATCCGGACTTACATTGAAACCTACCGCGGAATAATAGGGATGCCCTTGTGCCATCTTATCAATGTCGAGCAGGATCTCCTCCGGAGCATCGAGCGAGCCCTTCTTGCGGCAATATTTGAAATACTGCTCACCTTCCTCGCTGCGGGTGTAATACCAATAGCCATTGCTGAACACCGGTACCGACTCGTCCTTCTCCTTGATCCGCGCTTTCATTTCCGCGAAGAGCGCTTCCTGGAACTTCGCGGTACCCGCCATCATTGTATCGGTGTAAGCATTCTCTGCATTCAGGTATTCGACCACCTTGTCGCTATCGGGGCCTTCTCGGAAGAAATCGCCCATCCAGTAATATTCGTCGTTTCGTTTGTCGCCATGCATTCCGGTTTCATGGTCTTTCATTTCTGCAACGGGAGGTGTGGCTTCCGGCCATTGATATGCTTGTTTCACAGGTTTGTTTTGGTTACACGAAAAAATGACAACAGCTAAAAGTAAGAAAATATTTCTCATACGCGTCGGAAAGAAGGATTTGTGGTGGTTAGACTGATATTTTTTTACTCAAAATAAATATAAAAAGTATTGTTCTTTTTATACATTTATAACTAAATGCAAGTATTGAAAGTATAGTATATCTGATATATTAAATACATTTCCGGTTTATAGAATTATCAATACTTTAATGAAAATCTTTTAATACTTTTTGTATTTATAATAACCATTACAAGTACTAACCGGACGCTCCTTTTGATATTTCTTCAAACATTTAGATAGTATAAATCTTTAAATACATATAAAACTTTAAACTCATATACAAAGTAACACCTGGTCAGTACTTCTATTCTAAATCTACAAAAAACCGCCACCAATCCTGTTCTGTGGTGGTAGTTGCATTATATTTGAGTTTCGATCATAAACTTACCTCATGGAAAAACCCGTTCACAAGCTGTTCCTTCTGGACGCTATGGCCTTGATTTACAGGGCTCATTTCGCGTTTATCAAGGCACCACGCATCACTTCAAAAGGACTGAACACCAGCGCCGTTTTCGGCTTTACCAACACACTGCTCGAAGTACTCCAGAAAGAGAAACCAACCCATATCGGCGTTGCATTCGACACCGCCGCACCTACCTTCCGCCATGTCCAGTTCGAGGCTTACAAAGCCCAGCGCGAGGCACAGCCCGAGGATATTACGGTGGCGATCCCGCTCGTGAAACGACTGCTGAAAGGCATGTGTATCCCTATTCTGGAACTGGATGGCTACGAGGCCGACGACATTATTGGTACCATTGCCAAGGAAGCGTCGCGCGAAGGTTTCGAGGTTTTCATGATGACGCCCGACAAGGATTACGGGCAACTGGTCGAACAATACATACACATTTACAAACCCGCATTCCTCGGTAAAGGCGCCGAAGTACTGGGCGTTCAGGAAATACTCGACCGCTGGCAGATCCAGCGGATCGACCAGGTGATCGACATTCTGGGCCTGATGGGCGATGCGGTGGATAACATACCGGGCATCCCGGGTGTGGGCGAAAAAACGGCCCAGAAACTCATCCAGGAATACGACACGATCGAAAACCTGATCACGCACGCCGATGAAATCAAAGGCAAGCTCGGTGAAAAGGTCCGTGAGAACTTCGATAAGGCCATATTGAGCAAACAGCTTGCAACGATCGATTGCAAAGTGCCCGTGCCGTTCGATGCGGAGGACCTCACTATTTGCGCACCAAATGCCGAACTTATAGCCGATCTGTTTGATGAGCTTGAATTCAAAACATTAAAAACCCGCATTCTGGGCGTTTCGGCGGGCGGAACTTCTGCACCTTCCCAACGACCGGGCGGAGCTCCTGCCCCTCAGGCCCGCAAGGCCGCCAAAGGCCAGCTTGACATTTTCGGTAATCCAACGGAGGAAATCGGCCAGCAACCGGCTGTCGTCAGCGGCGATCTTGCCGACGGCGAGCTTACCGAAGATACGGAAGGTGTCCGCATTCCAACTTCAAAAAAGACCATCGACAATACTTTCCACCGGTACCACACCGTGGACACGCCCGAACTGATGACGAGCCTCGCTCATTATCTGAGCTTGCAGGAAGCATTCTGTTTCGACACCGAAACCACTTCGCTCGACACGACTGATGCCGAACTGGTAGGGCTTTCGTTTTCCTACCTCGCTGGCGAAGCATTCTACATTCCCGTGCCCGCCGACCGCGAAAAAGCGCAGGAGATCGTCGAATATTTCAGGGGTATTTTTGAGAATGAAAACATTGAAAAAATTGGCCAGAACATCAAGTATGACTTGCTTGTACTGAAAAACTACGGCATAGAAGTGCATGGCAGGCTGAGCGATACGATGCTCGCGCATTACCTGCTCGAACCCGATAAACGCCACGGTATGGACATCCTGGCGGCTTCCTACCTGAATTATGAACCGGTATCGATTACGGAGCTGATCGGTAAAAAAGGGGTAAAACAAGGCAACATGCGTGATGTGGCTATACCGGAAATCACCCAATATGCGGGCGAGGATGCCGATATTACCTTCCAGCTCAACACGATTTTCAGCCGCGAATTACCCAAAGTGAATGCAGCAAAGCTGTTTTACGAAGTGGAAATGCCACTGACAAAAGTACTCGCATCGATGGAAAACACGGGCGTACGACTGGATATCAATGCATTGAAGGAGATGTCGGCCGTGCTCGAATTGGACCTTCGCCAGACCGAATCGGAAATCTATGAAGCGGCCGGGCAATCGTTCAATATCAGTTCGCCCAAGCAACTTGGAGAAGTCCTTTTCGAGAAGATGAAGCTGATCGAAAAGCCTAAAAAAACGAAAACAGGGCAGTACGCGACCGGCGAGGAAATCCTTTCGGACCTGGAAGCGAACCACCTGATTGCACGCAAAATACTGGATTATAGGGAGTTACAAAAACTCAAATCGACTTACGTAGACGCATTGCCGACCATGGTAAGCGGCCGTACCGGTCGTATTCACACTTCCTACAACCAGGCGGTGGCAGCAACCGGACGTTTGAGCTCAACCAATCCTAACCTGCAAAACATTCCGATCCGTACGCCGCGCGGCCGCGAGATCCGCAAAGCATTCGTGCCCGATAATGACGATTTCCAGATCCTTTCCGCGGATTATTCGCAGATTGAACTGCGCATTATGGCGGCATTCAGCGGCGATGCAAGTATGACCGAGGCGTTCAACCAGGGCCGCGACATCCACGCGACCACGGCCAGCAAGGTGTTTTCTGTGCCGCTGGAAGAGGTGACTTCGGATATGCGGCGTAAGTCGAAAATGGTCAATTTTGGTATTATTTACGGCATTTCGGCATTCGGCCTCGCGCAGCGCCTGGGCATACCGCGCGGGGAAGCGAGCGAGATCATCCGCGCCTATTTCGAGGAATTTCCGGCTGTAAAAGGTTATATGGACAAGGTTGTGAACGACGCCCGTGAACGGCAATATGTGGAGACCATCCTTGGCCGCCGCCGATATCTGCCGGATATCAACTCCCGCAACCAGACCAACCGCGGCTATGCCGAACGAAACGCCATCAATGCCCCGATCCAGGGCTCAGCGGCGGATATGATCAAGGTAGCGATGATCAACATCCACGACTGGATGGCGAAAGAAAAACTCAAATCGCGCATGATCCTGCAAGTGCATGACGAATTGGTATTCGACGCCCACACATCAGAAATCGATTTGCTGAAAGAAAAAGTAGATGAATTAATGCGAAATGCGATCCCGATGGCCGTGAGAATGGAAACAGGTATCGGCGTCGGCGCCAACTGGCTGGAAGCGCATTGATTTGGGCTAAACGAAAAAGGGAGACGAGCATACAGATGTCATGCTGGAGCGAAGTCGAAGCACTTGCACTACGGTACAATTCACCGTACTGACTGTCTTCGACTTCGCTCAGACCGACATTTTACCTACTTAGCCACCCAAGTACGGGTATTCAAATCGTCGGTACCCTGCCGTTTCACGGCTTCTTCACGATTGGCGCCATTAAGCGATTGTTCCGACAATGGATAAATGAAGCGTACCGGCACGCGGTTCTGGTTGAGGTTGTCTGGGCCTGGCTTGATTTCCGGCATGCCGGTGCGGCGCCAGTCGAACCAGCCTTCGAGACCATTGAAGTAATAAGCAATCCACTTCTGCAAGGCTATTTTCGCCAGTTTTTCGGCGCCGGTTCCTGTGTAAGCCACGGCCGGCTGTGTGTAATAAGAGGCATCCGGCGTCACATTGATCCCATATGACGAGGGAACCACGCTTTTCCAGTACTCGAAATTACTCTGGATACCTTTCGTGTAATAACCTTCGGCAGTGCCAGCTGTGATCCAGCCTTTCTCGCGTGCTTCTGCGAGAATAAATTGCAGTTCAGAGTAGTTCATAATGATTCCACGCGGTGCGGAAGGATCGGGCGGTGCTTGCCCAGGGTCGTTGCACACGAGGCACGCAAATGTGTAACCCACACGCGAAACACCCTGCGGGCCGCCATTGTAGTTCAATGCAGGCACATCACCCAGTCCATTGGGAACACCTTCGATCACCGGTTTGCCAGCTGTCACGGACGATTGCGAAGGACGGCCGAAAACCATCAGGCGCGGATCTTTCAATGCCGTGAGGCGGTCGCTAAGGGTCTTACTTACGCGGAACTCATCGAATGAACCTACCCGCGCGCCGTACAGTGCCCATTGATTGGGTGCTGCTGCGAGGTATCTCAACTCGGCATTGTCCTGATTGCCTTCAAAAACCGGGTTTTTCGCCGGATCGGCAAGGATAGCCTGCATGTCGGCTTTCACGTCTTTCTGTTTCGAAATACGCATCAGGTAGCGCAGGCGCAAAGAGTTTGCCAGTTTCCGCCATTTGATCAGTGATCCGGTACCTCCTCCGAAAAGAATGTCTCCCGAAACCGCCGTGGTGCTCGTGGTGAGGATGTCGTTGGCAGTTTTAAGATCGGCCAGGACGCCTGCGTAAACGCTTTCCTGCGTGTCGTATTTCGGCAGGTAAACACCGTCGGTCTTGCCTTTTGTTGCCTCCGTATAGGGGATATCGCCATAAGCGTCGGTCGCGAGCGCAAACATCCACGATTTCAGGATCAGCGCGATGCCTTTGTAAGCATTGGCGTCGTCGGTACCAACCTGGTCGAGGATGTTTTTTACATTACGCATACCGCCATACACATTGTCCCAGACGCCGTTCTGCTGGCCCCACAGGTAGCGATCCTCGTTCACGAACTGGATCTTGGCATGGTGTTGCACCACGATGTTCCCGATGCCCCAGGCATCGTTTACCTGGCTATTCACCATATTCCGGATCACACCGGCCAGCAAGAGGTCGGGCGTGACGTCGTTCGGCACGTTTCTATTGGTATTAACCTCCTCAAAATCGTTGGTACATGCCCCGGCTGATACGATCAGCAGCAGCACCATATATATCGGAATAAGCTTTTTCATTGTTTTCCAATTGAAATTTTACAGTTTGAAACTCACATTGAACCCATAGCTGCGGCTCGAAGGGATCGACATATATTCGATACCCGGCAATGCAGTTCCGCCGTTATAAGCCATTGTTTCGGGATCCACGTGCGGTACTTTCGACCACAACGCCAGATTACGTCCCACCACCGAAATGGTGATATTCTTGATCGGGGAACGGCCCAGGATACGGTTAGGGATCGAGTAACCCAGCTGTACTTCGCGAAGTTTCACAAACGAAGCATCGTACATCACACCTTCCGCGATGTTCCGTCCGCCGGTGTAAGCCGTGTGCCAGGCGCGAGCCGTCAGTTTCACCTCGTTTTTGCTGAATGAGCCATCGGCATTCTGTACCACTCCGTCACCGATCACGCCATTGCCTGGCTTGCTCAGGTCGTAGCCGTCTGCACGTCCTTCGAGTGTCTCTTTAATGATACCACCTTCACGACCAACAGTTTGCGTATGTGAATACAGTTTTCCGCCATGACGAACATCGAACAGGAAGCTCAATTTTACATTCTTGTAATTGAATTGATTGGAAATACCCGCCAGCCAGTCCGGATTGTAGTTACCCATTTTCTGAACATTGGTAGTAGGCACCGGACGGCCGTCCTTGTAAACGATCTGGCCTACATTCTGGCCTGTCGCGTCGTAATAGGGCGATGAAGGACTGCTGTTCTGTACGCGTGCGAATGCGATCCCGTACATATCTCCCATTCTTTCGCCCACACGGGCCTCGATGCTCACACCTTTGCTCGCCATCACGAAGTTCTTGATGCCGTCGGAAAGTTCGAGCACTTTACTGCGGTTGGCCGAGAAATTGACGCCGATATTCCATTTGAAATCGTTGATTTCTACAGGCGTTACATTCAGCATGGTTTCAAAACCCCAGTTTTTGATCTCACCCGCATTGAAAAAACGGCCGTTATAGCCTGTTGTTTGTGAAAGCGGGATTTGGAGGATCTGGTTTTTGGTTTTGCTTTGATAGAATGTGAAGTCCAGGCCGATGCGGTTCTTGAAGAAACGCAGGTCTGCACCCAATTCGTAGGCAGTGCTGATCTCAGGTTTCAGCTTGAGGTTAGCTAGACGGTCCGTTTCTCCGTAGATCTGCGAGCTTCCGAAAGGCGTGCTCGGGTTGTATGCCTGTGTGAAAGTAAACGGATCGGTATCATTACCCACCTGCGCAAAACTGGCCCGGAGTTTGGCAAAAGAGATTACTTCCGGGAGCTTGGTCATATCGCTCACCACGGCACTCAATGCTACCGACGGGTAGAAATACGAGTTGTTTTCGGTACCGAATGCTTTCAGGGCTGTCGGGAGCGTCAATGCGCTACTCCAGTCGTTACGTGCCGTAATGTCGAGGAAAAGATAATTCCGGAAAGAAACCGAAGCCGAACCGTACAAGCTGTTGATGCGCTTGCCGACCCTGCTCTGCGAAGCCACGAGCGCAATGCGTGAGTTGGTCAGGTTATAAATGCCGGGCAGGTTCAGCTGGCCTGCGTTTTCCTCGTCATAAATAGAACTTTGGCGGTTCTGGTTGCCACCGAATGTCGCTGATACATTGATATCCTTACTTACGTCTTTATTGAACGACAACAGAAAATCGCTGTTACGTTCCTCGGTATTAACTTTCACCTCGCGGTACTGTCCAAAAGGGAAACGTTGCGTGCTGAACGCGCGACGGTATTCGCGGCGCTCGTTACCCCAGTCGGTTGCCGTGCGGACCTGCAAGCTCAGCCAGTCGGTGAAATCGTATTTCAGGATAACGTTCCCGATAATGCGGTTCACATCCTGGCCGTTCGTGTTTTCGAAAACCGTCAGGTAAGGGTTATCGTGGTAGTTGTAGTTCCAGCTGAACTGGCGGCGGTCTTCCAAACCGTTCATCCATAAACGTTTCATATCCGAAACATCCACCGAACGCGGCAGCCAGCAGTTGAACAGGTACATAATGCTTTCCGTACCGTAGCTGATCGAGGGACGATTGCCGCTCGCGCTTTTGATATAGCTTACAAAAGTCTTGGCCGAGAACTTCTTCGTCAGATTGTAACCTGCACTTAATGAGACGGTATGGCGTTTCAAATCGGTGTTTGGCACAATACCAGTCTGATCCAGGTTGGTATAAGACAAGCGGAAACTACCCTGGTCGTTATTGCCGATCAAAGCGACGTTGTTTGTCAACGTACGTCCTGTTTGCAAAAAGTCCTTCAAACCGTTTACATCTGCTACCCAGGGCGTTGCAGTAATAACACTTCCGGCCGGTGCATTCAGGTCGCCACCCAGGAAAGGGATTACCTGTCCGTTCAGTGTGCGCGGCGAATTGTATTGCGGGTAGCTCTGTCCTTTGAATTCAGGTCCCCAGCCTTCGTCGGTACCGTCGGTCAGACCACCGCCCGCGCCGTTCACGAACGCGAAATCGCCTCCGTTACCGTTTCCTTGCCCATATTTATTCTGATATTCAGGCAATTTCAATGCGCGTTCGAAGGTGGTGTTGCTGTTAACTTCCACACCGATACCCTTGTTGCCCTTGCCCGATTTGGTGGTGATCAGGATTACCCCGTTGGCCGCCCTTGAACCGTACAATGCCGCAGCGGCCGGTCCTTTCAGCACGCTCATCGTCTCTACGTCGTCGGGGTTGATAAAGCTCGCTCCATTCCCGAAATCGACTTCAAGGTTACCCTGGCCCGAGCCACCCGTGATGGAGTTGCTGATAGGCACCCCGTCGATCACGTACAACGGCTGGTTTTTGTTCAGATCCACCGAGCGCTCGCCCCGGATCGTCACCCGTGCCGAACCACCGATACCCGACGGGCTGCCAACGACCGTCACACCGGCCACTTTACCCGCCAACTGGTTGACAATGTTTGTCTCACGTGCCGTAACGATGCTTTCGCCTTTCAGCTCCTGTACCGCGTAACCGAGCTTACGGACATCCTTTTTAATACCAAGGGCGGTTACGACCACTTCCGAGAGCTGTTTCGAATCTGCAAAAAGCGTCACATCCGCCACAGCGCGGCCGGAAACGGTCACTTCGTGCGAAACGTAGCCGAGGAACGAGAATGTCAGCACCGAACTGGCGCCCTTCACCGTAATCTGATACTTTCCATTCGAATCGGTAACTGTGCCGTTATTAGTCCCTTTTTCGATGACGCTCACGCCCGCAAGAGGGGCCCTGTCATCGTCGGAAATCACCTGCCCGGTAACGACCGACTGCGCGATGCCCGCATGCGAGTACATCAGGCCCGTAAGCGCGATACCCGCGCACGCGCCGCTTCTGAAAATACTCAGCCGGAAGCATAAGTAAAATTGTTTGATCATGAGCACTTTGGTTGTTTTAGGTGAGAAAGATTGGAACAGGCAAAAACGCCTAACAAAACGCAAAAATCCGGTTAAATACAGTCTATTGTGTTAAGTATTTATTAACATACCATAAACAAATCGGCCACTTGGAATGCTACCCCTGGCAACGGCCCGACAGACCGTTAACGACTACTGATCAATGCTTGAAAATCTCACTAACTATTACTGATGCCTCGTTCGCGGGGCGCTATACGCACCCACCGCGTCCGTCTAAATTTACAAAATCGGCCTTAATAAAAAACAACCATGCGCGCTTCCAGCAACCTGTTTTATAACAATTTATGGAAAACACGCTCCGTAACTCACCACACAGCACATTGGTTTTGAAATAATACAGTAAAATCCCCGATCAGGGCTATTCCGCGGCCGTAGGAAAACACTCCCCTACACCTGGGCAGTCTCCACCGCCACTTCCGCGTCAACTCTCTTCGCTATACGCCACCGGGAAATTATTCATCGCTGTTAAACAATTGCTTATCCAATCGATACACACGATCATTCCCTTGTTACCATGTGATCGAATTGTCATATCAATGCGTAACTGGTGTAGGTGATCTGGATTACCACCCACTTCAAAACCTGTCCGCCCCCTTAACAACAGCAGAATTTCAAGATCCCGAGAGGCCATCGCAGTCCAGACCCGCTTTCAACCCGTCCCGGACTGAGCTTTCTGAAAATTAATTCATACTATTTCCGGATATATTAGTAGAAAAAATTCCGAACTTCGCTTTTTAATTGTAAACAATACACTTAATCGATTCCAATGCATCAATTGTTTCAGAAAGTCTCCCTCCTGCTCCTGGCTTGTCCGGTGATGGTGATGGGCCAGACAGCGAAGGGGAATTATTCTCCGCTTCCCCTCAAGGACCTCAGCGCATTTGAAAGCGCCTCTCCCAACTGGTCGATACAAGGTGGCATTTCCATACACCCTTCAGGTGCGGCGAAGCCCAAGACGCTGGCCGGAGAGGGCGTGCTGATCGGAAATGCAGGAACCGTCCTGACGACCAAACTGAAAGCGAGCGACCTCCGGTTGTACATCGAATTCAACGTCGCGCCGGGAGCCGAAGGAAATATCATCCTTCCGGGCGGACAAAAAGTGAAGATCTCGGACAGCAGTAAACAAAAGGTGGCGGACGCCTCTACTTCGGGC
Source organism: Dyadobacter sp. OTU695 (assembly GCF_038440355.1). NCBI lineage: Bacteria > Pseudomonadati > Bacteroidota > Cytophagia > Cytophagales > Spirosomataceae > Dyadobacter > Dyadobacter sp. OTU695. The sequence goes on along the minus strand of NZ_JASATN010000008.1, from coordinate 99,947 downwards.
TATATCGGCCAGTTCCCAAACCAGAATGCTGCCAAATCAGCCGGTCTGTGGCAGACACTCGAAATTTCCTATGATGCATCGGTACCACACATTCCTAACTCCGCACGCCTGAACGCCCTTTCGCTGAATGGTGTCACAGTCCTTGAAACCGTTTATCTTCCTAATTCAAAAGCTGCGGCGGACGGACAGCCCATCGCATTCGAGGTTACCAAAGGCAGCATCGCATTCCGTAATGTGGGATACCAGCTTCTTGCTAACCGTAAACCATTGTCAGTCAACAACCTGAACTACAAAGTTTATTCGGACAAATGGGATGCCAAAGAATATAGCAAGCTCGATCACGAAGGCCAGTCGCCTGTGCTCACACAGGAGGTGACGAACGGAATGCGGGAATTTCACCTGGTTTATGAAGGTGATATCGACGTTACCGAGGCGGGCGACTATATTTTCACCGCCATTTATTCGGGTCCTGTTCTTTCGGTCGATATCGACGGCAAAAGTGTAATTTCGTCGGGAGAAGCCACTTCGCAGGAAACGCACACGGGCTCTGTTAGCCTGCCACAGGGCAAACACAAATTCAAAATCTACTACTCGCGCTTCCCGTGGCGCCAGCCTGCACTGGGGCTGCGCGTGGAAAAATCGGGCGTGCGGCCTTACGATCTGCATTCGCTGTCGTCCCTGCCGGAGCCTGAGCCTAAGCCGTACATCAGCGTAACGCCTGAAATGCGTCCCGAAATGGTGCGATCGTTCATTCAGCTGGAAGGCGAGAAAAACAAACGCACCCATTGCATCTCTGTGGGAAGTCCTGATGGCTGGAATTACACCGTCGACCTGAACCGTGGTGCATTGGTACAGGCATGGCGCGGGCAGTTTGCCGATGTTACCGAAATGTGGTATGAGCGCGGTGAGCCACAATTGCTATTTCCTGCCGGTCTCAAAGTACATGTCTCCGGCCGCAGCAGCGTAGCGGTGCTCGATAATGCGAATACAGTTTGGCCCGATTCTTCCAATATCAATTTTCTCGGCTACAAAATCGACCAGAAAGGTTACCCGGTGTTCCGGTATGCCATCGGCTCGGCGACGGTGAGTGACGAAATGGTGTCCGGCGGCAACAGCCTTTCGCGTACGTTCCGCGTGGACGGTACGCCATCCGGCTCGCTCTATTCCTTGCTGGCGAGTGGCAAGCAGATCACCGAAATAGAGAAAGGACTTTACCAGATCGACGACCGCTTTTTTGTGCAGGTCGATAAAAAAGCCAAAGCGGTGGTACGTCCTGCTGGCGAAATGAAGGAGCTTATCCTTCCCGTTTCCAGCACGACCAGCTATTCCCTGTTTTGGTAAAAACCTCATTATCTGATTTGTATCGATGAAAAACATTCTTTTAACTACCTTGCTTACCGCCGGCTGTGCCAGTGCATTTGCTCAGTCCAAGCCCAATAAAATCGACGATTACTACCGCATTATCACCATACCCATTCCTGAAAACATCAAAATGGAAGTCGGCGGCATGCAGGTTTTGCCGGATGGCCGCCTCGCTACCTCCACCCGCCGCGGTGAGGTTTGGATGATCGGTAACCCGTACCTGAAAGGTGACGGCAAGCCTTCGTTCCATCGCTTCGCGTCAGGCCTTCATGAGCCGCTGGGGTTGTATTACCGGGGCAAGGATTTCCTTGTATCCCAGCGCGGTGAGGTAACACGCCTCGAAGACACGGATAATGACGGCGTGGCGGACATTTACGATTCGTTTACGCGCTGGCCATTGTCGGGCAATTACCACCAGTATTCCTATGGTCCTGTGGCAATGCCCAACGGCGAAATGCTTGTTACACTCAACCTCGACTGGGTTGGCCGCGGTGCAAGCCAGTCGAAATGGCGTGGATGGATGCTGAAACTCGGCCAGGATGGCAAGCTAACGCCCTATGCAACGGGCCTGCGCTCCCCTTCTGGTTTCGGTTCGTATAAAGGAGATATTTTTTATACTGAAAACCAGGGCGACTGGGTCGGTTCCGGCCGTATGACGCACCTTGAAAAAGGTGATTTCGCGGGTAACCCGGCAGGTTTGCGTTGGAGCAAGGAAGAAGGATCACCTGTGAAACTAACTCCCGAAGATGTTCCGAGCACCGGAGAGCCGCTTTATGACGTTGCCAAGAAAGTCCCTGGCCTGAAACCACCGGCAGTATGGTTTCCGCATACATTGGTGGGGATCTCCACCTCCGATTTCAAGGAAGACGTGACCAATGGCGCATTCGGGCCATTTACGGGACAGATGTTCGTGGGTGACCAGGGGCACAGCATTATTACACGGGTAGATCTCGAAAAAGTGAACGGCGTGTGGCAGGGAACCGTTTTCCCTTTCCGCGAAGGCTTCATGTCGGGTATCCTGCGTCTCGAATGGGGCCTCGACGGCTCGATGTTCGTGGGCCAGACAAGCCGCGGATGGGCAGCTACGGGTAAGGAAGAATTTGGTATCCAAAGACTCGTGTGGACGGGTAAAATGCCATTCGAAATGAAGACCGTACGCTCTACGCCCGACGGGTTTGAGATTACCTTCACCAGCCCTGTCGACAAAAAAGCAGCTGCGGAACAGGATGCTTACAAAATGAACAGTTTCACTTACCGCTACCACCGCACTTACGGCAGCCCGATCATCAATACACAGGAAGTGCCGTTGAAAGGCATTATCGTTTCGGAAGACGGCTTGCGCGTGCGCCTCGTAGTTGATCCCGCCGCATTACGTAAAGGATACATCCACGAAATCAAAGCAGATGGAGTGAAATCGGCCGACGGCAACAACCTGCTGCACGCAACCGGTTATTACACATTGAACGAGATCGCAGGAGGACACGCGACCAATCCATCGCAGTTTACAACGACCGTGAAAGCAATGGCCGAGATGGACCACAGCGCCCATGGAGCCGCCACATCGGCCTCGACGAGTGGTGAACCGACAGCAAATACCGCTGCGTCGGCCAAACGTGTAACCGAAATGCCGGCGAGTTGGACCAACGGCCCGGACCAGGTAGTAACGATCGGAACGGTACCCGGTTTGAAATTTGATATTTCTGAAATACAGGTGAAAGCGGGCAGCAAAATCAAAGTGGTCTTCAACAACAACGACGATATGCTGCATAACCTGGTCATTACCAAACCGGGAGCCGCCAATGCGGTAGGCGAAGCGGGCCTGAACCTGGGTTTGAAAGGCTCCGAATTGAACTATGTACCGAAAACAAACGACGTGCTTTTCCATACCAACATCGTAGAACCGGAAAAATCGGAAGCGATCTATTTTGTAGCACCGAAACAGGCTGGCATTTACCAGTATGTTTGCACATTCCCCGGCCATTACACGCTGATGCAGGGAAAACTCAAAGTGATTAAATAGCCGCCCAGGCGGTATTCCTGCGGGGCGGCGAAACACCGCCCCGTTTTATTTTCCCCTGACAGATCAAAACCGAATAATTACTGCGGTTTCGCAAGGAGAATACCAGTATCTGCCACTTTGATTGGCACAATTCATTGATTTAATACAACATTGCCGTTACATTAAGGATTTGAATCAGGAAGAAAAAATATCGAACGCCAGTGAGCTGAATATCAGGCTCTGGCAGCGGTTCAAGGCCGGCGACGCGGAGGCGCTCGGGCAGCTTGCCCAAACGCATTACCGGGCGCTGTACAACTATGCCACCAAGTTCTCGTCCGATCCCGATTTCATCCGCGACTCCATTCAGGAACTTTTCCTCGAACTCTGGGAGCGCCGAAATTTTCTCTCCGAAACGGCATTCGTCAAATCCTACCTGCTCAAAGCGCTCCGGCACAAGCTCATCAAGGAAAGTATCCGGCTCAAACGGTTCCATGAGCCACAAGTAGCCATTTTCGACGCCGATCCATCGGATCCTTCCATCGAAACCAACATTATCGAAGCCGAGCACATCCGTTTCCAGAACGGCCACCTCAAACGCATCATTTCCCTGCTCTCCAAACGCCAGCAGGAGATCATCTACCTCCGCTTTTACCAGAACCTCGACAACGAAGACATCGCCAGCATCATGGGCCTCGGCCGCCAGAGTGTTTCAAATTTGCTCTACCGGACATTAAAAGAAATCAAAGAAATCTGGGCTCCGGCTGAGTTTTTTTGGTTGTTGCTTTTTTTGCTATCGTAGGAAAGGGAAGAAAGGGAGGATGGAGGAAAGGGAGGACGGAGGAAAGGGAGGATGGAGGGATTAAACGCAGATTTCTGTTGTTACATCCTTAACGGGATTTACGCTCCTAATGCGTCGTATTTCTACCGATATTACATCGCTACGCGATTCGATAACGAAAATGAAAACATGAGGCCAGGATAACTGACTTCCGGTTTGCTTTAAAATATTTTCCAGATTTAAAATATATCAACCATTCTAAACTATTAAATCATTTAATACTTATTTACCTTTTATACCATTTCTCCCATTCCAACCTTTGCCCCCCCCTCCATCTTCCCTCCCTCCCTTTCCTCCCTTTCCTCCCTTTCCTCCCTTTCCTCCCCTTCCCCTTCCTCCCTTTTTATAACTTTTCAAAATTTTTTTTGACTTTTTTGGTTATCCCTGCATTCAAAACAGACATACTATTTTAAAGAGTCCGTAAATGCTCTGAACCGTATGTTTTTGTTTTGCCGATGAGCTTACACCGAATATTTACCGTGGAGGAACTGGCGACGGACGAATCGTTCCGACGCTGGGTAATGGCGCCTACGCCGGATCTCGACCGTTACTGGCAGCAATGGCTGCAACAAAATCCCGATCGTGCAGGCGTCGCGGCGCGCGCACGGGAGCTGGTATTGGCGGTGCATGAAATCTATAAGGACGATCTTTCCGAGGAAATGCTTCGGCACGAAATCGGGGAAATCACGCGCATAGCCGGCGAGCGGAAAGCGGAAAGACGTGTTCCTTTCTACCAGCGCGCGGTTTGGAGGGCGGCCGCCATATTAGTGCTCACAGGCGGGTTCAGCTGGCTTTATTACACTACACATAACACGACAGCGCCATCGGGAAAAGGGCATGAATTTACCTCTACCAACGAAATGCTGGTAAAAAGCAACTCTTCGGACGTCGAAATGACGGTTCTGCTAAGCGACAACAGTGTGGCTACGCTTTCGAAGGGCAGCAGTATCCGCTACCCCCGGCAGTTTGCAGCCAACGAACGCCGTGTTTACCTGACCGGTGAGGCGTTTTTCGATGTGGCCAAAAATCCGGACCAGCCGTTCCTGGTCTACACCCATGAAACAGTGACCAAAGTGCTCGGTACCAGCTTCCGTATCAAGGCTTTTGAGGGCGATAATACCGAAATGGTAGCGGTAAAAACGGGCCGCGTATCCGTCTTTCCAAAAACCGAATATGAGGCAACCGGCAAGCCTTCGGGTGTAATCCTGAACCCCAACCAACAGGTTGTTTTCAATCGCAGGGATAATAAACTTGAAAAAGCCGTTACCGCCAACCCGGTGCTATTGGCCGAATCAACTGTGGTGAAAGAGCAGGTGTTTGACGACCGGCCCGTAACCGAAGCATTCGACGTCCTGGCTAAGGCCTACGGCATTAGCATTACCTATAATGCAGAAACGCTTTCCGACTGTGTGATCAGCGCCCAGTTTGGAGACGAAAACCTGAAACAACGATTGAATGCTATATGCCAGGCCATCGGTGCCGGCTATGATATGGAGAATGGTCGCGTCGTGATCCGTTCCAAAGGTTGTAATTAATGAGCCGCAAAAACGGTCATTGCCAAATTCTAGACCCTTTTCAGGACTAAAATCACCTACCATTAATCCCAAATTTGCCTATGACATACCAGTGACCCCACTACCCCTTTGAATGATAAAGAGCCAGTGATGATTGCGCCATCACCGGCCCTGCGCCTCCCCTCGCCCGGACTGGAATCTGCGGCGATACAGGAGCATTTTGTCCCATCATTTCAATCCTGAACAAAACTTTCAAAAGTATGAAAAAACACCGACATCTATCCCGGCTACTTTACAGGGTTATGAGAATATCACTTTACCAATTATTAATTGCCTTAATCTTTGCCACTGTGTCAGCAGCGGGCAACGCCGGGGCACAGGATATTCTGAACCAGAAGATCACCATCCAGGTCAATAACCTGGAAATGAAGACCGTACTGAGCAAACTCAACAAGCTGACACAGTTGCGTTTCACATATAACTCTTCCCTGATCAAATCACAGCGGAAGGTCTCTATCAATGCCGTGGACCGGCCGCTGGCCGACATCCTGGACGATCTTTTCAAGCCTGCCAACATTACCTACAAAATTGACGGCAAGCAGGTGGTGCTCATTAAAAACACGGCCGAACCCGGCAGCGCGTTACCCGAAATGATCCGCAACCAAAGCGACATCGACCGGAACATTACAGGCAGGGTAACCGACGAGCAAGGCCTTCCACTCCCGGGTGTCAGCATTATCGTCAAGGGCACAAAAACCGGCACTGCGACCGGCAGCGACGGCGCCTTCCAGCTAAGCGTTCCCGAGGCGGGCGGCACGCTCGTGTTCTCGTTCGTCGGTTTCACGACGCAGGAAATTCCACTAGCCAACCAGTCAAATTTTGATATTTCGATGAAGTCGGATGTCCACAACCTCGAAATGGTGGTCGTAACGGCACTCGGTATCAAGCGGGATGCGAAAAAGCTGGGCTATTCGACGGCGACCGTCAATACCGAGGAGCTTACTACCAACCGTACCACCAACCTGGGCAACAGCCTGCAAGGCAAAGTGGCCGGTTTGAACGTAACGCCACCGGCGAGCGGTCCGGGCGGCTCTACCAAAATCCGTATCCGCGGCCAGTCGTCATTTGGCGGCAACAATTCCCCGCTCATTATCGTGAACGGCATTCCGATCAACAACAGCAGCGTTTCGGCGGGCGGTTCCAATGGAAACGGCACAGGCAACCCCACGGGTGGTTCTTCCGACGCGGGCGATGGCTTGCAAAGTATTAACCAGGACGATATCGAGTCGATGACGGTACTGAAAGGCGCGGCCGCAGCCGCATTGTACGGGTTCCGTGCGAAGGACGGTGCGATCATTATCACCACCAAAAGCGGCATCAAAACGACCGGTATAGGTGTGGAACTGAACTCGAATTTCCAGGCCCAGGAGGCATTGGATTACACTGATTTTCAATATGAATACGGCCAGGGAGAATTCGGAAAACGGCCCACAAATGTGGCAGAAGCACAAAGCTCGGGTGTGTTTGCATTCGGCGAGAAGCTGGACGGCAAACCGACGCCGCAGTTTGACGGCAGTACCCAGCCTTACGTGGCCCATAAAGACCGTATCAAAAAGTTTTACCGTACTGGAACCAGTTTTACCAACTCAGTTGCCTTATCTGGCGGCAATGAAAAAGGAAATTTCCGCCTGTCATTTGCCAATACCGATGCCAATGCGATCATGCCTAATTCGGCCTATCATAAAAGAATCTTCAACCTGGGCCTCAATTACAAGTTTACCCAAAAGCTCTCGGCCCAATTGAACGCGAACTACTCCAACGAGTATAACAAGAACCCGCCGCAGATCGGTATCCAGGACATGAATGCGAATACCACCATTTATACCATGGCTACCAGCATCGACGCCGACTGGCTGAAAAACCGCAAGGATGCCAACGGCAACGAAATGCCCCTGGCGCGTTTTACCAACCGTAATAATCCCTATTGGGTAGCCTACGACCGTTTCGAGAACGTGCGCCGCGACCGTATTTTCGGCAACACTTCGTTGCGTTACGATTTCACCGACTGGTTGTTCGTGCAAGGCCGCATTGGTCAGGATTACTACACCCGTCCGTACAACTACAACCGCCCTACGGGGACACGTTCCATCGGGGCTGTCGCGACCGGTTTCAACGGCTACTATTACCAGGACGTGGCTACCTTCCGCGAGCGCAACATGGATATCCTCATTGGTGCGAACCGTACTTTTGGCGATTTTGGCATCGATATTACTTTGGGTGGCAACCAAATGTTGCAGGTAAACGACAATGTATCCACCGCCGTAACAAACTTCTACGTGCGTGACCTGTACACGATTGCCAATGGCCAGGTAAAAAACCCGAATTACAGTTATAGCAAGAAAAAGGTCAACTCTATTTACGGGGCAGCCGAGTTTTCCTACAAAAACTTCCTGTTTGTGAATGTGACGGGCCGCAACGACTGGTTTTCGACACTCAATCCGCAATCTAACAGCTACTTGTACCCGTCTGTGAGCGGTAGCTTCGTGTTCAGCCAGGCATTCAACAATGCACCCGGATGGCTTACCTATGGTAAACTTCGTGCGGCTTACGCGGAAGTCGGCGGTGATACCGATCCGTACTCCAACAACCTGTATTATGGCATCAATGCAAACCCGTTCAACGGAACGGCATTAGGCAACCTGCCTTCGACTGTCAGCCCCAATGCGAATCTGCGACCTTTGAAAGTGAAGGAAACGGAGGTTGGTCTGGAAATGAAGACATTCGACAGCCGACTGAACATCGATCTTTCGCTCTATCGCAAAAACACGGTTGACGAGATCCTGAACGTGGATATTTCCAATACCTCTGGTTTCAGCCAAACCAAGGTGAATGTAGGTAAGCTGCGCAACCAGGGTGTCGAGTTTTTGCTGACCATCGTGCCGGTGCGCAACGATAATCTCACCTGGGAAACCAGCTTCAACGGAAGCTACAACATCAGCAAGGTCATTGAGCTTGCCGAACGCCAGGCGCGCTTCGATGTGGGGCAGGGCGAGTTTTTCGGGATCGTGTCGCATGAAGTTAACAAGCCACTTGCTTCCCTTCGCGGGTTCGATTATAAGCGCGACGACCAGGGCCGCATTATCACTTCGGGCGGCTTACCACAGCAAGGTAACCTCGTTACTTTTGGCAGCGCTATTCCAAAGTGGGTGGGTGCCTGGGTGAACACCATCAACGTGAAAGGCGTCCGTATCGGAACGCAGATCGATTTCAAGGCTGGTAATAAAATACTTTCTAACTCCAACTTGAACTTCCTGCGTGAGGGACTTTCGAAAACATCGCTCGTAGGCCGCGAAGGCGGTGTGTTGCTGGAAGGCGTAACCGCTACCGGCGAAACCAATGCCCAACGCGTGGAAGCAGAGCAGTTTTACACTGCCTACCGCAGCACCAACCTGGCATCGCCTTTCGTGTACAACGGCGCATTCGTACGCTGGAGAACGCTCTCGGTAGGCTACGATCTGTCGCGTTTCGTGCGTAACAAAACGTTCGTCAAAGGCCTGACGCTTTCCGCCATGTGCAACAATGTGCTAATGATCAAAAAGTACATCGATAACCTCGACCCCGAAGCGCAAGTCTCCGCCTCCGACAACCTCCAGGGCATCGAGACACATACGCTTCCGACGACACGGAGTTACGGGGTTAATTTGAACATTAAGTTGTAACAAAGGAGGAAGGAGGAAAGGGAGGAAGGAGGAAAGGGAAGAAGGGATCCATTCACCGTTCCACAGCGACTCATTCAATCATCGCACCGGCGACCCGGTCAATCATTCAGTCATTCAATCATTCAATCATTCAATCATTCAGTCATTCAATCATTGAACATGAAACGAATATTCATATACGCAGCGGCGATCGCCATTCTCGCGGGGGCGAGTTCTTGCGACAGCGGGTTTGAGGATGTAAACAAAAACCCGGTGCTCGCAACGAGCGTCGACCCGATTTATCTGTTTTCCAATGCCGAGTTCTCATCGGCCATTGCTACGCATAACTATCAGTTGCAGATCGTACAGCAGATCAATACGCCTTACACCGGGGTGGTCGAAGGGGGTAATCACAATGTGGTTTCAGATCCCAATTCTAACGCCAATTTCAACTCGCTTTATCTGCAAAATGGCCCTGTCAATCTGCTGACGACGGTCATCACGCAAACGAAGGACAATCCGGCGCGCAGCAATCTGTACAACATGTCGCGGATCTGGAAAGCTTATGTCTTTATGGTTTTGGTTGATACCTACGGCGACGTGCCGTATTTCGAGGCTGGAAAAGCATTTCTGGAAGGCATTAACCTCCCTAAATACGACGACCAGAAGCTCATTTACGATGATATCCTGAAAGAATTGCAGGAAGGCACCAAAGCGCTCGATGCCGCCAAGGCGATCGAAGGGGGTGATTTGTTTTTCAAAGGAAACATCGCGCAGTGGAAAAAGCTGGGCAACTCGCTCCTCCTGCGTGCTGCAATGCGCTATTCGAAAATCGATGTGGCAAAAGCGAAACAATACGTCGCCATCGCCGTGGACCCTGCCAATGGCGGCTTGCAAAGCTCCAATGCCGACAATGCGCTGATCGCATTCAACAGCACTTTCAACCACCCGCTGGCGAACTATTTCCAGGGTACCGAGCGTGGTAACGTGTATTTGGGCAAAGCATTTATCGATTTTCTGAAAACCACCAACGACCCGCGCCTTCGTGTGATCGCTGTGAAGTATGAAACCCCGGGCAATCCGCTGGCTACCGCGGGGGCCGAAGATACGGCTCCGGCCAATCAGGATGGAATGCCTTACGGTTACAATGAGTCGACCATTACCGGTGCCCCCGGCTTTCCGGGCAAGATCGGTTCCGCGTTCAAGTATTCGCAGATCAACCGCCGTACTGTGGGCAAAATCGATGCGCCGGAGTTTTTCATCACTTACTCTCAGACCGCCCTCCTGCTGGCCGAAGCAGTGCAGCGCGGCTGGGCGACGGGTAATGTAAAAGAGTTGTACGAAGCTGCCGTGAGGGCGCATATGAACCAGATGGCGACCTACGATGTGCTCGCGACCGTTCCTGCCGCTAGCCAGGACGCTTACCTCACCGCCAACCCGTTCATTCCCGCGAAAGCATTGGAACAGATCAATACGCAATACTGGATCTCATCCTTCCTGAACGGCTCCGAAGCTTGGGCTAATTTCCGGAGAAGTGGCTTTCCCGCGCTTCCGGTCAATACTTACCCTGGTAAAGACCCGTCGGTAAAAGACTTCATCAAACGGCTGGTGTACCCCGTTCGTGAGAAGTCTGTGAATGAGGCCAATTATAAAGAGGCCGTCGCACGGATGGGCCCCGACGAGCTCGGAACACCCGTTTTCTGGGATAAATAACAATGAATACTAACCCTTAATTAATCTTTTATGCTTAAACAAACCTTGCTTGCAGGAGCGTTTGTGCTGGGAAGTATCGCTTCCCATGCACAGGCGATCTCCCCCACTCCCGATCAGATCAAAGCCTACACGTCCGGCTGGAAAGGAGAACGTTCGCCCGACGGCCGACCGCGCGTTTCCGACGCGATCCTGGCCCGGCTGAAAAACATTTCCATGGAAGAAGCCTGGGGCGTACTGCGCAACAAAGGCTACCACAACCAGTTTGAAGGCGAATGGCAGCTGATCCACAATGACAGTGCCATGACCGGTCGTGTAGTAACTGCGCAATACATGCCCGCCCGCCCCGATTTACAGGATCTGATCAAAGAAACCGGTAAAAAGGAAGGCCGCGTGCAAACCGGCGGCACCAACTCCTGGCCCATCGACGTGCTGAAAGAAGGTGATGTGTACGTGGCCGACGGCTACGGCAAAATCGCCGACGGTACGCTTATCGGCGATAACCTGGGCAACTCCATTTATGCCAAATCGAAACGCGGGGTGATCTTTTACGGCTCGGTGCGCGATGTGGAAGGGTTGAGCGAGATCAAAGGATTTAATGCTTGGATCAAAGGCCAGGACCCTTCCTACATCCAGCAAATGATGCTCACGAACATTAATACGCCGATCCGCATCGGTCGTGCGGTGGTGCTTCCGGGGGATGTTGTTTTGGCTAAAAAATATGGTACAATCTTCATTCCGGCACATTTGGTGGAAGACCTCGTGATTACGTCGGAGGTAACGGCGCTGCGCGACGAGTTCGGCCACCTGCGCCTGCGCGAGGGCAAGTACACGCCCGGAGAAATCGATACCAAATGGTCGGACACCATCCAAAAGGACTTTCTCAACTGGGTAAACAACTACCCCGGCAAGCTGCCGATGACGAAAAAGGAATTGGATGATTATTTGAAGGAGAGAAATTATTAACTGCTGTAAGCAATAGGCTTTAAGCAATAAGCCGTAAGATATAAGCATCAATTTATACGTAAAACGTTTTTCGAACCAGGCGGTATATATTAAACTTATAGTCTAAAGGCTTATAGCTTAAAGCATAAAGCTTACAGCTTAAAGCATAGCAAAATGAAAAACATCTTAAAACAAATCATTGAGTCGAATAAACAGGTTGAGAGCGCGGAAAAAGCGGCGGCAGCGGCGGAGATCGCTAATCCTTCTACCAGAGACAGCCGTCGTAACTTTTTGCGGAAAACGGCGGTAGGCGGGATTGCATTAGGCGGATTCATGTCGATGTCTACGGAGGATACCATTGCACAGGCGACTTCCAAAGTGAGCCGTGCTTCGAAGCCTTCTGAATTGAAAATCACCGATTTACGGTACTGCATTGTGCAAAATGTGGGCCGCACGCCGATTATCCGCATCGATACCAACCAGGGCATTTACGGTCTTGGCGAGGTGCGCGACGGGGCCGATGAGCGGTACGCATTGTTCCTGAAAAGCCATTTGCTGGGCCAGAATCCCTGTAATGTAGAGCAGTTGTTTAAATCCATCAAGCAGTTTGGTTATCACGGACGCCAGGCGGGTGGCGTTTGCGGGGTGGAAATGGCGCTCTGGGACCTCTGCGGCAAAGCTTATGGCGTGCCTTGCTGGCAGCTGCTCGGCGGACGCTACCGCGACAAAGTTCGCTTGTACGCGGACACACCGGAGTCGAACGACATCAACGAGTTTAAGCAAAAAATCAAATTCCGTACGCAGGACCAGGGTTATACCTGGCTAAAAATGGATATTTCGATCGGCATGCTGCGAAACAATGAAGGCAGCGTCGTGAATAACAAGGTATGGGGCGGCGGTTTCTCGCAATGGGCCGGCGACTACCATTCCTATGCCAATACCAAACACCCTTTCACCGCGATCCAGATCACGCCGAAGGGGTTGGATGAAATGGCGAAAGTAGTGGAAGAAGTACGCGGCGTGGTAGGCTATGAAATACCGCTCTCTTCCGACCATTATGGCCATTTTGACCTAAACAACGGCATTCGCCTCGGTAAGGCCCTCGACAAATACCGCCTCGCGTGGTTCGAGGACATGGTACCCTGGGAATACACCGACCAATGGAAAACCATTTCCGACGCGCTGGAAACGCCAACGCTTACCGGTGAGGATATTTACCTCAAAGAAGGTTTCAAGGCGTTGATCGAACAGCGCGCGGTGGATATCGTTCACCCCGACCTTGCTTCATCGGGCGGGTTGCTGGAAACCAAACGCATTGGCGACTACGCAGAAGACCACGGGATTGCCATGGCGATGCACTTCGCTGGAACGCCGGTGAGTTTTATGGCCAACGTGCATTGCGCCGCCGCTACGCAGAACTTCCTGGCACTGGAACACCATTCGGTAGATGTGCCGTGGTGGGAAAGCCTGGTGAAAACCACGGACGGCCGCAAACTGATCGATAAAGGGTACGCGCCGGTGCCGCTGGAAGCGCCGGGTCTTGGCATCGAGCTGGTGGAGGAAGAGGTAAAAAAACACCTGCATCCGAAGGATAAATCTTTCTTCGCGCCAACCCCCGACTGGAACGAAAAACGTTCGCACGACCGTCTTTGGAGCTAGCTTTTTGAAAGTTGGTAGGGCGTAATGTCCTACCAACTTTCGGCTTAATTCAGTATTTTGCGCGCTTCACTCTCATATGTACTGATGAAGAACATTCGCAACGTACTGTTTTACTGCATTACCATCGTTATTTTCTCGGCCCTGCTTTACTTCTTTATCCGACAGGGCACTTTTCTCGAGAAAGCCGGCCAGATCACCCAAAAAGCACAAACCATCTCCTCCTGGGAGCAATTTAAAGATACATTCGAGCACAATCTCACGCACCCGCTCGCCACGCTCCTGGCACAAATCGTCACCATTATTATCGTAGCGCGGCTGTTCGGCTGGATCTGCAAACTCATCGGCCAGCCGACCGTGATCGGTGAAATCGCCGCCGGGATTTTCCTTGGGCCTTCCTTGCTGGGAATGTTCCACCCGGAGGTTTCCGCATTCATTTTTCCTAAAACTTCACTGAGCAATTTGCAGTTTCTCAGCCAGGTAGGGCTGATCCTTTTCATGTTCATTATTGGCATGGAACTTGATCTGAATGTGCTCAAAACCAAAGCGAAGGAAGCGGTTGTGATCAGTCACGCAAGCATTATGCTGCCCTTCGTGCTCGGGGTTGGGCTGGCGCTGTATATGTATACCGAATTTGCGCCCGAAGGGATCAGTTTCCTTTCGTTTGCTCTTTTTACAGGCATTGCATTGAGTATCACGGCATTTCCGGTCCTGGCACGCATTGTGCAGGAACGCGGGCTCTCGCGGACGCGCCTGGGTATGATGGTGATCACCTGCGCAGCCACCGACGATATTACCGCCTGGTGCATCCTAGCAGCAGTAATCGCGATCGTCAAAGCGGGGGAATTTGTGAGCTCTATCTACACCATCGTGCTTTCCGTCGGGTATGTGCTGGTAATGCTGCAAGTGGTCAAACCATTGCTGAAACGTGTCGGCGACCACTATGCGTACCGCGAGGGACTCACAAAGCCGGTAGTAGCCCTTTTCTTTCTCGTTCTCCTCATTTCCTCCTACTGTACGGAAATCATCGGTATCCACGCGCTTTTCGGGGCATTTATGGCAGGGGTAATCATGCCGGCGAACCAACGTTTCCGCAATATTTTTATTGAAAAAGTTGAGGACGTCTCGCTGGTACTGTTATTGCCGCTATTCTTTGTTTTTACAGGTTTAAGAACGCAAATAGGCTTGCTCAACGACCCTCATCTGTGGTTCGTCACCGGGCTGATTATCGCGGCTGCGGTTGTGGGCAAATTTGTTGGAAGCACGATAGCGGCCTTATTTGTCAAACAATCCTGGCGCGACAGCCTCATCATCGGGTCGCTCATGAACACCCGCGGACTGGTGGAACTGGTGGTACTTAATATCGGGTACGACATTGGCGTACTTTCACCGGAAATCTTCACGATGATGGTGATCATGGCGCTCGCAACTACCTGCATGACAGGCCCCGCACTCGACCTGATCGACAAATTTCTTCCTGCACGCAAGGGCGAAGACCTCCATCCGGTACACGAGCCATCCCGCTTTTCGGTGCTGATCGCCTTCGCAAGCCCGCAAGGCGGCCGCAAAATGCTTCGCCTGGCCGACAAGTTGGTCTCAAAACAGCCTGACGAACATCATATTACCGCATTGCACCTGTCGCCCAGCAGCTACCTGAACCAGGTTAACACAGAAGAATACCAGTACGAAACTTTCCGGCCGATCACGGAAGAAGCACACGGGCTGAATACCAGCTTCACGACGCTTTTCAAACCCTCTCAGAATATAGAACACGATATTATCGAAATTGCCAATGAAGGTGACTACGACATGCTCATGATCGGGATCGGGCGATCGGTTTTCGAGGGTACTTTTTTGGGCAGAATATTGGGTTTCACCTCCAAATTCGTGAGCCGCGAGCGCCTTTTCGACACCATTACCGGCAAGGAAAAGCTTTTTCACGCAGACGTTTTCGACGAACGTACGACGCACATCATCAGGTCGGTTAAAGTACCTGTCGGCATTCTGATCGAGAAAAACCTCGAACAGGTGAAGGACGTGTTCATGCCGCTTTTCGCACCCGAAGACCGCATACTCCTGCCATTCGCCGAGCGTCTTACCTCCGTAACGGGCTTGCAGGTGACGATCATGGACCCGTCGCAAACCGTAAGCCAGCACCTGGAAACCGGCGATGCATTGAAAGCATTACAGGAAAAATCACCCGAAAACCTGACGCTGCTTTACGAAAACGTGCTTGAAAAAGAGTTTCTGCAAAGCAAGGACCTGATGGTGATCAGTCTTAAAAGCTGGATCAAAGCGGTCGAATCGCATAGCGTGTGGCTTTCTTACTCCCCTTCCGTTCTGATTATACGCGGTTGAAAATGAGGCTTTCCGGTTTTCTGAAAGCCGGAAAGTCGCCCCGACGGGTTTTTAAAAGGAATAATAAGTGTTTATTTTACAGTAGCGACGCTAGCATTCCAACTCTATGATCCCATTTCTAAGCCAAAACCGCTTTACGAAGTCCATTAACCCGCAAACAATCCTTTTCTTCTTCCATAACTTCTTCACGAATGTCGGTACCACGCTGGTGTATGTCTCCGCCAACGTGCTCCTGCTCGAAAACCATCCTGAATACTCGTTACCACTTGCCTATATCGCCGCGGCGCTGGCCGTGATGGCTTCGGGCAAGATTTACGAGTATTTCGAACACCATCTTTTGCTCAAAAAGCTGAGCCTCGGCACGATGCTTTCGGCCCTGTTTATGGTGATCGTGGTAATAGGCTTGCTGCTGCTCGGACACGGAGTGGCCACCGCTATTGCCGTGATGGTAGGTTACCGGATCATTTACCTGCTGATAAACCTGGAATTCTGGGGCCTATCCGCCTTGGTTTTCGACGTGCGCCAAAGCAAGCGGCTGTTTAGCGTGATCGGATCCGGCGACATGCCTGCCAAAGCGCTGGGCGCAGTTCTTGCCGTGTTGATCCACTCACCATCAGTACTGGCTATCCTGCTCGTTATCTCACTGGTTTTCTTTGCATTGGCATTCTATACCCAGATCCTTACATTCCGCCATACCGACATTCCCAACCCACATCAGGCACGCACCCGGCAGACCAACTCCGACTCCCGCATTATCCAGAAGTACTTTGGCGGAAACAAGCTGCTCACCTCGCTTTGCATCGGTATGGTTGCCATTGCGGCCACCGCGACCTGGATCGAATACCATTTTTTTGTGAATGTCAAATACAAATTCCACAGCCAGCACGACGTGATCTTCTTCGTCGGTTCGTTGCTGACGGCTACCTATGTGGTCTCGACGTTTGTCAAAATGCTGTTTTCCAGTAAAACCGTGGAGCGTTTCGGGATCAAGCTCACCCTGTACCTGCTGCCCCTGACGACCATTGCTATCTCACTAGGTTTGCTCGTATCGTCCTATTTCCGCAAAGACGAGCCTTCACTGCTCGTTTATTACTGCATTGCCTATCTGCTTTTCGAGCTGGTAAGAAGGACCATTTTCGATCCGGTATTCCTCGTTTTGTTCCAGCCCCTTTCCACCAAAACCCGTTTGATGGGCCATACGCTCGCCAAAGGCCTTTTTGAACCGCTGGGGATGCTCATTGCCGGGGTGATGCTCTGGATCGTCTATACGCAGCATTGGAGCAACATCAGCCTTACATTCGACCTGTCCCTGCTGTTCGCATTGGGTGCGCTGTTTGTGTTCCGGAAAACCTATCGGCATTATATGCAGGAGCTGAAATCGGCGATCAGCAAAAGGTTCATCCGCAGCGGTGAACTCGCCTCCCCGGCCGAAGCATTGCCTATTATCACCGAAAACCTGCAAAGCGACCGCAAGGAAGAGGTTTTAAATGCGATCGACTGGCTGGCGCGGAACAAGGTATCGCTCTTCCGGAAACATGCCGGAGAGTTGCTGAAAAGTCCGTTCGTACAGGTCAGGTTAAAGACGCTGCAAACGCTTTCGGCACTCGACAAGCCGGAGCTTTCAGGCACATTTATTCAGTATATTGAAGACGAGCCCGACGCCGCCTGCCAGGTGCTCGCTGTGCGCCTCGCCTGTGCAAACAGGCGCCTGTCCGACGAACAGACCGCGCGCTTCCTCGCGCACCAGGACCTGGATATTGTAAAAGGCACCATTATCGGTTGCTGGGAAGCCGGAAAATCGTTGCCGCTCATACATGGGACATTGCAAAGGCTTTTCGGCTCGGAGCAGGAAAGTCATCAGCTGGCGGCACTCGACTGCCTGAAAGTAACGGGCATTAATTCCTATGAAAACCTGCTCAAAAGCTGCATTCAAAACGGCTCGCAACGGGTGC
The DNA here is from genome assembly GCF_038440355.1 of Dyadobacter sp. OTU695. Lineage (NCBI taxonomy): Bacteria > Pseudomonadati > Bacteroidota > Cytophagia > Cytophagales > Spirosomataceae > Dyadobacter > Dyadobacter sp. OTU695. The sequence goes on along the minus strand of NZ_JASATN010000008.1, from coordinate 81,915 downwards.
GCAACTACGCGATCGAAGTAGCCGCGACGGTGGGCTCCCCCACCCTTCTGCGCGACCTGCGCCTCGTACTTACGGGCACATTAACGCCCGCAACCATTCACGCGATGATCAATTCCGGCGACCTCGGCATCCGTATTATCGAGGAATGGTTGCAAAAAGATACTACTGGCGACCGCATCCGGACCTTCATTAAAACGGCAGAAAAAGGTAGACATGAATTTATACTTCAAATACTTTTTAACCTTATTAAAAATATTTACCAGCATAAATTTTTAGTTAATACTGAAAATACCACCGGTATTAAAAGAAAAGAAAGTAATATCCATATCAACCATATCGACAGCTTCACCCATATTGCAGCCCTCAAATCGCTCAGTAACTATACGATAATATCTGATTATAAAGTACTTATACCAGAATTTGTAGAAAAGGAACTCATTCATGCGGGACAGTTGCTCAACGGAATGGACGCTTCGGAAAGCGATACCACCTGGAATAATGCCCTGGAATACGAACTGGAACTGACGGCTCAGCGGCTGTTTTACCTCTTCATGATGCAGTACGACAAGGAGGCTGTGCAGAGTGCCTGGAAAGGTATCCGGCATGCGGGCAAGGAGAAACGTGCCAACTCGCTCGAATTGATCGAGAGCTTTCTACCGCGCATGCTGTACCCGTCACTGCACGCATTATTTGAAAATATTTCTATTCAGAAAAAGCGCGACGCCTTACGCCAGTACATGGGCAATGCCGATCCCGGACTGTCGCTGGTGACTACCATTCTTGCACAGGAAGAGCGGGCGTTCACGACCTGGACCATCGCACTGGCCGTTGGTAAATGCGACATTGCCGAGGCCGATCTGGTACATCTTGAAAAGCTCGCCAACCATTCGGTACGGCTGATACGCGAGGCCGTGCAAGCAAAATATGCAATCCTGGCCCAGCGCCCAGACCTTAAATTCACGCTTCGAATCCCTATGAAACACGCCGAACCTACCCAGCAGATTTCCGAAATGGAAAGGGTGATCGTCCTAAAAAACACCCAGCTTTTCGCGCAGACACCTGAGAACGTCCTCAGCTCCATTGCCCCGATCATGAAGGAAGTGACTTACAGCGATGGCCAGGAGATATTTGCCAAAGGCGACATCGGCGATTCGATGTACATTATTTATACCGGCCAGGTAGGTATTTACGACGGGCCAAAACAGCTCGCCCTGTTCGATAAGGGGGAGATTTTCGGCGAGCTTGCATTGCTTGATACCGAGCCGCGTTCGGCGACCACCGTCGCTGAAACCGACGCACTGGTATTCCGCATCGATCAGGAGGATTTCTTTGAATTGATGGAAGAACGCGACGAAATCCTGCGCAACGTGCTGCGCATCCTGTGCCAGCGTATACGTGTACAGAACGAGAAAATGCGCCGGTTATAGGGCGCGCGCAGTGTTTTTGAGGTGCTGGAGATGCTGTCGCTTGATGGTATCCCGGCGCTTCCGCTCCGAAACCGTCCAATAGGAATGCCCTTCCAGAAACCGGACCTGCACCGAATCCCACGCAGGAATGTCCTCCACCATATCCCGTACTTTCAATTCTTCATATAAAGTCGCCGCAATGGGTTCGAAATCGTCGCGGCCGAGGTAATCCAGGTCGGCGTCGCAAAGGATCATTTCCAGGGCATTTTTGGGGGTTTGGCGAATTCTGGTGGCCATGATCATCCCGCATATTGTTTCGATCTGCTTTTCTGTGTAAGCAAACCCGGGCAAAACCTCACGTGCAATGGCGCAACCCGCTTCTTCGTGGCCCTGATAGGTAGTAAGGAAACCGCTGTCGTGGAATAACGACGCAGTTCGCAGCAAATGCAACGATTCTTCGTCGGTAACACCTTCCAAAGCGGCAATTTCCGCCGATGCATTCACCACATCGAGCGTGTGATGGATACCGTGGTAAAACAGTGTGCGGTCGAGCCGTTTTTCCAGCTGTTCGAGGATGTATTGTTCAGCACTTTCGATTTGCATAGCTATTCGTCCACTTCGTAAATCAATACGGGTTTCGATTTGTTTTTAAGGTTAACTTCACCTACCAAACTGCACTTGAACGCCTCTTTAAGCTTCTCGTAAGCCGTATCAGGCACTACCACCTGGCCCGGTTTGGCAATGGATTGCAAGCGTTGCGCCACATTTACGACGTCGCCGATCACCGTATAATCCAGCCGTTTCAATGCGGCGGAACCGATGTTGCCCGAGACCATTTCGCCCGAATTGATGCCTATCGAAACCTTTGGGTAATAGCCAGATTGATCGGATAATTCTTCTTTAAAACCATTGATATGGTTACGAACCGCCAGCGACGATTCGACGGCACGGTCGAGGTGGTAATCGCCACGAAAAACGGCCATTACGGCATCTCCCATAAACTTGTCGACGTGGCCTCCCTGCGCGATAATCTCCTTTACCATCACATCGAAATACTTATTGATCAGCTTCACGACACGGTCGGGCTGCTCTTTTTCGGAAATGGCAGTAAAGCCGCACATATCCATAAAAACGACCGTTCCTTCGATGTTTTCGCTCGTCATGAGCGACTTTTCGAACGTCTCCTGCGTCATAAATTTCAGTACCGACGCATCGACATACATCCGCAGAATATCGTTTTCGCGAACTGCTTTCAGCGTGTCTTTCAATTGCGCTACATATTGCAGCGTTTTCTCCATCGTCACCTCCAGATCACGGAAATCGATCGGTTTCGTGAGGAAATCGAATGCGCCGCGGTTCATGGCCGTACGGATATTGTCCATATCACCATAGGCGGAAACGATCACGGATTTCAGGATCGGGCTCAATTCGCTGATCCGCACAAGGAGCGTCAGGCCGTCCATTTCGGGCATATTGATGTCGCTCAATACCATATCGACGTCGGGGTGCTCTGCCAGCATTTCGAGCGCTTGCAGGCCGTTTTCAGCAAAAACGAATTCATATTGCTGTTCGCGGATCTGCCGCCTGAACTTCTGCTTGATAAGCAGTTGCAGGTCGGCCTCGTCGTCCACTACGAGTATTTTGGCTTTCATAACAGGAGCAGTTTCTCTTTCAATTCGTTAAAATTGACGGGTTTGGTCAAAAAGTCATCGGCGCCGAGCTGTATGGCCTGATCGTGATTAGCCGCGTCGCCATAGGCCGTGATCATCATCACCTGCGGAGGCGCAGACGGGTGATCGGTACGGATGCGTTTCAGCAGCTCGATCCCACTCATACCGGGCATATTAATGTCAGAAAGGATCATAACCACCTCTGAGGGATGGTTTTGCATATATTCCAGCGCTTCCTCGCCTGAAAATGCGAACGAAAACTCGAACTGCCCGGCGCGGATTTCGCGGCGGAATTTCTGCTCAAAAAGCGATTTGACGTCTTCCTCGTCGTCAACAACCAGTATTTTCATATTCGGCTGGGGTTAATCAGGCGATAGGTATCGTAATGCGGAATTCCGTTTTTTCTCCTTCCACGGTATCCACTTCGAGTACGCCACCGTGGCCGTTCGTAATGATATCGTAGCTCATCGAAAGGCCCAAACCGGTACCCTGACCGGTCGGTTTCGTTGTAAAAAACGGCTGGAATATCTTCGCTTTCACGTGTTCCGGCATGCCCGTTCCATTATCTGAAACCCTGATATATAGTTTGTTATCAAATTTCTTGGTACTGATTTTAACCTCCGGCTTGTACTCGCCCAGCTGACCTGCTTCGGTCAGTTTTCGCTTTTTCTCCGCAACGGCATAGAATGCATTAGTGAAAAGATTGAGAAAAACCCGGCCCAGGTCCTGTGGCAGCACATTGACCGTCCCGATCGTCGGGTCGAAATCGGTAACCAATGCCGCATTGAATTCCTTGTCCTTCGCGCGCAGGCCGTGGTACGCGAGGCGCATGTACTCGTCCGCGAGCGCATTCACCTCCACGGGCTCCTTCTCGCCCGACGATGCCCGCGAGTGTTGCAGCATTCCCTTTACGATCGAATCGGCGCGTTTACCGTGGTGCGTGATTTTCTGCTGGTTCTGGCTCAGGTCGCTGATAATGCCCTTGATATAGTCTTTGTCGTTTTCATCGATTCCGGTCTTATCGATCTCCTCTTCGAGCTCCTGACAGAGCTCCACCGACACTTCCGAGAAATTATTGACAAAATTCAGCGGGTTCTGGATCTCATGGGCAATACCGGCCGTAAGCTCGCCCAGGGAGGCCATTTTTTCGCTCTGTATCAACTGGTTCTGGGTTGCCCTTAGTTCTTCGATGGCCTTTTGAAGCTCTTCTTTCTGCCGGGTCAGCTCCTGCGTGCGTTCGGCCACCAGGTATTCCAACGATTGCTTCTGCTCTCTGGCTATCTCCTCGTCACGCAGGCGGTCGCGCCGTTCCTGTGCCAGAACCTTTTGCTGCTTCCTGGCATAAAACCATATCACGAAGCAAAAAATCCACGCAAACAGAACAGCCATGCCGAAAATCTCATCATAGCTTTTATGAAATTTAGGAAAAATCAGTTCGAAGATGTCGCTCACCATCGATACGCCTACGAACGGAACAACGGATTGGTAAGCGGAGCGAAAAGATTTGAAATCGTCTTCCTTGTGAAAAACCCACAGCAACCCGAGCAGTGAAAGGTTCCAAACCCAGGTAAACATCTCTGGCTGCTTTGCTATATAGTAGATTGCCAGCAGGGCAAACACGTAAAAGCGCGCATACTTAAAAAAGTTGGCCCATTTTGGCAGCTTGTCGGTATGCAGCATGGCCTGCTGGGCGAATTGGACGAGAAAGAAGGCTATGATAAAATGCATGCAGATGATCCGTATAAACTTGTTCGCTTAGGCTAAATGCTCCGTTGAACCGGCAAAGTAGCTATTTTCCCCCGCAAATTCAGTCCTGATAGCCGAACAGGCACATTTGCGCTCCCTCTAATTTATTTCTAACCGTTTTTTAATGCAATTATAAAACTGTTTTAATACGATTTTTAGCACAGCTGAGAACCTTTGCCGCAGGTAATTCAAACTAAACGAACATGTGCTATCCAGTTTTAAAGCGGGTTCTCATCCTGGTTCTGGTGGGAACGGCGTCGGCAAGGGCCCAGACAACCTACAATTTGCAGCAAGCTCTGCAGACGGCAAAGTCCAATAACCCCATCCTGAAACGCGAGCAATTCAATGTCGACATTTCCCAGGCCGACATTACGACCGCCCAGCTCCGCCCCAATGTGATTCTGAACAATCAGTCGTTGCAGCTGGTGCAATCTTCCAAGTTCCCTGAGAACACCGGCTGGTTCAACGGCGCCAACCGGCAGATCTGGTGGCAGCTTACCAAGCCTTTTCAGTTGCCTGTACAGAGAGAGAACAAGATCAATTTTGCACAGCAAAACGTCAGGCTCACCCAAAAGCAATATGCCGACACGGAACGACATCTGTTTCAGACAGTTGCGCAGAAATGGCTGGATGTTTGGGCGGCACGCAAGCAGCTCGATTTATTGGGCACTGCGAAGGCTAATATCGACTCATTGGCCAATATCAACCGGCTACGTGTGAAAAATCAGGTCATTACCACCACCGACCTCGCGCGTACGGAGCTGCTCGCGAACCAGTACGACATTCAGCTTAAATCGGCATCGCAGGAATACCGCAACCAGCTCTCCAACCTGAAATTCCTGATGGGTGTGCAAGACTCGGTCCGGATCGATACCACCGACCAGTTTGCATTCGCATTCCCCAACCAGATGGATGCCATTGTAGAGCAAGCCTTGCAGAACCGTACCGATATCCAGGCCATCAAGTCGACAATGGACGTAGCCGATGCGAACATCAAACTGCAAAAATCCAGCGCATTGCCTGTGCCGGAACTCGGGCTCATTTACAACCCGCAGAACAAGGCGCATTACACGGGGGTGTACGGAACCATTGAAATACCTATTTTTTCAAGAAACCAGGGCGAGATCAAAAAGTCGCAGGTTTTAAAACAGCAAGCCGAACAAGACCTCCGCGCTACTGAAACGCAGGTACAGACCGAAATCCTTACCGCTTACAAAAGTTACGTCACGCATAGACAAAACTTACAGAATTTCAATCAGTTACTAACTCAATCCCAAACAATTCTGAACAGTGTTAAATATTCTTACCTCCGTGGCGGTACGACGATTATCGACTTCCTGGAAGCCCAGCGCAGCTGGCTCGATACGCAGCAGCAGTATTACGATGTCCTCGGGCAGTACCGCCAGAGTTACATCGACCTCCTTTACGCATCCGGAATGATCAATCAAATCGCGCAATAATCATGAAGAACATACTCGTTTGCACCTGCCTGGCCATGACATTAATCGCAGGCTGCAAAAACAAGGCTGCCAACAAACCCGCACAGGACAATTCCACGCCGGTCGTGAATGCGTCGGGTACCAAAATATCTTTTCCCCTGGCCGAAAGCGCAAATTTTTTCCAGACCGAGAAAATTTCCAACTCCTCGCTGATGGCGAATGTGACCGCACCGGCCAAGGTCTCAGCCACTGTTTTACGCTCGGATGAAGGCGCTTCGGGCAATATCGTCCTTTTCGACAATCCTGAGCTTGCCGGCAATTACACCCAGCTTTTGCAGCATCTGACGATGATAAACCAAATCCAGAACATCAACATCCGTCAGCGTAAAACCGAGCTTTCCCGCATTAAGGATTTGCAGGAACACGGCGCCGCCACCGGCAAAGACCTGCTCGAATCTCAAACCGCACTTTCGATGGAAGAGACCAACCTGATCAACGAACGCGCGGCCATTATCGAGCATGAAACCAAGCTGAAAGCAGGCGGTTTTGAACCCAAACAGCTTCGCAACGCGCCCGCTGGTACCGCTTACATCATTTGCGACGTGCCCGAGAGTGATATCAGCCAGGTCAAAAAGGGCAGCAAATGCACGATCCAGTTCACCGCTTTCCCGAATGAAAACTTCACGGGTACCATCGATGATATTGCCGACCTGGTGGACCAGACAACCCGGATGATCAAGCTGCGTGTGAGCATCAACAACTCCAACGGCAAGTTGAAAGCGGGGATGTTCGGTACTGTCGCGTTCGGTTTGAGCGAAGGTAAAAAGCTCAGTATCAATAAAGATGCATTGGTTACCGTGCAGGGACGCAACTATGTGTTCCTTAAAACGGCGCCCCAGGTTTTCGAGCGCCGCGAAGTCAATATCGGCGACCAGATTGGCGACCGGATCGTCACATTCAGCGGCCTGAAAGAAGGCGAGGATGTGGTGACCAAGGGCGTCATGCAACTCAAAGGTTTATCGTTTGGCTATTAAACCCCTCCGGATATGCTTCAAGCCCAGATCTTTATCAGTGCCGATCACTGGAAGGACGAAATCCCGCTATTTGAATACATTATGCAGTTTCTGGTGAAACAGAAAGTGCAGGGCGCCACAGTTTACCGCGGCCGTCTCGGCTTCGACGGCAAGCACCTGAGCCGCCCCAACGACCTGTTCAGTTTCGACGAAACGCCCATGGTCATTTCCTTCATAGACGAGGAAGAAAAAGTTAAATCCGCCTTGACATTGCTTCGGAAAGAGGTGAAAAGCGGGTTTATAGTCACCAACCATGTAGACAAGTGGATTTAAAATGATCAAGAACCTGCTTTTTTTCAGCCTTCGCAACCGGTGGGTTGTGATCGCTGTGAGCGTAGTGCTGATGGGCGTCGGCTTCTGGTGCTTCACACAGCTCAAAATAGAGGCCTACCCCGATATTGCCGATACCAATGTGATCGTTATCGCCCAATATCCGGGCCGCGCCGCGGAGGAAGTGGAACAACAGGTTACCGTTCCCATCGAAAGGGCCCTCCAAAATACCCCGAATGTACTCGACAGACGCAGCCGGACCATCTTCGGGCTGTCAGTAGTCCAGTTGACATTCAAAGACGGCACGGACGATTATTTCGCCCGTCAGCAAGTTACCGAACGGCTAGCTTCGGCCGAGCTGCCGGATGGCGTCGCCCCCGAACTTGCCCCGCTGTCTACCGCGGTGGGTGAAATTCTGCGTTACGTGGTCGAAGCACCATCCAGTTACAGCCCTACCCAGCTCCGCGACTTGCAGGATTGGGTGATCAAACCTGCATTGCTGCAAGTACCGGGCATCGCTGATGTGACCACATTTGGCGGTCCGTTGAAACAATTCCACATCATCACCTCCCCCGAAAAGCTGGTCAAGTACGGTCTGTCGATGCAGAATGTGATCGATGCGATCAATGCCAATAACCAGAATACTGGCGGTAACGTCATTGCACGTGGCGGTCAGGGCTTCGCGATCCGTGGGCTTGGGGCCATTAAGAATGAGCAGGATATCCAGAATATTGTTTTGAAATCAGACAATGGAGTGCCTGTTTTTGTACGCGATGTCGCCACTGTCGAAATCACCCCTCCGCCTCCCAGCGGGGTGATGGGCTACACTATTACGGCCGATAAAGTGGACGTAAGCAGCGGTGTGGAGGGCATTATCCTGCTCCGTCGTTACGAAAACCCGAGCGAAGTGTTGAAAGTACTGAAAGAACGCATGGCCGACCTTGAAGCCAGCGAACTGCCCGAAGGCGTGCATTTAAAACCGCTTTACGACCGCAGCTTCCTGATCGACCATTCGCTTGAAACCGTGGCGCACACGTTGTTTGAAGGGATTTCGATCGTGGTTATCCTGCTGATCTTTTTCCTGGGCAGCATCCGCAGTGCATTGGTAGTGGCGCTTACCATTCCGTTCTCGTTGCTGTTTGCCTTTATACTAATGCGTCTGACGGGAATTCCGGCGAATTTGCTGTCCCTCGGCGCGATCGACTTCGGTATCATCGTCGACGGCGCGTGCGTCATGGCCGAGCATTTGATCCGTAAATACCGCACGGCGAGTCCGGAAGAAAAACAGCAGGGCATTGTTAAGATCACATTGCTGTCGGCGCAGGAAGTCGGCCGGGAAATCTTCTTCTCGGTGACCATCATCATCCTCGCATACATGCCTATCCTGCTCATGACCCGCGTGGAAGGCAAGCTCTTCTCGCCCATGGCTCTCACGCTCGCATTCGCCGTAATTGGTTCCATGCTCGCCGCGCTGACGTTCATTCCCGTGCTCATTTCATTTGCCTACAAAAAAGCGTTGTCCAATCCCGACAAGCCGATGAAAGAGCATAAGAATTTTGTGTTGGATTTTCTGACAAATTCTTACACCAAAACATTGGCAGGTTTTTTGAAAAACTATAAAACCACTGTACTCGTAGGTTTCAGCGTCGTTACCGTGCTTGTTTTATTCGGGATCAAACTGGGAACCGAGTTTTTGCCAACGCTTGATGAAGGCTCGATATTCCTCCGCGGCAACTTTCCGGCGGGCATTACCATTCAGGAAAACGCCAGCTATGCCCCAAAAATCCGGAAAATCATAGCTAAATACCCGCAGATATCGTTTGTGATCACCCAAACCGGCCGCAACGACGATGGTACCGATCCATTCCCTGCCAACCGGAATGAAATCCTTATCGGTTTGAAGGATTATGACCTTTGGAGCAAAACCATTACCAAAAAAGAGCTTGTCGAAAAAATCAAGGCCGATTTGCAGGCACAGCTTCCGGCCGTCGCATTCTCATCCGGACAGCCGATTATCGACCAGGTGATGGAAATCGTCACCGGTAGTGCAGCCGACCTCGCTGTATCGGTGGTAGGTGATGACCTGAATATGATGCGAAAAAAAGCCGAGGCCATTGCTAAAATCGTGAAAGCCACGCCTGGCGCCGACAATGTGAATATCGAGCAGGAAGGCCCTCAGGAACAGCTGGCCATCAATATCAATCGCCAGGCAGCAGCACGTTTCGGCATCAACGTCGCCGATATCCAGAACATGATCGAAGCAGCCATCGGCGGCAAAACCATCTCGACGCTATACGACGGTACCAAACGCTACGACATCGTGATCCGCTTCCTGCCTAAATACCGTAATTCGATCGATGCGATCAAGAGCGTACAGGTACCTTCGCTCACGGGCGCACTCATACCCATGAGCCAGCTGGCCGATATCCATTTCATTGAGGGGCAGACCAATATCTATCGCTACGGCAGCAAACGGATGGTGACTGTCCGTACCAACATCCGCGGACGCGACCAAGGCGGTTTTGTGAAAGAATTGCAGAAAAAACTCAATGCGCAGGTACACGTGCCAAAAGGGTACAGCATTATATACGGCGGCCAGTACGAAAACCTCGAACGAGCAGGTAAACAGCTGGCATTCACCATTCCGCTGACCATCGTGATGGTGTTCCTCTTCCTGTTTATGTTGTTCAAAAACCTGCCGCACACGATGGTGACGATGAGCTGCATTCTTTTTGCGCTCGGTGGCGGTATTGTGGCATTGCTGATGCGGGGATATTACTTCAACGTTTCGGCCGGGGTTGGTTTTGTGAGCATATTCGGTATTTCGGTGATGGCAGGTGTGCTGCTGGTCTCCGCATTGAACCGGACCGTACAGGCAAATGAAAATGACCTTGAAAGCCATGTTCTCGAAGCCTCTTCCGAACAGCTGCGAGCGTTGCTGTCCATTCTGGTCGTGGCCATTATCGGTCTTGTGCCAGCAGCTATTTCCTCGGGCATTGGTTCCGACGTGCAGCGACCACTGGCGACGGTAATCATCGGCGGTCTGACAAGCACGCTGCTTTTCGCACCGATACTCCTGCCACCGCTGTATTTATGGACTGAGAAGCGACGTAAACCGCAGAAACCGAGGGAGGTGCTGGAATTGGAATAGGACTTAATAGTGCTAAATTTGGTGTAAGTCAAACAAAAGTACTGCACTATGAAAGAGAAAAACCCTGTTTTGGAAGCGAAACGCTACGTTGAAAATGCCCGGACTATTTTAAGAGAAAAGGCTGCAAAAGAAGACGACCAATACACTGATCGAAAGTACGTCAAATTGGCCGGGCATGCGGCCTACACAGGCGTATTGGTAGCGCTGGACGGATTTTTAGGACGGAAAGAGAAAGGGCGCAAGGACGTTGGCTGGTATCAGGAGCAACTCGCCTCAGTTGACAAAAAAGTGCTGAACAGCTTTGTCAGCGCATACGAGTTACTGCACCTGTCAATGGGTTATGACGGCAACAGGGAATTCACTGTAGCGCAGATTGGCCTCAAACGGGCCGATGAAATCATCCAGTGGGTCGAGCAGCGTACCGCCACTTGCTAATTTTCACGTTGCCGATAAAAAAGTGAAGCCGGATCCAACAAGGGTCCGGCTTCGTTGTTTTACACACTCAATATTCAAGCCTTATAATAATTATCCGGTGGATAAAACGGCTGTTTTTAGTTAAATTTCCTAAGTCTTATGTCCCTAGCGGAACAGGCGAACTCAACTATACACTTTAAACTATCCTTCGATGAAGCAAAAACGCTACCTCCTCTTACTCATGCTCCTCACCGGCCACATTGTAACTGCCCAGGCTCCCGATTCCATCCCCGGAGAATATCATTTGCAGGGAGTGATGGAAACTGCTTCGGCCATCTTGCTTAAACCCGACAGCACTTTCGAGCTTTACTTCTCCTACGGAGCCATGGACCGCCAGGGGCACGGCAAATGGCAGGTTCAGAACGGAAGTATCGTTCTAAACAGCCGCCCGCGGCCCGAACGCGACTTCGCGCTGGTTACGAGCAAAACCGCACCCGATGATTTCACGACCGTCAGGATCGTCGACAGCAACGAGCAGGTCCTGCCATTTTTCGAAGCCCTTATCAGAACTGCCGGAGGCGAAAAATATGGTAAAATGAACCAGGAAGGCATATTTCAGATCCCCAAGACCAAAACAACCGGTATCGACCTATTCTTTACGCTCGCCCCGGAACGGTACAGTTCATTCCCCGTGCAATCGGAAGATAACTATTTCGAATTCCGCATCGAGCCCTGGATCATCGAGATATTTGTTGAAAATGTCGTACTGAAACCTGACAAAGACGGTCTGAAAGGCGAACATCCGCTTCTTAAAGGCGATGCCTTCTCGTACGAAAAAATGAATTAGTTACACGTATTGCCGCTCGCCCAGCAAGTTAATATCCTTCACTTCGACGATATTCTTGTCGTAGCCGTACTTCGTGACATTGATCATCGCCCGGCCGAGTTGTGTCAAGGTGGAAGCGCCGCTGGGATAAATCGCCTTGAAGATCGGATACAGCCATCCAAAATACTTGTACAAACTCAGCAGGTTCTTCTGCCCTTCCGTTGCCTTCAGGAAACCTGGCCGAAACGCAAATACCTGATCAAATGGCAGTTTTCGAAGGTCGTTTTCGGTTTTTCCTTTTACCCTTGCCCACATCAGGCTGCCTTTTTCGGTGCTGTCGGTACCTGCACCTGAAACATAGCAAAAGGTCATTCCGGGGTTCTGCCGGCTAAGCACCTCGGCTGCGTGCATGGTAAGATCGTAAGTAATGCGCCGGTATTCAGGCTCTTTCATTCCTACCGAGGACGTGCCGAGGCAAAAATAGCAGGCGTTATATCCTTTCAATTGATCCTGTATAGACGACAGATCGTAAAAGTCCTTATGCACGATCTCTTTAAGTTTCGGGTGGTCCATCCCAAGCGGCCGCCGGTTGATGATTAGTACCGATTCGACGTCCGGATTTTCCAGACATTCGAACAGTACCCCCTCACCCACCATACCTGTCGTGCCGGTTACGATTGCCCTGATTTTTCCTTCAACGGCCATAATCTGATTTGGTTTGAAATGCTGTTAATTGCCGCAAGATAAGGATATTTCAAAGTCGCTCAGGCATCGAAATTCGTAGAAACCGATATCGATTTCCAGTTTTCCAGCTCTTCCGAAAATGCGGCGATCTTCGTCTGCGCCATACCAAAGGCATCTTCACCGAGGATCAGGTGCAGCGGCGGATTTGCCTCTCCGGCAATGCGGATCATGGCCTCGGCGGCTTTGTTCGGATCGCCCGGCTGCTGGCCGTTGATCTGCTGCTGGTGCAACGCCTCGGTATCCCGTACTTTCTGATAAGCGGCAATTCCGTTTTTCGGTGTTACAAATGATCCTGCAGTAAGGAAATCGGTCCGGAAGTAGCCAGGTTCTACGACGGTCACTTTCACCCCGAAATCGGCTACCTCGGCTGCCAGCGATTCCGAGAGCCCGGAAACTGCAAATTTGGTGGCGCAATATATCCCGAAGCCCGGGAAGCCGCCTGTGACGCCGGCGATCGACGAGATGTTAAGGATATGCCCGGAGCCTTGCGCACGCAAATGCGGCATCGCAGCGCGGATCACATTCAGTGTACCAAAAACATTAACATCAAAATTCCCACGCGACTCGGCGTCCGAAAGTTCTTCCAGACTACCTGCCAGTCCATACCCGGCATTGTTGACGACCACGTCTATACGACCAAATTTCGCCAGCGTGTCGGCGATACCCTGGCCTACGCTATGCTCGTCTGTGAGCGAGACGGCGAGGGGTAGAAACTGCTCTCCTGTGTTTCCTACGGCGGTTTTCAGTTCATCGATTGAGCGTGATGTAGCGGCCACGGCGAACCCGTTGGCCAATAACTTTTGTACAAGCGCAAGTCCGAGGCCCTTGGAGGCGCCGGTCACAAACCATACTTTTCTGTTTTCCATTGTTCTTTGTTGATTGATTTAACATGACAAAGGTAAAATGGACAGAAGGCGCCGGCATTGCGCCGTTCAAACAGATACTTGCGAAATTCAAACAATCCTGAAAGCCGACGGTGTTTGACGGGTTTGTTTCTTGAAAAAGTTGTTGAAATGCGACGGTTCCTCAAAACCGAGGCAATAGCTGATCTCGGAAATGTTCCAGTTGGTATGCTTCAAAAGTGCTTTCGCTTCGGAGGTGATGCGTTCGCTAATGTGCGTCGTCGTTGTTTTTCCCGTCGTTTCACGGATCGCACGGTTCAAATGGTTCACATGTACCGAAAGATGCCGGGCGAAATCGTTGGCTGAGCGTAGGGCAAACCGCTGGGAGGGCGCCTCGATCGGGAACTGCCGTTCGAGCAGCTCGGTAAAAACGGCCGTAATTCGCGAATTCGCATTGGGGTGTTGGTATAGCGCCTCACTAGGCTGCATTTTTAGCGCATAATGCACCAGCTCCGTGACGTAATTTCTTAGCAAATCATATTTAAACGGGTAGTCGGAACCAATCTCTTCCAACATTTTCTCAAAAATCCCGCTCACGTGTGCATCCTGGGCATCGTTAAGAATATAGGACGGTTTTCCGCCAACGGCAAACATGGGCAGATCAGCCACATTACCACGCATTTTCTCCGAGAAAAATCCTTCCTTGAAAATGCAGAAATATCCGGTGACTTTGTCACAAGCCGCTTCCCAGGTATAAGGAACCGTTGGGTTGAAAAACATCAGGGCAGTCCCGTCAACTTCGAGGCTCTTGTCGGCGTAGTGATACACGTTCCTGCCCCGTATCAGCGCAATTTTATAAAAATCCCTGCGGCTGTACCTGGCGGGCACCGGATTTACGATGAAATTATCATCCATCGCAAACACATTGAAATGTCCGATGTCCTGCTGCAAATTATCCGGCAGCCAATTAAACTTGTATTGGTAGAATTCTTCGAGTGATTCCGGCTTTTCCATGGGGCAAAGTTACGAAAATCAAATAGAATCGAACAAAGCTCAATGGTAAAAGGCTCATGGTCTGCGATCTATATCGATGGTCATGCTTTATAAATCGATTAATTCACAAGTTACTGGCTTGTAAAACAGTACTTTTCTTTAAATTTAGCTTTCCGAACGTGCTCAGGCCCAGTTCAATCACACACAATTATTTCTATACACATTTCTATGAAATCTTTCAGTCCAATGCTCACCGAGCATCTTGAAAATGGCACGCTGGTTTGCCCTTTATGTTTGTCCTCCTTGAAAATCCATGACGAAAGTATCTATTGCACCAACGTTGCATGCTCGCATTCGACCAGCGAAATACCACTGATACAAAAGAGAATCCCAATACTTCTCAATTTCGACGAAACCATTTTGAGCAAAGAGTCGCTGCTCGCAACTGGAGGCGAAAGCCTTATTCCCCGCAGCGGTAACAAATACGACGCGATCAAAAAAATTTTCTGGGGAGGAGATGGTAAAACCAAACGGAATCTCGCACAATTCCTCAACAATGTTCCTAAATATGCCGACAAAAAGTCGACAGTACTGATCATCGGCGGGGGTGCCGTGGGAAATGGCGCCGCGGGAATGTACGATGCCAGGGACGTTAACGTGCTTTCATTCGACATATATGCCTCTTCCAACACCGATTTTATCGCCGACGGGCACTCACTCCCTATCGCCGACAACAGCATCGACGGCATCTGGATCCAGGCAGTGCTCGAACATGTCATGTATCCTCAACGCGTCGTCGCCGAGATCCATCGCGTATTGAAGGCTGGCGGAGTTGTATACGCGGAGACGCCTTTCCAGCAACATGTACACGAGGGTCCGTACGACTTCACCCGTTTCACAGAAAGCGGCCACCGCCTGCTTTTCAAGGATTTTAAACTGCTGGATTCCGGGTTTCTGACCGGCATTGGCACGGTCTGCTCTGGAATGTGCGGTACGCAGCCTGGGGACTTACCCGGAGCAAAAAAGCGGCTATCCTGATTGCCATGGCTTTCGGTTGGATTCGGCTTTTTGATCACCTGGTGCCCGATTCATTTAATGTTGATACTGCGAGCGGCGTGTATTTCCTGGGATGGAAGGATCCCGATCACAAGTTCAGCGACAAGGATATTATTGCGCATTATAAGGGCTTTCAGCGGAAGTGACCTCCGACCATTGACCGCCGATTGCTAACGATTTAGCTTGATAAAATAGGCGGTCAGCTTCTCTCTTGGTACCAATCACTTTCGCGCTCCGGCGAGCTCTGCCTCTTTTAACATTCTCAGTTCCTCTATCATCTCCTTTATTTCGTCGATCATTTCCCAGGCCTCTTTTTTAGTTTCGTCCCAAAAGGGCTTCATTTCGGCTCTGTCCTGATCTGAAACTGAGTAATACCACTCAGAGAAAGCCGACCTGATAGTTGGAATTTCAGATTCCTCGGCACTCATCAGATTTGACTTGTACTCGTCTAAAGTTTTTCTAATGTAGGCTCTCATATTACTCAAGAAAAAGTTACAACATCTTTAACACGTCCCTCAATTTAATCGCTTCGGCCTTGATTTCTTCGTACTCAGCGTCGCTCAATTTCCGAGGGGGGATAACATCCGCTTTTCGAGATAGCTTAACCGCTTGCTGACCATTTCGACCAGCTCTTCTTGTCGCGTTTTTTGTTTCATTTGATAGTGTGTAAAACATAAATTAAGCATTTGAAAATAAAACTCAATCCGTTCTACACCACTATAAATCACCGATTATCCTACGGGAACTACCCAAACGGCAGTCAGATGTTACAGCGCCGCCCGGTTCCGGTCAGTCAAATACGCCAAGCCCAGCACAATCACCTGCAAAACCACGAACGAGCCTAGTAATGCCGGGATAGAGTCGTCCGGTGGCGGACCTAACATATTGAAAATCTCGGCGATCACGAAGAATATGACCAGTGAGAAGAGGCCCCACTTCCCTTTACCATTAACGGCACGGGTGTTTCTGACGTAAATCCAGACGCCCGCAAGGAAGATAACCATTTCCGTAAAGACCGTCAGCGGAAGCGAATTCCACATGCCCATTCCGAATTTTTCATTTCCAAATGGCGTCAGCGGCAGGTCCTGGACGTGAACAATGAAGTCTAGAAACCAGTGGCTTAGTACAGCCAAGCCTACGACGATCGCACTACGGGTATCTTTTTGGAATAACCAATAAATACCTCCGCAAATAAGCCCCCAAACGATACCCATGACGAGACTGTGCGTGTAGGGATAATGTACAAATTCAAACGGCGTTACTTCCGTAAAACCCGGGCGGATCTTCACTTTCTCGATGTCCAGCATCAGCAGGAATGGCCAGAGAATATCGACAAACTCAACTGCCGCAAAAAGCGTCAGGAGCGAAACTTTGGGAGCGACTTTCTTTGCCCCGAATGCTAAACCATAGTGACCTAGAAACATAAAACAAGTGGTTGATTAATGACCTTACAAAGGTATCCGGGCCATTTCCGAACGCACTTGACCTAGATCAAGAAATCAGCTGAGCTGCTTACGGCGGATGCGGCTGATGGTTTCGGGCGTCATGCCGAGCATAGAGGCGATGTATTGCAGCGGTACCTGGGTGAAAATGTCACGATGGCTTTCGAACAGCAGATTATAACGCTGCTCGGCCGTCATCGAAAGGAAGGAAAATACCCGGTCTTCGAGCGTGGTGAAGCAATGCGCGATGAACAGCTTTTCGGTGACGGGCCATTTGGGAACGTATTCCCCGAGGCGGTCGTAATCCTGCTTTTCGATGGTATACACGGCCGTGTCGGCGAGCGCCTGAATGTTCCAGCGGGCCGGACTAGCGAACACAAGGCTCGCCAGATCGGTAACAAAATAGCCTTGCGTACAGATCCATTGCGTCACCTCCCGGTCTTCCAGATCGACATAAATCCGCAGCAAACCCGATTTGATGAAGCTTAGCTTATTGCAAAGTTTCCCCGTTTTGAGATAGTAATCGCCTTTTTTCAGTATTTCGGGTTTGAAAAACGAGGCGACCCTGGCCAGATCGGTCGGATCAAAGTCAAAATAGGTTTGCAGGTAGTGTTCAAGATCTGTCATAATGCGCTGAAATGGTCGTAAAGGTAACAAAGAACGATCACCAGGCACGGCCGTTATCGCACAAAAGTGTCCGAATACGAACGGGCTATTTAACCAGCATCAACCCAAATTATTGTAAAAGAGAAAGTTACCTTTTTGGCATATATTTTATACAATGTACTATGTAATGCAATGTACCGTCTATTAGCCATGAAAATTGAATTTCCCAACGAATCCCAGTCACCTCCATTCCTATGTTGAAGAACTATTTTAAAATCGCCTGGCGAAACCTTGTCCGCAACCGGGTGTTCTCTGCCATCAATATCGCCGGACTGGCCATCGGCCTGGCGTCCTGCATGCTGATCAGCCTCTATGTGATCGACGAACTGAGCTTTGATCGTTTCCATGAGAAGGCCGACCGCATTGTGCGCACGACATTTAAGGGGACAATGCAGGGCGGGATCATTAACGAATCACATGCCATGCCTCCTACCGCCGCCGCCCTAAAGGCAGATTACCCCGAGGTGCTCGAAGCGACAAGACTCCGGCAAGGTGGGTGGCCGCTGGTTTTTCTTAACAACAAGCTTTACAAAGACGAAAAGCTCGCCTTCGTCGATTCCAACTTCTTCTCCGTTTTCACGTTGCCTCTAATCGAGGGAAGTCCTAAAACCGCGCTGGTCGAACCCAACACCGTTGTTTTATCGGAAACAACCGCCCGGAAATATTTCGGCAAAACGGATGTCGTTGGCAGGATTATCAATTTTAAGGACTGGAATAAGACCGTCCGCGTGACTGGTGTAATGAAGGACATTCCGTCCAATTCACATTTCCGGTTCGACTTACTGGGCTCGATGGCTTCACTGGACGAAGCAAAATCGACATCCTGGATGACGTCCGAGTTCTTTACCTACCTGGTACTGCCCGAGGGTTACGACTATAAAAAGCTGGAAGCCAAACTGCCGGCAACCATCGATAAATACATCAGCCCGCAGCTCAAACAATCAATGGGCGTTACAATGGCCGAATTCCGCAAGCAGGGCAACAACCTCGAACTTCGCCTGCAACCTTTAACGGACATCCATCTGCATTCGGATTTTCAATACGACCTCGATGCGAACGGCGATATTACGTATGTCTACATTTTCGGTGCAGTGGCAGTGATGATGCTCCTCATCGCCTGTATCAACTTCATGAACCTCTCGACGGCAGGCTCGTCCAAGCGCGCCCGTGAGGTAGGCGTACGCAAGGTAATGGGCTCCGAAAAAAGCGAACTGGTGGGCCAGTTTCTTACAGAATCCATCCTGCTCACGTCGCTGGCGCTCGTGCTGGCAATCCTGCTGAGCATTGCCGCATTGCCGGTCTTCAATGAACTTTCGGGCAAAAACCTCGCGCTCAAATGGGATGCCGTACCGGGCCTGATCCCAGCACTGATCGGATTTGGACTTTTTGTCGGCATTTTCGCGGGAAGCTACCCGGCATTTTTCCTATCCTCATTCAAACCTATCAGTGTGCTGAAAGGCGGGGCTTCGATGATCAAATTCTCATCTTCGGGCAAAAGTTTCAACCTCCGCAGCGGACTGGTGGTGTTCCAATTCTTCATGTCGATCATCCTCATCGTCGGCACGACGGTAGTTTATCAGCAACTGCAATTTATCCGGAACAAAAAATTGGGTTACAACAAAGACCAGGTGATTGTGATTCCTGCCTGGTCGCTAGGGAAAAACACGGAAACTTTCCGCCAGGAAACGACGCAGGACTCACGTGTCGCACGCGTAAGCCTGTCGGGTTACGTGCCGGCGGGACCTTCCGACAACAACAATTTCACGGTTAACCCTGACGGCAAAACCGACCGGATGGTGAAAACACTTCGCTACGATATCGACTACGATTACATCCCGACGCTCGGCATGGAAATGGCCCGCGGGCGTAACTTTTCGAAAGAATATGGCATCGATTCCACGGGCATTATCATCAATGAAACCGCTGTCAGAACTTTCGGATGGACCCCCGAAAACGCTTTGGACAGGATTGTCACCCGCAACGATAACGAAGGCAAAAAGGCTACCTACCGTGTTATCGGCATTGTTAAGGACTTCCATTTCCAGTCGATGCACGAGCAGATAGGCCCGCTGGTCATGACATTGAGCAAAGGCTGGGGCTGGATGATGGTAAAAACACGCAGTGCGGAAGTTTCAGGACTACTGGCTTCCATGAAAAAAAACTGGGACAGTTTCCATCCTGACATGCCTTTCAGCTACACTTTCCTCGATCAGCGGTTTAACGAAACTTACAAGGCTGAGCAGAAAACCGGCCAGATCCTGGGCACATTCGCCGGACTCACCATCTTTGTAGCATGTCTCGGCCTGTTCGGTCTGGCTGCATTTACTGCCGAGCAGCGCACCAAGGAAATAGGCGTACGTAAAGTGTTGGGCGCGTCTGTGGCTGGCATTATCGCATTGCTTTCGAGGGATTTCCTTAAACTGATAATCATCGCTTTACTCATTGCCACGCCGGCGGCCTGGTGGCTGATGGACCGTTGGTTGCAGGAATTTGCCTACAAAATCGATGTTACCTGGTGGATGTTCGCTTTGGCCGGCGCATTGTCGGTGCTGGTGGCGCTGTGTACGATCGCCTACCAGTCGGTAAAAGCGGCATTAATGAACCCCGTCGAGTCCCTTCGTTCAGAATAGCCGCTGGATCGAAATAAACTATTTGAATAGTAAATAGTTATTACTTTCGAACCCGGGCCGGATGCCAGCAAACATCCGGCCCGGGTTTTCTGTTTTAATTGAAACAACTAATCCCGAATGGAGGCTACGATCCGCTGCAAAATCACCCGGCATACCCATGTTTTTCAGCCAGGCAATGTCGTCGAAGTGAGGCGGCGCATTTTGGAAAAATTTGAAACCCAGCCGGAATCAGGGTATTTTATTCCTGATACTGGCGATGGCACGCCGGGTATTATCCCTTTGGACGCCACCGAATCACCAGGCAACGTTCCGCCAACAGACGATGCCTACTACGGCAAATGTATGCTGACAAGCGTTTCAAATTTTTGGCCAGACGCCGATGGTATGGCCGACGAGGGCCCGGCGGGCAGCATTAAGCCGGTGAACGTACGCGTTATCCATTATCCCGACTGCCAGCAACTGGTATTTCACATGCCGCAATACGCCTGGGACGCCGGCACCTTCCGCCTCATCAACTCTTGCTCGCAGCAAATTATCGAAGAAAAGCCCGTGCGCGAGCGCCTGAACGGCGGTACCATGATATTAACCAACACACTACCCTACCCGCCGGGATTCTACACGATCGAAGCAAGCTGGCCTGACGGCTGGACACACCGCATCCGGTTCATCAAGTTCACAGAAGGCTTTCCCAAAGCGCCGTACGAGAAAGCGCCCGCCAACATTGTACGTGCGCTCCGAAACGAGGAAGTGCATTTACTACCGTTGCCCGAAGAGAAACCCAACCCCGGGTTGACAGCAAGCGGTATGAGAATATCCGAAAACTTCCGGGGGCCCGAACCTGATTCCGACTATGCTTCGCCACCCTGCAGCCTGCCGACGATGCACGATAGCGACGATCGCCGGTTGCAGGATTATAACGGCGCCGAACCAGACAGAGGAATTGATGTCGAGAAATTTAAACAGGAAATTATGAGCCGCTTTTTCCCGAAACTGGAATACACGCAGGATGGTCGTGGCGGCAGCATTTACTATATCGAAGGCGCGATCAGGATCCAGTTTGGCTGGGAATTTGGGGGCGGCAATACAGTCGTAATCCTGTTTATACCTGCGGAAAAATATTGGGAGGCGCAGACTGGTACACCGCTTTACCGTCGCGATGAAATCCTGAAATTCCTCTGCGAACAAGTAATCCGCGACCAGGCGCCCGGCTGCAAGTACAAAATGTACGAAGATGCGATCAGCATTGTGAGGTAGGCTCATGCGCTTGACCAGCGCGATGTCTCCAAGTACCCGCTAACAACCTGGATGATGCTTTGGCTAAAGCCGTATGTGATCGCTCTGGGTATCCCGAGGCTGAAGCCTCGGGTTATGCAGATACCACTCCCCTCAACCCGCCTCTTCGGACCTGGGGCCAGTGAAGTGATCCAGCCCCCCTAACTGGCCGCGAGCTAGAGGCCTCGGGTTATGCAGATACCACTCTCCTCAAGCCAGGTCTTCAGACCTGGGGCCAGTGCAGCTGATCTATCTCCCCAAACTAACGTATCATGCAGGCCATGACCACATCCGACTCACAACCCAAGTCTTCAGACTTGGGGGCGACGCCAATCATCATCGCCATCCCATATCTGCGGCCCCACGGTACACTACCCAACCGGCTTTAGCCTAAGTACTTCAGCACTCGTGATTCCCTTTGCCAACCAGCTACAAAAAATATTTTCAACTATTTTCCTAAATTCCTGTAACCTTTCCCATTCTCCGGAGTTACCACATCAAAATCACGAAAACAAAGCGCCGAGCCTTGAATACCTTAACCGACAACTCGCTGATGCTCCGGGTGAAAACCGGGGACCTGGATAAGATGGGCTTGCTCTTCGAACGGTACAACCGGCCGCTTTTCGGATTTTTCTACCACATGACGCACAAGGCCGATCTCAGCGAAGACCTCGTCCAGAATGTGTTTTACAGGATGCTCAAATACAGGCATACATTTACCGGCGACGGAGAATTCAGGGCGTGGATGTACCACCTGGCGAGGAACGTGCTCAACGACTCGGTCAAACAGAACAGGTCGTTTAATTTCTACGATGTGAACGAGGTGGCCGACAGGATCGAAGGCGGAACGCGCGCCGACGAAAGTCTGGAAAGACAGCAGGACAACGATTTTCTGCACGAAGCAATGGGCGCATTAAGTCCAGAGTACCGCGAAGTGCTGATTTTGAGCAGGTTCCAGGAAATGAAATACGACGAAATCGCCAAAGTATTGAATATCAACGAGGGAACAGTAAAAGTGCGGGTCCACAGGGCATTGGGAGAATTGAAGAAAAGGTTTTTTACAAATGAAAGACGATAAGGAAATGAACTGCGACTATACCAAAGGCAAACTGACCGAATGGCTCAATAACAACCTCGAAAAGGGCGAGCAAATGGCCATCAACCGGCACCTGGCCGACTGCGTGAGCTGCCAGGAAGAGTTTGCCGCCGACAAGCAGATTTGGGACGGCATGGCGAAAATCAGGATACCTGAGCCGAAAGAGGAAATGCGCACCAACTTTTACACGATGCTCGAAGAGTTCAAAGAGGCAGAAAAGGCAGCGGCGCGGTTCTCATTTCAAAGCATGATGGAGAGTATCCGGGAGTTTGTAGTGCCCCAATGGACATTGCAGGTAGGGTTTAGCCTGCTATTGGTAGGTCTCGGCTGGGTGATCGGCAACCGGACGAGCCGCAGCCAGGTCGATGCCAGCGCCTATCAGCAACGGATAGAGGCCCTGGCGAGCCAGGTGCAGGATATGAAAAGCACTATGATGCTCTCGCTACTCGAAAATCCTTCTGCCACTGAGCGGCTTCGGGCAGTGAGCTACACAAGTGAGATAGCGCATGCCGACGATCGTGTCTTAGAAGCGCTGTTTGCCACCTTAAACAACGACCCTAACGTAAATGTGCGGCTCGTCACGCTCGAAGCGCTCACGCAGTATGCGGGTGACGCGTCCGTACGGGAAGGGCTGGTGAAATCGCTCGCTTTGCAGGATTCGCCGATGGTGCAGGTCGCGCTGGCGGATGTGATGGTAAAATTGCAGGAGAAACGTTCGGTAAAAGCATTGAAAACATTGCTGCAAAAAGAAGACCTGAACGACCTCGTCAAAGTGAAGATCGAACAGACAATCAAAGACCTTTCATAAACCTTAAATCAACTATTAGCCATGAAACATTTTGCAATCCCCCTGTTGGCGGGAGCAGTGCTCTGCTGTACCCAGGCCCCGGCCCAGAAGCTGGAACATAAGGAACATGTCAGCAAGGAATTTACAATCACGCCTGGTCAGGCGGCCAAAAATGTACTCGCGATTTACAACATCAACGGGTTCATTAAAGTAGAGGGGTACAACGGCGATAAAGTGGTGCTCGAAATCGACAAGAAGATCAGGGCCAAAACGCAGGATGGCCTCGATGAGGGCAAGGCTGAATTCAAACTCGAAATCGAGCAGAATGCCGACAGCATTATCGCCTACATCGCCAATCCGTTCGACTCGCGGCCTAACCGGGGGCGGCGTAATTGGGATGGGCCGAAAATCCATTACGATTTCGAGCTGGATTTTACCGTAAAAGTCCCCTATTCGCTCAATTTGCACGTTTCGACGGTAAATGGCGGAGACGTCAATGTTAACGACGTGACAGGCTCGTTGGGCGTTCGCAATGTGAATGGGGCTATCAAGGTCGTGAATGCCAAAGGAAAGGCGGATATGCACACGATCAATGGTAATGTGGAAGTCAACTACCTGACAGTGCCTCCCGGAGAATCCGATTTTAAAACGCTGAATGGCGACATCAAGATCAGCTACCCGGCCGCGCTATCAGTCGATTGTCAGTTCAAAACATTTAACGGCGATTTTTTCACCGATTACCCCAATGTGGAACGGCTTCCGGTGAGGGTCGTCAAAAACACCGAAAACCGCGACAACAAAACCGTTTACAAGCTTAGTACCGAAACGTTTATCCGTATCGGCAGCGGCGGCCCTACCTACAAATTCGAAACATTCAATGGCAATATCTATCTTAAAAAACAATCATAGCAAAATGAAAACCCCGCGCATTTTAGCCCTCGCAGCGTTCACCGCATTTACCGTTATTTCGGCACCATTGCTGGCCCAGGGCGATTTGAAAGAACAACTGTCGATCCCCCTGAGTGACCCGGGCAAGCCTGGTACCCTGAAAGTACACCTGATCCGCGGCTCCATCCGTGTGACCGGCTATAATGGCAACCAGGTGGTGATCGATGCGACTACGAAGCAGGCCGACAAGTCGGAAAAGGCCAGGGAGAACGTGGAAGGAATGAAACGCATCTCCAAAAACGGCGCCATGGATATTTCGGCTACCGAGGAAAACAATGTGGTGAATGTGAGCTCGAAGCTGTTCAACTCGCACATGGAGCTGAATATTAAAGTGCCGATGAAATTCTCACTGAATGTCGGCACGATCAATGAAGGCGACGTGCTGGTAGAAAATGTGGATGGCGTGCTTGAAATAACGAATGTCAATGGCGATATCCGCCTGAACAATATCTCAGGCTCCGCCGTTGCCAACACCGTGAACGGTTTGCTGAAAGTGAATTTTAAAACCGTCGACACCAAATCGCCGATGGCCTTCTCGACCCTCAACGGAAACGTGGACGTGACGCTTCCGCCGACCGCCAAGTTCGATGTCAAAATCAAATCCGACCAGGGAGAGATTTACAGCGATTTTGATGTGGACGTCGAAAAAGGCGTACAGCAGGCAACCAGGACTGCCAAAGACGGAATGTACAAGGTCAGCATTGAAGACTGGGTCAAAGGTAAAGTCAACGGAGGCGGCAGCGAGATCATGATGAAAAACATGAACGGAAATATCTTCCTCAGGAAAGCGAAATAGCAGGTCCGCAACATAGCCCCACGCCTCTGACAGATCGTCTGCCAGAGGCATTTTTATTGGCCTATACGAAAAACTTATCCCCAGTACCGCGACTACTCGAATGTCGCGCCGAGCTCCGACAGCATTTTCTGCAAATCGTCGAGCTTTCTCGTCTTCACCGACGTCATCATTTGCTCGGTTGTTGCTTCCGCTGTTGCAATGGCTTCGAGGTAAATTTTCTTTCCCGCATTGGCCAGCTTCACGTACGACACCCGTGCATCGCGGCTGTTTGCTTCCCTTTTTACATACCCCAATTTCTCCAACGGCGACAACATCCGAGTGATTCCGGAGGCCGTCAATCCCACCTTTTCGGCTACGTCCGTCCGCCGTAATTTCTCGTCCTGCGCATTCGCCAGATGGTGCAGGATCATGAATTCATTCAGGCTGATCCCATGATTTTGAAGCCTCGAATCGAAGCGTTTCACGGTCAGAGTCTGCACGATTGTGAGGTTTAAAAACAGTTTCAGCTCCTGTGATATGGTTGACATAAACTTGAAATGTATTTGATTTATATTTGAATAATCAAGTATTATGCAAATATAAAACACATTTAAGTATTTGAAAAATAGCTATTTAAATATTTTTCAAATTTAAAGGATGTGGAGTTATACCCAATTGAAAGTCAGGCGGATGCCAGCGAAGCATAAGCTGGCCTAGCCTTTGTTGTCGCGTACCTACTGCACGCCCGTTGCTTGTGGAGCCGTTACGGATTGCTACCGATATTACATGCCTAACGGCACTTCATACAGACCGAACAAGTCGCACAGCGACGTAATATTGGTAGAACAACGACGCGAAGGTAACCGCCAAATCCCGTCAGAGATGCAACAACAATTACCAATAACCGGCCATCGCCAACCTGACGACCATTGACTAACAACTGACCACACCTGACACCCAACAATACCTGATGACATCGACCACAAAAAAAGCCCGCAGCAAAAATGCCGCGGGCTTCGAATTCTGATAAAGATTGGTCTAGTTAGCTCTTGCCAATTGCACTTCCAGGCGAATATCTACATTACGGTCGTTGCCGTTGTAACGCGAATTATAGCCTCCCGTGCCAATGCCGACGCCCATACCTCCGCCCATTCCGATACCGCCGCCAAGACCGATCCCGATGCGAGGGCTGAAACCCGAATTGGACGAAGACTGTCCGTCGACCTTAATGCTCAAACCCATCATCGCAGTCTCCCGGGCGTTCACATTCATGAGCGCAAAAGGGATCGCGATCTGCTCCGTGAGCTCGCCATTACGATCCATCGCGATGTGCGACTTGATGCTGCCATCGGGCCGAACCAGGTCTATCAAATGCTGGCCGTCACGGTCCTTCCAGACTGCTTCCTTGTTGTAAGAATCGAGGAGCAAATCCAGGCCGAGACTGTTGGGTAAATCGGTTTCAATCCGGCGCAATGCTTTGCGGTCTTCCTTCATCACCACCGGGAACGTCAGTGCGTAACCCTCTTTTTTCTGCCCTTCGGGACTGAAAGCGATTTTAAGGCCGCTGCTCAATATGTTCTGGATCGTGTTGGGATCTTTCGTTTTGAGCGTAATGTACACGTACTGGTCGTCGTTAATGATTCCGTATCTGAGTCGCGACCGCTGATCCTGCTGGTCGGGTTTGATTTCATCCACATAGGAGAACGGCGCATTCCATTTGGACGCATAAGGCATCGTTTTGGACGAACTGCAACCGCCGAGGGCTATTAACAGCAGCAATGACCAACTGTTTCTGATCGTTTTCATTTGTTGTTTTTATCAATTAGAATTACTCTTTTCTACAACGAAGTCCTGCAATTAATCATTACGAAAAGTTGCCATAAATCGTTGCATTTAAACCTGGGACACGTTTACGGGTGCGATGGTTGAAAGCAGTAAGTCTATTTTCTGATGAAGTTTCTCGGGCTCGAACGGCTTGGAAAGTGTGTCGTTCATACCCGCTTCCAGCGCCTGGGCCACTTCCTCCGGCAAAACGGTGGCCGAAAGCGAAAGGATCGGTGTGGTGATACGCAGCTCCTCGCGTGCGAAACGCGCAGCCTGAAAACCATCCATTTCGGGCATTCGCGTATCCATGATGATCAGGTCGAACAGCTCCTCCCGAAGCTGATCCACGGCCTCTTTCCCATTTCCGACAATCACGGCGTGCAACTGCCATGCTTTCAAGTATTTTTTCAAAAGCAATGCATTGATCGGATTGTCTTCGGCTACCAGCACTTTCTTGCCCTCGAATGGTAGCAGGTTTTGGAATGATACAACGGGCTTGGCTCCTCCTGTCTTTTCGTTAGCGTCTTGGAGGATCAATGTGAAAAAAAACTGACTTCCCTCACGGAAACGACTGTTTACTTCGAGCTCGCTGCCCATAAGCCGCACGAGTTTCTGCGAAATGGTCAGTCCGAGGCCGGTACCGCCATACTGATGCGAAGTGTTCTCGGAGGCTTGTCCGTATTCGGAAAAAATATTTGCCAGATGCTCTGCTGACATCCCTATTCCCGTATCCTCCACCGAAAACCGTATCCTGTGTCCCGCAGGCGTTTGGGACAGGTGCTCCATTTTAAGCGCTATGCTGCCGGTTTCAGTGAATTTAAGCGCATTGCCGATCAGGTTGAGCAAAATCTGGTTCAGGCGCATACCATCGACCGTTACGCATTCGGGGATGCTTTCACCGATTTCAAGCCTTAATTCAAGCTTTTTCTCATCAGCCTTGAATTGCATCAGGTCAATAATTTGCTTTCCGATCACCCGCAGGTCGGTAGATGTCGGAATGATCGAGAACTTGCCTTCGTCTATTTTGGATATGTCTAAAATGTCGTTCAGGATATTCAGCAGTGACCCGGAAGACTGCCGAAGCATATCCACCAGCTCCGTCTGTGCCTCTCCGAGCTCCGTTGCCGACAGCAGGTTTCCCAGACCGATAATGCCGTTCAAAGGGGTGCGGATCTCATGGCTCATATTGGCCAGAAACGACTCTTTCGTCTTCCGCGCTTTTTCAGCCTGCGTTTGTGCCTCGACCAGCGCCAATTCGTGCGCCTTTCGTTTTTCTACATCATGAAGATTCACAAACAGCAGCCGGTTTTTATACATAATTCTGAGTTCCAGCCACACAGGCTGCCGCAGCCGGCCATAGAACTGGTCTTCCACCACGATCGTCTCTCCGCCTGCGAAACTGCGCTTCAAAAGTACATCGCGCAGCGAGGATTTCGACGGATCGACCAGCAGATCCAGTATGGAGGTTTTGATCAGCGACGCCGGTGTAACGCCCAGAATTGTCTCCACCGACGGGTTAATAGACACGATCGAGGCGGTATCCGGCTCCACGGTGGCGATGATATCC
The DNA here is from genome assembly GCF_038440355.1 of Dyadobacter sp. OTU695. Taxonomy (NCBI): domain Bacteria; kingdom Pseudomonadati; phylum Bacteroidota; class Cytophagia; order Cytophagales; family Spirosomataceae; genus Dyadobacter; species Dyadobacter sp. OTU695. Next base: position 53,278 of record NZ_JASATN010000008.1, on the reverse strand, counting down.
GGCGAGTTCAGAACGATCGTCGCATAGTTTTCGAGCAGCTTGTTCTTATCGCGTATTTCGCGCTGGCTGCGCGCCAGTTTGATCAGCGAGTCGACTTTTGCATTGGTAATATAGGGATCAAGCGGTTTATAGAGATAATCTATAGCACCCGTTTTAAGGCCGCGGACGGCATAGGTAGTTTCCTTTGAAATAGCGGTCACGAAAACGATCAGGATCTCGCGGGTCTTCGGGTTGGAAAAAAGCGTCTCGGCGAATTCAAAACCATCCATTCCGGGCATTTGCACGTCCACGAGGGCAACGGATACTTCATTTTCCCATACAATGCGCAGCGCTTCATTAGGCGACGTCGTGGTGTATATTTCAATGTCGTCCCGGTTCAGGATGGCTTTCAGCGAGATCAGGTTTTCCTCCCGGTCGTCCAGCAGCAAAATCTTTGTATTATCCATGGGTTATTCGTTGAGTAGCTATTGAAGAATATTATTCATTATCGAAGAAGGTTTCCATCAATCATTATCTGATGGCCCCGTTCGTGGTCCCTGATCATCTGATCTTCTGATAAATGTTCAAGCTGCTATCGATCACTTTAAAGTTTTCTTCCAGCCCCGAGTAGCGCAACGTTTCGCGCTTTCCGAGGCAAAGAAAACCCAACATGCTGAGACTGTCATACAAAAGCCTGAATACTTTTTGGCGGAGTTCCAACGTAAAATAGATCATCACATTACGGCAACTGATAAACTGGAATTCATTGAAAACACCGTCGCCGGTCAGGTCATGCATTGAAAAAACAATATTACGTCGCAATTCGGGCAATATGACCGCCTTGTTGTAAGCTACATGATAGTAGTCCGAAAGCGAATGCTTGCCGCCCGCCGCCAGATAATTTTCCGAGAACGTCCGCACATTTCCGAGCGTAAACACGCCCTCGCGCGCGGCCGTGAGCACTTTATTACTCAGATCCGTGGCGTAGATCAGCGAGCGGCCCAGGAAGCCCGCTTCCTGAAGAAAGATGGCCAGCGAGTAAGCTTCTTCGCCCGAGGCGCAACCGGCAACCCAGAAACGCAGGGTCGGATACGATTCGAGATAAGTGAACACCTCTGTACGCACTTTCAGAAAGAAATCCGCGTCGCGAAACATCTCTGAATAATTGACGGTCAATTCCTGGATCAGGGCGTATACCGCGCTCCCGCCCTGCTCTATATGTAACAGTATTTGCGGGAAATCCATTTTGTGGTTAGTCAGGTACCTGCTGGCCCTCCGAAGCAGCGACGGCCTCGCATAGCCCGAAAAATCGAACCCGGATATTTCCCTGATCCGCGCAATGAGTATCTCCAATTGCGGATATTCTATCAGCACCATTCTACTATGCGTGTAACCAGACCTTGATCAGCGAAAGCAGCTTGTCAACGTCCACAGGTTTTGAAATATAATCGTTGGCACCGGCTTCGAGGCATTGCTCGCGGTCGCCCTGCATGGCTTTCGCCGTCACGGCTATAATGGGGATATTAGTCCATCTGCTCTGTTGCCGAATGCGGCGCGTTGCTTCAATACCGTCCATTTCGGGCATCATCACGTCCATCAATATCAGTTCTATCTCCGGATTGTCTTCCAGCTTGTGGATCGCCTCTTTACCGTTGGCTGCGATTTCTATACTAAAACCTGCCTCTTCCAGCACAGCGCTTAATGCGAAAATGTTACGCATATCGTCATCCGCAAGCAGCAGTTTCTTGCCTGTAAAGTGCAGTTCCGAATTGACGATCGCATTGCTGAACGACTCTTTTGGTACATCCGGCTCATGAGTCTTAGGCTGTATCTTTTTAAGGAATAGCTTCACCTCATCAAGCAGCCGCTCGTTAGACTTCTTCGTTTTGATCACCACCGGGTGCGCATATTTCATCACGCGCGCCAGGTCCGCCTGCGTGAGGTCTTCGGCCGTGTTCACCACCACAGGCAGCTCGTTCCATTGCGCGTGATCCTTGATCTTATCCAGAAGATCCAGTCCGTTCATGTCTGCGAGCCTCACATCCAGGATAATACCGTCCACCCGGTCCGATTCGAGTATATGGAGTGCTTCGGCGGCCGAATAGGCATATAGCACGAAAATATGGTTACCGGCCAGAAAGTCGCCCAGGTATTTGCTCTGAAAGGCATCATCTTCAATAAGCAGAATCCGGTGCTGGTCAAGGTTCTTTCCTTCCAGTTTTAATGCCGTAAAAATTTGCTGGGCCGAACGCTCATCCACCGGTTTCTGCATAAAACCGATGGCCCCGTTTCTGACCATTTCTTCATTAAAATAACTCCCCGACGACACTGTATGTACGGGGATCAGGCGGGTACGTGTATCACTTTTCAAAGCCTTCAAAACTGCTTCGCCCGGTATATCCGGTAAATGCATGTCCAGAATGATCGCCGTCGGATTAAATGTGCCCACCATTTCCAATGCTTCACGGCCATTGGTCGCTATTTGCACCGCAAAGCCGCTAGCCTGTGCCTTCGCGGCCATATCCGCGGCGAAAATGGCATCGTCTTCGACCAGCAGCAGACGACGCTCCCTGCCATTTTCGGATGCCGCCAATTTTAACGGCGGTTGTTCCGTATTAACCGTTTCAACGACTGCTTCCTGCTGATTACCAGCCGGCTGCCCATCCGTTTCCGTCAGATAAGGTATTTTCAAAGTGAATACCGAGCCTTCTCCCGGCACACTTCTCAGCGAGATCGAACCGTTGAAAAGGCCTGCAAGCTCGCGGCTGATCGATAGGCCCAGACCGGTTCCTCCGTATTTGCGGCTTGTAGAGCCATCGGCTTGCTGGAAAGCTTCGAAAATCGAGGCCTGCTTTTCGAGCGGTATGCCAATGCCGGTGTCCGCCACTTCAAAATGCAGCCGACCTTCTTCTTTCGAAATCAACAAGGAAACCTTGCCTGGCGCGGAGGTGAATTTTACCGCGTTGGAAATCAGGTTGCGCAGGATCTGCAAAAGCCGGGTATGATCCGTAAACAGCTTCTCAGGACACGACTCAGCCTTTTTCACCTCCAGAACAAGGCCTTTGTTCTCGGCTACTTTATGGAATGTGTTTCTTATTTCCGCCAGCACCGATTCCGTACTGATATTTTCATGTACCAGTTCAATCTTTCCGGCTTCCACTTTTGCCAGATCGAGGATATCGTTGATCAGCGTCAGCAAATCGTTTCCGGAATTGTAAATGACCGACGCATACCGTTGCTCGTCCTCGCTCAATCGTGCCCCTTTATTTTCACCTAAAATGCGCGATAAAATCAGGATGCTGTTTAATGGCGTGCGCAACTCGTGGCTCATATTAGCCAGGAACTCGCTTTTGAAACGTCCGCTCCTTTCAAGCTCGTCGGCTTTGATCTGTATCTGGTCACGAGCTTCTTCGATCGTGCTTTTCTGCTCTTCGAGCATGAATGCCTTTTCTTCCAGCTCGGTATTGATCTGTTTCAGTTCCTCCTGCTGGACGCGCAACTCCTCCTCGGACACCTGCAAAAGCGAAGTCTGGCGCGTCAGCTCTTCGTTAGTAACCCGCAACTCCTCCTGCTGGCTTTCAAGCTCCTCGGCCTGCAATTGTGTTTTTTCGAGCAGCTCATTGGCAGTCTCCCGCGCACGCGCAGCCATAATCGCCACCGCCACATTGTCCGAAACCATATCGAGTAACTTGATCACTTTCGCTTCCGGCTCTTTCAAATAACCAACCTCGATCACCGCGGCGATTTCTCCTTCAAAAGCGATATTTTTCAATAACACCACGCCCGGTGCCGAGCTGCCCGTTGCAGTCCTGACCTGCAAATGGCCCGCCGCCACATCCAGTCGCCTGATATTGCCCTTATCGGCAGCAAACTGCCCCAGCATTCCCTCGCCAAACGGTATGAAGGCAGGCGCTGCTTCCGGCGCGGAAACGCCGTAAAGCGCGGTTCGTTCGAGCATGTCGCCGGAGCGCGTCACAAGGTACATGGCTGATACCTGGGACTCCGTCACGTCCGCCAGTTTGCTCAACAGCCTTTCTGAAAGCTGAGCCGGCGTAGGTTCGCCGCGGACGGCGCCAGACACCTCTATGGCCGCGTTCAGTATCCAGTTCTTTTCCTGATCCTCCAACCCAAGCTGCTCCAACTGTTTGTTAGCCAGTTGCATAGCTTGTTCGCCGGCAAGCTGGGCGAGGTAAGTTTTTCGGATAAAATAATATAGTAGAAAAATCACCAGGAAAAACAGCCCCGAACCGATCACAATATATTGCTTGGCACGTGCAGAGCTCATAGTAGCCAGCTGCTCACGCTCGGCCAGCAGCCCCTCCTCCACATTCTCAATTCGACGAAAGCTGAAATCGATCTTCAAGGAAACATCCTTTCCCTGTAACACAGTCCGCTGGATCGTATCGATACTGTATTTTTCGGCTTTCAGTATTTCATATTGCCGGTTCATAAGCCCCACTCTCTTTTCGAGCAGCTCGGACAGAGAATCTACCCTGGCACTCTGCGCTTTGTTATCTTCTACAAGTTTGCGCAATGCCGCAAGGTCGTTCCAAATCTCCCGCGAAGCTTCCAGATAGCTCGTTTCAAACGCCCCATTCCGTGTAATAGCAAAGCCGCGGACATTCGCTTCCGCTGTAAGCAAACGGTTTTTAACGGCCGTAGAAACCCGCATTACCTCGCGCGTGTGATCCACCCAGCCGGCGTTTTCCTGCTGTATGAGGATTGCATTGTAGGACACATAACCTACCGCGAGTACTAAAAGAATTGAAAATGAGATTCCAAGTAAAACCTGGCGCTGAAATGTGAATTGCATAAACGTTGAGAGCGCGTAGAACTGGTGCTTAATATCAATTGGGGTAATAAACGGAAAAATAATGCATTTTGGACGCATTCCTGCCCTATACAGCAGATTTTAACTGTATTCCACCCATTCACTCAACTCGTCTTCCAGCGTAATCAGCACCCCGCGCGACTTCTTTCCGCTCTCGGTGAATGTCTTAATCAGCTTCTTTAAATGCCTGCGGGGTTCGTCGGCGCTGTTTCCGCCCACAAAAGACATAAAGATATACCCACCGTCGGGCTGCTGAACGATTCTGTCTATATGGAGCATTTTGCCTCCGGGAACGAGTAGTTCTTTGTTTACCTGAATATGGTTTTCATCCTGGTAGAGCACTTGCAGGGAAGGATCTTGCAGGAGTGAAAGGGTCAGGGTTTCGATCTCCCGGGTCTCCTTCCGGGTAAAAATCCCCTCGCCGACAAGCTTTTCCAATGCTTCGGGGAGATCCGAAATGGTTTTCAGCCTCGTCAGCAGGTACCTCATTTTTTGCAGCCTGTCGTGGCGCGGCTCAAACGTTTGAACGTCGAAGATGCGGTCGGCCATCCGGCGCAGGCGCAGCGACTCGGTACGGTCGTTGCTTAATATATTTTTCAGTACAAAAGGGCTCGTCCCTACGCTCACATGCGCATGCCTGAGCCCGCCCGACGCGTCGGAAATTACGTATTTTGAGATAGTTTCATCCCAGGCGGGCGTAAAACCTTCCTGGTTCAGGTAATCGCGCAGCCAGTGATTGATTTGTTGCCCCGACTCCCAGCGCCGTTCCCGCTTCGCCAGCACGTAAAGCCGCTGCACCGGCCTGGTAAATGCGACGTAAAGCAAGTTCAGGTTCTCGATCAGCGTCCGCATTCGTTCCTCGCGGTACTGCTCGCCTACTACCGTGTTTTCAAGTTCTTTCACTACGGAAACCATCGAGCTCCGCAGTTTGGCATGCGTATAATTGGGTTTATCTTCCAGTTTGATCTCGTCATAATCAACGTCATCCATGTCGACCCACAGGTGGTCGAGGCGCGCATTGGGCGATACTTTCCATTGGGCATAGGGAATGATCACGACGGGGTATTCCAACCCTTTTGATTTGTGAATGGTGGTAATGCGGATAGCATCTGTTCCTTCCGGTACTGTAATAGAGAACTTGTATCTGGCCGATTCCCAATAGTTCAGAAAATCGCCGAGGTGATTGCTCTTCCGGTTGCCAAATTCCAGCACCACATCCAGGAAGCGGAACAGGTATTCGCTTTCGAGCTGTCGGGTGAAAAGCCCGAATTGCTGCATCAGCAGCTCGGTGAGCTCAAACACCGAAACCTGCCGCATTTTGAAAGAGGTAATGCTGATGTCCCATTTCCTGAAATATTCGAGGAAACTGTCGAGCCCCCGCGCCTCACATAGTAGCCTGATCTCCTCGTATTCGTGCGGGGCGGGGTTCTGCCGGCGGATGACCTGATGAAACAGGTAGGCCGCCTCATACCGTGCTAGCCGGTGGTCCGAGCTGTGGAGTACCTTCATGAACGAGATAATGAAATGCACCGACCGCGAATAGGCCAGCGACAACGCATCGTCGGAAATGAGCGGGAAGCCGGCTTCTTTCAGCGTGTTGGCCAGGGTGGTCGCCTCTTTTTTCTTCCTGCACAAAATAGCAATATCACGCCAGTAATAACCTTCTGCGCGAAGCCCCCTTACGAGTTCGAGCGCCCGTCGGGATATCTGGTCCGACGATGATTCCTCTGTACCCTCTTCCGTGGCTTCGTTCATTTCCAGAAACTCGATTTCTACATGACCGCCCTCGCTCACCCCGTCGGGTATTTCCTGGCTGAAATGCTCGTCGTATACCTCGCGGATGAGCGGGTATTCATCACCCAGCGAATCGGCAATGAAGCCGAAAAACTTGTTATTGAACTCGGTAACTTCCCGGAAACTGCGCCGGTTGGTTTTGAGGTGATTGATATTCAGGGAGTTGTCCAATGCAAACAGCCGCTCATCGTTAAACGGGCTATTGCCCAGAATGCTTCCCAACCGCATTACCTGGTTCTGCGCCAGGTACAGTATCAAATCCATATCACCTCCCCGGAAACGGTAAATCGATTGCTTCGCATCGCCCACAATCAGGTTGAAAAAACCGCCCGACAATGCGTTCTCGATCAACGGCAACAGGTTCGCAAATTGCAGCTTAGAGGTATCCTGGAACTCGTCTACAAGGATATGGTTATACTTTTCTCCTAACCTTTCAAAAATGAAGGGTACCGGCTCCCGGGCGACGATGTCGACGATCTTCCGGTTGAAATCCGAAATGTGGACCTGGTTGTTCTGTCTGAGCAGCGCATCGAACTCTTTCCGGATCTCGCCCAGAAGCGACAGGTTATAAATATGCCTGTCGAGCTGATTGTAAAGCGTAATCTTGCCCGTTTCTGCCGAGCGTATGTTTTCGATCTGGTGGAAATAGTTTTCCAGGTCGGTGCGAAGCCGCTCTATTTCGTCCCGGATCGGCGCGGGTGTTTTGGCACCGTACCACACACCTTCACCGATGGTTTTGTAAACGTAAGAGTTAGGCTCCATCCAGAGCTTTTTGCCCTCCGCCCGGTCGCGGAAATAGCCGTAAATGCCCCTGCCGCTCTGGTGGAAGTCTTTTTCACTTAAATAGGTAGATTGGATCAGTTCAAATGCATTTTTCGCGTCTTTGGTCATCATTTCCTCTCGCCCGCGTACGAAGTCGCGCATTTGCCTGCGTACGGCGATCCAGTCTTCCATTTTCAGGTCTTCCACGCGCTTCATTTGCATATAGCTCTGCTCGCTCAGCAAAGTACCCGCCGTGTCGCGGATCTGCATCGGCAATGCGCCCCAGTTCTTGCCTTCCTCAGCATTCTCGCGGTAATATTTCTCGACAATATCAGTCAATACTTCCTCGCCCTCCTGCCCGATCCTGGCCAGCAGCCTGTCTACCGCGTCGTCGAGCAGGTCGCCGTCAAGTTGTGTTTCAAATACAAATGGAATGCCTAGTTCATCGGTAAAACTACTGATCAACCGCTGCGTGAACTTGTCGATCGTCATCACCGAGAAGTCGGAATAGCGGTGCAGGATTTGCCCGAAAACCATCTGTGCACGGGCGGCAATCAGCTGGCATGCGCCCGCGAAAAGCCCGGTGTCGTGTTCTGTATCGGGGTACATTTCTACCACCACATCGCGCATCATCGGATGCGGCTTCGCATCGGTTTCCGTATAGGCGGAAAATGTGCGGAGCATCAGCAGAATGCGGTCCTTCATTTCGTTGGCCGCCGCATTGGTGAATGTCACAGCCAGAATATGCCTGAAATATAACTCCGAATTGGAATGCAGGGCGAGTTTGAGGTATTCTTTGGTAAGGGTATAAGTTTTCCCCGATCCTGCCGATGAACTGTAGACTTTAAACACTTTGCGCCGGTAATAGGTGAAGCGAGTTGAAACCGCGTATCAAATTAAATAAAAAAAAGCAGGCGTAAACCTGCTTTTCGTATGCTTGAAAGAAGTATTCTCAGAGATTGAAGCGAAGACCGGCCGAAATGTTGGGGCTCAGATAAAATGGCCTTCTCAGCAATTCGATGTAGGTGCCGCCTTCCAGGAACACCGAGATACGGTTGTCAGGAATGTAATATTCAAAACCGCCCAGCACCGAACCACCCAGGGTAAGGGCTTTTTCATAATCGCCGTTTAGCCGTTTGGGATACGAGCGGCGGTTGTTGATCTGCCCGCCGAGGCCGTAATACACATGCACCGCCTCCGAATTGAACAATGGTGTGTGCCACAAATAATGCATTTGGAGCGAAACACCCGTGTTTTTGTAAATACCGTCATCGCCGCGGTATTTTCGGTCGTTGCTCAGGATACCGCCATAGGTGCCTATTGTCACGTCGATGGCGTGGATGTTGTTGAAGTACTTCCGGATGTTGACGCCGGTGGGTTCACCGAGTTTGAAACCTACCGCCCAGTTGTCGTATTGGGCGTGCGCCATTCCGAAGCAAAGTGCGCAAATAAAAGTTAAGGCTAATTTCTTCATAGTTAATTAAAATCGGGGAAATGTTCCGGGAACGCTGAAACAACAGCTATGCAATAACGTTCCTGGACTGGAATTTCTTTAATGATTCGATCAAAACTTCGTTTTCTTCTTTCGTTCCTACCGTAATCCGCAGGCAACCTTCGCATAAATGTACGCGCGAACGGTCACGCACGATGATCGTTTCACGGATCAGGTAGTCCATCACGTCCTTTGCGTCTTCAAACTGCACGAGCAGGAAGTTGGCGTCCGTGGGGTGGATTTTAACGACGATAGGCAAGCTTTGCAGCATTTCGGTCAGTGCCTGGCGTTGTTCGAGAATGTCGGCCACCATTTTGTCCTTCTTCTCGATGCCGTTCAAACCTTCCAGCAACGCCTGCTGTGCGGGCAAACTGATATTATAAGGCGGTTTGATCTTGTTCAGAATGCGGATCAGCTCCGGTGAGGCAAAACACATGCCTACGCGGATGCCCGCAAGGCCCCATGCTTTGGAGAATGTCTGCAATACCACCAGGTTAGGGTATTTATCCAGGTGCCGGATCCAGGAAGGCTCGCTGGTGAAGTCGATATAAGCCTCGTCCACCACCACCAAACCGCTGAAATTTTCCAGAATAGTCTGAATGGCATCGTACTGCATAACATTACCCGTCGGGTTGTTCGGCGAGCAGATCCAGATGATCTTCGTCAAAGGCGTTACTGCATTCAAAACAGCTTCCGTATCGATATGGTAGTCGTTTGTGAGTGAGACCTTGTCGATTTTCACATCATGAATTGATGCGCTTACCTCATACATGCCGTAGGTGGGCGGCAGAATGATCACACGGTCCTGCCCGGGCGTGCACGTGGCGCGCGTGAGCAGATCGATCGGCTCATCGCTGCCGTTTCCGAGGAAAATACGGTCGGGGCTCACCTGTTTGATCGGGCCCAGTTTCTGTTTGATTTCGGCCTGATAAGGATCGGGATAGCGGTTATAGCGCTCTCCCGTCACCGACCCGTACGGGTTTTCGTTCGCATCCAGAAATATCCCTACATGCCCGGTGTATTCGTCTCTTGCGGATGAATACGGGGCCAGCGTGAGAATGTGCGGGCGAAGGAGTTTGTTTAAATCGAAACTGTTATTCATACTATGGAAAGTTACGGCGGTCGCCGTGTGTGGATTCTAAATCTTTTTGAAGAGCCTTGAATCGAAATTCAGCGGTGCTATGTCGGTAATTTTGAGGGAAAGAACGTCCGGATGCATCGGATTAACGAGGTAATTCTGCTCGGCCTGGACAACCACCGACGGTACCCGCAGCAAAAGACTATTACCCGCTTTCAACCACGAGTCCCCTATTTCCTTGCTCCATTGCTCGTCTTCGTACCATTCAGGCACGAGATAAGGAGCGGTTACGCTTGCGACATTGTCAGGGATTTCCAGGGAAACGATCACGTAATTGGGAGGAGTCACCGTTTTGTGCCAGTGCACGAGTACTTCCAGCATGGCCAGCGAGCGGTGTGAAGAAGTATAAAGCATGGCGTTTCTCGGAGTATTCCATCGTCCTCCATTATAGAAAGCCCCTATTCCACTCAAATCATCCTGATATTCCGATCTTGTTATCCTGAATAGCTCCATTAAGCGAAAATACCGTGTTCCATGCGCCCTAATTCGGTTTTGACCAGCTCAATACCCGCATGGGTCCGTAAAAAGCTGATCGGTTTCTCACTACCCAGCGCAGGCACCTCGTTGTTCAGCCAATCGAGGAAGTATTCTTTACCCAAAACCCGGTTCCCCACAGAGAACAGATCGGCCAGGGCGATCAGATGATCAGAAACAACATTGCTAAGCAGATCAATATCATTGTAACGCTGCAAGTTCCTGGAAGTAACAGGCAAAAGCGCTATCACATCTTTAATATCCATTCCGATAGAATCAGCAAGATGCTGGATAGAAGCTTTCGGAACGCCGTTTTCGGCCAGGTAAGCCAGGTCGAAGTCATTTTTCACAGCATGTTTGAGGGTTTCGTAACCTCCCAAACGTTCGTTTACCATGTATGCTGTCATTTCCGTGTTTTTTAAGGCCGTTGAAATTTGTCCTCTAATTTAGGACAAATTTCCCGGGCTTAAAATTTTTTCACAAAAGATTTTTCAACCGAATGCTCACTGCGTTCTTATGGGCGTCGAGTGATTCCGCAGCTGCCATCGCTTCTACCGTAGGTCCGATATTGCGGATGCCTTCTTCCGTAATGTGCTGAACGGTGATTTTCTTGACAAAACTATCGACGGAAACCCCGCTGTAAGCCCTTGCATAGCCATTCGTAGGCAATGTATGGTTGGTACCCGACGCATAATCTCCACATGATTCGGGCGTATAGTTGCCCAGGAAAATTGAGCCGGCATTGTAGATCTTCTCCGTCACCTCTTCCGCATTGCCAATGCTCAGGATCAAGTGTTCGGCGGCATATTGGTTGAGCATTTCAATGGCTTCCTCCTCTGTTTCGACCAGAATCGCCTTGCTGTTCGCCATCGCCTGGGCGGCCAGCTCTTTGCGTGGAAGTACTTCCAGTTGTTCTGCTAATGCGATATTCACCGAGGCAAGCAATTTTTTACTGGTAGAAACCAAAAGTACCTGGCTGTCCGCACCGTGCTCCGCCTGGGAAAGCAAGTCGGCGGCTACGAAGCAGGGTAATGCCGTATCGTCGGCGAAAATGGCCACTTCCGAAGGTCCGGCAGGCATATCAATCGCCACTCCTTCTTTGCTGATCAGCATTTTAGCCGTGGTAACATACTGGTTTCCAGGTCCAAATATTTTGTAAACCTTTGGAACACTTTCCGTACCATGGGCCATTGCGGCTATCGCCTGCGCACCACCAATGCGGAATGCCTTGGTAACGCCCACCAGTTTGGCAGCATATAAAATAGCCGGGTGGTCGGACGGCGTACAGAGCACAATCTCCTTACAACCAGCGATTTGAGCCGGAATACCCAGCATTAAAACCGTACTGAATAAAGGTGCCGAACCGCCGGGAATGTAAATCCCTACCTTCTCGATCCCTACGCTTTTTCGCCAGCAGGTAACACCGGGCATCGTTTCCACCTTCTCTGGTGCTTGGAGCTGCCCTTTGTGGAATTTGTAGATATTCTCGTAAGCCTGACCAATCGCCGCCTTCAATGTCTCGTCCAGCCTGTTGGCCGCTTCGGACATGTCTTTTTCCGAAAATGCGAGATCGGTCAGTTCAATTTTGTCGAATTTCAGGGCGAGGGCTTTAATGCCCGCGTCGCCTTCATTCTTCACTTGTTCGAGTACGGGCATTACCCGCGATTCGATATCCTTTGCTTCCAGAACGGGCCGGGCCAGCAATGCAGGCCATTGTTCCTTTTCCGGAAATGGAATGATATTCATAATGTCAGAATCAAACCCGGCATTCCCGGGGCATTTTATACAATCATTTTCTCGATCGGGATCACCAGGATTCCCTCCGCACCCGCCTGACGGATCTTTTCGATATTCTCCCAGAATTCGTTTTCGTTGATCACCGAATGCAGCGAGCACCAGCCTTCTGTCGCCAATGGCAGGATCGTCGGGGAACGCATACCCGGGAGGAATTTGGTAATATTCTCCACCGCATCCACAGGGCAATTCAGCAAAATATACTTGTTGTTCTTCGCCATCTGCACCGACTTGATACGGAACAAAAGCTGGTCCAACAGGTCTTTCTGAACATCCGAAAGGTTCTTGCTGGCGATCATGACTGCCTCCGAGCGGAAAATCGTCTCCACTTCTTTCAAACCATTGCTCAGCAACGTGCTGCCCGAGCTTACGATGTCGCAAACCGCATCGGCCAGGCCAATGCTCGGCGCGATTTCCACCGACCCGCTGATTTCGTGGATATCAGCCTTAACATCATGAGATTTAAGATATTGTTCCAGCAAACGCGGGTAAGTGGTTGCAATGCTCTTACCTTGCAAGTCCTGCACGCCATTGTACTCAGCCTCGCGTAAAACGCCGATCGACAGGCGGCATTTCGAAAAGCCCAGCTTGTGAACGGTATCCACGTCCTTGCAGGATTCTTCCGAAACATTCTCTCCAACGATCCCCAGATGTGCCACGCCGTCTTCCACGTAACCGGGAATATCGTCGTCGCGCAGGAAAAGGATTTCGGCAGGAAAGTTCGTCGCGTCGGTTTTGAGCTTACCTGCACCGTTGTCGAAACGGATCCCGCACTCCTTGATCAGTTTAAGAGAATCTTCACTAAGTCTGCCCGATTTCTGGATGGCAATCCTTAAAATATTATCATTCATAAAGTTATAGGTTGCTCACGCAGCCGTTTGTCGGTATTTAATAGGGTTATTGGTCTTCCCGGTTGAGCAAAGTTATGATATCTTCCGTTTTCAGTTTCTGCTGCTCGCCGGTTTTCATATTTTTCAAAGTCAGCAAACCGGATTGCATCTCGTCCGAACCGATTAAAATAACAAATGGGATACTCTTGCGGTCCGCGTAATCGAGCTGCTTTTTCAGTTTCACCGAATCCGGATAAATCTCTGAATTAATGCCCGCTTTCCTGAATTTCGGCAGAATCGCAAGCCCATACGTAAATGCCTCTTCATCAAAATTGGAGATCATTACCTTGGTGCTCGTCTTCTGGCTTTCCGGAAAGAGGTTCAGCTCCTCCATTACGTCATAAATACGGTCTACGCCGAGCGAAATGCCCACGCCCGAAATACCCGGCACGCCAAAGGTCCCTGTCAGGTTATCATAGCGTCCACCGCCTGAAATGCTGCCGATCTGTACATTATTGGCCTTCACTTCGAAAATAGCGCCTGTATAATAGGAAAGCCCGCGCGCAAGCGTCACATCGAATTCGATCTTTGCGTTTTCCAATCCCAGGATCTTCACCATCGCCCACACTTCTTCCAGCTCCTGTATACCTTTCAACGCAACCTCCGACTCTGCCAGCCAGCTTTTCAATTCCGTAAATGGGTCGTCTCCGGCCGAAAGGCTGAAAATCGGTTCCAGCTTTCCGATACTATCAGAAGCGAAACCGCGTTCGAGGAGTTCCTCAACCACTTTCTCCTTCCCGATTTTATCCAATTTATCGATGGCCACACAAAGCGGCCCTTCCATCCCGTGTGCCCCAATCATGTCCGCGATGCCGGTCAGGATTTTGCGGTTGTTGATCTTGACAGTAAAGTCGGTAATGCCCAATGCAGGCAGGATATCATGCAAAAGCATCACGATTTCCGCTTCACAAAGCAGCGAATCGGTGCCTACTACATCCGCATCACATTGGTAAAACTCACGGTAACGGCCCTTCTGCGGGCGATCAGCGCGCCACACGGGCTGGATCTGGTAGCGTTTGAAAGGCATTGCGAGGGTACCGCGGTTCATCACCACGTAGCGCGCGAACGGCACGGTAAGGTCGTATCGCAGGCCTTTTTCTGAAATTTTGGTAGTCAGAGGCTTGTATCCCGCATTCCAGTCGCTGTCGGTGAGCTTGCCGCTGAAATCACCCGAATTGAGCAATTTGAAGAGCAGCTGATCGCCTTCCTCGCCATATTTACCCATCAGTACAGACAGGTTTTCAAAAGCGGGGGTTTCCAATGGGAGGAAACCGTATCGTTGGAAAGAGCGTCGGATAGTGTCGAAAATGAAAGTACGCTTTGCCATTTGCTCCGGACCAAAGTCACGGGTTCCGCGGGCAAGAGATGGTTTACTCATTATAATAATGCTATCGATTTCGGCCTTGAATGGCCTATGAAACCGTAAAGTTAGGGCAGGTTATGCAATATTTATGAGTATTGCGTGCATTATTTGCGTTAAAATGCTTAATTTTGCGGCTCTTTCACAAAACAACTTTTACAATGGGAGTTACGGAATTAAAACGTAAAGGTCGCAGAAACAAAGCAGTAGCAAACAACCGCACTGCAAAGATCAAAAACCTTCTACGCAAGCCAGAAGTGCGCAATGTTGACGTTGAGGCTATCAAAGCCCAATTTGAAGCAAATAAAAAATAATCCAGCCTCTTCGGAATGCTATCAACTAGTCCTGTCAATCTGTTTTGGTAGGGCTTTTTGCTTTTTTGGAGGATTTGTGTTTTCCCGAAGCAGCTTTCAGATTGACCTTTCGCAGCAGCTGACGCATGCTACGACGTGTTTCGCGACGGACATCGAGCAGGATGCGGAAGCGCAGGGCTTCACCGAACATGATCAGGCCTCCGTTAATTAATGCGAGGCTGTAAAGGCCCAAAACGACCCAAACCTGCGTAGGTTCCCCGATCCGCCGCTGATGCGCAGCTTCGCTGAGGACGGTAAGGCCAAAACTGAACAGCAACAGGCCCAATGGAGCGAGAATCATCCATTTCGTGCGTGTCGACATTCTTTTTATCAGTCGCTTACCAGGTGGTTTCGGGTCAATCGAGGGGATCATTAATCAGGCTATTCGATGTTATGATCCTAAAATTATTAATTTTTAGTTAATTGGTTTAATGAAATCCATCATTAGTTTAGTTCTGCGCTACATTCCGCGTCCCTACCTTCAACTCGTCGGACACTGGGCAGCGCGGTTACTCAGCATCTTCTATATCGGCAACAAAGTGGAATGCCCGGTTTGCAACAGTAAATACCGTAAGTTCCTCCCCTATGGCCGTAATACGTCGAGCCGCGAGAATGCACTGTGCCCCAGTTGCCTTTCGCTCGAACGCCACCGCCTGATGGCGCTGTATATGAAGCGTAAAACCAATTTCTATACCGCCAACCTTAAAGTCCTGCACGTCGCGCCCGAATACTGTTTTATCGACCGTTTCGAGCATATGAAAAACCTGGATTACATTACTGCCGACATCGAATCTCCCCTCGCGAAGGTGAAAATGGACATCCACCAGATCCCTTTTGAAGACAATACATTCGACGTTGCATTCTGTAACCACGTTATGGAGCACGTAGATGACTATATTCTCGCTATGAGCGAGCTGCACCGCGTGCTGAAACCAGGTGGATGGGCCCTGATCCAGTCCCCGCAGGACATGAAATATGAAGTAACCTACGAAGACCCGACGATCACCGACCCAAAAGAACGTGAGAAGCACTTCCTTCAAAATGACCACCTGCGCCTGTTCGGCCGCAACTACGGCCGCGAACTCGAAAAAGGCGGTTTCAAAGTGACAGAAGACCGGTTTGTAATGGATGAACTGACCAGGGAAGAAGTGCAGCGGTATTCACTACCTGGCGAGGAGATCGTGTATTTTTGCCGGAAGTAGATTTGAGTTTAGAGTGGAGAGTTCAGAGTTTAGAGTTTTTTAGTTTAGAGTAAATAGTAAAGAGTGGAGAGTTTGAAGTCCAAAGTCTTACTATCTAAAATAAAGTAAAGAGGCAGCTTCCCCGGAAACTGCCTCTTTACTTTTCACTATAAAGTTTAAACTCTAAACTCATAAACTTTAAACTCACAAACTCTAAACTCATAAACTCCTCTACGAAGGATACTCAATCGCTGCCCCCGTTTCGCGGTGCGCTTTATTTTCCCAGAGCCGCTTCCAGCCTTCCTGCACGAAACCGATCCCGTAGCCGAAAAGCTGTACAAATGCGGCGCCGATGCTTAGGAATGCCACTTCTACGCTTTTAGTTTTACGCAATGCGTCGATGAAAAGCAATGTCACGTAAGTGCCGAGGAACCACAATCCCAGGTAAAAGACCGGTTCGAAAATGAAATACCACAGCGGAATGCTGCAAACGCCCAGTGTGAACAGTAACGGGAATGTATGCACGAGTTTCAGCTCGTCGGGATAATAGCGGGCGATGTTAATGCGTGCCCGGCCAAAGAATTTAAGCTGCCTGAAAAACGCCCCGAATTGCGTGCGGCGTTTGTGGTAAATAAATGCCTCGGGAATCAAAGCAGATTTGAAACCGAGCCGAAGCGCCGCGATGCTAAACAGAATGTCCTCTCCCATCCGGCTCGTCAGAAACCCGCCCGTACGCTCCCACACCTTACGCGAAAGCCCCATATTGAAGCTCCTAGGATGGAATGTCCCGCCCATATTGTTCTTCTTACCACGAATGCCACCGGTTGTAAATACCGAAGTCATCGAATAACTGATCGCTTTCTGAATGGGGGTAAATGACGGATGGTCCGTATCCGGCCCGCCGTAGAGATCGACGTAATCCGTATTCAGACGGCTTTCTACGATTGAAAGATAGTTCGGCTCAATCAATGCATCCGAATCCAGCAATATGAAATAGTCGCCCGCAGCGCGCTCAAAACCATGATTGCGGGCAAAGCCCTGGCCGCCGTTTTCCTTGTAATGGTAATGAATGTCAAGCCTGTCCGCAAAGGACTTTACTACCTCGTCGGCTTTGATCTTCGAGCCATCTTCTACGATCACTACCTCGAAATTCTTACAAGTTTGCACGGCCAGGCAGCCAAGCAGCTCCTCCAACTCGTCGGGACGGTTGTAGACGGGGATGATGATCGAGTAGCGGCGGGAGTTCAATTTTGAATGATTGAATGAGTGACCGGGTCGCCGGTGCGATGATTGAATGATTGAAATTTATCCCGATCTGTCAGCCAGGAGCGGAGTCGAAGGGTAATGCCCGATGTTCAGGGATTTACCTGTTGAGCAGCGTCGTAAAAACCCTTCGACTTCGCTCAGGGTGACATTCGGGAAGACATATTATCGCGTTATCTCAACCAACGCCTCCTCATTTGCGGCAATAATCCGATCCAAATGCGCGTCGGTGAGCGCCGTCGACAGGAACATCGCTTCAAACTGACTTGGCCCCATGTAGATGCCGCGGTTGAGCATGGCGTGAAAGTACTTGCCAAATAATGGCAGATCCGAAGCTTTGGCCGACGGGAAATCGGTTACTGCGTCCGGCGTGAAAAACAGCGTATACATAGACCCGATCTGGTTTAAGGTGTATTTCAAACCCAACTTTTCCATCGAATTTCTGAAACCATCGGCAAGCTTGCTACCCGAAGTTTCCAGCTGCGTATAAACCTCCGGGTGCTCATTCAAATAGGTAAGCATCGCATAGCCCGCAGCCATAGCAATAGGGTTACCCGAAAGCGTACCGGCCTGATACACCGGTCCGGCTGGCGAAACGCAGTTCATGATTTCAGCCCTGCCTCCGTAGGCCCCAACGGGCATTCCTCCACCTATTATTTTTCCTAACGTTGTTAAATCCGGTGTAATTCCGAACCTTTCCTGCGCTCCGCCCTTCGAAAGGCGGAAACCGGTCATTACCTCGTCGAGGATCAGGACAATGCCCTCCGCATCGCAAATGCGGCGTAGACCTTGCAAAAAGCCTTCTTTCGGTAGCACGCACCCCATGTTACCAACAACTGGTTCGAGGATCAATGCGGCGATCTGCCCCTTGTTGGCATCCACCAGCTTTTGAACGGCTTCCAGATCGTTGTAAGGGGCAGTTAATGTATCGTTAGCGACGCCTTTCGTCACTCCGGGACTATCCGGCGTGCCGAATGTTACCGCGCCGCTACCCGCCGCGATGAGGAAGCTGTCCCCGTGACCATGATAGCAGCCTTCGAATTTGATGATCTTGTCCCGGCCCGTATACCCGCGCGCAACGCGTATGGCCGACATCGTTGCCTCGGTACCCGAATTCACCATCCTCACTTTCTCGATGGAGGGTACCATCGAAACGATCAGTTCCGCCATTTCCACTTCCTTGCGTGTAGGCGCGCCGAAAGAGAATGAATGCTGAATGGCGTCCGAAACCGCTTTCTGAATCAGTTCATGCCCGTGCCCGAGGATCATCGGCCCCCAGGAATTGATCAGTTCAATGTATTCGTTGTCGTCCTCGTCGTAAATGTAAGGCCCCTTGGCCGATTTGATAAACAGCGGAGATCCCCCTACCGCGCGAAATGCGCGCACAGGCGAATTGACTCCCCCGGGAATATAATTTTGTGCTTTCTCGAAAAGTTGCTGGCTCGTTGAAGTATTCATTCTGTTAAAAAAGGTTGGTATTATCTGTCCACCGGCACCCATTTGGAGCCGCTGTATTTCAGGACAGGCGTAATCTGGTTTTCATTTGTTTTGGTATAGTCAAAACCCGACAGCAGGAATTCCTCGCTGCCAAACTTCCGCGATTGCAGGCCGGAAGGTAGCTTGTCCTTGTATTTGGAAAGCATTCGTCCAAAGAAAAGCAACTGGTCATAGCCCTGGTAGGAATACACCGAAGGAAAGGTACTGGTTTTGTTATAATAATTCTTCTGGAACTGGCGGATGGTTTCTTTCTCCCGATCGACATGGTCTGCATCAATGAGCGACAGACGTGCGCCATACCGCGATAAGCGCGACTGCTGGCTATTGAAGCTCGTCGAAGTTGCCAAAACGGGCAGCGTATTTAATTTACGGCCATTCAGAACTTCGATCAGGTTCCCGCCCGATTCTCCATCAGACGAAAACAATGCGACATGTGCGGGTTTGTTGGTTTCGAAAGAAGAAACTTTGCTTTCCAGTGACTCGCGGTCCGGCTGAATTTTGGATATGCTTGTTACCTTCCCTCCTTTTGCCTTCCATTCCGCCGCATAGGACACGGCCATGGCTGAGTCTTTGGCTGTATTACCGTAGTAGATTACAGTGTTAAGACCCGGCGAAAGCGTACGCATCCACTGCGCTGCTTTCTGGGTCTGGAAGGTAATGGAAGGATGCCCGAGGTAAATGTTACCGGCTTTTAGCAAGCTGGCGTCGGTCGAAAGCGGGTTAAGCATGATCGCATTGCTTTTGGAAACAAAATCAACTGCCACATCGAACGTACCGGCATACAAGGGGCCGATGACCATATCCGACAGTTGGAAATTCTTGTTATCTGCAATTTCCTGCATGCTCCTGGCATCGTTGCTAACATCGTAAGCCCACAGGTTAACGGTGATACCTTCGGTTTGGAGCTGTTCTTTCGCGAGCGTCAAGCCCAGGTAATAATCGTAAGCAAACTGGTTGGAACGTCGTTTCGAAGTACTGAACTCATCCAGCCTGAATGGCAACAGTACCGCCACGTCCAGGTAGCCTTTCGTCCATTGCGTATCCGACTTTGGTGCACTGCGTTTAGGCGCTTCCTCTGCCTTTTCGCTTTTGCGAAATTTAAACTGCTTATCCAGTTGCTCCCCATACGCAAGATCGCCTTGCGCAGGCGTACGCGCAGATTGAATGGATTGGTACACCATGAGGGCAATGTCTCGGTCGGATGGATATTGCTTTTGCAGGTCTTTCAGTTTCACGAAATCGTTGATCGCCCCCAAATAGTGCTGTTTCAATGCCTGAACATCTTTGGTCAAAGACGATTCCTTAATCCTGGCAAGCTGGTCGAGGCCTTCCTTGATCTGCCCGTTTGCAAGGCTAACGGCCCCTAGCAGATAATACACATCGTTGATTTTATTCCAACCGGGATACCGGCTCTGCAATTGCAGCAGCATCGGCCTGGCGTCTTTATAGCGTTTCAGCTGGTAAGCGCTTAGTGCATAGTAGTAGTGCGCGTAAGGAGAATAGGCCGTTTGGGCATTCACGCTGGTCATGGGATAAAACTTATCCATTGCCACGGCGTATTTACCTTGTTTATAATCTGCCAGGGCCGACCGGTACCTGCTTTCCGCCTGGGCATTGCCCTGCCCGAAAGACGGCTGGTACAAGCCGATATGGACTGTCAAAATCAAAAAAAAGATAACTCTCATCAGGATGTCGGGGTCAAGATTGTGCTGATTTCCGGGCTACAAAAATCAGCCCAAAATGGAAAAAAACGGGCAATATCCCAACCGGAACATTGCCCTTTATTATTACGATCCAAGAAACCTTTTATTTCTTTTTAGTCTTTTTCTCTAATTCAGCCTGTTTCTTTTTCGCCTCTTCCGCAGCCTGCAAAGACTTTTCAAGGTATTTCTGGAATTTGTTCTGCTTCTTCTCGCCGGTAGCGTTCTTCTTGCGGTTTTCTTCCAGGATATTTTTGATTTTATCCTCATTTACAAAACGCTTGATCAGCAACTGCTGCGCGATCGTTACGACGTTGGAAACAAAGTAGTAGAACGTCAGACCCGCCGGGAACGAGTTCAATATGAACATAAACATCAGTGGCATTACGTAACCCAGTGCCTTCATATTCACCGGTCCGGGCTGTGTGGGCGTGTTCTGGTTGTTGTAATAGGCATACCCGATGCTGGAAGCCGTCATCAGGATCGTAAACAAGCTGATGTGGTTACCGATCCCGAAAGGCACATTGAACGGCAGCTTGAAGAACGAGTCGTAAGTGGAAAGATCGCTCGCCCACAGGAACGATTGCTGCCGCAGCTCGATCAGGTTCGGGAACAAAAAGAACAGTGAGAACAGGATCGGCATGGTTGCCAGCACAGGCACACAACCGCTGAGCGGACTTACACCCACCTGCTGGTAAAGTTTCATTTGCTCCTGCTGCTGCTTCGCGAGGTCGTCTTTGTTCTGCTCGCGGATCTGTTCGAGCTCAGGGCCGAGGATGCGCATTTTCGCCATGCTGATATACGATTTGTAAGTCAGCGGCGTGAGCAATGTTTTGACAAACAATACCAGAAGGATAATCAGCAAGCCATAGTTGCTTACAAATCCTTCGAGGAGGTTGAAAAGCGGGACGAGGACAAACTTGTTGATCGGTTTCAGGAATGCGTAACCGAGGTAAACGTTCTGGTCGAAATTCTCCGCTTTTACTTTATCGACAATATGGTATTCGTTGGGTCCGAGGTAAAACTGGAAGTTGGCCCCTTTCTGAACGGCGGCCGTAGGGATACCCGCGAAAATGTTCATGTTTTTCACAATCACCGAATCTTCCGGGTTCACGTTCGCACGCATGGTTACGTTCGTCAGCGGTTGTTTTTCCGCGATCAGACCGGCCAGGAAGTATTTGTGTTTGATCGTAAACCATTTAACAGGATCAGCCGTCTTCTCTTCTTCGTTCGAAGTAGGGCTGGTCGGCAGGCTTTTCAGCGCGTCCGTGTAGTAGTTAACGGTAACCACCTCACGGTTTTTCTTCATATCGTTTTCCAGTTGCAGCAGGTCGTTATCCCAATGGAACTCTACCGACTTGTTGGCCGGCAATGCGCCGCTGGCTTTGATACCGTAGTCGATCACGTAACCCGTGCCACGTACCACGTAGGTCTGCTCTACCGTCTGGTTGTTTTTAATCGTAGTACGGTAAGTGATTACCGCCGAGTCTCCTTCTGCCAGTGTGCGGTCCTGCGCGTCGGTGGTGAAAAACTGGTTTGTCAGCCTTACGTCGCCGGTTTGCGTCGGCAGGTCAATCTGGAACTTGTTGTGGTTTTCGGCAATCAGGTAAAGTGGTTTCTGATCGTAGGTTTTGTATTTCTTCAACATTACCTCTTTCATTACCCCACCCTTGTTGGTGAAAACCACGCGGGTGTCTTTCGTTTCGATTACCAGGTCTTTCTGGGGAACCGCAGTAGAATCAACTGATTGTGAGGAATTCTGGGTAGTATCCGAAGTGACAGACGCGGGCTTGGCAGCCTCCTTCTTCACCTCCGCTACCGGGGTAGGTTCCACAGGTTTCGGAACCAGTACCTGGTAGCCTATGAGCATCAGCATGATCAACACCAGGCCGATTACAAAATTTTTATCCATTATTTACTTTAAATTATTGAAATAAGATACCGCTTGTAAGGCGGCAAAGGTAACAAGTTTTTTCGCTTAACAGGCCTTAAAATGTGATCAATGGGAAACCGGGTTCAAGGTTTCTACCGATCTTTTTTGCAATGAATAAGACAATGCGGCAGCCACGAAATGCACGAAAATCGGGTGCGGGTTCATCACCGTGCTTTTCAGCTCAGGGTGGAACTGTACGCCGATGTAGAACGGGTGCGAAGGCAGCTCGACCATCTCAACCAGATTGTTATCCGGGTTGATACCGGTAGCGATCAGCCCTTTTTCATCAAATTCTTTCAAAAATTTATTGTTGAACTCGTAGCGGTGACGGTGACGCTCGCTGATGTTGGTCTTGCCGTAGATTTTGTGCGCCAACGTGTCCTTTTTGATGCGGCACGGATAAGCGCCCAGTCGCATCGTCCCTCCTTTGTTCGAAATATCTTTCTGATCTTTCATGAGGTGGATCACCGGATGGTCGGTACCGGCATCCATTTCAACCGAATGTGCATTCTCCCAGCCGATCACATTACGGGCATATTCGATCACAGCCATTTGCATACCGAGACAGATCCCGAAGAAAGGAATATTGTTTTCGCGCACATACTGGATCGCAGCGATCTTACCTTCGATCCCCCGCTCGCCAAAACCCGGAGCAACCAATACACCGTCGAGGTTTTCCAGTTTTTCAACCGCATTCTCGGCAGTTAGGCTTTCAGAATGGATCCATTCGATATTCACCTTGCATTCGTTGGCCGCTCCTGCATGGATAAACGACTCAATGATCGACTTGTAAGCATCGTGCAGCTCCACATATTTACCTACCAGACCTATGCGAACGGAATCGATCGGGTTTTTCAGCCTGGAAAGGAATGTCTTCCACGAATCGAGGTCAACGTCCTTGTCATTATAAATGTCGAGCATATATAACGCACGCTGATCGAGGCGCTCTTTAAGCATCAGCAAAGGCACGGCGTAAATCGTATCTGCGTCCATCGCCTCGATCACCGAGTTGACTTGTACGTTACAGAACAATGCGATCTTCTTGCGGATATCGTACGGCAGCGGGTGCTCCGTGCGGCATACGAGAATATCAGGCTGAATACCCGATTCCTGCAACATTCTTACCGAGTGCTGCGTCGGTTTGGTTTTCAGCTCGCCCGCCGAGTTCAGGTAAGGGATCAATGTAAGGTGGATCACCAGCGTATCCTGCTGGTCCATTTCGAATTTCACCTGACGAACCGCTTCCAGGAACGGCAGGGATTCGATATCCCCTACGCAACCACCGATTTCCGTAATCACAATATCGTAATCGCCGGACTGGCCCAGCAACAGCATATTTCTTTTAAGCTCGTCGGTAATGTGCGGAACAACCTGAACGGTTTTTCCGAGAAAATCGCCGCGACGCTCGGCGGTAATAACGTTGTGGTAGATACGCCCCGTGGTGACGTTGTTTGCTTGTGAAGTGCGAACGTTGAGGAAACGTTCGTAATGGCCCAGGTCGAGGTCGGTTTCGGCTCCATCGTCCGTTACATAGCATTCACCGTGCTCGTAGGGATTCATAGTACCCGGATCGATATTCAGATACGGATCGAATTTTTGGATCGTGACTGAGAGACCTCTCGCTTGTAGTAATTTAGCTAGTGATGAGGCAATGATTCCCTTGCCAAGTGAAGATGTAACACCGCCCGTAACGAAAATGTACTTAGCGGTCTTTCGTGCTTTGGAAGCCATAAGACTTTGCTGTTTTTCTATGATTACGGGATACAAAGATACAGGATTATTAGAAGAATCTAAGCGGGGCTTGCTTAAATATTTAGCTGGAAAACAGTAATGCCCTGGAAGTCTGACGGGTTATCAAATATAATTTTTTCTTGCCCCACGCGCCGGAATCGCCCTTTTTGATGTAAAGTACAGGGCTTACCAACTTCATAAAATGGGTAAATTTCCATTTAAAAAAAGTGCATAGAAAAATTAATATTTTCAATCATCGCCCTGACGTTGGCCAGCTGTTCGTCAATTGCTTTGCCCGACATATAAAATAAGGTTGCTAGCAGCCTTTCCAGAATTTAAATTTCTATTTTGCAGATATACCAAACTTTCATAACCTTATTAAAATGATCAGAAAACTACTAATCCTTCCGGCATTACTATTTTGCAGCGCCACGGCCTGGGCCCAGCCCGCTGCGGAATCGAAGAAGCCGCTTAACATTATCGTCTTCGGAGCACACCCCGACGACTGTGACCTCGGGGCCGGCGGTGTCGCCTCGATATATTCATCCATGGGGCACAAAGTGAAATTCGTTTCGCTCACTAACGGCGACAAAGGCCACCAGGATATTGGCGGCGGAGAATTGGCTAATCGCCGCTACAAAGAGGCACAGGAAGCTGCACGACGCTGGGGAATCCAATACGACATTCTCGACAACCACGACGGCGAACTCCTACCTACCCTCGAAAACCGGCTTGCCGTGATCCGCAAAATCCGCGAGTGGAATGCGGACGTGGTCATTGCGCCCCGTACGAACGATTATCACCCCGATCACAGAAATACCGGCGTAGTGGTGCAGGACGCTGCCTATCTGGTAATCGTGCCCAACATTCTCAGCAGCGTACCGCCGCTCACAAAAAACCCGGTTTTCCTTTATTTCCGCGACCGATTTCAGCGCCCGAACCCGTTCCGTCCGGATATCGCCATCGACATCACCGAAAATCTTGCTAAAAAAGTGGATGGACTGGATGCCCACGTTTCCCAATTTTATGAGTGGCTCCCTTGGACAAACGGTGAGCTTGCTAACGTTCCAAAAGACGTAGCGGAACGTAAAAAATGGCTCTTCGCCTCCATGGAAAAGCGCTCTTCGGTAACCCCTGAAATCAAGGTTTCCCTGGAAAAATGGTACGGCGCAGAGAAGGCCGAGAAGGTGAAATATGTAGAAGTTTTCGAAATCACCGAGTACGGAAAGCAGCCGAATGCCGAGGAGATCAAGCGGCTCTTTCCGATGCTGCCGAGGTGAATAATTGAATTTTGAATGATTGACCGGGTCGTCGGGCGATGATTGAATGACCGAATAGCTTAATGTAAAAATATTCAATCATTCAATCATTCGGTCATTCAAAATTATTAGGACATTTCCGCGAACACCTTCAAGCGGCAAGTAACCGATATCTACAAATCCGTTTACTCTTACTATGATAACCGATCTTTGAAACTTTCGTATCCGTAAGATCGAACGAGTTGAAAATTGCCGTCAGTTTTCCATATCCCTATGGAAGGCAAGTTAACACCGTTAAATGTTGTGGTCTTCACCATGGTGTAGTGGATCATATCCTCAAATATGATTTTATCTCCAATTTCCAGCGGCTTATCGAAAGAATAGTCGCCCATGTAGTCACCTGCCAGACAGGTCATTCCCCCCAATCTGTACGTAGGTTTGCCGGGTTGCGGGTCGTGGTATGCGCCGCGGATGACGGGCTTGTAGGGCATCTCCAGGGTGTCGGGCATGTGGGCGGCAAAGGAGGTATCCAATATGGCTACGTCGATGCCCTGGCTGTCGAGCACATCCAGCACCGTTGTGTAGAGAATTCCGGTACGCCACGCGATGGCCGAACCGGGTTCGAGTATCACGTCCAGATTGTACTTTGCTTTGATATTACTAACTAATTTTATTAGCTTACTAATGTCGTATCCTTCCCGGGTCATGAGGTGGCCGCCTCCCATGTTGAGCCATTTCGCCTGATGCAGCAAGTCTCCGAACTTTGCTTCCAGGGCTTCGAGCGTGCGCTCCAAAGTGTCGGAGCCATTCTCGCAGAGCGTATGAAAGTGAATGCCGTCGATCCCTGCGGGAAGCTCATCGGGTAGCTTGTCTCGCGTAACGCCCAGGCGTGAGCCCGGAACGCATGGATTATACATATCCGTAGCCACCTCCGAGTACTGCGGGTTCACGCGGATGCCGCACGAGAGCGTCTTGCCGGGGTTAGCTGCTTTATATGCCTCCACTCTATCCTGAAACCGCTCCCATTGGCTCAGCGAGTTGAATGTAATATGGCTGCTTCGCTCCATGATCTCCTCAAACTCATTGTCGAGGTATGCCGGCATGTAGGTGTGCGACTGGTAGCCCATGAAGTCGTTGATCAGTTTCACCTCGTTCAGCGAGCTGGCGGTGGCGCCGGAGAGGTATTCCTTCACGATCGGAAAGGCACTGTACATGGAAAACCCTTTGAGTGCCAGGATGATCTGGCATCCCGCGGCCTTCTGCACCGAGTCGATGAGTTCGAGGTTCTTGCGGAGCAGCTCCTCTTCGAGGACGAAACAGGGGGATGGAATTTCTTTGAAATCGATGGGCATTTGCTATAAATGAGTGTTTGTCGGATCTTCTTGCATGCAACGATTGCATAATTTTGTACACAAAAGTATAAGTTTGAGTTTCCAAATCATGACCATTTTTCCATTAGCCCCGCCAGCCTGCCTATGTCCTTCCTAGTTTTAGATATTGAAATGACCGGACCGGAGCCGGGATGGAACGAGATTATCCAGATCGGCGCGGAGTTTTTTGACGACAACTGGCGGTCGCTCGGCACGTACCTGCAAAATGTTTATCCGGAAAACGAAGAGGCATTTTCCGTTAAATCCGAAGAGGTTCACGGCCTTTCGCTGGACGACCTCGAAGACGCACCGATGATCTATGATGTCATCCCCGAGTTTGAAAAGTGGATCAAGAAACTGAATGTGGGTAAGCCCGGCCTCGCCAACGTAATTATTTGCGGCCAGAGCGTAATTAACGATATCAATTTCCTGCGCTTTGCCTATCGCAACGAAAAAATGAAATGGGGATTCTCGAACAAAATGCTCGATCTCCACACCGTCTCCTATTTGTTCTTCCAAATCCTCGAAAAAAACGGTAAACAAGTGCCGCGTTCGCTGAGCCTGGGCTCGGTGGCAAGTTATTTCGGTTTCGAACGGGAGGAGGAAACGCACAATGCATTGGAAGACGCCCGCCTTACGGCAAAATGTTTCAAAGAATTTTTTAAGCTCATTGACCAGGTCAAGCTCGTATGATCGATTACAATCCCAAGGAGTGGTTCCGCTACATATTCTATTTCCAAAAGGCCGACACCGTGCGCAAACTGGCGCCGATGATCATGACAATGGCCGCTTATTCCAGCATTGTCGCATACATTATTATAATCCATCTTAAAATCACCGAGAACAACGACCTGAAAAACATCTCGCTGATGCACTCTTTGCTCGGGTTCGTGATCTCGATGTTGCTCGTGTTCCGCACCAATACCGCCTACGACCGCTGGTGGGAAGGCCGCAAACAATGGGGCTCGCTCATGAACGGCAGCCGTAACCTTGCCTTGAAGATCGCCGCGCTCATCGGGCCGGAATATGCC
This sequence comes from Dyadobacter sp. OTU695, assembly GCF_038440355.1. Lineage (NCBI taxonomy): Bacteria > Pseudomonadati > Bacteroidota > Cytophagia > Cytophagales > Spirosomataceae > Dyadobacter > Dyadobacter sp. OTU695. The sequence continues at coordinate 25,446 of NZ_JASATN010000008.1, read as the reverse complement.
GCAGAGCGCGAGTTTTTCACGAAAATGATCCCTAACTATGCTTTTGCACTGAAAAACCATTTGCGCAGTACTTACAAGTCCGACGAGTTTGAGGATACAGCGCTTTACCGCAAAACCACGCTGATCACAACCGACCATATCCCTAACCAGATTGCCGCAGCGCTGTTTTCCAAAGTGATCGAGCTCCAACGGAAAGGCGTGCTGCTGCCGGAGCATACCATCCTGTTGAACCACGAACTGGAAGGTTTTACGAATATCTGTGGCGCCTGCGAACGGATCAAAAACACTCCTATCCCACTCTCTTACAGCTCTTTCATCAAGAAATTCATCTTTATCTACTGCCTTACGCTGCCTATCGGCTACGTGTTCAGCCTGCATTTCCTCGTTATTCCATTTGTCATGTTCGTATTCTACATCCTGGCCAGCCTTGAAGTGATCGCTGAGGAGATCGAGGACCCGTTTGGCGAGGATAGCAACGATTTGCCCATGGAGCGCATTTGTAAGGGCATCCATTCGTCCACAGGCGCATTGCTCAAATAGGCTGGAAATTTTCCGGAAAATTAGAAACTGGTTAGAAACTGATTAAAATCAAAAATTTTTCCGGGATTTGAAGAGGGCTGCTTTTTACTTGATTTTGGCAGCAGTTAATGCTTTTAATCCAAAATCGCTTTCCCTTGAACCCTGATTTCGCTAATCCCTTCATTTTTGCTTAACATTGGCCTGATAAAGTGCCCTGTTTTCGTCGGAACGGTGATTTTTCGACTTATTAGAACATTTGGCAATGCTTTTTTCTGTCGTTAATTTTCATGAAACCCCATCACCCGGGGGGCACAACAAGTGAGATTTAACGATTACCAACATGAAAAAAGCCACATTTTTAACCGCCATATTCATCGCCGGACTGTTCACCATCACTGCCAGCGCGCAGTCGATCGTAGATCCCGGTATTTCGGTTTATAATTACAAACATCCTAACAAAGCGGCGCAAGCAAAGGCAGTCGGCAAGGATCAGAATACAATACGCGTAGCGAACATCAGGACGGTGGAACGATTCGGCAAGTATCAGACGAAGTATGTAAGCACGACGCCTAAGTATGCGCCCCGCCCGGCCACGCTCGTGGTGACGCGGGAATACAAACCAGAAGGTGTGGAAATCAATCCGCTGAATTCACCCAGAAACTACAAAACCCCCACTCCCAGTGTGAGCAAGGACACAGCGCAAATGGCTGAATATTATAATACGCCGGACAAGGTTTATCCGACGAAAGACTAACCATTATATAATCACCCAAAACGCCGGCTTCGATGAGGCCGGCGTTTTTTGTTTTCAAAAATCCATCCAAATATTTATCAAAAAGTTCAAATTAAGGCAATTAGGAGTTTTTTAGGCTTTTTTTGTCTGTTTTAAACGTGATGTTTTTGCACCTTTAAAAAACTAAATCCTTTCCAATCATAATGCTAATGTGCTGAAAAATAATTTTCGGAATGATTGAATTTTATAGTTCAATGTTTGAAATGGATATGAATTGTAAAAAAGCTTGCGGGTAATTTTGAGAAGCTAACCTGAATATCTTTTCAATAATTAACTTGTAATGAATCCTAAACCAATCATTTTCGCAGCATTTCTCGCATTCTCGGCGACCCTGAGCGATGTGTCCCGGGCACAGTCCATCCGGATTTCCGATCCGGGTATTTCGACCCACAACTACAAGCATCCGAACAAAGCTGCCGCCGCCCCCAAGGCCGGGCTGATCGTCGAATCATCCTATCCGGCGCTCGCCGCCCGTTTCGCCACATTGAACGTCGGCCGGCCCGGAAACGACCCGACACCCAAGTACGCCAGGCGAGAAGTACGGTTCGTCGTTTTCACGCGCCAGCATACGCAACGTAACGCTATCAACCCGCTTGTCTCGACCCGCAATTACAAAACCGGTAATGGGGTACATGCAATCAAGCCCGTTCAGGAATCGGAATGGATCTGCGGGACGATCTGATTACAACCAATGCTACGTATTACCTGGCCGGTGCCTTGTGCACCGGCTTTTCCCGTTGAAAAGTGATTTACCCTGGAAAAATTAGGACGATACCGCGCATCTCTGCTGTTTAATTAATTTTTAACCCATTGGTTTTGTAGCCAATATTTGAATTTCATAATTTCAGGTCATGATACCGAATGAGACCGTAGCGCATTTTTACCAGACGCACCCCGCTGCGAAAGGGCTAAAAGGTCCGGACCAAACGTCCGGGGATGAAGGGCATTTCAATGTATTCTCCCGGGTATTCTGCAACAAGTACACCTCCTATGCGAGAAGGGACTTTTACAAAATCTCGCTCATCCTCGGAAAGGGAAAGATTACCTACGGCAAACAGGAGATTGAGATCAACCGGAACGCGCTCGTTTTCTTCAACCGGAACGTGCCGTATTCATGGCAAGCATTGTCGGAAGAGCAATCCGGCTATTTTTGCCTGTTCACGGATCAGTTCCTGAGCACGATCAACCGGTCGGCTACGGTGAGCGACTGCCCTATCCTGCGCACCGACTCCCTTCCGGTGTATTTCATCAATGAAGAGCAGCAGGAATATTTGCTGAGCATTTTTGTGAAAATGCAATCCGATATCGAGTCGAACTACGTGCACAAGTACGACCTCATGCGCAACTACGTGAACGTACTCTCGCACGAGGCGATGAAAATGCAGCCGTCGGAGATCAGCGACGTGCATGTGAACGGCTCGGCGAAGCTGTCGTCTCAATTCCACGAACTCCTCGAACGCCAGTTCCCCATCGAATCCCCTGAGCACAAGCTCAAACTCAAAACGGCCAAGGATTACGCCAACAGGCTCGGCGTACACGTGAACCACCTGAACCGGGCATTGAAGGAAATCACAGGGAAAACTACCACAGAACATATCATCGACCGTGTGCTGCGGCAATCCAAAATAATGCTCCGGCACTCGAACTGGAGTGTGGCCGAGATCGCATTCTGTCTCGGATTCGAATACCCCGCCTACTTTAATAACCTTTTCAAAAAGCAGATTGGCATCACCCCGAAATCATACCGCGTGCACGAACGCTAGGGATGTTTGAATTTTATAAGATATTGTTTGAAAGTAATAAACATTGCCACAAGCCACCCAATTACCTTTGCGAAGCAATTCGACGGGCTTGTCGGACCACCGCAGTAGCTGCCTACCCATTGACCCACACACTCGCCCCGGTTCAGTTGCCAAATAATTCTGAATGCAAATGACATCGAAGAAGTATTTCCCCTCCCTGTTTCTGGCCCTATCGCTGGTCGGAGCCGGTGAGAAACTATCTGCCCAAACACTTACCTTACAACAGGCTGTGGAAACGGCGGTCTCCAATTACGGGAGCATCAAAGCCAAAACCAGCTACCTGAGTGCTTCCAAAGCGACGGTACTGCAAAGTAAAAAGGAGTACCTGCCTAATTTCAACCTTTCGGCCCAACAGGATTACGGGACCATCAACGGCCAGAACGGCCCGCTTTACGGGCTTGGGCTTTCGGTCGCATCCTCTGGCCTGCCGCTGCCGCAACAGAACTGGAACTCGGCATTCGGGGCGCTCTACCTGACTAACGTCAACTGGGATTTCTTTGCGTTCGGCCGGGCACGCGAACGGATCAACGTGGCGCAATCGGCCGTGAACCGCGATCAGGCCGATCTTGAACAGGAACAATTTCAGCACAGCGTGCGCGTGGCCGCCGCTTACCTGAACCTGCTTGCCGCCCAGCGCCTGATCCGTTCCTGGGAAAATAACCTGGAACGCGCCAATGCATTGAAAACGGTGGTCGTGACCCGCGCAAAAAATGGCCTGATACCGGGCGTAGACTCTTCGCTGGCCAATGCGGAAGTGTCCAATGCGAAGATCAGTATCACCCAGGCAAAGGATTTTGAGCAGGAGCAGGCCAACAACCTGGCCAGGCTCATGGGTATTACCGACCAGCGATTCCAGCTCGATACCTTGCTGCTCACCCGCGTGCCGCGAACCGTCGCCGATTCCGCCGGGAGAACTGAAAATCATCCGCTTCTGAAGTTTTATGCCAACCGCATTGCCGTAAGTGAGCAGCAGGCCAAATACTTTCAAACGCTCGGGATGCCAACGTTTTCGCTGTTCGGCGTGTTCCAGGGGCGCGGTGCAGGGTTTTCATCAAGCTATGCGAGCGACCAGACGGCCTACACCCAAAATTATTTCGAAGGCATTAAGCCTGTCAGGGCCAATTACCTGCTGGGGATCGGCGCTACCTGGAACATGACCAGCATTTTGCGTACACGTCAGCAGGTGATGTCGCAGAAATTTGTTTCCAACGCATTGAAAGAAGAATACGATCTGGCCGATCAGCAATTGAAAAACCAGCTCATTCTCTCGGAAACGAAGATCAGCAATGCCATTGCCAACTACCGCGAGGCGCCCGTGCAGGTGCAATCGGCTTCCGACGCCTATTTGCAGAAAAGTGTTTTATATAAAAACGGCCTCAGCAATATCGTGGACATGACGCAGGCACTCTATGTCCTCAACCGGGCCGAAACCAGCCGAGACATTGCCGCGACGAACATCTGGCAGGCGATATTACTCAAAGCTGCGGCGGCAGGCGATATCGGCATTTTTCTGAATCAGTAACTTTTGAGAGGTTGAAAGTGTCAGGTATTGTCATTTATAGTCAGGAGTTGCCAAGTGCGGTCAGGAATTGTCATTGATAGTAGGTCTGGTCAAGTGTAGTCAAGAATTGCCATGGTAATGCCAGTTAGCAGAACGGTTTTCATTTCTCTCAATAGTTACGCCCTACCATTGACCACACTTGACAATAAATGACCACGCCTGACAATAACTGACAACACACACAGTCGGTACTAAACTTACATTTTCGTAACATGGATTTAATACGTTTTGCACTACGTAAACCTATAACCATCATGGTGGTGGTAGCCGGTTTATTCTTTTTCGGTATCGATGCGGTGCGGAAGATCAAGGTCGACATTTTTCCGAAACTCGATTTGCCGGTGATGTACATCGCCCACCCGTTCGGGGGCTACACGCCGGATCAGATGGAGACTTTCTTTGCCAAGCAATACATCAATATCCTCCTCTATGTGAACGGTATCAAGAGCATAGAAACGAAGAACATCCAGGGCCTTACCCTGATGAAGGTGAACTTCTACCCCGGAACCAACATGGCGCAGGCTTCCGCGGAGCTCAGTGCATTCACCAACCGGGCCCAGGCCATTTTTCCGCCAGGCTCCAACCCGCCGTTCATTATCCGTTTCGATGCCTCGACACTGCCTGTGGGCCAACTCGTACTTAGCTCCGAAAAACGCAGTAACAACGAATTGCTCGACCTCGCGAACGTGTACGTGCGCTCGACATTTACCTCGATCCCGGGTCTTGTTTCCGCCCCTCCGTTCGGCGGTAATATCCGTACGGTCGTAATCAAGGCCGATCCCGGGCTGCTCCGTGCGCATAACCTCACGCCTGATCAACTGGTGGAAGCACTGCGCGTGAATAACCAGACTGCGCCTTCGGGTAACGTGCGCATTGGCGATAAAAACTACATTACCCCCACCAATACCACCATTCGCACCGTTAAGGAGTTTGAAAACATCCCATTATTTAAAGGCGGTGTGCAGAACTTGTACCTCCGCGACGTGGCTACGGTGGAAGACGGTGCCGACATTACTTCGGGCTACGGGCTGGTGAATGGCAAGCGGTCGGTGTACCTGAGTATTGCCAAAAGCGCCGATGCCTCGACCTGGGAGGTGGTTCAAAACCTAAAAAAGGCGATTCCGCGCATTCAAAGTACATTGCCGGAAGACGTGAAGGTGAGCTACGAGTTTGATCAGTCAACTTATGTAATGAACTCCGTGAAAAGCTTGCTTACGGAAGGAGCCATCGGTGCTATCCTGACGGGATTGATGGTACTCCTCTTTCTCGGCGATCCACGCGGCGCATTGATCGTGATCCTTACTATCCCGACCTCCATTATCGCAGGCGTTCTGTTCCTGAACCTATTCGGGCAGACGATCAACATCATGACATTGAGCGGTTTGGCGCTTGCAATCGGCATTCTTGTAGATGAAAGTACGGTGACGATCGAGAACATTCACCAGCATTTTGATATGGGCAAACCCAAGGCACTTGCTATTTGGGATGCCTGTCAAGAAATCGCATTTCCTAAATTACTGATTCTCTTCTGTATCCTGGCAGTATTTGCACCTGCATTTACTATGGGCGGCATTCCGGGCTCATTGTTCCTGCCGCTGGCATTAGCGATAGGTTTCAGTATGATCGTTTCGTACTTCCTGGCGCAGACATTCGTGCCGGTAATGGCCAACTGGATCATGAAAGTGAAGCATCACCAGAAAGCCGACGGCTCGGAAATGACCGACGCCGAAGAGTTTGCCGCATCGGGCCTCAGCAAAGACCCGGACGCACAGAAAGAGGCATTGGCCCACCGCGGGGACGCCGACCGGAATGGCAAAGTAAGCGCATTCGAACGCATCCGGGCACGGTTCATGCGTTTTATTAACCGCGTAATGCCTTTCCGGAAGCCGATAGTGGCCGCATATCTGATCATCGCCACGGCCCTGGCTGCATTGTTGTTAACCAATATTGGAAAGGACGTTTTGCCCAAAGTAAACGGCAGCCAGTTCCAGGTGCGCCTGCGTGCGCCAGAGGGTACGCGTATCGAGCGCACGGAGGAGAAAACACTGAAAACGATCGACATTATCAAGAAAATCGTTGGGCCTCAGAATGTATCGGTAACATCGGCATATGTAGGCCAGCACCCTTCATTGTTCTCGGTAAACCCCATTTACCTGTTCATGGCGGGACCGCAGGAAGCGGTTTTACAAGTGGGCTTGCATGAAGAGTTCCATACGAACCTGGACGAGCTGAAAGAAAAGATCCGCAAAGAAGTGAAGCGAGCGATTCCGGACCTGACCATGTCATTCGAACCCATTGAATTGACCGACAAAATCCTCAGCCAAGGCTCCCCTACACCGATTGAAGTACGGATGTCGGGCCGCGATAAGAAGGTGAACGAGCAATACGCGCAGAAGGTGATCGAGAAATTAAAGGAAATCAGCTATTTACGTGATATTCAATTGGGACAATCTAATAAATACCCTGCCATTAAAATCGAAGTCGACAGGATGCGGGCGGCGCAGCTGGGCGTGGATATGAATGATGTTTCAAGATCGCTGATTGCCTCCACATCGTCGTCGCGCTACACCGACAAAAATATCTGGGTGGATGAAAAAGGTGGTTTCAGCTACGCAGTGCAGGTTCAGATTCCTGAAAATAAAATGAACAGCGTCCAGGAAATGGGTGAAATTCCATTGCTGCGAAACACCAACCGTCCGGTACTGAGCGATATTGCCACCATTACACCGGATACGACTTACGGCGAAAACGACAACCTCGGCGCCATGCCCGTACTTTCGGTGACGGCCAACCTCAACAGCACCGACCTCGGGGTAGCCCAGGCCGACGTCAAAAAAGCGCTCGCATCCCTCGGTGAACTGCCGCGGGGACTTACCGTTGAGCTCGTCGGGCTGAGCCAGACGCTGACCGACACGCTGGACAGCCTTCAAAATGGGCTTGTGGTGGCCATTGTCGTGATATTCCTGATGCTGGCGGCTAACTTCCAGTCGTTTAAAGTGTCGGCAATCGTACTGGCGACAGTCCCGGCCGTTATCCTGGGCTCGCTGGCATTGTTGATGGTAACCGGCTCCACATTGAACCTTCAATCATATATGGGCATTATTATGTCCGTGGGGGTATCGATTTCCAATGCCGTGCTTTTGATTACCAATGCCGAACAGTTGCGCAAGCACAGTGGCAATGCCATTGAAGCCGCAAAGGAATCGGCCGCATTGCGCCTCCGCCCCATTGTAATGACCGCCGTTGCGATGGTGGTAGGTATGATCCCGATGGCGAGTGGTCTCGGCGAAGCGGGTGACCAGTCGTCGCCGCTGGGGCGTGCCGTAATCGGCGGGCTGATCGCCTCGACATTCGCTGCTTTGTTCATTCTCCCGCTCGTGTTTGCGTGGGGACAAGGCAAAGCTTCGACGCAAAGTGTTTCGCTCGATCCCGAGGATGAAGAAAGCAAGTATTATGTTCCCATGACCCGTTAATCACAATATTGAATCTATCCGACTATGAGACATATTCATCAAATCGCCATGACCGTACTCGTTGCAGGTGCAGCGACGGTCCTTCAAAGCTGCGGTTCCTCACGGGCCGAAGAAGAAGAGCATAAAAATGCGGCGGCCGAAACGAATGCGCATGTGGTGGACGCATTCCCGCTTAAAAAAGAGCAGCTCGCGACGAACATTCAGATTCCCGGTGAACTGATCGCGTTCCAGCAAGTGGATATTTATGCCAAAGTGAGCAGTTTTGTAAAAAAACTGCATGTGGACGTCGGTAGCGAGGTGCGCGAAGGCCAACTTTTGGCCACGATGGAAGCGCCCGAGCTCACCTCCCAGCTCGTCACCAGCGAATCGCGCCTGAAATCTTTCGAAGCGATTTACCAGGCCAGTAAAGCAAATTACGAGCGTTTGCTCGAAACCAGTAAAACACCCGGTACAGTTTCTCAAAACGACCTGGATGTGGCGCTGGCCAAACAACGCTCCGACCTCGCCCAACTCGATGCGGCACGCTCGGCCAGCCGTGAAATCACGGATACGCGCAATTATCTTGAAATACGGGCGCCATTCAGCGGCGTTATCTCTGCCCGTAATGTGAGCACAGGCGCATACGTGGGCCCATCCGGCAAAGGCTCTGAGTTGCCCCTCTTCACATTGGTAGAGCAACGTAAACTGCGCCTGGTAGTAAGTGTACCGGAACAATATACCAGCTATCTCAAAAGCCAGAGCCAGGTTACATTCAAGGTGAAGTCGCTTCCTAACCAGGATTTCCCGGCCAAAGTAAGCCGCCTTGCGGGTGCGCTCGACGCGCGCCTGCGCTCACAACGCACGGAAATGGACGTAGTTAACACTGATAGAAAACTTTTACCCGGTATGATAGCCGAAGTTTCGATCCCGTTAGCGGGCAATGCAGGCACTTTTGCCGTTCCGAGATCTGCCGTACTGAATTCGACGCAGGGTACTTTCGTGATCAAGGTGGTAGACAACCGGGCAGTTTGGGTACCGGTTACGACGGGTAGCAGCAGTACTGAAAAAACGGAGATTTTCGGTGATGTGAAAGAAGGCGATGTGCTGGTGAAAGTCGCCAATGAAGAGATCCGCGACAATTCGGATTTAAAGCATGTAAAGCAGACAGCGATTTAGGCTGTTAGCGGAGGGCGGTTTTCCCCTCATTCAATACTATTCTTAGTTTGAAACCTGCAAGATCGGTCTTTACCTCACGGCAAAGGCCGTTTTTGTAGGAATAAACACCTTCCTTGCCATCCGGAAGCGTCACGCCGTATTTGCCCTCAGAAAGCTTCCTGATGTTGCACATCTTGCCGTAACGTTCGGAATAGACCTCTGTAATGTTAATCGGTTCCTTATAATACAGACTGGTAATGGTGCTGCTGATCGGTTTGTTCACAACCACATTCGGTTTGTCCTCCGCATCTTCACCGGAGAAAAGCACCTCATACAGCGTCTTGGAGCTGGTTTTCGTCAGCGTTTTCTCTTTAAGATCGCCGTTGACGTGATGTGCGCAGGTGGCAGAAACAAGTTTACCTTGAACATAGTTGGTCTGCGTCGAGTATGATCCTTTGTAGAACATGATTTTGAAATCGGATTCAATGCGGTGTGTTTCAGCATTATCCGCGCCTTTTTCGTCGAATACCTTCAAGGAACCGATTGTACGCCCTGCCACGATGACATCATAAACATTCTGCGCCCTTGCTACCGAAATAGCAAGCATTGAAAGCCCGATCATTACAAATCCCGATACACGCATGTTCCCTGTTGTTTTGGTTTCCAATAGTGTGCAATCTCTTAATAACTGCATTATTTCTGTTCCTATTGCCTCGAACTAAGATTATCAAGCCATTAACATAGCTGAATGCGCGGGAAGCGTGATTACCGTTCAGGAACAAAGGGGGATTAAATGCCACATCAGTTAGCGAACGGGCAATAATCCCCCAATTTGCCTCAAAACCGCCCGAATTTCAAGGTCAGGTTGTAAGAAATGTTACTCAAATCACTGTCGGTAAGGCCATTTCCTTCTGCGTTAAATGCTTTACGGTAAGAAACACCTGGACTGAACCGCATCCATTTAAGCAGATTGAACTCCACCTGAAGGCCCGGCTCCATTACAAAGAAGCATTTGGCGTCATCATCATCGTGGCGGTCATCCCAATCGTCCCAATCCCAATCGTCGATATCCCGGCGGTCGTATTGCAGGGTAAAGCCGACACCTGTCAGCAAATTGGCCGTGAAATGTACCTTACGAGTCGACGCAAACACATATTCCGTCATTAATCCAACCTGGCCATACTGATAAGTCATCCTGCGGGCAGGGAAATTCTGTTCCAAAGCCGGTACCGGGATATAATTGGTAGTCGCTGCTGCGCCCACACCCAACAAAAACCGCTGATTAATGAACCAGCCACCGTACAGCTCCGCCATGTTCGCGTAATCACCATTAATTTTCGTGAATTTATTAGAAATCGCCGCGTACCCTCCCGAGCGATAAATGCCTCGGCCCTGAAAGAGCGTTTGGTTATCCTGCGCAAAGGTGCTTACAGTCGCCCCCAGCACAAAAATGAAGATGAATGATAAAGTTGTCCGTTTCATGATTGCTAAGTTGTTTCTTTCGAGACAACCAGCCTCCCCGATCCCCCTATGCCATTTCAATATTTTATCGGAACATTACTTCGCGGCCGAGAAATCGAGCTGCTGGATCAATGCCGGGTTCTCGGGCGACAGCGTAAAAAACACCCGTATATTCCCGGATGTGCATTTCAGCATAAACGTGCCTCTGAGCTGGTTTTCAGCCAGCATTTCCGTCGAACCGGTAATGCTGCCCACTTTCCCGAGCAATGCATCCAGCTCTCTTTTACGGTGTGATACCGAGCGGTCCGGGAAGAAATTTTCGGCAAAAATGCCGCTCTGCTCTGCATTCTGCCAGTCAGGTAGCAGTTTGACGAGCTGGTCTTGTCGTTGTTTCAAGATCTTCGAAACGGCCACCGGCAGCGGTTTCAGTCCCGCCAGCGCGATCACGGTATCGAGCACGGCAGTATTGATTGTCGCCATGCCCGCGTACGTACGGTTCGCATGCGCGATGATTCCGATGCCGTATTCAGGCAAAATCTGCCATTGGCTGCCGAAACCGGGCAAACCGCCGGTGTGTCCGATGCCTGTTCTCCCCTCGCAGTCCTTTGACCAACGCAAACCATAGCCGTATGCGGAGACCATCGCGCACGGCCGCCCGCCGGGGTATTTGGAGGAAGCATTGAGGTTATTGAAATTCCAGGGCATTTGCATTTCGCGGACGTCGCTGCGCAGTACCGGGCCAGTTTCCGCACCGGACGACGGTGGCCAGGCCGACAAATGGAATGCTACATACCTACTGAAATCATCGATGGAAGTAATGAGCCCGCCCATTGCACCGTAAGTGCCGTCGTGTTCCAGTTCTTCTTCCTTCCAAACGTCGTCCTCAAAGCGATAACCATGCGCCAGCAGGTTCCTGGGCGCCTCGGTATATTCCCAAATGGTACTGGTCATACCCAGCGGTTTGAAAATCACTTCATTAATATATTCCTGATAAGGCTTACCCGAGACATTTGTAATGATCTTACCCAGCATTGCGAAGCCCAGGTTGGCATACTCGTAAGTCACGCCCGGAACATTGGAGAAGGAAATACCTTTGGAAATCAACGCGATCAGTTCCTCGTCTTTGGTATCGAGCTGTCGATCGCCCCATGGATTATCCTCCGGAAACCCCGCCATATGCGTGAGCAAATGCCGGATCGTGATCGCGGGCGCGTCCGCGGTGAGCGAGGGCATGTTTTTCAGCTCAGGAATGTACAGGTAAGCCGGATCGTCCAGCTTCAACTTCCCCTCCTTTCGCAATGCCAGTATGCCCATTGCCGTAACGCTTTTGGACATCGAGGCTATGCGGAAAAGTGATTTCGGGCTTGCTTTCGTGGACGTGGCAATTTCGGAAAAGCCGTTTGCACCCGATAACAGGAGCTTACCATCCACGACCAGCCCGAAAGCCAGGCCCGGGAAATGGTTTTTCTCCCCGTAATCGCGATACAGTTTTTCGATTACGGGCAGCGTCGACCGGATTTTGTCAATCCGCTCCTGCGATGAAGTTTGTGACCAGGTTTGAAGTGCAAGTAAACTAAGGAGTGAAGTAAAAATGGCTCGCATCAGGATATTATCAGGTTGGTTAGGTGATTGGGTGAAATTAAAAAACAGTAACCGATTTGCCTACTGTTCCGTCTGCAACTCTCCTGTCACCTGCCGTTAGATCAACAGAATTCAATACTTCTTGGTTTTGTACAACACATACTTTTTAATTTAATTTAAAAAATACAATTTTAATGAATTAAATAACGGATCAATGCGTTAATTTTGCAGTAGTAAGAGTTTAGAACTGCACATAATGCAATTTCAGGCATCTTAACTTTAATTCGAAAAAATTAAAAAAATTATATAAAAGATATACGAATCACACACCGGACACGTAAGCCGGCTAAATTTTCGCTCCTATGAATTATTCAATTTTCGCCCCTTCCGATTCGAGACGATATTTAAGATGGGCCGTTGCGGCCTTCTTCTTCGTGCAAGGTCTGAGCTTCGCGGCCTGGGCAAGCCGGATTCCGGACATTAAAAACATGCTGCACCTCACCGAGGGTGGGCTCGGAACAGTGCTTTTGGCGCTTCCGATAGGTCTGATGGCCAGTCTGCCCATTTCCGGCTGGATGGTAACGCATTACGGCAGTAAGAAAATGGTGCTTATCGGCGCCATTCTGTACGCCATTACATTGACGTTTATTGGCTTTGTAACCCGCACAGAGCAACTCGTTATCGCATTGTTTGCCTTCGGGTTGTGGGGTAACCTCACCAACATCGCGGTAAACACGCAGGCTGTGGCCGTGGAGCAAGTCTATGGAAAATCCATTATGGCCTCGTTTCATGGCTTGTGGAGCCTTGCGGGCTTCGTGAGCGCGATGATCGGCTCGCTATTCATTTCGGTACACATCCCTCCTCATATCCATTTTTTGGTTATCGCATTGTTCGCGTTCGCCATCATTTTCACGGCCTACAAACATACCATGCCCGACACGGAGAAAACCGAGGATGAGGCGCAGCCTATGTTCGTCAAACCCGACCGCGACCTGCTTACGCTTGGCCTGATCGGCTTCTGTGCGATGGTCTGCGAAGGCGCGATGTTCGACTGGAGCGGCGTTTATTTCCAGGAGGCTGTACACGTTCCTGCTTCCATGACTACCCTTGGCTATGTAGCTTTTATGGGCACCATGACGGGCGGTCGTTTCGCCGGGGACTGGCTCGCCAACCGCCTCGGACGTCGTAAAATGCTGCAATTGAGTGGCTTGCTAATGGGAACAGGCCTGGCAATCTCGGTTGCATTCCCCTACCTGGTCCCAGCGACCATCGGTTTTCTGCTGGTAGGTTTTGGCGTATCATCGGTCGTTCCGCTTGTTTACAGCGCAACGGGCAAATCCAAAACCATGTCGGCCGGAATGGCGCTGGCAGCGGTTTCTTCCATTAGTTTCATCGGCTTCCTGATCGGCCCGCCATTGATCGGTATCGTGGCACAATTTGCCAACCTCCGCTGGTCATTCGCGATTGTGGGCGTACTCGCAACTCTGACGGCCTATTTGTCAACCAAGGCACGTTTAATCGACTAAGGCATACTGGTACATATTTTTTCATTGCGAAAGAGGATAGCGGCAACGGTATCCTCTTTTTGTTTGTAAAGCTCAAAACCTATGAAAAAACTCACACTGGGCATTGGTCTGCTATTCCTTTCGCTCACGGGCGCAACCGCACAAAACGACTCGTTGCGGCCACTGGACATGAACCTGGAAGCATACACTTATCCATTCACCGTCGACTATCTGGAATTTGAATCGCAGGGCGAAAAATTGCGTATGGCATACATGGACGTGCGTCCCTCGCGTGCGAACGGTAAGGCGGTTATGCTCCTACACGGGAAGAATTTCAACGGCGCCTACTGGGAAGAAACAGCCAAAGCACTCGCCAACAAAGGCTTTAGAGTGATCATTCCTGACCAGATCGGCTTCGGAAAATCGACCAAGCCTCTGCATTTCCAGTATTCATTCCACGAATTGGCAGCTAATACGAAAAAGATACTCGACAAGCTGGACATTCATAAAATCGCAGTTCTCGGGCATTCGATGGGTGGAATGCTGGCAACACGCTTCGCATTAATGTACCCGGAAATGGTCGAAAAACTCATCCTAGAAAACCCGATCGGCCTGGAAGATTATAAAATGAAGGTACCGTTCCAACCGGTGGACAAATGGTATATGAGCGAGTTGAAAAGCGATTTCAATTCCATTAAAAACTACCAGCTGAATAGCTACTATGACGGGAAATGGAAGGATTCATATACCAAATGGGCAAACCTACTGGCTGGTTGGACGCTTGGGAAAGACTATCCCAGAGTGGCTTGGAATAGCGCATTGACATACGATATGATCTACACACAACCCGTCTGCTACGAGTTCGGGCATATTAAGGCACCTACGCTGCTCATCATCGGCCAGCGCGACCGAAGCGCCGTCGGGAAGAACCTGGCGCCTGAGAATGCACGAAAATCGCTTGGAAATTATCCGCTGCTCGGTAGAGAAACTAAGGCGAAAATAGCGAATAGCGAGTTAGTGGAGCTCGATAATATCGGCCACTTACCGCATATCGAGGATTTCAGCAGGTTTATTACGCCGCTGCTGCGGTTTTTAGAGAAGCCGTGGTAAATAGTTTATATTTGTAAATAATTGGAAATTTACAAATATAAATACATAACAAAAATGTTACATAGCAAACGCGTGGTACTTTTCGCTTTCACAGTAGGCAGCTCCTCCGGAGCCGGATTGACTGTGCACGTCTGATTTCTATAAACAGGCAGCTCCTCCGGAGCCGGATTGGCTATGCGCGTCTGATCTCTTTAGAGGCGGCTTCTCCAGAGCCGGATTGACTGTATGTATCTGATTTCCATAAGCAAGTCGCTCTCTCCTAGGCTTTTTATTCGGCCGCTTTGCCCCAGCGGGGCAACCTGTTTATAGAAACCGACAATTCCCGACACATATCCGGACTCCGGAGGAGTCTCCTATCCGTGCAAATGCCACTCGATCAATGACAAATCATCAGCCCAAAAACTGGCTAATATAGTTGCGGCTGGTAAGGATAGCACTTTTCACGTCTGTGATATTCCCTTCGTAGGCCTTGTCTTCTACCTCAATCACAACCGGTCCACGATAGCGTACATCCGTCAATGCGGCGAAGAAACCGCGCCAGTTTACATCTCCGAGCCCGGGAAGTTTAGGAGAATGATATTCCAGTGGATTGGCGAGAATGCCTACATTATTGAGTTTATTTTTATAAACTTTCGCATCCTTCAAATGAACATGATGCAGTCTTGATTTATAATTATAAATTGGCAGTAACTCGTCCATCATTTGCCATATCATATGGGACGGATCGTAGTTCAATCCGAAGAGCGGATCAGGAATGATTTCAAACATTCGGTCCCACACGGCGGGGCTTATTGCCAGGTTCTTTCCTCCCGGCCATTCATCGTCGGTGAAAAACATAGGGCAATTTTCGATGCCGATTTTCACGTTATTTTCCTCCGCTACCTTCACAATGGCAGGCCACACATCCGCAAAGCGGGCCAGGTTGTCCTTAATGCTTTTGGAAGGATCGCGGCCGATGAAAGTGGTGACCACCGGAATGTCCAGCTTTGCAGCCCCGCGAATAACCTGTTTGATGTGTTCTATATAATATTCCGAGCGGTTCGGATCGGGATCGAGTGGATTGGGATAATACCCCAGGGCCGAAATGAAGATGCCTGCTTCTCTTAGCGTATGTTTGATGGACGACACCCTCTGGTCGGTGAGGTCGTTCACGTTGATGTGGGTCACGCCCGCGTAACGGCGGCTGTCGGCATTATCGGCCGGCCAGCACATCATTTCCACGCATGAAAAGCCATTATTATCAGCAAATTGAACGACGTGTTCGAAGCTGAAATCAGCCAGGATTGCACTATTAAAACCTAATTTTAGCATAAGGACTTAGTTTTTGGGCAAACATCCACAAAAAACGAGCGGGTTTCAAGGATTACCGGAAATTCCTATCCAAAATTTCCGAGGCTTCATCAACACAGGGCACCATTGGTAAATATAGCCCCCTATGAAATCCTGCGAATTTTAGTAATATTGATCCGACAAAAACAATGAACCTAAACACTTTATACACTTATGGCAGACTCCGAACCGGGTATTGGTAAGAAGATACTCAGCTTTTTTATCAAGGATGCCGACGAAACCGCCCAGGGAGGGCCGACTCCTAAGCCGGCGGGCCCGGCGCCCGAACCGTCCAAACCAGCACCGGTACCTGCTACTGTGACGAACGCGGCAGGTACCGGCCAGATTGACAAGAAGTTTGTTGCGCATTTCGTCAATCTCCTCGAAAAGGCCAATCTGCCCGGCCCCGATTATTTCGAATACAAACAGGCGCTTCAGAGTATGGAAGGACTTGGACTGGGCGAAGAAAAGCAGTTTCAGGCGGCATGGGCGAGTTTTAAAGCAATGGGTGGCGCAAAAGATACCGCCGTTCTCAAAACTTCCGCCGATCAGTACCTCGGTATCCTGGGCAAAGACCGCGATTCATTCCTAAAAGACGTCGAAAAGGCAGTCAAGGAGCGGGTGGGCGCATTGCAGGACGAGCACAAGAAACTGGAAGAGGCAAACGCGGCTTACGCGCAGCAGATCATTGATTTACAGAAGAAAATCGACGATAATAAAAACCGACTGGGACAGATTTCCGGCGAGGTTTCAGAACAAACCGCCAAGATCAACGCTAATAAGGATAGCTTTGAGATCACTTATATGAGTTTCGTGGACCAGATCCAATCCGATGTGGCCAAAATCAATCAATATCTTCAATAAACCTGACAACTAAATCACAATGGCAACACCAGATTTCACCCAGATCGGCGGCTCGCAGGAGGACAACTCCAAGAAGTCCTATTGGAGCCGACCGGAAGGCATTACTTCGCTCCTTTTCATAGGGGGCCTGGGGGCCGTGGTCCTCTATTTCTGGAACAAAATCGCGGCTTTCCTGATCGAGGTAACCCAGAATACGTTGTACCTCGGCTTCCTGATGGCCGTTCTGGCGCTCGTGATATTTCTGCTGACGAGTAAAGACGTTCGTACGGCCGCATTTTTCCTGTTCAAATCGTTGATGCGCAGCATTACCGGGCTCATTATCAAGCTCGATCCGATCGCGATCATGAAGATTTACGTCGACGACTTAAAGGAGAAACGCGAGAAAATGCAGGGGCAGATCAACACGCTTGCGGGCCAGTTGGTGAAGCTGAACAAGAATATCAACGAGAACAACGAGCGTATCAAACAGAAATTCGCCGAGGCCAACAAAGCGAGTACCATGCTCGATCGCCCCGGGATGAAGGAAACAGCATCGCTTGCGACCATCGAAGGTGCCGGTTTGCAGGAAATGAATGAAAAGCTTCTCCCCTTGCAGCGGAATATGAAGACTGTGCTCGAATTCATGGAAAAAGTAAATAAGAGCGCAGATTACATTATTAAAGAAACCGAGATAAAAGTTAAACTAAAAGAAGCGGAGTATAGAATTGTAAAAGAAAGCTCCAATGCGTTGCGCACCGCCATCAGCATTTTCAAGGGCAATCCTGACAAGAAATTTTATTTCGATGAGTCGATGGAATATATCCAGGACGATATGAGCCAGAAGCTGGGCGAAATGAAACGCGCCATGGATCTTTCGCTCGACTTTATCAATGGCGTGGATGTGCAGAATGGCTTATTGTCAGACAAAGGCCAGGCGATGCTGGAAGCCTACAACTCAGGTCAGTTCAAACTGATCCAGCTGGAATCGCCTCAGACTGCCACCCGTTCGATAGATACGCCGAAAGATTCGAGCTACAAAGGATTACTGGATTGATAATTCTTCATTTATTCGCTTCATATTTTTCATTTACAGATCATAACAACACATGAAAAGACTAACAGTTGCCGGACGGTTGATCATCACCGTCTTGATTTTGGGAGCCATTTTCGTCGGCTACAAATACTTTGGCGGACAAAAAGCCCTGAACCAAATGGCCGAGGACCAGGCACAAACGCCTCAGACAGAAGCTACCACAGGAGAAGCTGAAAGCACCGCATCTGACCCGGGAACTTCCCCAAACAGTGAAGCTGCCACATCGGCCGGGAGCGCATTCACATACACGCCACCTGTGCCCGTAGACGGCAAATTGAAGGGAGTGGTGGAACTTGGCGCCAGTGGTTTCAACTCATTTATTATAACCGTTGATAAAGAAAAACGCTGGAAACTCGAAAAATCAGAGTTTGGAAATAGCCTTGTAACCGAGAACATGGCTACTGACGAGGACGTGCGCATTGGCTTGAAAAAATACATCGGCACCATGCTCGACTATGGCGTGGGCAGCAAAGACATCCATTTTGTAGTAAGCTCCGGTGCTGCGAAGGCAGAGGTGACTACCAAGATCACCCGGGTGTTGAAGTCACTTGGCTACGTCGTGAACCAGGTAAGCGCAGAACAGGAAGGCCAGCTGGCGTTGAAGTCCGTGCTTCCCGCAGAATATGCCGACAAAGCTTTTGTCGTGGATATTGGCTCTGGTAACACTAAAATATCCTGGATCGACGGCGGCAAAATCTCCGCGCTGGAATCATACGGAGCTAAATACTTCCAGGACGGGACCGACGATTCCAAAGTCTACCAGGAAGTTAGCGACAAGGCAAAGCAAATTCCTGCCAACCTTCGCAACACTTGTTTCATCATCGGTGGCGTACCTTTCGAAATGGCGAAAGAAGTACGGAAAGGCAAAGAACGTTATACCACATTGAGCGCGCCCCTAGCCTATTCAAAACTGACAAACGCAAAATCAAAGGCAGGAGTTAACATTTATAAAGCAGTAACCGACGCGACCGGCTGCCAGCAATTCGTTTTTGACTGGGATGCAAATTTCACGATCGGCTTTTTGTTAGGATTGTAATTTGGAGGGAGGAAAGGGAGGATGGAGTAAAGGGAGGAAGTGATTTTCCCGACTGCCCCCCTTCTTCCCATTCCTCCCTTTCCTCCCCTTCCTCCTTTCCTCCCTTTTCCAAAAAATGACGCTATCACAATTCTTCGCCGCTATTTCATCGAATCCCTGGCCTGCGGTCGTTTACTTTCTGATATTGCCATTTACGGCTTGGGTAGTAGGCATGGCGGCGGATGGAAGTCGGGATGTTAAATTCTGGAGTATCCTTTATGCCATCCTGGTTTACGCGGTTTGTATTCCGGGCATCTTCGCGGTAACCCTCAATATCTACCTTTTCCTCTTCGAGCGGCAAAGCATCTGGCAAGCCAATATCGTATTGCAGTATTTGCCCATCATTTCAATGGCGATCACATTGATGTTGATCAAAAGCAAGATTCCTTTCTCGCTCATACCGGGTTTTGGAAAGATTTCAGGATTTCTTACCTTAATCGCCGCGCTCATCGGGGTAATGTGGTTTTTTGACAGAATCCACTTAGTAGCATTCACTTACGTTCCTTTTTCCGTCATTTTAATCGGTTTTGTACTCACTTTGCTAGCCATCAGGTTTGCATGGAGCAAATTGTTCTGACCACAGGCACGTTTATTCAAATCTCCGTCAGCGACGAGCAGAAGCTTTTTGCCCGCCAGCTGGTCGATTACTCCATTCAGCACCATCACATCTCCAACATCTGGGACAGAAATGAAGACCGCCTCGCGCAGACGCGCATGATGCGGTTCACGGGCAAGCTCGGGGAAATCGTGTTTGCAGATTGCTACCATCTGCCCCGCCCGGCTCGCTCCTTCGGTGCTACCGACGGACAGGATTGGGGCCAGGATTTCCTCATCCGCTCCGACACGGAAGATTTCGCCGTCGACATCAAATCCATGAAACGCCGCAACGGTATCCTGGCCGGTGACTATGTGTTGAACATTCCGTCCTCCCAACTCCATAAGCCCGGTTCCAAGACTTCGCATTACTTCTGCATTTCGTTCCATCAATCCGAAACGGACGGCACCATTGCCTCTTTACTCGGGTTTATCGATAAACAGGCGCTGGAGAATGGTGAGATTGGCAAGCTGTTCTATTCTGGGACAAAGCGTATACGGACGGATGGAAGTACTTTCTCATTCAGCGAATCGACCTATGAGGTGCTGTTTTCAGACATCGCACCGCCGGTGGTAACTAATTCGATCCGTAGGATAAAGGGATTCAGAGTGTGCGAATTGAAATGATTATGTTTTGTTCGTAATTTTGAACAACACTCACATATGCCAAAAACCATGAAACACATCGAAGATCCGAAGATAAAGTTGAGGTTAAGTGTCAGGAAATCTGCCGTCGAAAATGCCCGGAAATACGCTGGTAAGCATCACACTTCTTTGTCCACAATGGTTGAAGAGTATCTTAACCAGTTTCACGAACCCATATCCGACGGCCAACGCAAAGCCGATATTATCAACAGCATGTTTGGCTTCCTCAAAGACAGCCCGATGCGGAATATGACCGACTGGGAAATCAAGGATATGATGATGAAAGACAAGTACGGCCTATGAACCTATTTCTCGACACTAATGTGCTCATTGACCATGCATTGATACGCGAAACTGGCCAGCCTTATGAAGCTGAGTACATTCTGGACTGGGCAGCCCTCAACGAAATTCCAATGTTTGTCTCGCCGGGCTGCATTTACACTTTCGTCTATCTTTTGCACAGACACGGAGTAAGGAAGGAAGCGTTAAAGCAACAGCTGTTCTCCTATCTCGAAGTTTTGAACGTTTCTCAACTTGACGGTCAATGCTTTACGGATGGGCTTCAGTCCAATTTTAAGGATATCGAAGATTCCTTTCAGTACTTTTCGGCATTGAAGTCTAATTGCAATTTCCTGCTTACTACCAATACCACCGACTTCCGTTGTGTAGACAATACGGACATTACCGTAACTTCGCCCCACAATTTTCTTACTACCATCCTCAAAAAACAAAAAGGCATCGACTTCTAAGTAAATGGCTTCACAAACCCGCACGTACGCGCGCAAAAAATTGCTGGGCCAGGTCTACACGCCTTTTCATATTGTCGACAAGATATTAGGGCATTGCGGCTTTTATGAAGCTGATTTAACCGAAAAACGTATTCTCGACCCCGCGTGCGGCGACGGGCGCTTTCTCGTGCCGATGGCGGAGTTTATCATTCGCAACACGCCTGCGAACCAGGTTGCCGCCCAATTGCAGCGGCTGCACGGCTGGGATATCGATAAAAATGCTTTGCAGCAATGCCGTGAAAACCTTGACGCACTCATTGCTCCACTCGGTATTTCGGTCGATTGGCAATTACGCAGATGCGATGCGTTGAAGCAATGGCGATCCAGGGAAAAATTCGATCTGATCGTCGGAAATCCGCCCTATATCCGCATCCAGCATCTGCCTGAAACGCAGCGAAAATACATCCAGAAGCACTATTCATTTTGCAGTACGGGCTCTACTGATGCATTTATCGCGTTTTTTCAGCTCGCAACCAAACTGCTCGCCAACGATGGTATATGTGGCATGATTACGCCCAACTCCTACCTAGTTTCAGAATCCGGCGGGTCGCTGCGAAAGTATTTCTATAAAAATCAAAACTTAAAACACATTACCAATTACCGGGATATATCGGTTTTTGGTGCCGCTTCCACCTACCCCGCCATTACGGTGTTCGGAGGTGAGCATAGGGATGCATTCTACTTTGAACAATGCGTCAACAACCGTTTCGAATATGAGGGGCGGGATATTCCGCATTTCGAATTGAAGGACGATGTCCCATGGCAGCTTTCTGTCAGTACCCAGGCAACACAGGAAGGCCGGCGGTTGGGTGACATTTGTAAAATTTCGGTCGGGTTAACGACACTGGCCGATGGCTGCTATTTGTTCAACATCATCAGTGAGAAGAATGGTCTGGTGTATGCCAAAAACAAGAACGGCTTCTTTGCGCATCTGGAAAAGGAATTGCTAAAACCGATCATCAAAGGTTCCAAACTGAAAACCGCCGACGATGCAGTTACCGAATATATTCTGTTTCCCTACCAAAAAGATAGCTCTGATAAACAGCGCATTATCCCGGAAGAAACCCTGAAAACGAAATTTCCTCAAACATATTCCTACCTGCTTAAAGTAAAATCGGAACTGGATCGTCGTGATAATGGCAAGCCTAATGCAGTGGCATGGTACGCATTCGGGCGGGCGCAGGGGCTGGATAATGCGTTTGGGAAGAAGATTATTTTCTCGCCGATGAACCGGGAACCCAATTTCATTTTGTACGAAAATCCGGATGTGACGGTTTATTCGGGTTATTTTATTAAATATGACGGTGATTATCAAACGTTACTGGAACAGCTCAATTCGCAGCGTATGGCTGATTTCGTGGCCATTGCAGGCCGGGATTTCCAGGGCGGATACAAGGGTTACAACAAAAAGGTAATCGAGAATTTTATCATCTCCAATCACTCCTGAAACGATGGACATCACTACTGCTATTGACCGTTTAACCTGGCTCTGCCAAAACATTCCTGCGCTCATCGAGGCTATTCCTGTCAAAGAACTTGAAAGTAAGCCTGCGCCCGAGAAATGGAGCAAGAAAGAAATTCTGGGCCATCTGATCGACAGTGCGGCCAATAATCATCAGCGGTTTATCAGGATCCAATCCGAATATGAGCCGGTGATTTTCTATAACCAGAACGACTGGGTGGGACTGAGCCACTACAACGACATAGACACGAAGCAGCTCATTGCGACCTGGAAGTATTATAATCTACATCTGGCAGCTGTTGCGAAAGCGATCGCGCCTGAGAACCTGGCACGAAATGGCGTCGGTCGGGATGGCCTACCGCATACGCTGAAATGGTATTTTGACGACTACGTCGACCATATGGAACACCATTTGAGACAAATCGTGGCTTATTAATCGACAAGTTTTTGTAAAAATTCCAGTCTAAAAAGCACAAAAATGAATGAACGTTCATTTATATTTGCGTCGTAAAAATGATGTGTAACATTGAGACTCAGAGACGCCAACAAGGAGGCATTGATCCGTGAAAAAGCCATTGAACTGATCGTAAACCACGGTTTCGACGGACTTAGCATGCACAAGCTCGCCAAAGCCGCCGGCGTGTCCGTGGCTACGATTTACATCTATTTCAAGGATCGCGAGGACCTGATCCAGCAGGTTTACACGGATGAATCGCGGAAAATGACGGATGCGACTTTAGTAAACTTCGATCCGGACATGCATTTCGATGAAGGTTTGAAGCGGCAGTGGATCAATCGCATGACCTATTGCCTCGAAAATCCATACAGTATGACTTTCATGGAGCAGGTGAAGCATTCGCCTCTCATCGATCGTTCGACGGTGGATACGCGTTTTTTGCAGGCCATGCAGCGGTTTGTCCATAATGCGATCGACCGGAAGGAAATTATGCCGTTGCCGGTCGAAATATACTGGTCAATAGCCTTTGCCCCCCTTTACCAGCTTGTGAAGTTCCACATTGCAGGCAAGAGCATGCCCGGCCGGCCGCCGTTCGTATTTGATGAAGAGAAAATCAACCTGACACTCGGATTGGTATTAAAAGCCTTAAAACCTTAACGTAAAGCTGAAACCGGTCCGCTTCCTAATTTGTTTGCCATGAACGACCATAAAATCACCGATGCGTTTGTGCTGGTTTTCAAGACCAACATCAACAACCCAAGACAAGTCAGATCGATCGCCAATACCCTGGATAATTGCCCCGACATTCTCAAATGGAACGTCGACCTGGCGGATATCGACAAGGTTTTGCGCGTCGAAGCCACACACGCACAATGCGGGCCCGTGATCGAGCTGGTCACCCGCGCAGGTTACGCATGCGAGGAATTAACAGACTAAAAATTTACAAAATCAAACTCTATGTCCGAAACCAAATCCACATTTACCGGCTATGAAAAGTTCATCATAGCCCTTTTAGCCACTTTGCAGTTTACAGTTGTACTCGATTTCATGGTACTATCGCCATTAGGGTACATTCTGCTCGACAAACTGTCCATTACCACCAGCCAATTCGGTCTCGTTGTTTCCGCTTATGCATTCAGCGCGGGGGCTTCCGGACTGCTTACGGCGGGATTTGCAGACAAGTTCGACCGGAAAAAGCTGCTCCTTTTCTTTTATGTCGGCTTCCTGGTCGGCACATTGTTTTGCGGGATCGCCCCTACCTACCATTTATTGCTGGCCGCCCGCGTATTCACAGGTATCTTCGGTGGGGTAATCGGCTCCATTAGTTTCGCCATTATCACCGATCTTTTCGCGATCGACGTCCGTGGACGGGTAATGGGATTTGTACAAATGGCCTTTGCGAGCAGCCAGGTTTTGGGTATTCCCATTGGGCTGTATCTGGCCAACAAGTTCAGCTGGCATGCACCGTTCCTGATGATCGTCGGCCTCGGGCTGATCGTCGGCGTGCTGATCGTAACCCAGATGAGACCGATCAATGCACATTTAAATAATCCGAGGAAGGGTAATGCCTTTCAACATCTGGCCAAGACACTCGCCCGGCCGGACTATCTTCAGGGCTTCGCTGCCACTGCTCTGCTTGCTACGGGCGGATTTATGCTGATGCCGTTTGGTACCGCTTTTGGTGTTCACAACCTTGGCATAGCCGAAGCGTCGTTGCCCACGTTGTATATGGTAACGGGTATTTCGATGCTTGTCTTTAGCCCGATGATCGGGAAGCTGAGCGATAAGGCGGGGAAGTATAAAGTGTTCCTGATGGGTTCGACGATCACCTGCATTATGACCCTTATTTATTGCAATCTCAGTGTGACACCACTTTGGATTATCATCGGTTTGAATGTGCTGCTTTTCGTTGGCATTACCGGACGTATGATCTCGGCATCGGCGCTGATGACGGCCGTGCCGGACCCGCAGGACCGGGGCGCATATATGGGGATCAACTCGTCGATCCAACAGATTGCCGGCGGGCTGGCCTCCCTCCTTGCAGGTTTTATTGTCTCGGAAACGAGCACGGGCTTTATCGAAAACTACCCGTTACTGGGGGATGTTGTCGTATTCGCGGTCATCGTGACGGCGCTGCTGATGTACCGCATTCACAAATATGTGGCAACTAAATTGGCGGCCGTAGCACCCGCTGGTGCGCCGAATCCGGCCGTCTGATACT
>NZ_JASATN010000007.1:0-307104 GCF_038440355.1 Dyadobacter sp. OTU695 | reverse complement strand
GCCGATAACACAATATTTCAGTTTTTGGACTTGACTTATTGTAAGCCGGTATTTCTGGACTGGATTAAGCCGAACAAAAGGGAAAAACTGGCTGACTATGCACTTCGGATGAAGGCGGAGTATCAATTGCCGGATAATGCAATCATCGTCGGGCAATCTTTTGGTGGCGTTTTGACAATAGAAATTGCGAGAGCATTCCCCCAAGTAAAAGCCATAGTACTTTCCAGTGTAAAATCATTCTCCGAACTCCCCCCATTCTATAGCAAAGGGAAATATTTCAGCATTCATAGTCTTGTCCCACCATTTCTTCAAAGAAAATATATGCTAAATCTCAGAGAGAAATTTGGCCTGCACACACCTGAATACATCAAAATATACGAGAGGATAGTATCAAATACTGACTTTTATTTTAATAATTGGGCCGTGTCGGCATTATTGCGCTGGGAGAATAAGATTGCTCCGCTTAACGTGATCCACATTCACGGTTCTGACGACAAAATGTTCCCTATAAAATATGTAAAATCTGACTTCACAGTTCAGGGAGGTGGACACCTGATGGTCATGGAGCACGCTCCGGTTGTGTCAGAGCATTTAAAAACCCTGATATCGGGTGGATAGTGGCTGGCATCTATGAAACCTGGTTAACTAGCGCACCAAGGGACCGCCTTTGAAGGTCAAATGCGGTCCGAGCCTCTTGGCTTCAATTTTTTTCCGTGGCATTCTGGCTCCCGCCACCAAGGGAAAAGGCTAGTGGCAGATACCAATCCCGCAGGGTCGGGAAGAGAGCGCCACGCAAGCGATTGGCTTGCTGGGCGCTTATAAGATGGCAGTCATTCCGCTGCCCAGCGAAATGACTGCGTTTCATGCAAATCCCAGACTTGGGACAATCGCAATTAAAGCGATACTTCACTCATCCACTTTATGGCGTTGATTCCTGGTATAAAAAGGTACATACCGCCCTTTAATGTATTGAAAGTGGGCATTCCAATAAAGCGTTTTGGTAAAGGATCGCCAGGCATGGTAAAAGTTCCCTTGCCTTCGTTGAGTCCTATCATAGGATCTCTTTCATTTTTGAGGCTGACAAAGTTTCCGTTGTTCACCCATTCTTTTTGCAAAAATTCAAGGGTCTCCATGGCTTTTGCACTAAACGCTATAAAATAAAGACCTCGCTCTTTACCGTCATCTTTAGTACTGCCATTTGTCAATGCAGGCCCATACCCTACGCCTTTGCGTATAATACGGTGCAGGTTCACATCCGACATGACAGCCATTTTACTGTTGCGCGGATTCATACGGCGCATATGACTTGAGTAAGGGACTAACTTACCACTTTGATCATTGCTGAAATCAAAATCATTATTTTTTGTGATATCTGCCCCTAATGTTGCATTGTCTTTAAATGGGCACATATTTAATGGAGCGCCACTCCGCCATCTGCCTATCATTTTAGCGGCCAACAATTCCTGCTCATCTTTCGATTTTGCCTGTTCACTAAGGTATTTATTGAATGCAGCAACATGGCTGTGATATTTTCTAAAAATGACAAAAGTACCATTTCTGGCAAATTCAAATGGTTGTGGCATAGGATAATGGTTACCAGCTTCGTTGGTGTATCCGAATATAAATTCACCTGCCTTTATGGGCCGTTCTTTAGAATTTAACTGCTCTGCCCCACTGCCTTCAATTTCCGGATTACTGATACCATCACGAAAACCAAAATGGTTAAAATTGCCTTCTACCGGCGTATCAAAGTCTGCCTGAAAACGAAGCTTTATGCCTGCATGGTTTGACAATATATGTAGTGCTATTTGTCTCTTTGCATCAAGCTCTGCCTTGCTTTTGGCAACAATAGAAACGGCAATATGATTACGGCTATCTTTAAACGCCGCCTCCCATTTTTCCGGGGCATTTTCATTAATATCCATTAGTTTTTGGTTGCGGGCGGCCATACCTTTTTTAAAGGCATCGGGAAAGCTTTCCAGCGTGGCGGCAGGGAGCTCCAGCTTTTTTAAACCCTCGTAAGTAAGAGCTACCGAAAGCCAGGCATCATCGCTATCCCACCAGTTCTTGGCAGAGGTGATGTAGGGTAACAGCTCCTTTAAAAATGCCTTGCCCGATTGGCCGTCCTGCATTTCGAGAAATACATTTACGCCATGATAAGGCAAAGGCCGTTCTCTGAGAATGATGGCCTGTATGTCGTGCAACTCTATTTTTTCGGAGGTGCGTTTAAATAAATTTTTTAAGAACATAAGACTACTAAGCTTAGAGAATTTGAAATGTTAACCAAAAAGTTCTTTCAGCGTTTGGGGTTCTTTCCGTTCCTTCCCATTAAGCTGATGCCTTGTTTTCGACGAAATTTGATATGCTTTCAATCTTGCCATTTGAAGGTCGCCCATTGGACGGTTGGCTTCTAAGCAGCGAAACGGAGTGAAGGAAAGATGCTCCATTATTTCAAAATTTCCATCAGCATCAACTTCTTGTCGGGGAACATACAATTCTGCAACCGTTTGAAAGGGGGACAAATCCTGGGGCCATTCTACCGTAAGATCGTTTACAGGCATTTTTTTGAGATCTTTGCAAAGCTGTACCTGAAATTCAAATTTAAAATCCTGGTCACGAATGGTTTCTAAAATGGATTTTCGATAGGCCTCGTCGTCCTTATCAACATTCACCTCGATTTGGCGCACCTTCTTTACCGACTCCTCACAGGGACTTACTCTCAGTTTTGCTATATACTCGCCATGTCGTACCGCCCCCATGCTATAAAAATTGTACAACAATGTATTTTGAGGCTTGATGTCCTGGAAAGACAGCAGTGCCTTCAACTCCCTGAGGGTGTTTCTGCTTGGAAATGCTTTGCCCATTTCGGTTGTCCACAGATAAGCTAGTTCTATTTTTCCCCAGGCGCCTTTGTCAAAGTATTCGTGCAACCGGTGAAACAACTTGTCTATAAACATATAGTCGTGCGAGGAATTGCAAAAGAAGATGGGATGATTAATGAGGTTAAAGTCTACGTTAGGAGTATCTTCTTCTCCGGGCGACAATTTTTTGCCAGGAACGCTCAGAACTTTGATTGCAAGACCCTGGGCATTACCGCTAAACCTGTCTGGAAAAGCCCGTGCCGCTCCATTAGATAGTCTAATTACAGCTTCATGTTTTCCCGGACGTGCATAAATTCCCTGCGCCAGTTCCTCGGGCAAATTATCAAGAATAGTGAATTCTGCTTTCAGGGCTGCATACCCTTTTGCATGGGCATCCCGTGTATGATAATTTGTATTGCTTACAGTAGGAGACCTTTCTACAAACTTCGTTATATCTGCATTGATCGTCGCTACATGTTGGTCAAAATCTGCCGGTAAATCTTCGGCTTCCTGCGAAAACAAAATATATTCCCGTTTCATTAAGGAAGTGTTTTAAGTCTACAATTCCAAAAGTTTGTTCAGACCTGATCCGATTTTTTCTAATCTTGTAACATCGGCAACGGTAAGATTGGGGTGGCTTACAAACCAGGCAGATGCCGTAATTTGTTTGCTGAGTATAAATTCTTTTACTGTGGGCGACTTAATACCTGGCCAGCCTTCAATATTTCCAAAAATCAGGTCCATCATCTCCGGTATTTTTGTTGCAAAGTCATTGATGTAGGTATCCCAATCACCGTCATAGCAAGTACAAAAAAGTAGCTTGGTGTCGTTTTCTAAAAATACAAAACGCATATCATGGAGCGTACCTACTTTTCTGGCGCCTGTAAGGTTACCTTTTAACGTTTCAAAAATCAGCCGCAGATTTCGAGCTCCATCGGGTTTCAAATCTGTGATAATAGTCAATTCAGAGAGTTCACCACTACGCAGACCGGCATCACCGGCACTAATTACTTCGTGCGCTTTGTCCAGCGGTTCACCCAATGTGGCCAGGTACAGTTTCAATTTTAAAGCTGCATCCTGCGTAAGTTGTCTAATGTTCATTTCGTTTTAATTTTAAGAATTAAGACTTGTCGCTACTAGCCCGTCTATTGTTTTACCCAATACATTGTTTTCGAAAATACACCTTTGTGTGCTACGATTTTTAGCTTGTTGCTTTGGAGATAAATTTCGCAATTGCCCTTTTGACCGCTTTCGTGGTTTTCGACTGTTCCTTTCCATTCGTTTTTTTCAAAACGTACATCGTACAGTGTTGGACGGCCCTTGGGGTCAATCCCTAAGAACTTTCCATTGGTGTTTGTAATGGTGATGATAACGCCATCCTCGGTTTTCCATTTACCTGTAAAGTCCTCCTTTGCTGACTGGGCAAAGCTGAGGGATGCAATAACCAGCCCAACGAGCAGGGAAAATAGCTTTTTCATTTATGTTTATTTTGTGAAATAATATAGCAAATGTATGCCGAATGGCCCAGGCTGTTTTTAATATATCTTAAAAAATTATTGCTAGCTTATGCTTATGTGCGTACAGTCGTGAACTTCATCAGGGTACCGGTTGTCTATGCACGCAGCTCGGGGACATCGGCGTCAGATTTACGTTTCCCAGGCGATGTTATGTGCTCGAGAGGAAATGTTTTTAAGATTAATCCCTGAATTTAGCGGCCCGAATAACACTTAACCTTTGTTGGGTAATGCCCAGATAGGATGCAATGTGACCTAAAGGTGCCCGGAGCAAGATGTCGGGGTGTTTTTCTATCAATGACTTGTAGCGGTCCTGGGCCGATTGTAACTGCATGGCATAGAGTCTTTCGGAAAAGATGTCAATAACATCTATCAGTAAAAGCCTGATTAGTTTCTCAAATCCGGGAACGCTCTCAAACATGGGTTCAAAATCTTTGTACTGGGCTATCCGGATATGTGAATTCTCGATGGCCTCCCACCCATAAGGCGAAGACCGTTTGTAGAAAACACTTTCTAACGGAACGCAGAATTTATTTTCTCCAAAGAAAAGATGAGTAATGTCTTTCCCATCTTTCAAGTAGTAGGTCCTCATCAGCCCCTTTTCAATAAAGCAAACCTTTTGGGAGCGGTTGTCAGGGTAAAGAAATATTTCGCCCTTTTTTACATCCTGATGCTTAAACACCTGGTCAATGTTCTGGGCAAGCCCGGCCTGTACGTTAAGGTGTTTTTCAAAGTAACTGAGGAGCTCCATACGTGCATGTTTCAACAAATATACTTGTCCGAAGGTGTGAAGGTAGTAAGCATTACGGATTTTTGACAGCGTGTTGCATTCCGGAAACCGCGACCTGACAGATCTCGCATTTTTTAATTTATGTTAAAAGATATTACGCAAAAGTGCGAAAAATTGCCGATCGAAAGACTGAATTTTTAGATCTCTTATGCGCGTAAACTACCCGAATCGCAGGACTCCTGTTCATAAACGGATTCTTGTCCTATTTGCTATTTCTTTACTATCCCATGAAAACAAAGGTCAAGACCGCGATCAAGGCAGATTGGCGGCCAGTGTCGGGACATCAATTCCTCTACAACATGACGTAAAATTTGGATGGATATTTACAAAAAAAGCATCTTTGGAGGGATATGTGCAAGTGGGTATTCCGCCGAGGGTATACATCAAACCCCTGGTTGAGGTATCTGCATCAAAGAGCGCAGAGGCAAGAGATTATCTCAAGGCGAACCTGGAAGGTGAGATTGGTTACGGTCTGGGACTCAGATGGTACTACCGACGTTTTAATTTTGATATTGCGTACAACCGTTTAAACTACCGGATTCGCAAGAAATCTTCAAAGGAGCTTGTCAATAATTTGGCCTACGACGATCCCGATCTCAAAGTAGTATTAGGTATTCTTTCTGACCGGGTTCCTGCTTTTGATGATCTGTATAGCCATTATTTAATAACTCCCGTTGCGCATGCGGATCAAGTATCCATTTCAGGTGGCTATCAGTTGCCCGTGTATAAAACGCTTCGGATCGGGGTAGGTGCCGGAGTGTCTGCTACGATGCAATCGACTGTTCACATTCAATCCGACCGTTCAAAACAATCTGCAGACATTTTGTTAGAAGCTGTCACACCCAATCTGACCAAAAAGCTGGAAAGTCTCGTCAACTGGCATGTGATCCCGACCATCAATTTGCAACTCATTTACCGTTTCCCGCGGCCACCACGCGCGTGAGAAATGCAAGTTGAGGTGCGGCTCGTAGCCCTTTATGTAATTATGTAACACTGTTGTATAACTCGGACCACGAAGGGCGGGAAAGTCAGCTCCCGAATGCAATTTTATATGTATTCCGGAATTATGGGTGCCGAAACGTCTTTAGCTCGTTTAATAAAAAAGGAAAAATGCGATCCATAACATTCATTCTATCATATCTTCTCTGCCATTGTGCCTTCGGACAAGTAGAGATGAAAATTACCAGTACGAAAGTGGCCTCTGATGGCACTCGTTACAACGTTAGTGTCCCTCAAAATATTCCAGCCTACACGCAAGTGTACTCGAATGTTGACAACAAACTGGATAAGGAAAAGTACACTGCGCCAGGGGCTAAGTATGCCTTTGCTTCCATTGACATGAAGGCCGATGAGTCAAAGCGACGTGACCTTTTAATCAAAGAAGCGTTTACGTTGAACAAACGTCCTATACCTGAGGATACCATCAGGGTCAAATACAAGATCACTCCCAAAGGAAAGATTCTTGAAATGGATTTTTTTATTTCAGCTACATCTAAATTGTCAGCGGACGATATAGAGTTGATAGAAGAAACTTTAAAAGACAAATACACTGTAAAAATGTCCGCTGAAAAATTCAAAGGTATGAAGTTTACGATCTATACAGCTCCCATCAACCTTGGCAGAATAAAGAACCTGTAAGCAAGTTCGGATAGAGGTTTTTTGGTGACATTGAGGTTGTCTTCAAAAAAGGCAGCCTCTTAATTTGTCGAAACCTTGCCAATATCCTACGATTGACTATTATTTAGTCGATGAACTTACCAGCTTGCTTTCTGAGTAGAATTGTTGAATTTCATCAAGTATGGGAGAGTAAGCCATCGGGTCTATTTATAACAGGGCGATCTACAATTTAATGGATAATTTATGTCCCGTGCAAGTGACCAGTAGTTTGTTAGAATTTGTCTTAGTTCCTGGCTGTGACCTAGACATTCCGTCGGTGCGGTTGGGTTTGTAGTTCCGACCGCACAAGAACGCCGCTGACGGTTATGAGGCTTGCCGGAGCTTACCTGACTTGGTAAACAACTTGTTTCTCACTAGTTCAACATTCGCGCTGATCCTCGACTTTCTCACTCGGCAGTAACGCATCGTCGTTCTAATGCTTCGGTGGCCTAACATTTTGCTAACATCTTCCAGAGGGATCCCATTGTTGAGCATCATATCTGCAAAGAAATGCCGGGCGTCGTGCGTATCGAGCCTTCTGATACCGCCACTAACATCCCGGATTTCACACAGTTGCGCAATGTCCTTCAAATACACGTTATAGCGGTAGTTACTATTTACCGGGATCAGCTTACGATTGGCAATGCAGTAGGGATGGTCTTGGTATTTGGATATCAGCTCGTCGACGATTGGTAGAATTGGTACCATTTCGCCAACCTCTGTCTTACCTCTGTGCTTGACAAGCCAGCGTTCTTTCTTAGGCCCAACCAGAACGACATTTTCGGGACTGAGGTCATAAATATCCTGATAGGCAAAGCCGGTGAAGCATTGGAAAATGAATGCATCCCTAACCTCAGAAATCCGGTCAACACTGAACTGCTTTTGCTGAATTTTCTCAACCTGCCAAAATTCCAGCGGGATTACCTCCACGTCGCCGCCAGAGCATTTGAATCCTTCCATGGGGTTGGAAGGGATGTATTTCTTTTTAACGCCGATTTTGACAATCTGACGAACCCATTTTACCTCTTTGCGGGCTGTTACCTCCGCTAGCGGCTTGGCGACGTGTAGTGTCAAATAATCATAGAGGTCGTCCGCAAAGGTGTCTGCAAGAGAGGAAAAGTGAATGTCCTCGCGGTCGAAATGATATTTGATAAAAGCAGCCACCTTCTTTTTGGTGCTGCGCCAGTGCTTCAAGGTCTCATACGAGGCATTTTCCCGTTCTACCCGCTTCTCGAATTTTGCGATGAACTCGTCGAAGACGTCCAGCACGGTTTGCTCGTTCTTGGCGGCAGGCTTGGCTAGTTTAGGCTGCTCAATCGCAGGCTTGCCCAGGTAAACGTTCTTAACCATCGCAGGGGTCACCTCGGGGAATTGGGTTTGAAGGCCGTTAAAGATCCGCTCAACATCAGTTTGGAGTTGGGCCAGTTTCTGGTTGGCCAGCTTTACTTCCAGTCCTGAGCCAGTGACCTGCTTGACATCCAAGTCCCAGGATGCCGGGTTTACTTTCTTGCCTGTTGAGATTTCGGTGTACTTACCGTCGATTGTGATTCTGGCATAAATAGGAGCTCTGCCGTCTGCTTTCGCTTTTTGTCTGTACAGCCAGAAGAGTACAGTCAGGTTCTGTTTGAAATTCATCATCCTCACAGTTTAAGGTTAGAAAAACATTGATGTTTGAGAAACCTTGGTCAAAATCGCCTCTGTCAAACATGTCCATTCGGTAACCTAATTTAGTAAGCAAAGCAGGTTACCGAATAGGTTACCGAATGCTTTGATCTGGATTGAATCAGAATGATATACTTATCTTCGAAAACAGTGAAAAAATGACGTTTTTAAACGAAAAAAGCGCCCTTTGAGGCGCTTTCAGTGATCCCGCTGGGAACAATTTAAACTTTGAAAGCACTTGTATATCAATTACTTACAATTCCTCTCAAAATAGGTAGCCGAAATGGTAACCGATTTTTTTAGCTTGTTTTGATGCATTTTAGTTATCTAACATCGGTATCAAAGTTAAGCTTTATTCCAATATTTCATTACCCCTTCTTTGCGATAGATATCGATTGCCAGTTTTGGGATGGAGTGATATCGAATACATTTAGCAAATAGTGAACGACATACAGCTTTATCGGGATTGCAATCTTTCTTTGTTGAAGTAAAAAAATAGAAGTTGTATTCGTGACTCAGATGAAGAAAGCCGATTGAAGCCAACATTTATCCAGTGTGTACTTTTGCATACTCACCGTCTAAAAATTGGTATTCCTAAAGTTCTTTCCCTGCCTAATGATGAATTGAGCAAAGCGTACGTGCTGCTGATGTATGTTTTTAAAAGAGCGTATCTGCGTCGTTATTTTAGTTGAAAGAGGCACGTCTGGCAAGTTGTGGTACGCCGACCTATCTGATGAGGCATTTATTAAGTCCTTGCTGGTTGGTAGATCCGACGATGAAGCTAAGGGCTATTGAGAATGAATAGCGATGATACGCCATAACTTGCTTTTTTGGAAGCCGTCACTTCCTTTCGGCCATACGTTAGTTTAAATTTATGGACGTATAGTGTTGGGAGAATGCAGAAATTTGGTTTTACTAACTTGCTCATGTGCAAATCAACGATTGTCTATAAAGGTAATAACTGTCCCATTAACCCGTTCGGCTGCGTTTCGCCTCGACTGTGATGTTGCTGAGCCCGGAGATTTAATGGAGGTGAAATTGGGAGACGAGATCTTCCGTGAATTGGCTAATTCTGGCTTTTTTATAAGATTAATGCCCTCTCGAACAAGATCATTGATGAGTTTGAGGATGAAATGATAGTGGAGAAATCGCAACTGCTAGCAATATTTCAGAGCAGTACTTTTGATCCAGCCAATTATTCAGCAGAACTGTTTACGGTTATTGACCCAATAAAGAACATGTTCAGTGAGGCGTTCGCTGGATCTACTGGTGTATCCTATTACTTTTAAAGTGCTGGCACCTACCTTTTTGAAACTGAAGTCAGGATGTTTGTAAATCCTCCGGCCAGCGGCTTCGCAGAATGGGGGCAAGATTCAACTGTCAGAGAATTTACCTAATCCCCGCCAACACCAGAATCAACGGCTGTGTTAGGGTACATAAGCTGAACCTTCCTCAAAACGAAAAGCTTTTTGCCGAGCACCTATCGACTTTAAAGATCGGCTGACCTATCATAAGCTAGAAAGAGGAATTCACTTTGCGTCAAATTATGTATTGCCCATACCAATCAAATGTGATCCGGTCAAGTTTTTCCACCATGACCGAACGCGGATGCATTGTGCTTAGTTTCGGACTAATATAAGGAATGGCCGATTCGGTGTTGAATAGGACGAAAGCAGTTCATAATCTTCACCTGATAAGTCTTCGACTTCCAATGCGGCGCCCTCGAACCTAACGAGTATTTTGGAAAACAGGTTGATATATCGCCTGATTTTAATGACCGCAAGATTGTCCCGTGTCCGTTCCACACAATATAGTTCCGTCATAAAATGGCGGTAGGGTTCCCTCACTTTTTGCATGAGTGGCTCAGCAAATCCGGTGGATTCATCAAAGAGCCAAGTAGCTGCTCGTCATCCTCAACAAATTGTATCTGACCGAAAAGCCTTGTTGTCTTTAACAATACGTGCCAATTATTCTGTGTAAAGACCTTATATTTTTTCATTTCTTGGGGCATACTAAAAAATAGCGATTTTAATTAGGTCTCGCATTAACGGCAAATTTAGAAGCTAGAATTGAGCGGGTTTGCGCCAGGCAGCAAACTTGTTATTCATTGGGCTAGATTTCGAGCTAGTTGTTACCAAGTCTTTCGGCGAGTCTGTTAGCTAAATCTTCGATATCCATCCTCCTGGTGAGCAGATTTATCCAGCTTTCAGGGATGTTCTTCGCCCCATAAAGTATTCCAGCTAGCCCGCCAGTGACACAAGCTGTCGTGTCTGTATCCTCTCCAAGGTTAACAGCTTTTAGCACAGCCTCGGGGTAGCTGTCGGTGGAAAGTAGGCACCAGATACTTGCTTCCAAGCAATGTACCACGTAGCCACTACCGGAAATCTCGAACGAAGATAGATCACTTATGTGGTCGTTTAGCAAGCGATCAAATTGTTTGATCTCCATCGGATTAATGGAAATGGAATTTAAAAATTTCGGAACATCTACCTTCAATTTCTCATAGACGGTGTGTTTGTCGTTGCTTTCAAGTAGTAGCCTTGCAAATTCGAGATAGTAAAAACAGGCAATGACGGAACGAATATGCCCATGGGTAATCGAAGATACGTCCTTGGTTATTTGAAATCGCTCGGCAATGGACAGGTTTCGGATATAAAATACCAGGGGGAGTATTCGCATCAACGAGCCGTTCCCGTTTTCTATCTCATCAAAACCACCAGCCAAATCTGACCTGACTCCTTTTGATAGCCGATAGATCGCTTGCCTGGTCGTAATGCCAACGTCGAATACTTCGCCACGCGCTGTCCAATAGTTTGAAAAATACCATTTTTGAAAGCTCTTTGCGATGTCTTCAAGACTGAAATCGTTGGCTAATGCCTCTGACAAGCAAAATGCCAGCGAGCTATCGTCCGACCAGGTTCCGGGCGGAAGGTTGTATGTTCCATAGCCCGTCATAGTCACAGCGGGGCTTTTTTCTAGTTGCTCCCTGCTTTTGAACTCATACGGAACCCCAAGAGCGTCTC
Source organism: Dyadobacter sp. OTU695 (assembly GCF_038440355.1). Lineage (NCBI taxonomy): Bacteria > Pseudomonadati > Bacteroidota > Cytophagia > Cytophagales > Spirosomataceae > Dyadobacter > Dyadobacter sp. OTU695. Next base: position 295,598 of record NZ_JASATN010000007.1, on the reverse strand, counting down.
CGACTGCCAAACCTAACAACGCATTCCTTATCATTGATTGGTTCCAAAAATTTGATTTGTAAAATACATTCAGTCTGCCTTTGTCATTCGGAGCGCCCATCGGATTGTGTATTCATCAATTCAAAATGTATTGCATCAGCGACTGGTAACCCAATCCGAGAAAAACGCTTCTTGTTCGGCTACGGTACCCACTTCTGCCTCATCGGCAGGCTCAAAAATATTAACCATTCGGTCAAGAGAAGATGCTATTCCTTTTTCCAGTTGATATGCCTTTATCCCGCCTCCCATGCTCCGGGACATGCCGGAAGCCCACACGTTGCGTGCAGCACCTTTAACTAGCAGGCGCCACCCCGTTTTCTCAATTTGTTCTCGCAAGTCTCGTAAGGCTGAAAAGAAGTCATCCGAGGAAACATGACATTCTTCCAGCGCATCGTTCCTCAAGGTGAGCTCGCACGTGTCATTGGTTCTCTTCGCTAACAACGTCGAAATGTGAAGGTTTCCCAGTCTGTCAACGGCTGTTACAATGTGCTTTTCATTCATCAAGACTTTGGCTAACAATTGAATTAAAGGATATTTTTCTTGGACAATATTTAAAGATTATGCGGATCTAAGTTCTGCGCGAAGCTTGTGACTGTGTTGTTATTTGCTTCGTCGTAAATGAATAACTCGGTGATAAAGTACCCCAAATAAGTTGCTCACATCGTTGAACTACTCGAAATGCTATCTTTCAAGTAACACTAACTTGGGTCGATGCCAAGGCACGGCATTTCGTAAGCCAATAGAGAAATGACGAAATAAAGTGTCTTTTTTTTGGGGTGATTTTGCCTATTTAATTGGCAGATAATGTATTATGTATTTGGTACGAGTATTGACTCTCTCTGAGTATCCTATCAAAAACGAAACATGATGAATCGCCAATCCCCAACGGATGATGAAACGCGCTCAATGCTGCGCTCCGTCTCGCAGGCCATCGGGCTGCTTCATGAAACTGACTTTACGCCTGATTTTGACTGTGATGAAAATGCTTCGCTGCTGCTACAACTGGGAATCCGGGCTGGGATTGCGGCAACCGTTAATCCGGCACCGGCACCGCACGTTACCAGATGGCGCGACATCGTTTCCCAGACTGATACCGAAGCCCTGAAAAGCCTGTTTTCGCACAGCCGAGTAATCCCTTTTTCCGACTGGACGGACGTGCATCAGGCAGCTGATCTGTGGTATGGGCTCTTAGCCGATATAATCCGCCCAATGGCGCACAACGATTGGGAGTTCATTTTCTACCTCGGCAACCCGGCCAACCGTCACTTTTTCGACATCGACGAAATCCTGGACGTAATTGGCAGCTTTGCCCGCAGTGGTAATGTAACATTGGCGCTGGATGAACGGGAGGCATTTGGAGTGTGGTCGGTGCTGTTTGGAGGGAAACGCGTGCAGGAGTTTGGTATGCAGGACCCGGATGTAAATGGACGATACCGGGCGCTGTTTCAAACGTTGGATATCCTCCGGTTAATCGTCTATTCCGAAACCCATGCGGCACTGGTAATGCAGAATAGTTATTTCGAGATCGACCGGCCGCCCGTTCCTGCGAATATGCACAATGAACGTGAGCGTGACAATTTTATCGAAGGCTATGCATTAGGACTGAAAACCGGGATGGAACCGGCACAATGCCTCGTACTCGGCATTGCCACGGCCGGTTCGATCTCCGGCAAAGGCCCGGTCAGGCCTGAAGTAACGCACTTTCTGTCCGAATGGTTGGATAGCATCTAAGCCGGATCTGTGCCACCAGCCAATGGCTGCTCGTTCACGGGTAGATGTTTTACATGCCACTTTTATTAAATTCGTATAACCGGCACCGTCACTGGTCGCAGGACTTCCGCCGCGAGCGGGCAGATCAGCCATCAAATCCGTCATGAAAGAAAATATCCAACACAATAAGGACGCCCAGACAGCGCTTTTGAAAGATTCCGAGTCGAGGGACTTTCTGGAACAACAGCGCAGGATACTGCTCGAACTTAGCGACGATATCACGCAGATCCGCGACAAGAATGACCTGATTATCCTGTTTTCTTCCCGCATTAAAAGCCTTTTCTATTTCAAACATACGATCGTAACATTAATCAATCCGGAACGGACCTCATACCGACCGTTTTTGCTGGACCCTAAATCGTCGCCCATTCAGACGCATCCCATTTACGCCACGTTGGTCGACTCCGATTTTCCCCTCCGCGGCCCATTCATAGAGGGGGTACTTGATGCCGGCAAGCCGGTTTTGTATTGGATGGAAGATGTGATGGACCTTCCGGGCAGCCCCACTTTCCTGCGAGTCAACTATGAAGGGGGCATACGGGAGATTCTGATGACACCCTTGAAAAGCAAGAACGAGATCATGGGCTTCCTGCATATGTATACCGACCGCCGGGGTAGTTTCACCGAGGAATTCATCAGCATTATAGAAGGCATTGCACCGCAAATTTCCAGCGCGGTTACCAATATTATCAAGAACGACCAGATCCGCGAAAAAGAATGGATCAACGAAATCCTGCTCGAATGTAGTATTGGTCTGGCCGCAGTCCGCAACCGGCAGGAACTGGCCGACGCAGTACGCACGACTCTGGTCCGGTTTAACCTGATGCGCGGGTTCGGTATTCGGCGGATCAACCCTGATCAGCAAACCCTGACCACATATGCATACGATCTGGGTATCAACGAAATTTCTGATGAGGACAGGATCGAGTTGACACAGGGCCAGTTCCCGATCTACGATGGCCTGCAAAACCGTGTGCTCGACAGCTCCATACCATTGCAGGTCAACATCGACGCGGAGGTCAACCGGGGCGTCACAAGCCGGTACCTTTCGATATGGCAGCGTATGCGCCTGAAAACGATGGTCGGTATTGCATTACGGAATGGCGATTTGAAGCTGGGCGTGCTGTGGCTAGGTATCGAGCAGGCTAACCTCTCGCTGTTGCAGGCGATCGGATCGCAGATCTCGGTAGCGATGTCGAATGTGCTGGCTGCGGAGGAGATCATCGCACGTGAGCGGGAGAAAAGTTTCCTGCTCGCTTTCAGCAACGAAATTTCCCGCGTTCGCACAAAAGAGGATTTGAAGAATGCGGTTTTTAAAGTGCTGAGCCGCATTCAGAACGTCAGACTAGCGCTGATCAACCTGATTGCGGATGATAATTTTACATTAAAAACCTTTATGCACGACAAGACGCTCTTCGAAAACGCAGCAGATCAGCTCAGTGCGCTGGTAACAGCTTCCAGCAGCGTCCACGAACCGCTTCCCGCCAGGATACTCGCTTCCGAAGACCGTGTGATCCTCAAAGTGGAGGAAGAACTGGCCACCTGTCCTGACAATCCTTTCGTGCAGCATTGGGCGAAAACGGGCCTTCAATATATTTTTGCGGCACCGCTGCGAAGCGCCCAGGCCGACCTGGGTACGCTCTGGCTGCTCACCGATAATCTGAAAAGTGAGCTCCTTCAAGGTATTTGCTCGCAGATCTCGACGGCCATTGCCAACATTCAGGCCAATGAAAAAATATTGGCTTACAAAAGAATGCTCGAAATGGAGAACAGCCAGTTGAAAGAGCAGATTAAACGGACGTACAATTTTAACGAGATCGTCGGCAGCGGGCCGGAAATGCAGCAGGTGTACGACCTGATTAGCCTCGTTTCGGAATCCAACTCGACGGTGCTCATCACCGGTGAGACGGGCACCGGTAAGGAGCTCATCGCGCGGGCCATCCACAGCACTTCACCGCGAAAGGATAAGTTGATGATCAAGATCAACTGTGCCGCATTGCCGGCCAACCTCATTGAAAGCGAGTTGTTCGGACATGAAAAAGGCGCATTTACCGGCGCGGTCGAGCGCCGGATTGGCAAATTTGAGCTGGCGGATAATAGCACATTATTCCTGGACGAGATCGGTGAAATGCCTCTGGAAGCGCAGGTGAAATTGCTGCGCGTTTTACAGGAAAAGGAGCTGGAAAGGATCGGCGGCAAAACGACTATTAAAGTGAATGTCCGCGTTATTGCCGCTACCAACCGGAACCTGGAAGAGGAGGTAAGAGCCGGCCGGTTCCGCTCCGACCTGTATTACCGTCTCAACGTGTTCCCGATCCACCTGCCGCCCCTGCGCGACCGCCGTGACGATATTGTACCGCTCGCGCATCTGTTTGTAGATCGTTACAGCAAAGCCACCGGCCGGAAAGTCAGGAAGATTTCACCGAAAGTACTGCACGAGCTCACGAGCTATCCATGGCCTGGGAATGTACGCGAGCTCGAACATTTGATGGAACGGTGTGTACTGCTATCGACCGAGCCGATGATACGGGAGGTATACCTGCCCAAAAAGAAGGCCAATACCGAATCGCAGGCCGCCTCGATGGTGGGTACATTGGAAGATGTCGAGCGGGTACACATTATCGAGACCATCAAACGGTGCGGAGGAAAGCTCGCTGGCCGCGGCGGGGCCGCCGAGTACCTGGGAATGCCTGCCACCACCCTGCATTCGAAAATCAAGAAGCTGGGTATCACCAAACGGCAGTACCTGGCAAATTGATCTGATTAAAACCGAATCACGCGATATTTAAAGCCGGCCCATGTCATTAGGCGAAATATCGCGTGATTTTTGATAATGAAAGATATTTAAATTCTTTATTATCAGCTACTTAATAGCTTGGCACGACCATTGATCCTAATGAAGTGTTTTCAAACCAAATTCTTTAACACTCATGAAAATCGTTGTAATCGGCGGAAGCGGCCTTATCGGATCCAAAGTCGTCAGTAACCTAACCAACCTGGGCCACCAGGTAATCGCGGGGTCGCCCGCAACAGGCATCAACACCATCACAGGCGAAGGACTGTCGGAAGCGTTGAAAGGAGCCGACATAGTGATAGACGTTGCGAATTCGCCTTCTTTCGAAGATCAGGCCGTGCTCGATTTCTTCACCACCTCGGGTACCAACCTGCTCGCCGCAGAAAAGGAGACGGGCGTGCAGCATCACATTGCATTGTCGGTGGTAGGTACGCAGCTGCTGGCAGAAAGCGGCTACTTTCGTGGCAAGATCATGCAGGAAAAGCTCATCCGTGAGTCGGGTATGCCCTATACCATCGTTCATTCCACGCAGTTTTTCGAATTTCTGGGTGGCATCGCCCAGTCGGCCACCCAGGGTCAGATCGTCCGGCTGTCGGCAGCTTACGTACAACCCATTTCATCCGACGATGTGGCCTCGGCCGTAACGGAGCTCGCACTCGATACACCCCGAAACGGAGTCGTCGAGATTGCCGGCCCAGAACGTTTCCGCCTTGCAGAGCTCGTTCAAAAGTTCCTTAACCTCAAAGGCGACACCCGCTCGGTGGTGACCGACAGCCAGGCCCGGTATTACGGCGCGCTGCTTTCGGACGTGGCCCTTCTGCCTGCGGGCGATGCGCGCGTGGGCTCAGTGAACTTTGCCGACTGGTTTAAAGCGACCAACGTATAACATCCATAGTGAGCGTTCCCTTTTAAACTGATTTCTAAACCAAAAACAATTGCAGCTATGAACCTGTTTATGCCAATGATGCACAACAACGGCAACGACGACTACAAACACGAAGTCGAGATCCTCTCCACGGAGATCCACCATCATGAAGACCATACCTTCGAAGGCAGCGAATTCATGGACGATGCGCTCCGGATGCACGAGCAACCGCTGAAAGACGATGAGTAAGCAGCCGCAGGAGGACAGGCCTGCATTCCTTACCGGCGCATCCCGGATGGTCCGGATCGCTTAGCACAGTTTTTTCTTTTTAGTCATGAAGCATTTAGAGGTATCCAAAGTATTTCAAACCGTTAGTTCGGGCGACAGGCAGTTTGCTGCCCGGAAGGTACGCTCGATTCATTTCAACGGACTTCTGGACCCATTGATCGGTTTCGACCATTTCGAGTTGACAACCGATGTTTTCGGCCCGCATCCGCATGCAGGTATGTCGGCAGTGAGCTATCTTTTTGAAGATTCCGGACATTACCAAAATCTTGATTCGTCCGGGACCGACATTGTGATCACGCCGGGCAGCCTGATGTGGACCTGGGCCGGGCGGGGCATCGTCCACACCGAATTCCCCGTGCCGGAAGGCTCCCGCGTGCATGGTATGCAGGTATTTCTGAACACGGCCGCGAGCCGTAAGCAGCTGCCGCCTCAGGCATTATTTATTGACAGCCGCGACATGCCGGTGAGCAGCCTCAACGGGGCGAGGGTGAAAGTGGTTACCGGGCATACCGACCTTGTCAGCAATCCTACCGAAACACCCGACCACCTGACATTCCTTGACATTACGATCGAACCGGGACAGGCGTTCCGGCACGATCTGCCGACAGGGTGGACCGCAACCATTTACATCGTCTCAGGGAAGGCCATTTTCGCCAACAATAACAAATCCTGGATTATGACGACCGGCCAGGCACTGGCCGCCGGCCGCTCCGACCGGTTAGAAACGCTTCTTTTAACCGCTGTTTCCGATGTCCGAATCATCCTGTTGAGCGGCAAGGCCTTGGGCGAGCCGATCTTCTCAGCCGGTGCTATGGCAATGGGTTCCGAAGAGGAGCTGGGCAAGGCTATATCGGATTTCGAAGAAGGCCGGATGGGCTTTATCCGCATTGAAGGGACTGTCAGAACAATTGTTTTAGCCACCTAAATTTTAACCAGACATGGATCAATACAACGTAAAAGAGCTACCCGGCGATTGTTCGGGGACGGTCATCAGCATGCTCCAAGACCTTGCGCTGGGGCATTTCATAGAACTCGATCCGGTTTCATTCACCACGACGCTTAGCGACGACCAGGTGCTGGAAATGATCGAGGAAGCGGACCTTACCGCACACTATTCCCTGGAAGAAGAACGCGACATTCTGCACGTAGGAAGTCGCTATTGATCAATTTTTCAAATTTCGTTAACCAATTAATTTCTAAAACAATGAATGATTTCCTGATTGCAATCCACAGAGACATTACTAGCTCAGATCCGATACCCACGGCTGCGCAAATGCAAGCTGCTATCAAACCCTACCAGGATTGGGTGGCCGGCATTGGTGCAAAAGGTCGTTTGGTGGCTCCTCCCAAAAGATGGGACCTGGACGGGCGCGTGATCAAAAAAGGTAAAGAGGTATCCAAAGGGCCGTTTGTAGAAAACAAGCAGTCCATCGGCGGGCTGTTCCTGATCCAGGCCGAAAGCTACGACGAGGCCGTGGAAATCGCGAGCGGCTGCCCCATTATCGAATTCGGTGCGTCGGTAGAAGTGCGGATGGCGATACCGCCGGTGCAGTAATTCCGGCAATCCATTTGTAACACGAACGCCCCGTATAATGCGGGGCGTTCGTGTTTTAAGATGTTAAGTAAAGGTTATTTACCTTGCAGGACCTCCACAAACCCTCCCATGAGCAAGATCGGGCAATCTCTGGCGATCCAGACTGCCTCGGCGTAATCGACCGCTTCAATAAAGATGAGTCCCTGAACCGTGACGCTATCTTCTATTTCTGCTTCGCTGCAGATCGTAACGCCTTCCGCGTCCCACCTTTGAACGGGCCTTGTGAGTCGCTGGCGGGCTGCGAGGCTTAGGAACCAATCCTGCCAATGCTTGCGGTATATGAGCACTTCTTCCTCACCCAGTGGCGGAACTGCGCTTGGATGATCCCTTCTAAAAACCAGTACGAACTCCATTATTTTTCTGTGAAGCTAAGTAGTCAGAACGCACAGGGCAGCAAGCGCTGTGCCAGACCTACAACCAGCTATTTACAAGTAAGTTAACCAAAAAGGAACAATTCAAATAGCCGCGGCATTTAGCCATTTGACGATAACAAAGGCGAAATACCGCGGCTATTTTTCTTCGTTTCAGAAGTAGTCGGCCTTACTGATTTTCAGTTTTTTGATTTTGGAATGAAGGGTAGTGGCCGGAATATCGAGGAATTCAGCGGCGCCGTCCTGGCCTGAAATTTTGCCTTGAAACTGCTTTAAAACCTCTATAATGTAGGCACGCTCCACCTCCGAGAGCGTTTGCGTAGGCAGCACAGGCATTGCCTTGTCTTCCGGCTGTTGCTTGGGCAAATGGATTTCCCGGATAACGGAGTCGTCGCTGAGCAGTACGCTTCGCTCGATCAGGTGTTCCAGCTCGCGGACGTTGCCTGGCCAGGGGTAAGCTTGCAGTTCCTGAATGACTTTGGGCGAAATGCCACTCACTTTCCGGCCTGAATTTTTACTGTACCGGTCCACAAAAAAATGCGCCAAGGGAATGATGTCGTCGCGGCGGTTGCGGAGCGGCGGCAGAACAATAGGAAATACATTGAGGCGGTAATACAGATCAGAGCGGAAGCGGCCGGCTCTTACCTCCTCATCCAGGTTGCGGTTAGTGGCGGCTATAATGCGCACATCTACCTTAATGGTTGTTTTTCCGCCGATCCTTTCCAGTTCTTTTTCCTGCAATACACGCAGCAGCTTCACCTGCGCTTCCAGAGGCATTTCACCAATCTCATCAAGGAATAATGTGCTATGGTGGGCTAGCTCGAACTTGCCGATTCGCCGCTCGACCGCGCCGGTGAATGCACCTCTTTCGTGCCCAAACAATTCGCTTTCAATGAGATTGGCAGGCAGTGCGGCGCAGTTGACCTTGATCATCAGCTTGTTCTTCCGCGGCGAGGCATTGTGAATGGCGCGGGCGATAAGCTCCTTACCCGTACCTGTTTCCCCAAGCAGGAGCACCGTGGAGGCCGAATCGGCCACGAGAGACATTAAATGGTATACATCCTGCATTTCGGGGCCGCTGCCGACGATCTCCGAGAAGTTGTAGATTGTCCGGATCTGTTCTTTCAGCTGGTCGTTTTCGATTTCAAGCAACTGCTTGTAAGCCAATACCTGTTCATTGGCGCGGATATTGGAAATGGCAATGGAGATTTGCGCGCAAAGGCCTTTGAGCACACTCAGGTTAAGCTGGTCGGAGAGGAAAAACATCGTGCCGACATTCTGTTGGCCCACGCGCAGGGCTGACGCGTACACCTTATTCAAACCCAAACGTTTCCAGAAATTGATGTAAGCCGTGCTGTTCCCTTTTCGTTCCTCCTCCGCAATATCAATCACAATCGGCTCCTTGCTCGCCAGTACCTGGGCGAAGAAATACTCATGCACGGTGGCCCTGCGGTTGGTAAGCTGGTCGAACAGGTCCATTACATTGCTGAAAAGCGAAATGTCCCACAAATACGGGGTTAATGTCTCGCCGTCGTCCTCGATAATCCGGATCATTGCCAGCCGGGTGCCAAGCAAGTGTTGCAGGGCCTCGGAAATGGCGGCTTCAAGATCCTCTTTCGTTCGCACGGCGGCGATATTCTGGCTGAAATTGAGAAGAAAAGACTTTTCGCTTTCCCGATTGAGAATCTCCTCATTGGCAGTAATGTTGCTAGCCGCCGTCGATAACTGGCTGGAAATGCGTTCGATAATGTGCACGGCGCAGTCGTCGAAAGTACCCGTTTCATCTGAAAAAAGAATGAGGCTGTGCCTTCGGGCATCTTCACCGGGCAGTGCTTTGATCATCATCTCCCGCGCACCCGCCGCATAATGCAGCTTAAACCAAACTGGCGCATGATCGACATCGAAATTTCGCAGATCGAACAACACCGGCCCTTCAGATTTCGCCGCAACGTCGTAAATGCCATCTGCCACCGGGTAAGGCGTGGTAATTGCCTCGTTATAGGCATTGTAATCCCTGGATTTTGACTCGGGATCGGTCAAAAACGCATTGTAGGTCTGGCGCTCCTCGTCAAGGATCGTCATGACGCAGGCGGTGAAGTTGATCACCTTTCGCAAGCCTGCATTGATAACGTGCAACAGGTCTTTCCTGTCACGAACTTTCACCATTTGGTTGCTCAGTTCAAGCAGAACATCGTTGATTCGCTCCTTCTGCGCAAGTTGTTCGTTTCCAAGCATAGTACGTTGCCTTTCAACAAGTCCCCCATCCGGTGCGCCTCATGCTCGCTTCGTTAACCTGTTGCTGTGGAATATTTTTTTAATGATTGATGGTACTACTGGTAAAGATACATGATTTCCTGCTGTTGAAGATCGTCTGTCCATCGATCAATGTAGTCGAAAAGCCCCTGCTGGGCAGAACCTGGCCCCATTTCACTCCGGGAACCGAAAACAATGAGCCCCAATGCCAGACACCGGACGATGTCCATCTGCCGCGCCAGGCCCAGGCAAAATCCCTCTATGAAATGCTCACGGGCCTCGGGCGCTATCTCAAAGCTCGATGCCACCTTTTTTCGTGCCAAGAGCAACTGGGTATGCCGGGTAAAAATAATTGCCTGGGTGGCCGAATATACCAGCAGACGATCGATGTTAATTGTCCGGAAAATCGAAACGAATTTCTTTTTCAAATCCGGGAAATTCTGGTTCACTACGCCGCCGTACTCATGCACGCCGTTCAGCACCATCCATAGTTTAATGGCCTCATCTTCGTCCAGCGCAATGGTAACCTGCCCACATTCCGAAAAATCGGCAATGATACCGATCGCCTCCTCCACCTGAAACGACCTCCGAGTAAGCGGATCGCCGAGGTAGAAAATGAACTCGGGCCTCTGCGTACCTACGGGCCGGACGGCCCCGTGCAGCAGGCTGCTCCAAAGGCCGGAAGCGCCGGAAAGACTGGCCCAGTCGTGGAATGCGATGGCGCGGCAGTTCCTCACAAACGGCTGTAACACATTGGTCACCGTGCCGCTGGTGAGGTAGCGCCATTTATCCTCCTCGTTGCCGGTGCGCGGGATGCCGCCGCTTAGGCGGTAGAGCGGGCTCAGATCTTGCTTAACATTTAATGTCAGACTGCGGATGCCCATCAGTTGAAGTACTTCCGGCAGGGCTGATTCTCGTATGCCCAACGGATTGATACCGAAGTCCCATACCGAAAAGTCCGGCGAGCCGCTGGCTGTCGGGTGGCGCAAATAGGTATGCTGCGACACGGCCGGTCCTCGCAGCTGCATTTTCAGGTCCGTCAGGATCGGGCCTGGATTCACGATTTGGAGGTTAAGTATTTCCATTTTTCGTTTGATTCAGGTTTAAAGAATAATGTTATTGTGCGGCTGTAAATCGTTGGGCAGATCGCGTTCGCCCAGCATTTCACGGAGTTCTATATTCAGCTGTTGGCTCATTTGCGAAATCGGAACGTCGTTCGCACTTCCTTCGAAGGGGTTTTCGGTACTCTCTCCCACCTGTTCGAGCGAAATGTACATCCACGAAATGAGCATGCTGAACGGGATCGTGACCCAGGCCATATACCCACGCAGGGGCGCATCCACGACCTCGTTGAGCAGGTCAAAATCATGCACTATCCCGAACGGCAGCATAAAGCAGAACGTCCACACGAAAATGTTGTTGATCACCGCATACTGCCGCGGATAGGGCGAATCTTTGAGCTGCTCACATTTGCTCTGCACGGCATAAAAGTCTTTAAGCATCTGCTGCATTGCAGCAGATTGCGCCGCTGCGACCTGCCCGTTTTCGTTCAGCGATTTGATCGTTTTGCTTTGCAATGCAAGAATTTTCCCCATCCTGTGTCTCGATCGAAGAACGAGTTCCAGTTCATGATTCGGTAGAAATTCTTTCAGCTCGGTTTCTACGGGCCGCGTGCGTTCAGGAATGTGAAAAAGCTGCTGGTATTCCTTATTATGGCTCTTTTCGTTGCTTTCCCACACGCGGTCCTCGCGCAGGTAATAACGCAGGGCCGTGAGCCAGGCGAGATGGCGGTAAACCAACTCTTTACTTTGCACGGAATTATTCAGGAAGTCGATGCTAATGGTGCCCCAAAAGCGGCTCAGGCTCAGAATGTCTGTCCAGAGCCGCGCTCCTTCCGCTGCCCGGTTGTAGGTCTGCGCGTTTTTGAAACCCACTGTAAATGCCGTAGCAGTACCCAAAAGCGCCACGACCGGCCAGGGCACATTCAGCCATTTCAGTCCCCATATTTCATGAATGATCACGGGAAATAACCCCAGAAAAAAGAGGATGTAGATATTCCGTCGCGTCCAGACGAGAAACTCACCCAATCGATAAGATTTACCTATGTGCATTGTGCTTAGAATTGTTTTTGGTATTGAAAAAATCATAACCCTACCGATGCCGCGACGCCAGTTCCCAGACTGCCGCTGCAAATGCGCGTGGATTCTCCTGCGGGAGATTGTGGCCGGCGTGTGGTATGATCCGGTGCTGCCGCTCTCCGGAAAATCTGCCAGCAGCCAACTTCCCATCGGTAGCCGGTACCACGCCGTCCGACCCGCCATCAAGAGTGATTGTGGGCACTGTGATTACCGGCTGGGCTGCCAGGCGCCGTTCCAAATCGTCATAAGGCGGAGAACCCGGGGCAAACCCCAGTCGGTGGCGGTAGGAATGAATGGTAATGTCGACATAATCCGGATTGTCGAAAGCAGTGGCGCTGCGGTTGAAAACCGCGTCGTCGAATTTCCATTCGGGCGAGTTGCGTGTCCACATCAGCCGGGCGATCTCGCGCCGATTGGCCGTGAGCCCGGCATGGCCACGCTCGGTCAGAAAATAGTATTGGTACCAGAATCCCGCCTCTGTTTTGGCAGCTAGCGGCCGCGCAGCTTTTGAAATATCCTGGATCAGGTAGCCATTTACCGATACCAGGCCTGCACAACGTTCGGGCCAGAGCGCAGCGACCACGCAGGCAGCTCTTCCTCCCCAATCGTACCCGGCCAGTACCGCGCGGGGAATTTTTAATGCGTCCATTAAGGCGATTACATCATTGCCAATTGCCGCCTGCTGCCCCGACCGGTGCGTGGCCTCATATATAAAACGGGTTGAACCGTGGCCTCTCAGATGCGGTACGATCACACGGCAACCGCGGGAAGCGAGCAGCGGCGCTACCGCTTCGTAAGAATGGATGTCATACGGCCAGCCGTGGAGCAGTATGACCGGACTTCCGTCTTTCGAGCCCAGTTCGGCGTAACCGACGGACAGCTCTCCGGCCTCGATCTGCCGAATGTCGGACATTGGGTCTTGGCGGAAAGTTGCGGGAACATCCGCCTTCCCCCTCCCCATGCGGTACATATGAATGTAGGAAGCGTCCGGCACCATCAATGGCCCCGCAGCTAACGTGAGTGCATTCAGGAAATTTCGGCGGTTGTATCGGGGTTTCATCGGAGTAGTCTTATGTAAATCAGATGAATTCCCGGCCACCTTTTCGAAGAAGTGAAAGGTGGCCCGGGATTTGAAATCATATTTATTTGGAAGCCAATCCTTTACTATCCACATTGCTGGCCGCATTGCTGATAAAAGCGGCCACCTTGGCAGGCTGCGAGAGCATCGGCACGTGGCTGGAATTCAGTTCGAGCGACTGTGCATTCATTTTCTTTGCCAAAGTGCGTTGCAGGTCGGGATTGATCATCCTGTCGTTCCCGCCCACAATGAACCACGACGGTTTTTCGTGCCAGGCGGCTTTGCTTACTTTTTCTCCCGTCGTGAATGCGGCCCACTGGCCTTGCGTGGCAAGGATCAGCTTGCGCTCCGGCATCGGCAAATCCTGCGCGAAATCTTCGAAAATGCCTTTGGGCGTCAGGGAGAGAAAGCCGGCAGCATCAGCCTGGACTTGTTCGTTACCCGGTGCGGGGGGCGCGGTTTTGGCTACATCGTTTAGTGATTCACCTTTGTCCGGCGCGAACGCTGCCACATATACGAGGCCTGCCACTTTCGGGTCGTTGCCCGCTTCGCTGATCACCACGCCGCCCCATGAATGGCCCACCAGCAGCACCGGTCCGTCCTGCAAAGCGATAGTGCGTTTGGTAGCATTAACGTCGTCGTTGAGCGAGGTAAGCGGGTTTTGCACCGCGGTGACTTTGAAGCCTTTTGCTTCCAGGTGCGGGATCACTTTCGACCAGCTTGACCCGTCGGCAAATGCGCCGTGGACCAGTACGATGTTTTTGACGCCCTTTTTTGGGTCTTCCGGCTTCTGCCGCGATTCGATCTGCTGGCGGGAAACGAATGCAAAGAGCGCCGTAGCGATCACTCCGACGAATATTGAGTTGAGTTTTGACATGATTTAAAATGCTTAACGGTGAATTTTGAAAGCTATTGATACTAGGCCAGGTACTTTTTGAGCTCCGCACCAATCTGGCGGATATGCGAACGAACGGCAGGCAAGCTGGCCAGACTATTGAGCAGGCCGAAATCATGGATCATTCCATTGTAGCGGACGGTGGTCACGGGTACGCCGGCTTCGTCGAGTTTGCGGCCGTAGGCTTCGCCTTCGTCCCGGAGGATATCATTTTCGGCGGTCTGGATGAGTGCCGGCGGCAAGCCTTTTAGTTGCTCCGACGTCGCTTGCAGTGGCGAGGCATAAATGGTTTTGCGTTCTTGGGGATTTTCAATATAGAGATCGTACATCCATTTCATTAGTGAAGTGCTCAGGAAACGGTCTTTCCCAAATTTTCGGTAGGATTTGGTTTCGAAATCGGCATCCACGATCGGCCACATCATTACTTGAAGTTTGATCTCTGGTCCGCCTTTTTCCTTGGCCATCAGGCAGGTAACGGTGCTCATATTACCGCCCACGCTATTGCCTACAATCGCCAGTCTGCCGCCGTCGACATTGATCATGTGGCCGTTGGCAGCAACCCATTTAGTAGCTGCATAAATCTCGTTGATCGCCTGCGGATAGCGCGCCTCGGAAGTTCGGGAGTAGTTGACGAACACAGCCGCCATTCCTGATTCGAGCACAATGTCGCGGACCAGGCGGTGGTGCGTCGGGAAGTCGCCCAATATCCAGCCGCCGCCATGAATGAACATGAATGCAGGCAATGTATCGACGGTATTTTCGGGACGGACAATGTGGAGATCCACCGTGTATCCGTCACTGGTGATGGTTTTCAGGTCTATTTTAACACCCGAAACATCCACTTCCACCGATGCCTGTGCATTGGCGAGGCCAGCCTGCGCGTCGGCGAGCGGGAGCGTTTCTAGGGCTGGCCCGCCCAACGTGTTGACGATTTTTAGAAATTCCCTGACTTCTCTGGACAGCTTGGGGTCGGTCGCATAGTCCTTCACGGACAGCTTTTTTTGTTTCTTTTTCATGTTCTCTTAATTCCTCTTAGTTAACCCTGAATTTCCCATCCATTGAATCACCGTGTTGCTGATCGGACTTCGCGGGAACGGCGCGCCGACGTTGGTTTGTCCCATGCACGAACGGGTGGAAAGTGCATACCCCTTACAGCAGCCTCGGTGAGCTGGCACCCGTCATCTTCGTTTCAATGAAAAGAGAAAGTTTGTTGTGCAGGCAGGGAGTCAAACTGATTCCCCGGTTATGTCTGCCCGATTGCTGTATACCATTGCAAGGCGCATGCCAACTAAGCAATAAATTGATTTACAATAGCTTAATTATTTAAGATGGAAGATTTTGTGACGATATTTCGAGCAATTACTTGTTGCGGCGCTAAATACAGTGCGTAATGCGCTGAATGCCTGGCGTCAAATTTATTAAGCGTTCAAAGGTCATATTGCTCAATGACAAACATTTCCAGCCCTTGTTTTGTCTATATGAAATGCAATAGTTCGTATTCTGACGAAATACAGCCAGAAAGATACCTTTCAAATTTGATATGAATTTGATTGTCAATTAATTGGTGCGTGTTTAGATCTATTAGGATTTAAAACGACCAGCCATTAAAAAAACAAAAACATGAGAATCGTATTCCTTGGAGGAACAGGCGTTATCGGCGCAAAAGTAGTCAGCCTACATCGTGAATCTGGGAATACTGTAGTCGCAGGCTCGCCCGCCACCGGTATTAATACCATTATGGGCGCGGGGCTGGCAGACGCTATGTAAGGTATGGACATCGTTGTCTACCTTGCCAACTTACCATCATTCGAAGACAACGCAGTATTGGAATTTTTCCGGGCCGCCGGACGCAATCTGCTGGAAGCGGAGGCCAACGCTGGTGTAGAACATCACGTCGCACTTTCAATTGTTGGGGTCGACATTATGAACAACATTGGATATATGCGTGCGAAACAGGCTCAGAAAGAACTGATCAAAGAGTCGGGAATTCCTTACAGCATTATTCGCAGCACTCAGTTCATGGAATTTCTGAAAGGAATAGCGGACCAAGCTACACAAGGAGACGAGGTACACTTGTCCAATGTATTGTTCCAACCCATCGCCTCGGCCGACGTTGCTTGGTTTGTAACGAAGTATGCAGGCGGTGCTCCTATTAATGGAAAGCTGGACATTGCCGATCCGGAACGTTTTGAAATTCATGAGATTGTTTCACGGTACTTAAAGCATCCGAATGATCCTCATAAAGTCGTATCCAATGGCCAACCGGAATATTTCGGCGGAGAAATCAATATCGTGGCTCTGGTGCCGGCCGGAAAAGCTGACATATGAAGCATTAATTTCGAACAATGGCAGAGCATGAAATGATGTTTGTCTGATGAGGCTTAATCCATTTCCTGGGCCTGGCGGTCAAAATAGTAATACGCAAAGGAACAATACATGTCTACATACTCAAGCTTAACCGACTTTGCAAAGTGGGTTGACCAACTATTGCAGGTACGGCAGGTTACCGAAAAGGTTACCAGATGTTTTGACCTGAATTGAATCGAAGTGACATGCAAATCTTTTTAAGAACTCACAATAGCGACATCTATGAATGAAAAGGCGCTCGTTGAAGCGCTATAAGTTGTCCCGCTGGGATCGCAAAATATGGACGAAAGTAGTTGATTGTCAGTTAAGTTATTCGCACCTATCGAATAGGTGACCGAATTGGGGACCGAATGAAATGATTTTATTTGGCTTCAATTAAAGTGTTCCCTTTACAAATTTAGCATACTGAACCCATCAATCCTAGTGTATAGATTTACTACCTGATTGGTCGTTAACGAGGTTACCGTTTTCACGAAGACCGAGGAAATGGTTGACCCCTTTCAACACAACTTTTGAAAGTGGAATTAATTCAACATCAGTGAGAGATTTATTAATCAGTTCACTGATCTGGTTATACCACCTTATGTTTCGGCTCCAAAAAATTTCGTCGAGAGAAACCACACTCAGCAATAGGTCTCCTTCAAAAAGGTCTCCTTCTGCAATAATATTTTCGTTTAACAGCTCAATGGCTCGTGGAAGTAGAATTTCTAACGCAGTTCTTTGGCCGATCATAAATCTAATGTCTTCAACGCTGAAATCATCCACATTCTTTTTTAAAAGTTGATTATGTTTGTTTATCAAATTGGTTGAAACTAACGGCGAAAGTGTGATCGCCAAGTCCAAATCAAGAAGGCACCTTGCATTAGAATTCATACATGAGGCTACTTTTGCTGGGAATTGTCAAGTCCTGAAAAATCGAACAGTAAATGAGTTGCGAAATTACTTGTAAAGATCCAATAACTTTATGAATATTCCCTGCCGACGCTGATTTATGAATATACATTTTGCCTATATTATACCAATATCGATCGCTATTGCGTATCATATCAAGACGCCTCAAAGGTCGGTGTCGAGAGTCAAGTTTACTGCCGATAACGGCTGCAAGCCCGATGATCTCAAATGGAAGCCGACCAATATTTGGGTAAGCAGGATTCTATCTACGAGAGATTGCTTCCCCACCGAGAAAAAATAATTCCACTAGGCTAGCGATTGACGCATACCATCTGTGCTGTCGAAACCTGTTATTACCAGTTTAAAATGAAGTTTATCAATCTATTTGTGCTCCTGGTATTCGTGAATATTTTCACGTCGTGCAAGAAAGAACAATCTGTCCGCGAACCCAAGCCTGAACATGATGTTGCCGAAACCATCTACCTGGGTAGTTATAACTTTAACTTATACGCACTTGATGCAGCTAATGGGGCAGAAAAATGGGTGGCTGTAACAGGTGGGAGAATTCTATCCAGCCCCACCGTTGCAAATGGTGTTGTGTATGTCGGGAGTACTGATAAAAAACTACACGCATTTGATGCCGCTACCGGAGCAAAAAAATGGGAATTTACTGCTAATGGTGATATTCATTCGAGCCCAATGGTAACCAGTGGGCTGGTATATTTCGGAAGCCGTGATGGAAAGC
This sequence comes from Dyadobacter sp. OTU695, assembly GCF_038440355.1. Classification (NCBI taxonomy): domain Bacteria; kingdom Pseudomonadati; phylum Bacteroidota; class Cytophagia; order Cytophagales; family Spirosomataceae; genus Dyadobacter; species Dyadobacter sp. OTU695. The sequence continues at coordinate 277,510 of NZ_JASATN010000007.1, read as the reverse complement.
TATACGCAGTGAATATGGATGTGGGTACAAAAAAATGGGAGTTCCCGACTGGTGAACCAATTTCTTCGAGCCCAATGGTTGTAAACGGTGTAGTATATATCGAGAATGACGCGAAAAAATTATATGCGATTGATGCCGCTACCGGTATGAAAAAATGGGAGTTTGCGATGGGCTGGACGGATATGGGTTTAAGCGTTAGTCCTACATTTGCTAACGGTCTGGTCTACACAGGCGATCTTGAAAAATTTGTTGCAATTGATGCTGCGACCGGAATTCAAAAATGGGAAGCTCTGAAAGGTTTCGGTATTACTTCGTCTCCAACAGTTGCCGGCGGCGTGGTGTATGCCATGGCGGGTAACCAGAAGTTGTACGCTTTAGATGCGGCTACCGGAACAAAAAAATGGGAGTTTACCACTTTTAATGGCGCGAGCAGTCCCACGGTTCGTAATGGCATCGTCTATTTCAGCAGCCGTGAGGTTGGAAAACTGCACGCAGTCGACGCGGTCACCGGATTGAAAAAATGGGACTTTCCGCTGTCCAAAAATACCGTTTCAAGTCCGACCGTCACCGGTGATGTGGTATACGCATCTGAATTTAGCCCATACACTTATGCCCTCGATGCTAACACCGGCGCCATCAAGTGGACTTCTGTTATGGGTTTCGCTGGGGTTGTTTCTTCAGCCTGTGTTGTAATGAAGAGTGGAAAAGTATATCACTCTGGGATAAGTGGCGCACAGGATTAAGTCGGTCCGTTTTCACGGTACCACTAAACTTGGTGGTCAAGGTCCTTTAGTTGATCATTATTTCCACCTAATTGAAGCATATTCTTGATCAGTGTGGTCTATGAGGTGACCGTCTACATGGGTTAGCAGATCGATCTTGATTCGGAAATACTGTTTGGATTCTTCGGGCTCGTCGTGGTTGAAGAATAGGTGTTCGTGGTTTTCATTCAGATTGCCCTTGAACTTGGATTCACCGGGCAAAGTCCTGTTGCTTTTGGATACACGCCGTTTATAGCCGGTCGTACCGTCGAGCTTGCGGTATTTTACCGAATGGATAGAGGGACGGCCGCGGTCGTCGTCAGCGCCGATCCAGTCCATTGCCACTTTGCGTTTGATTACTTGTTTGAGAACCACTTGCTGTTCTTTTCAGCGAAGTTGCAAGTCCTAGTGAGGAGGGAGAAGGACAGGATTTGTGCAGTGGAAAGTTACCGATGGGCTAAGTCGCTCTATATAAAAAAACAGGCAGTCTGGGTTAATTCCCCAACTGCCTGTTTAAGTAAGCTTGACTTCTACGGATTTGTTATCTTTTTATGATAATATGATTGCTTTCAGTGCCGTCTCTTAGCTGAATTTTTAGAACATATCTGCCGTTCATCAAATTTTTGGTATTGATTTGCTCGATAGGGCCATCAGCCTGGTACACCACCTTGCCAGCCAGGTCAAAAAGATAGATCTTGTCGACTTTACTGTCATTAAGCAGCAATTGGAGCTGTTTGCCTCCTTCTACTGGGTTAGGATAAACGACAACATCGGCATCGGAGAATTTTAGGGTCTGAATACTGCTGTATGCAAAGGTGCCGTCGGTATCAACCATTTTCAGGCGATAGTAGACTACATTGCCTCCTGGGCTTGAATCTACATAGGAATAATCTTCGTCTTGAGTACCACGGTTTTTGGTCGGTACGCTTCCGATTTTTTGCCAGTCCCTGCCATCCCTGCTCCGTTGGATGTCAAATCGTTCGCTGTTGATTTCACTGGTTGTACGCCATGAAAGAAGGGATGTTTTGCCTTCCGCAGTTGCTCTAAATTCATTAAGTACAACGGGAAGTGGGCCTCGTGGATCGGTTTCTGCAAACAGGTCCGCGAATTCCGGAAACATTCCATACGTTTCCAGCGAGGTTGCAGGAATAAATGTACCATTCTGTGTTGAAGCATAGAGGACTTGGGGAAGCGTACCCTGATAGTGAGCGAACACGGCGGCGGAATCGGGTTGTGGTGTAGTTAGAAGAAAATCTCCTTCCCAAACATCACGAATGTCGATATCGGGATCTATTACTAAAGTAGGTATTTTTGGGTTTTCTGGTGCCAGGGATTGACCACCTCCGCAGACCGACACTGTGAACGTCACATCGTGCTGTGATTGTAAGTCCCGCCGTCCTGGATACGTGCGCACACAAATTACCTGATATTGGCCGGGCCGTTCAGCTTGGAAAGTGATTTGGTCGCTTGTGGTTGTAAAGGTTTGTTGGGTAGGAAGGATCGTCCAGTTGTGAATATACTGGCCGTTAGACGGTGTGGCCAGGGAAACGGAGATATTAGCGGTATTGTTCTCTGTGGTTCTGCTTTCGTCAAATGGATAGCATACACTGTAGACCGAGATAATTGGTTGTGGCGGAACAGGAAGCGATGGGCAAATCGTAGTATTGTTTCCAACTAACAGACCCTCTGCCACGCCAATAGCCGTCCAGTTCAATGATCTAGCAACTACGTGAACCGTATTGAAATTTTGTCCGTAGATTGCTGCGAAGGGAGTTTGCCGTCCTACACCTGTAACAGCGTTCACTGCATTAACATCCAACATTTCGCGCTGGTTTTGGGATGTAATAGGGCCAGTATAGTCAATGGCGCTAAAGGTTGGGACAAAACAAAATTCGAATTCGGACGTGCTATCGAATAACTTATTTGGTACCGGGGAGGTTGTCCTGCCGCCAGGTAAAAAGTCATCATTGAAAGGGCTGTTGTAACTTCTTGTAACTCCGAGCCGTTTGAAGAATATTCCCCACGTGGCGAAACGAATAACATTCGAGTTTTGGTTTAACGCATTTGTGTGGATATCGATATTTGAATTCTGTAATCCAAATGGTGTCCAGCTCCTCAAAAGTCGGCTACCATAATTATAGTCATTAAAAATTGCGCGATCTTGGGCGTTCATACTCCCATGTATAACAGCTATATTCCTGCTAAGTTGGGGATAGCCGCCATTTCCCAAGTTACTTAAATTGGTCCTGAATGCATTAAAAGCTGGTGCCTTTGAGCCTACTCCGCCTGTAAGTTGACCTCCCCAATGAAGCATCATTTGAGTAGCAGCGGGAGTTAGCATTGCATTATAGTAGTCGCGCCATCCCTTCGCGAAAAACTTCAATATTACATTTGTGAGTAAGGTTGGATTGGACTCCCATAGCAGCTGAGTAACACCAACGGGCATATTGGCTCCCTGATGAGGGGTATCATAACAGATCATCAAACGAACATTATGCGTAATTCCGTCTTGTTCCATTTTGCGAATTGCATACCGAGCTACCAGCCCACTCATACTTGCGCCTATTACAATTGTTTGAATGTTGCCTTGTTTAATGTTATTGATGTGTTGGATGACTTCTTTCATGACCTGGGCATTATTTTCAATGGGCGCTCTTCCATCATCGTAGTTTAGAAAAACCAAATCAAAGCCTTCTCTTAACCATTGATTCATTGGTTCTCGAAATTTAGCTTCAAGAGCATCGAGATTAAAATCGTTCCCCATGTCAAAGCCTTCTGCAATTATTACCGGTTTATCCAGTATGGCGTCACAACCAGAGACGATGCGGATTGTTGCACCCGCAATGTTCGTTCTAGCGGTTTTTTCTGACATTGTTGAGTCCGAAACGAGAGCTGGCGCGGAAATATGAAACTCCGTTAGTGGTTTTACCCTCTCGAGCTGCAAAACATTAACGTAGGTTTCAAACTCATACATACGACTTGACGTTTTCAATCGGATCTTTATTGGATGTTTTCCGGTCGTTTCAAAACTGTGAGAAATAAGTTGCTCAGTCATGTCATAGCTCGAATACCCGTTTCCGTCACCAAAGTCAATATTCAAGCCAGTTATTTTGGCATGGTGATTTGCTATTAGAAGTTTCGGACTTATTTTGAAAAAGGCATCGGCTTGATAAAGCTCCTCTTGAAGAGCGGCCGCATAGAGAATCCTAAATTTTTCATATGACGCAAAATTCGCGGGCTGACCAGACTTTTTGCTTTTCTCGTTTTCTTGTAGTTCGTGTTCCGTGAGATAAACACTCTCAAGATCGATAATACCCAACGGTATAGTGTCACTCCGCGTTAGTTTCGCCGGATTTATTTCCACTAATTGGGTCAATTCAGGTATTTTTTGGTTGGTAGGTCGTAAATCGGCGTCGTAAAGCCGTTCATACAAGTTTTGCCACTCTTCTGATGAGACAGGTTCCGGTTTGAGTGACTTTGAGTAAAAGATTCGTTTTAAGTACGTCACTTCATTCTGGCTTGTAACGGCGGCGTTCAAAAATAGTGCATTGTTAAGTCCAGACAGATCAAGCTTACTAAGCGCATTTTGTCTCTGGATAAGATAATCTTGGGCAGTTATCGTAGAGAAGGGGAAAAGTAAGCCTAAAAGGAAAAGACATAGCTTTTCCTTGATACATTTGGAGAAATGTTTCATTAGTTATGTATTTGAAGTGATAAAACGATTACTGAGGCATTAATTCGAAATCCCATTGAACTTTTCCTCCAACACTTGAGATACAGCAACTACTCGTTTGTTGCCCATTCTTGAAAATTTTTTCAACTTTATATCTCTCTTGGAATTTCGGGTTTCGAATGGGTAAATATGGGATAAGAACGTTGATTGATATATATTTCTCAGGCACTTCCAGGACGAGTTCATAGTTCCCATCTTCATCTGTATAAGTGTACTTGAGCTCCTCTGAATCGAGGTTCCTCATACCGTCTACCTCAACCATTATGCTGTCTACCGGCTGCTGGTTTTGATCAGTTACTCTTCCGTAAATGGAAGTAGTACGCTCTCCCTTGTCTTTATCACAGCTCAATAAGAAAATGAGAAAGAGCGCAAATACCATCGTGATCAATGGCTTTCCCCAACAAAATTCTGCGTCTCGTAGTATCATATATGTCACTGTCTAGGGTAAATTATTACTAAAGTGCTAGTTCGAAATCATATCTTTGATGCTTTGGTAGGATCCATACTACTACCAACTCGATGTTGTTTCATACTGTTCAAGCTTGAATGAAAGCAATGAGTGTAATATTTACGCCCAATTTCTAATATAAGCGGTTACATGCAAGCAAAATATAAATAATTGCGAATCAATTACAAGTAAATTGTTTGTCGGTTACAGTTAGAAATATAGTGCGATTCCGACTGGACAGAAAAACCCTCCAAACGTATGATTGGAAGGTTTTTTTTAATGATTGGTGCTTAAAGACAGAAGTAAGGTAACAATTTTTTAATGCTTATGTAGCTAAATGCTTATTTATAGTGAGCTGGCAAAAGCATCCGCGACCGATTTTTCCTTCAATACTGCCATAAAGCAAGAGCCATGTCGAAAAGTAAATCCAGGATATTCTGCCAACCGTTCGGGAACTTTGCCGATAGTTGTGTCTCGGCTTTGCGCAGTCCATCCTATGGAATGGGGCATGACGGCAAAAACATGGCCACGTTTTTCTTTCCAGACCGGAGAATACTGCTCAATTACAGTGACGTTGTTGGGTAATATGACCCGGTTTGCGTAGGCTACTTCGAATGGCGCGCGCCGATCGGTGGTAGATATCCGTTGGTAATTTCACTGCTTGTGTAAGCTTTCCCGATTTTGTAAGATTTCCCAGCTTGTCACAAATAGTGGTCAGGAAAATCGTATAGGGATGCAATTTTTGCTGCAGCGCTAATCGCCGTTATCTTAGCCCCGAGTAACTTTTTTAATATGCTAAGTCCGGAATACTTTGAATTTATATTGAATTGCTTCGCTGAAGGCCATCATTACGAAGTGCCAAAAGATGCAGGCTATTATTCTACCGACATAATTTTTGAAAACCGGCACTTGTGCGATTTGAAAGTCAAGTTAGGGTCAATGGATTATATCCCTGCAATTGCCCCACAAGCCTGATTTTGTCGCTGACGAGAAACATACCGCTGATGATTCCGCAGTAAGATAATTCCGGGTTACGCTCCCACACCTGGTATAGTAATGTCAACTTTAAAAAGCTGGACAATCTGTTAGCGGAATATGGATTGACCGTCCGACGAAAAAGGTGGAGAACTGTAACCACTTTTTCGAAGCATTGGCTGAAAAAGTACTCCAATTTGATCAAGGAAGTGAAAGTTCAAGGACCGGAAGAAGTTTGGGTTGCAGATATTACCTACTTGGCGTTAAGAAACGGCTTTTCCTATCTATCGCTAGTAACGGACGCTTATTCGCGCAAAATTGTAGGCTATTGTTTGCACCCGACCTTAGAACATTGTGGCCCGCTCAGAGCGCTGAAAGATGCAATTGATCAGCGCCAGTATCCGGAAAAGCAGATCATCCATCACTCTGACAGAGGCATTCAATATTGCTGTGGAGACTACATCAAATGTCTTCGAGAGGCGAATTTCATGATCAGTATGACTGAAAAGGGTGACCCGTACGAAAATGCGATCGCGGAAAGGGTAAATGGGATATTGAAGGACGAGTTCGACCTGGATAAGGTCTTTGAAGATCATCAGCAAGCATTGATCGCGGTAAACCGGATTATACCCATTTACAACAATCATAGGCCGCACGCGAGCTGCGATTTTCTAACTCCGGAAAAAGCGCACCAGCTAAGCATCGTTCTGCGGAAGCGCTGGAAGACATACAGACGCTCGAGAAAACCGGATTGAAAATCCACGATAAAACTGTAAAGTCGAGAATTCAAGCTTGTATAGTAAAATCGACCCTTAAAAAACAAGGTGTATAGTTAATGTGCAGTTAGTCCCAAAAAGTGTATAGCTATTCTGCTTAAAGACAGCTTAAAGACAGAACAATTTCAAACGCTTTCGAACGAATTCAAACACTTTCAAACAAATCCGAATTTTTTAGAATGGAAGCGAACGCTTTCGAACAGATTCGAACATGGGCAGTGGTTTTCTCCCTAGCCAGCTATCGCCGGTACGTCGCGAAATGCGACTCCTCGGCAGGAGCTGGCCATGGGAAAACCCCTGGACCCTTGCTATTCGCCTTCCGGCTCATAGCTAATCAAAAAAGACACATGGAAAATCAGAAACAAAAAGGCAGACCGCCGAAGGAGAAAGGCACGGCCAAATGAGAGCACTTCTCAGTCTGGGTAAGTGCTGATCAAAAAAGACAGATTAATCTAGGCCAGAAAATGTCGATCTTAATGTATCTACCAACTTTACTAGTGTCTTTAGACTACGGATTTTGTTGCAGATTGAGAATCATTCCTAATTAGCTATATTCGTAAATCCCTTACCTATCGGTTACAATTGTATGGTTTCAAGAAAGCGGACGGCTTGTCTATTACTTTTGCTATTATTTCCTTCATTGAAAACCGTCGCTCAGCATTTACCAGGGTGTCAATTATTTTTGAAAAACAGAGTGGTGTCGCTGTCCGAAAGTACCGCGGACGAACTCGCGGCCAGCCATACCTATCACCGGTCAGTGCCTGAGCGAAAATCGCTGGTGATTATCCAGTTTAACCAAATTCCTGATCAAGCGACGCAGTCTCGCCTGAAGAATGTCGGTGTTGAATTGCTGGATTATGTTCCCGAGAATGCTTATACGGCAACATTGACCAGTTCTGTCAATGTAAGGAACCTGAAAAGCATGGGGGTACGGGCTGTGTTCAAGCCTGGGGCGGAAGATGTCGTGGAACCATCGTTGTTGTCCGGAATTGTGCCCAAGCATGCCCGCAAGGTTGCCGGTAAGTTCGATGTTAGACTAAGCTTCGCTCGATCGTTCACAGCAGAAGAGGTGATGCGTGACATTGCCCAAGCTGGCTTCGAGCTGGTATCGGGCGATTTGAAGTCCTACCGGGTTCTCGACGTCAGAATTCCGGAGGGCAGTGTTCGGAGCCTGGCGGGATTTCCCTGGGTACAATACATCACACCGGTTACGGCACCGGGAGAAATGCTCAACGACAAAAGTACGGCGAGTACCCGAGCGAACATACTTGCGTCTACCGCGATTATGGGCTATAAGCTTACAGGTGACGGAGTTGTAATAGGTCTTGGAGATTTTTCAAATCCCACCATACATCCGGATATCGGTTCGCGTGTCGTCAATCATGGTACAATCAGCAATTTTTGGCATGGTGTGCACGTAGGAGGTACGGCAGCCGGGTCGGGTCTTCTTAACGAAAAGTATCGGGGTTATGCGCCCGGATCTAAAATCGTTTATCAGGACTTGTCGGGGACATTGTCGAATGCAGCGCTGCTCGTCCAGGATTATGGGATGGTGGTAACCAGCAATACGTACGGCGGCTCCGACAACTGTAGCGGTTTTGGCAACTACTCTTTTGATGGCTCCTGGTTGGATGAACAGGCATTTAAATATCCCAATCTACAACACGTTTTTGCTGCCGGAAATAGTGGATCAGCGATTTGCCAGGGACTCTCCGGTGGTTTTGGCACGGTTCACGGCGGCTACCATTCAGCAAAGAACGTGCTGACAGTAGGAAATACCCAGCTAAACGGCGTGATCAACCTTTCCTCTTCCAAAGGGCCGGTTCAGGATGGGCGGATCAAACCGGAAGTAACCGCCCTGGGAACAAGTATTGTTTCAACCATACCAGGCAACACCTACCAGAGTGCTTCGGGAACCAGCATGGCTACGCCAGCAGTCACAGGCGGCGCGGCATTGCTATACCAGAGATATCGTCAGTTGCACCAGCAGAGTAACCCTAAAAATGCATTGATAAAAGCGTTGATCTGTAACGGTGCTAACGACCAGGGTTTGCCAGGGCCAGATTATACTTATGGTTTTGGGCAGATGAACCTGCTTCGTTCGGTAACTATGTTAGACGAAGGCCATTATTTTAGTGGACAGATCACACATTTGGCTACTAATACGCATCAGATCTTCGTGCCGGCAAATACTACCAAATTGAAAATCATGATCTATTGGAATGATCCTGGCGCGTCAGTGCTCGCGGGAGGAAAGGCGCTGGTAAACAATCTTGACCTTTCGGCAAGCCAGTCGGGAGGTGCCAAAGTCTTGCCCAAATTTCCTTCTATGGCTGCACCGACGGCCGCCGCGGTGTCAGGTGTTGATTCGGTCAATAACATCGAGCAAATCGTTCTGGATGATCCTGCCGCGGGTACATATTCGATTCAAGTGTCGGCTACACGGATTCCTCAGGGTGTGCAGGAATATTTTGTTGTTTACGATATCATAGAACCTTCTTTAACTGTCACATATCCTTTGGAAGGCGAGCATCTGACAAAAGGCGATGCCATTAATATCTGCTGGGAATCTTATGGAGATACGTTAAGCACATTCAATGTGGCCTATTCGCTTGACAACGGCGGTGTTTGGACAACCCTTAATGCCAGCGTAGCGGCAAACCAACGTCAATTGGCCTGGACTGTACCCGATGCGGCGACGGGTAATACGAAAGTGAGAGTAATCCGGAATGGCACTGCTTTCGCGAATGTAAGCGGCCCTTTCTCTGTTCTGGGAGTTCCGGCTGCGACGCTCCAATCCGTTCAATGTGAAGGCTACATTGCAGTTCAGTGGAATGCGGTCAGCGGGGCCTCGGACTACGAAGTCATGGTATCGACCGGAAACGAGATGAGGGCAATTGCAGTCACAACCGAGTTGAAATACACATTGGCGGGATTATCAAAAGACTCCACTTACTATGTATCGGTTAGGGCGCGGAAAAATCAGGTGCCAGGGCGACGCTCAGTGGCTATCATCAGAAAGCCTGATAACGGAACCTGTCAGGGAACAATTTCGGACAATGACGTCAAAATAGAAGCCGTCGTCGCACCTCTGCCAACAGTGAGGCTGTTCACGAAAACGGCATACTCTGCCAGTCAGCCCGTTACCGTTCGAATTAAAAATCTGGACGACCAGCCACTGACCAGGCCATTCGAGATAGGTTATTCGCTTGATGGCGAAATGCATTGGGAGCAAGTCAATATTACTTTACCGGCAGTCGCGAGCACAGAATATACTTTTCAGCAGCGTGTAGATTTGGCATCCATCACCGAAGCAACGTTACTGGTCCGTATACGGCTCACCGGTGACCCTGTAAACGGAAACGACTCCCTTACAGTCTGGCTGCGGCAGATTCCCAATCCAAAGCTGGTGTTACCTTTTTTCCAGAATACCGCGGCCCTACCGGCTCTGGATATCAGGGCGTCAACTTTAGGTATTCAGAACGCAGAGAAGTACGACTTTACAAGGATTCAAGGTTACGGCCGGTTAAGGACGCAAGCGCCTCCGATTCCTTACTGGCTATCTGAGAGCACATTTGTTCTGGACGCACCTGAACGTATCTTTTCTCCGACTCTGAGTTATTTAGAGGGCACCTTTAACTTGTCGGGATACCGGGTACGCGATGATGATATCAGACTTGATTTCCGCCATACCTACCGGGGTGGCGACTACAATTACGATTTGAACAGGGTATACATTCGCGGAAACAGCGACGATCCATGGATTACAGCCTATATTATTAATGGAGGACCCTATGGAGACACAGACATAGACAATAATTACAAACTGGCATCGGTGGAGATTTCGCAACTGCTCCGAAGTAACGGTCAGGAATTTTCGGCGGGTTTTCAGGTGAGGTGGGCGAGTTCGGCTTCCAATGTTTTTCCGGAAGGTGGCTACGCAATTCATGATATCAGGCTATTCAAAACCACTAGTGATGTGGAGGTCGTGACACTGGATGTGCCCTCAGCTTCGATTTGTGACTATCGCGGTTCTTATGCTATGAATGCAGTGTTCAAGAATAGTGGTACTGACGACTGTTTCAATGTTCCCGTCAAACTCTCTGTTGATGGTAACGTGTCGGAATACAACATTAACGTGATTCGGAAAGGTGAAAACAGCACCCTTACGGTCTATTATCCCGGAGAAATTTATAAGGAAGGAAAGCACCTTGTCAAAATATGGTGTGAAAAAGGTTCTGACATCAATCCGGCAAATGACACACTTACAGTTGAAACCTTCACCCCGGGCGTTGTTTCGGCGAATGGTTTTTACCTGGAAAATTTCGAATCCGGAAACGGAGGTTGGTATACCGAGGGAGCCCGCTCTTCGTGGCAGTTTGGTACGCCTAATAGCGCCGGTGTTGCGGGTGCCGCTAGCGGGAATGGCGCCTGGAAGACAAACCTTACCGGGCCTTATAACAATAACGAAGAGTCTTACCTGTATTCCCCGTGCCTCAATTTGAACCTAACGTATCCATTGTTGTTGAGTTTTAGTGCCCAAATGAACATGGAGTCCTGCAATGGGGATCTTTGTGACATGCTTTATGTCGAATACAGTTACGGATACGGATGGTATCGGCTAGGTATAAAAGGTGCCGGTGTGAATTGGTACAATAGTGAGAAACAAGGAATGGGATTTTGGGGTGGAGAGATTGCTGCCGGATGGCGGGTATTTACGACGCAGTTGCCCACAGCCGGGAATATGCGGCTCCGTTTTGTTTTTAAAAGCAATGCCGCCGGCAATGGAGAGGGAATTGCCATCGACGATATTCATATTTATAGCAATCTAGGGTACGATATTTATGAAGGAGGATCCGCTCCCCAGGAAATCGGCCCTGCCAATGCGCCGGGTAACGACTGGACCTACTATATTATTGATAACCAAATCGTCGCGTCGGTACATCCGCAAGGGCAGGATATCGGGGGGATCAATCTCAGGACTTTCGTCAATGATGGGCCGTTGCGGGTGAGCGAGAAGCAGTTGGTGCTGGATCGGAATTTTGTAATAAGTTCGGCCAAAAATTTTGAGACGCCGGTTGGAGTTCGATTGTACATTCCCGAGAAAGATATTGAAAGGATGGTGAAGGCGGCAGACAGTCCGAACGTAAGTAAACCGAGATCGGCTTACGACCTCGCTGTGACAAAATATTCGGGACCAAACCAGGATGGTGACCTGACCAACAATACAAGGGAAGCATGGGACTATTTTACGCACGATGTAGTCACGAAGGTACCTTTCCGAAACGGATATTACATTGAATTTGCCATAAAGAGCTTCTCGGAATTCTGGCTCGCGAAAAATTACATTGGAACAGGAGCGCCTTTGCCAGTGACACTGATTGGTTTCACAGCCGAGAAACGGAGTTCCGGTGAAAGTGTTACGGTAAATTTGCAGTGGTCGACAGCTTCCGAGAAAGATTTTAGTCACTTTGTGGTGGAGGTGGCGGTGGGTTCCGAAAATCTGAAAATGGGATTGTTCCATGACCTTGGAACGATTGCCGGGCAAGGTATGGGTGGAACCAGAAAATACTACTTTCTCGACGGGCAGGGCAGGCCTGGCTCAACGCGTTACTACCGTCTGAAAATGGTCGACTTGGACGGTAGCTTCACGTATTCATCAATGAGGTCCGTCGTTTTTGATCATAATCCGGAATGGCACGTTTTCCCAAATCCGTCAAAAGGGATTTTCAGCCTCGAACCAAAAACGGAAATAAAAGGCCCGGCTGTCATCGAAGTGATCGACCAGACTGGCAAGCTGTGCAGAAAATTGGAATTTCAGCAGGCTGGGCCAGTTTTGGAAGTCGATCTCGGCTCGCCGGACGTGGCCAACGGGCTTTATCTAATCAAATTGACATCAAATCAGAGAGAAAGGTGGTTTAGGGTTGTGAAGGAGTAAATGATACCGGAAACTCTACTTTCAACCCTCTGAATACCTGAGGAGGTCAGTACATAGATTCAACATTGCCCGCTAGTAACGGCGTGTCCAAACTTACATAAAAACAAAGATTTATAATCGCATTGGATAAAAAAAGGCCACTCAACCTCAGCCATTGTTATTTAAGCTTAAACCAAAAAAACTAAACCATTGCCTCCAAGCAGAATAGCTTTGGTAAGCAGATACACTACCCTAAAGATACAACCAATATAGATGAACTGTATCCAATGGTACTTTCTCTTAACCCATAGATCTATACGCAGTTAACAACAGCTACGGCGATGTGTTTTCCGGAACCACGTTCTCGGTAGAGACCCGTGAACACTCATGTAGACCTACCCAAAATGTTTGCTTCTCTCAATTGGCCTCCTCACAAGTATTTAGACGTTTTGGTGTAGGGTTTCCGGTGTTTCCCCTGTACATCCGGGATTACGATGGCAGTTTCTTAGAGTTCGCGAATGTGGGCGGGGCCAGCGTCCGTAGCATCTAGCTTTCAGTTCAAGGCAGTAGCGCTTTTATCAATGGCTTATGAAAGCCGAACGAGTTCCGAGTGAGCCGCTGTCTATTACGGAGATATGGGGCTCTTCGCCACTTTTGATGGTGGGGCTATCTATTTTTAGCCAGTAACATTTTTGTAAGCAGGTCAATTCCGGCCCTTCCGTACATAGATCTCTTGATTGTTTTCAGCTTATTAATATGGCCTTCTACTTTCCCGCTTGAGATATCGGAATTAATTGCTTGTTCGACCGCGTGATAGTCGCTCTTGATGCCTTTTGCAAAGTTTTTCAAAAGGGAGTCGGGATGCGAGGCACTTTCCAGCCATTCGTCAAAACTGCCATGGTGCTGCTTGCCCAAGAGTGTTTTGAATTGTTGGGCAAGCTCAGCGGCCTTCTGAATTGGAGCACTGTGCTGGCAGAGAAAAGTAAAGAATTCCAGATCCTTAGCTGGCAATAAGGATGTATCTGTTAGGGCAATGAAGGCCAGCTTGGTGCTTGACCAGGTTTGCTGTCTGGCAAGTGGTTGGGGTTTATCAAGGGGCTGCCCCACTAAATTTTGCGCTACAAGCCGATTCATTCTTTCGCAAAAGCTGGTGTATTTGCCGTTAAAGCCCTGTGCTATCATGTCCGCAAGAAGCTGCTTATAAGTCGTCTGTGGCCCGTAATTCTGTTGGATGTATGGAATGAAGTGATCGAAATTGGTCGAATACTCAGAGGTGGTTGGGGTATTCCGAGCTGGCAAGACATCCAAATGGATATATCTCCTTATGGATTTCCTGTTTGATTTCAGGTGAGCAGCTATTGCGTTGATACTATGTCCCTGAGCATAGAGTTTCTTGGTTTGCTCAAATTTAAACTGCCTACGGGGACTAACATTTCCCGTGAATAATTCGGAATTTTCAGTTTGTATGCGCTTGCCGGTTGCAGTTTCATGGTTAAGAGGAATGGATTGATTACGTGCATTTTGCTTGTCATGAAAGGCTACGAAACATTTTTTGATCGTTTCGCTTTGTCTTTGCATTGCTCTATCGAGTGCTTCTCTGAGGTTAACCAGCAAATGAAAGCGGTCGGCTACCTGCCTGGCTTGCGGGGCACCCTTGCGAATACCTAATGAATAGGCCGATGCCCTGTCCCTGGCCACAGTATGCACCTCCGGGTGTTGTTTGAGCCAAGCTTCGAGCGCTTCCGCACTGCGACCTTCCCATAAGTCGATAACCCTATTCTGATGTAGGTCCACCAGGATTGTACCATAGGTTCGGCCCTTTTTTAAAGCCCAATCATCTACCCCGATGATACCGGAGCATATAATGCTATCGACAGCCGGCAGCGATTTTATCATTCGGATCACTGTGGCTGCACTTACGGAGCTACCCACCCACCGGCTAATCATCGCCGTCTTGACACCTCCCAATTCCAAACCGATCTTTGTCAAAAGGTCCCGGCTGCGTTGCAAGCGGCGACTGTAAGTGCCTAATTCTGAACAGAACCGTTCAGTAAATATCTTGCGTGCACAGATGTGGTTTCGGCATATGAACCTTCTACTTCGGAGGTTGATCTTCACCTGATAGTTAGAAACAGGTAAATCAGCTAGCTGGCGTTGATAATAACTATGGATTGACTTGCTCTTCTTTTTACAAAGAGGGCATCTGGAGTACCTTTGCAAGGAACTTGCGTTGACCAATACTTTTCCTTGCCAAAGATTAATCTTAACCTCTCCAAGCTTCATGCCAGGGGGTAGTATAAGGCGACTGTTGAGCACAATTATATTTATTAAATACACATATAATATATACATTAGTGCTCAAATAATCCAGAGAGATGGGCAAGCCGGTACTAAAAATTAAAGGATATGCAGCCGAAGATATTCGGTCATTGTTACACAGCGACCCAGTGTTATCTGTTGCAACTCGACTGAATATGGTTTATCAAGTAGCCACCGGGCTATCGAGTCGGCAGGTTGCCAGAATCTATGGGGTCAGCTTTAAACAGGTCATTAATTGGGTGCACCGGTTCGAAAACGAAGGCATCGAAGGGCTATACGACCTCCCAGGGCGCGGTAGAAGGTCAATTCTGTCATTATCTGACCTTGAAGACATTCGAGATGTTGTCTTGAATTGCCCTCCTGATGAGTTTGGATATTCTCAAAAACGTTGGTCTGGCCCGCTATTGCTTGAATGGATCAATAAGAAATACAACACCCAGTATAGAAGCTCCCAGATTTATAAGCTTTTAGACAGAATTGGAGTAGAATTTAAGAAGCAGGTGGGCTATGTAGCCAAATAATTGTGTAATTTTTAATTACGTTTTGTCATCAAAAGTGAAGAAGAGCCCATGATACTCCGAAATGACTGGCCCGGTGAAGTCCGTTTTAGACAGCCGCCTCGCAGAGCCAGATTTCCCGTTTGTGTAGCAACGGTACATCTGGCCTACCACGGATAGACAGGTGGTAGCATCTAATTTTCGCGTGTCTGAAGTAGGTACAATTCCTTACCCGAGAGGCAGCGCAAGCCTGGGAAACGTCACTATTGAGCCAAATTCGGTGGGAAGAAGGAAATTAAGTCCAAAATGCGCCTCTGAGACCATTTTGGAACAAAAATCCTGCTTTTGGCGCTTTCCTGACTCCTTTTTACTCAATTCAGCCGCATTTACCTCAAAAGCGACCTCTCTCCATGGATTGGTAAGACAATACCAAGGAATAGATCGAATTCCTGCATGCTCACTGAAAACCATCGTTCATAAGAGTCAACCAAACTTTTCTTGCAAACCCCGTAGGATCCCAGCACTACAGATAACAGATGGGCCTCTTTGTTTCTATATTGACAAAAATGACTTAAAGAGACTAGAGTCTGGATTCTTTCCGACTGTTCATCATGCGAATTATTCAATTGACAGCCATGTGATTGTAAATTGAAATCAATCTAGTTTTCTAAAAGAGATTTGATTTGTCTTTCCAGCCCTTGGCTCGGTCGATCCGCATAAGTTTCAACGATCTTATAATCTTTATCAATCAATACATATCTTGGAAATACAGTCAGATCATATCTTTCAATTATGGTTTTCTCCCACTGTGAATTCGCCCAAAGATTAATCGTTTTAAGTCCGAACCGCTCGCTCCACTTCTTCCACATCTCTTCGGAAGTATTTACGCAGACGCTGACAATCCTGACTGGTCTGTCTTTAAATGTATCTGCCAATCTATTTTCAGCCGGAAATTCCTCAATACAGGGCCTGCATCCGGCAAACCAGAAAGAAAGCACAATAATATTGCCTTTTAGAGACCTGAGCCAAGTCAGCGAATCTCTAGAATCAATAAGAACAAAATTGGGTGGTACCTTTCCCTTCCCAGCTCGGTTATCTTTACTTTGAAAAAACGATTTTAATTCATCCAGCCAGACCGTATTAGAAAAAATTGAATCGCGGTTGTTGATGTAATCCTTAGCAACCTCCCTTTTATAGTGGTTAAATACCAACTGAATGGTAAATGCTTTAAACAAATCTAAAGCTTCGCCCGACAACTCTTTATTTGCTTGCTCGATATGGTAGTCAAGAAAATTAGACTTTGACCCGTGTTCAAGATCATAATCAGTCCGTCGCTTGTTGAATAATTCGTATAAAAAAAGATAATATGGATAAGAATATTTTGCGGCATCGTTGTTTAACGCAAGGGAATCCAAAAAACGATAATATGTGGGAGGAATCGAATCTTTCACCTGTCGCGATAATTCGCGTTGTAGAGGGGCATTCATCCGCTCCGTTGCATCAGAATAGCGGTTCTCCCAATACTCAAAACTTTGATACCACCTAGGCAACTCACCTTTATTCGCATTGAAGAATTGAAGCTCTTCAAGATACAGCTCGGTCATCTTAGTGCCAAATTCCTCCAATGTTGCGGATCTTTGCGCAGCCAAGGTCCGCCTTGTCTTGAACGGTGTGGCTACTGAAAGATCCTTTCTTATCAGATACTCATTAATGGCCCTCAGGCTATCTGGGGCATCAATTGAGGATCTTGCTAGATTTTTAAAGTCCAGATTGCAGACAAGCGTTGAACCAGGGGTCAAGAGAAGTGTCAGTTCTTTACCAGTGGTTTTCAGGGTTACTTTCTGGGGCAAACCAATGGGGAGCAAGTAATTCCTGTTTCCAGATCCTACCGGAATCGTATCACTCAGCCTAACTTCCTGATCAGGAAACATTTTGTAGGTGAATATATGCCAAATTTTCTGATCTGAATTATTGACATAGTTTATTGTCAAACTAGCAGTTCCCTTGAAATTATACCAGAAGGAAATTTGCGCAAAGGACTTCGTACAGACAAAAGATGAACACCACAATGTCACGATTGAAATCCTTAAGTATTTCATAAAATTGACTATCTGGTTCTTCATACGATAAGCCTTAGAAACATACAGAATTGATAAATCACCGCCGGAAAAAGTCAATGACATGATGGTGACTTTCGAAGTTAACTATAATTTACATTACAGAGTGAAGGCAGATCTGCAAATTTGGATCTAGTTAGTTTTCCATACAATTCGCTTAGCTTCGATCATCCTGGCGTTGACTGTCCATATTGGACGGCTTCTTGATCGCATCTAGAACCGCGCCTTTTCAAAACGGTTATTTACTTGTTGCACCTGCTGCTTATATGGTAAAAGTTAGATATACTCTGCCGAAACGCTAGCATTACTTGCTTGGAGTTGTATTGGGACCTCACACATAAGAGTTAGTTAAATTTTTTCTTGCTAGCCTCTTCACAATTACGGAGGGGTTGCAATAAAAAATTTAGAAGCTGTCAAAGTGATTTAAAGGGGTATTCTGGAGATAGGCTATAATTCGCATGCTGCAGGAGGCCATTCAGTCTTTTTGGCCCTCGAATTGGGTTTGCACTTCGGTCCCATCCGCATAGTCAATAAATATGTCTTTTCCCTTAATCTCTCCAATCTTTTCGTCAAGTCTCCTAAAAATCGTAATCGTTTGACCATTCCGCTTTAACGTAATATCATACACGAAGCGCGCATTTATTATCGAAGCCTGATAAAAAGTATAGTCCATGACTGGCTTTCCATCAGAGTTTTTGGCTATCAAAACAGTGGCACGATTACCGGGCGTAGCCAAATCTTTCGAGATTCCACCGACCGATAGCTTGCTAGCGTTGTACAAACCCGAAGCCTCTTCAAAAATTTGATTGTCATCGACGATCGCCTCTAGTACGGGGTCACCGCGATGGCATGATAATTGGAGTAACCCAATAGCCAGCAATAAGTAGAATTTCGAAAAAGACGATAGCATAATTGGGTACGTGTCGGTTCACTATATCCACTGTTGATCCTCAAATTAATTACTCCGCGCTCTTGAGCTTAGTCTCGTCAGGTGTTTTTTAGCCCTTGATCCAGCTGTTTTTGCAACAGTTGGACTTTTTCCTGCTCTGATTTCAAAAGTCGCTCATACAAGCTCTTATTCTCCTCCATCGCCTGGATCCATTTTTCAACTGGATTGAAAGTGCACTGGAAATTGACCGTTGGGCCAGCGTGGATTACCGAATTGTCATAGTTGTTTTGGATGTTATGAATCGCTGTTT
Organism: Dyadobacter sp. OTU695; assembly: GCF_038440355.1. Taxonomy (NCBI): domain Bacteria; kingdom Pseudomonadati; phylum Bacteroidota; class Cytophagia; order Cytophagales; family Spirosomataceae; genus Dyadobacter; species Dyadobacter sp. OTU695. The sequence goes on along the minus strand of NZ_JASATN010000007.1, from coordinate 258,768 downwards.
CCTCGTCGAAGTTTTTGATAGCCTCAGAGGGTACGTTAAGAATTTTGGCGACCTGATCCAATATATCCTGTTCAATGACTTCTTTCTGCTCAAGTAACGAAACTCTCTTTTGAGACCACTCTTCCCCAAGCTCAAACGCCAACCGTTCCTGTTTTATTCCAAGCATTTCTCGAAAACGCCTGACGTTGCGACCTTGGTGAATGTGTTTTGTCATTTGTGGCGAAGTACTCATTTTTAAAGATAAGGTTTCTCTGATTCTGATCAAAAGCCTAAAATAGCTGTTTTTGGGCTATTAAACCATAGTTTTTACATTTTTTAGAATCGCGCAAGTTCCGAGTTTCAGCATTTGTTTCACTCAAACAGCGATGATGATGAGATATATTTCTGAAAATGTCAACGATCTGAAACCGATCTGGATGTCAAGTCTGGAGACCGAGCGCCCGGAGAAAATACTCCCGGAATTTTGGAGAAATTATACGATTGCTGATTGCAGGTTCTTTCTGTGGCAGATGCTCTCAACATCGATATCGGCCGAAGGCCAGCATGTAGATGCCAGCCCTGGAGAGCAACTCTACTTTTTTGAGAATTTAGTGGTGTACCTTGAAGCATCGTTTGTGTTGGGTCAGCATCGATCTTTGTCAAAAGCCGAAGCAGGTGAACGCGATCATATTAAGCCTCGTGAATCTTCCGGGGAGCTGGAACCATCAGAGAGGCGGCCAGATCGAGGAAGCCTACCCAAGAAGCTGAATAAGCGCCTTAAACGCCTTTCGATCTGGCATCGTGATGGATTCGATGACCCGTACGCGATTCTTGATTCCTTTTTTGACGCGTACGACCTAACAACCTTTAAGGCGAGATTGTACGATGTTTTGCAGGCGTGCCGTCAAGAAAAATATTACGACAAGGGTTACCCAGCCGATGTACTATACCTTCTAGAAAAGGTTGAATCGATCATCAATGCCGCCTACCTGATTCTGAGCGGTGAAAAGGAAAAGCGGCTAGCGAAGTCGAAACTATCAGCCGAAGTCACGAGCAAAGCTGGCGTCAGACCGGAAGGAGAAATTGAACTACCTGCCGGTACTATCCAATGCTTGACAGAATTTTTTGAGTATAAGAGCCTAAAAAAGTGGAAACAGGAACTTAACCGGATTTGCCTTTACTCCCTAAGTAGCCAGTCTGCTCAGGAGTGGGGAGTTTACATTGACTTGCTTACCCTATACCAGCTACTTGGCAGACTAGCGGAAACGGCTTTTGATCTTCGAAAAATAAATCAGCGTTGGTGCAACGGCTGAAAGAAAGTATCTTGGGGCTTTGGTAGGGCGGTGATTCTGTTTCATCTTGGTGGATTGTTGCAAGCTCTGTCCTACCTATATCCTTTTAAAATTACGCGGCGCACTTTCGGTCTGAGGTTTAGCAGCAAGAAGCGATTGCTGCCAACGAATCGGAGCTAAATCGGCACTCTGTTGGCTATTCTCCGCCAACTTAGCTATCCTGGGAATATTTCTAAAATCGACCCATTAAAGTAATGAAATGCGAATGGCAAGTGCGGAAAAATGATAAATCAGGGAAATGGTAAAGCGGCTTCATTGAGCACCGGCGACCCAGAGTGGCAATCGGTCGAAAGCAAGGCTCTTGACCTTGCTGCTCCGGGAAATACCCTCGACTGGTATGTGTTAACGTAGGTCACCAGCTCATTGTTGAACCAATTAATAGCGTATACTTCAAGGGAACGTAGACGGGAGATGAAGCAGATAGAACCGGATTTCGCAAAGATTAAGATACTCGAAGAGCTATTTGAGGAAGTTCACGGCATTAATTCCAACCCTGAAAATTTCAAAAGTATTGGAAGAATGGAGGCGATTATTGGCTATTATGCTCCTAAATTGACTGCGATCCATAATGCTGGATGAAGAGAGCGGAGGTTTTGCTTTTGCAAAAGCTGATGCGAAATATGAGCTACCAGCGTCCGACTATCAGGAAATTCTTGTCAACCCGCCACTATATAGCCAACAAAGAACCACATTTGTAAAACTGATAATAATTACCTCGGAGCTCAGCCCACTGCCGGAGAGACAGGGCCTCAAAAGCAAGCCGAAGCACAACTTGCTGGTAACTCTGCGATCTTGCAACGCGGATAACTTTCGGGGCCGTCACCCCTCAACGCCCAAAATAGAGAAACCATCTGGTGTTAACCCTTCATTTCCGCACATGCGGTTCCACGGTGAAATAACTCATTGGTTAAGTATGGGTCGGGAATAGGTTCAGCTTTATCTCGGAAACAACTTCTTCCGACGACCCATTACTCTTTTTAAAAAGTAAAGCGATTAGGTGGAAATCATGTTACTTGGAATGAATTATGAGGGCGCCCGCCCGCTGCGAAATCTAACGGTCAACTGCTGCCGAATACCCACCAGCGCAAGATTTCGCCAAAAATGTAGTTGCCAATGGGAAATCGGCCACTTGGAAATTTAGCGTGTTTCAAGCATAGTGTTAAATTCTGTTCCTTTTTTCACTCGAAAGGACAGGAAGATTTGTACAAGATGATAGATTAGGCTATTTTTCTTCAAACAAGGAGTTTTATATGTCAGAAATAATCTGCCAATACAAGCTAAGTTGCTTTTCACCGCTTCCACCCTGGGGTACAGCTTTCGGGCTCGACACGCCATTCCTTTTTACGTTTGAAATGTTTGGAAACGAAGCTACCAAAATGATGTACACGGTACGAATCGAATCAAACAGATACATTGCGGGTATGTGGGAAGAGGAAAGACGAATTCTGAGCGAGGATGAATCATGGCTAAGGCGACTGTTTTTTTCGCTTAACGATTTCATCATTGAATATTATCGAACATTCAGACAGCTGCCAAGTACGGCGAATGCCTATTGCAACGGGCGAAGTTACAACGGGGTTCTGTTCTCAGTAATGGAAGGAAATCAGTTAGATTGGCGTAATCACGTCATATTTTGTTGATGAATGATCCGGAAGACTATGCTTAATTCCCTGTCGGAAGCCATTCTGCCATATTCTTTATCGATACTGACCAATGACTGCGCGGCATTGTAATCATATTCCTTCGAGTGATATTTCCTTGGAAATCTAGTTTCTCTAAGCATACTTCATTATGAATAAGTTTCTTAGTATACCCTAATTTCGTTACTTGGATTCCAGCGCCATTGCTCCCCTGAGCGTCTCAAAAAATTTACGCCCCAGGTCAAGCCTTTTTCCATTATCGGAAGGCAAGGAGATATCGATAAAATCGACAGGTTTGCCATGGCTTTCATTTGCGTTGTAAATTTTGATCAAAATAAGTGCATGGCGCTGTTCTTCGGCGTGCCAAGTATTCCTGACCAGTTCGGCCGCTATTTTGTAGGTGCGGGCCGGATTAGTAACTAGCAGATAGTTATCCCCCTTAGGAAATTTGCATTGTCGTAGATCAATTCCATTGAGGAAAGACACACCTCTTAATTCGGCCTGGGAGAAATCGACATTTTCCATCGGATTGAAAATGGAATACTTCTTCTTGGCGTATATCAGTTTCTCAAACCAACTAAAAGGCGGGTCTAGTTTTCCCTGGAAAAAGACGGATTCGATCGAGCCAATAAACTTGGTGTTGCAAAACTGACTCGCGCTAAAGTGAGTAGTCGACAATTTGCAGTTTTCAAAAGAGCAGTCGCGCAGGATAGGAAATCCGAAAATTACCCGGCATAAGTTGCTTCGATGAAACACGACATTTTCAAACGAGCCTGATTCTGACCAGCGCGACGTGTTCATATAAGCATCCCGGAAATCACAGCGTGAAAAAATGCATTCGGAAAAGTTAGAGGCTTCGATATGCACCTCTCTGAAATCCGTCCTGCTGAAAAGGCTGCCTTTTACATTGCATTTAGTCCACCATGTTCCTCGCAAGTCAGCATAGGACAAATCAACAGACTCCCAATTCAACCGGCGAAGGATCAATGGTCTAGAATCCTTTGGATTTTCCACAAATACTAATCCTCTCAGGTCTATACGCCCGTCGATTTTTGGATGATCCTTTAATATCGCAAACATTTTACGGGGAGTAGCTAGAATGCGCTTGCGTATCACAGCCCATTTCCCTGTGGTCCAGCGGTCGATTAACTGCTCTGTTATCATATTTCGAGGGCCAACGTTCTCAATGGTGACAAACATAAGCAAACTGGCGAACATCGAGTCAATTTGAATGTCACCCATTTAGAAATCGAAAGGGTCTAGGATTTCCACACTGCGAATTTTAGATTTGTTTTCTTGATAATATTAAAACAGAAAAAGTGATGGAAAGGATGAGGGGAGCGGATGAAAGCAAAGGCGGCCTGTCGCTAGATCAATTGGTTACGCTTGCAGACTTGAAAAGTGTTCGAGACGAGCTTTTAGCAGCAATTAACAGGACGAGGGTATCTTCGCCAGACACCGCAAAGAAATGGCTCAAATCTTCTGAATTAAGAAAACTCCTAAACATTTCACCGGGTAAGTTGTTAGCTCTGAGAGCTAACCGTCAGCTCGCGTTTATTACATTAGGAGGAGTAATCTATTACGACAGGGACGACATCGAGGCGATGATCCAAAAGGCTAAAGTACCAATTTTGATTGGCAAGGCATGAATACCGCATATCAGACTTACGGTCGAGGATGTGATGTGCCTCCCAGGCCGGAACATGTGGAGATTTATTTTCTTCAATGTAAAAAGACTAAGGAAGCGGCGAGTGAATTCCATCGGTATTATTCACGACGGTCTTGGCGCTCTTCGCGGGGCGAGGTAATTGGAGACTGGAAACGTCTGGCTTGGCAGTGGATTTGGAATAGAAGGTGATAGGACTTTTTCAAACATCGGAACAATTCCACACCTTGATCGTATTCCTTTACGGTTCAGGCGAGCTCTATTCCAGTTTAAGATTTTAGTCAGAATCCTCCAAGATAAATATTTCTTCGGCGATGCTGCCGAATACCCTGGCTATTTTCAACGCCAACACAGCAGAAGGAGTGTATCGGCCGCCTTCTATCGAATTGATAGTTTGCCGACTTACCCCAACTTTTTCTGCCAATTCAGCTTGCGAGATATTATGTTCTGCGCGTGCAACTCTAAGGCGATTCTTCATGATAATGACTCTTTGTTCATCCGGTGCAATGTCCATCGAAACATTATGATAAAGAATACGAGTATGGTATACATATTGAAGATCAATACGTTGAGAAAATCTAGCCAGTAAAATATCAGCGAACAAAGCATGAGTACGAGGTAGTTAACATATACGCTCCACTGCAATGCCTGTAACCTGAGCCTCTGGATCATTTCATCTTCTTGTTTCTCCCTGGAAAATGCAATCAGGATAAGTGAAAGAGCAAGTCCGATAATAAATACATTGGCAACGGTTTCTGTGTAACCAGACCAGTTTTTCTCATTTGACCAGTTTTGAAGGCTGTCATAATAGTTCTGACCCAAATTAGTTACTAGTATCAAATAAAATACAAGCAATAGTGTTCCAATTGCCAAACCAATTTTCCTGAATGCATGTGGAAATAACCAATCGTGCTGCCTCATAAGATTGCGATGTTAAGTTGTCTCTGCAATGTAAAATAGATTTTACAAATAGACAAGTATGTTTTACATTACATCATAATTTGTACAGGACATATTGCAGCTTTTACAAAAAAGAGATTGAAAACGGTGTCAAGCGCTTCCATGCTTATCAAGTTTCGGACTCGGTATAAGGGTAAATAATACTAGAGGATTAGTGACCGCAACAAACCTTCACACACACCTTATAGAGATTGGTGATAAATTGGCCTATCATTGACAAAATTTTTAGTGGCATGAACGTGAATCGTGAAATCATCTGGTTCAGAAAGGGCACCGAAGATGAAGTTGGAACTTTGTATGTTGATCAAATTTCGCTGGACGAGTTGGTTCAAATTTTTGAGCGCTATGACGATGACCCGTTAATGTACATGGTCTATGAGGTTACCCCGCAGCAGTCATCAGATTTGTCGCGATGGGTAGAGCATGCTTTTGAGCACGAAAAATATGATTACTTTCTCTATTGTTGGCAAGCTTATCGGTAGATCGGCAAGTAGGCGAATTCCTCATCAACTCAGGTACTGATAGTCCCTTAGAACTTGCCCAGTTGGGTTAGCCGCTGGCAGCGATGCCAGCGGCTTGAAACATTATTAACTCGATACCCTCCTAAGTTTTCCGGAATTCGTGAATAGCTTCTGCTTTACCAAGATCATATGGTCGCTAATCCGTTGCTTTCTCACCCGAGCGTAGCGCTGGGTCGTACGAATGTTCCGATGTCCGAGCATTTTGCCAACGTCTTCGAGTGGTACGCCGTTATTGAGCACCAGGTCTGCAAAGGTATGACGGGCTAGGTGTGTATTCAATGGTCTTTTAATGCCGCAGATCACCGCAAGTTCTTTCAGATAAACATTATGCCGGAAATTGCTATTGACAGGGATCAAGCGGTTATTGACCTTGCAATAAGGATGACCCTGATATTTATCGATCAACTCTTGTACGACTGGCAAGATCGGTACCATTTCAGTCACCTCGGTCTTGCCACGATCTTTGATCAGCCATTTTTCACCTGTTCGTCCAACCTTCACGATATTCTCGGGAGAAAGGTTGTACATATCCTGATACGCAAAGCCTGTAAAGCACTGAAAAATGAATGCGTCGCGCACTTCGCTGATCCGGTCGATGTCGATCTGTTTTTTGTGGATTGCCTCGACTTCATATAGTTCTAATGGCATGACCTCCTTGTTGCCACCCGAGCAAACAAACCCTTCCAGTGGATTGGAAGGGATAAACTTCTTCTTAACACCCGTTTTGACGATCTGCCTTGTCCATTTCACCAGCTTCTTGGCAGTGACCTCAGAAAGCGGTTCGTCCAGGTGAAGCGTCAGATAGTCATAAAACTCTTCGGCAAAGCACTGGTCGATCTCGGTCATTTCGATGTCCTTGCGTTGATACCTGAAACGGATGAATGCCTCGACCTTCCGTTTGGTGGATCGCCAGTGCCGAAGTGTTCCTTCTGAGCGGATTCCTTTCTTGGCTTTCTTCTCAAAGATCGCGATGAATTCATCGAAGGCAGCTAATAGCGTTTGGCTTAGTCCTGCGGCCTTTTTTGGCTTTGCTTTGGAATGAGTCAAGGGCAAGCCCAGATAAGCATTTTTCAGCATCAAAGGTGTCACGCGGTTGAATTGGGATTGCAGCACGAGAAAGTGTTTTTCGATCTCGGCCTGTGCCTGGACGATTTTCAAGTTGATCATCTTGGCTTCCGCCGTTGTGGCAGTCACTAGCTTCGCATCGCTGTTCCAAAAGTCGGGATGGATCTTTTTGCCAAGGGAAATGTCTGTGTCGGTGCCGTCGATGGTAATCCTGACATAGATGGGTGCTTTTCCGTCTTTCGAGGCTTTGCCCCGGTAGAGCCAGAATAGCAATGACAGATTTTGTTTGAACTTCATGCTCGCACATTTTAAGGTTGGTAATTGTGTCCGTGGAGAACCTTAAATCAAAACCGCCTCAATCAAACATCTGATTCGGTCACCTAATTTACCAAATCCAACAGGTGACCGAATAGGTGACCGAATGGATTGGTTCATTATGATTCAGACTGACCTGCCTTTTTGTAAAATGTGCTGATTATCAATGTATTTTAAACAAAAAAGGCACACTTTCGTGTGCCTTCTGTGATCCCGCTGGAATCATTTTTATCGCCTAACTGTCTCAGAAACAGCAATCTTTCTAATCCTAAATTCCAGGTTACCGGATAGGTTACCAGATGAAATGGTTCACTTTGGGGCGGTTGCCAAGAACAACAGTTGCAAACTTACTAAAATTCAGAGGAAATAAACAAAGCGGGCTTTGTCAATCGATGCGATCAATTCAACGTCATTGGGGATGATTTGGAACTTCCCATTTTTGATCGGCAGCGCCACCACGAGGCACAATTCCTGCTTTGGCCCATTGAGAGCCTTTTCATGCAGTCGGCATGGCCCCCGTATTATGCGTATTTATTTTACTTGCCTTAACCATTGCTCTACCGAACATAGACGCACGTCAATCATAACTAGCAAGTGCCTAAAGATGCTACCAACATGGGTTCAGGCACTAGACGATCGTAGATATGTCAGACATCGAGCGATTAACGACAATGACTAGACATAATTTAGAGTAAACTCATATCTAACGACTTGCATTTTTTCAGGCAATTTAGGTGGTGTTGCATTTTTCTGACAAATAACTATTCTGTATCTTGTCAAGTTAATCTTTGCCAAACTGAGGATAACCTTCCAATATACGTAGTTACATAAAATGCAGAGTTGTTTTTCAGGAATTGACCTTTTTGCAGGTGCAGGTGGAATGTCACTCGGGGCAATGCAGTCGGGTATTGATGTGAAATTTGCGGTAGAGAACGATCCCCATGCAGCCTCAACTTACAAGCACAATTTCAGAAACGCAGTGGTTTTTGATGATGACATTCGATCGCTGCAAGAGATCCGGCTAAATTTAGGAAACAATGTTATTCTTTTTGGCGGTCCTCCTTGCCAAGGATTTTCGACGTCAAACCAAAAAACACGATCCTCTTCAAACGAGAAAAATTGGCTTTTTCAGGAATTTGTGAGAGTGATTACTCTTGTCACTCCACTTCCTAAGTGGGTCATCTTTGAAAACGTAAAGGGGTTTTCTGATACTGAAAGCGGAACTTTCCTGCGACGAGTAGTAAATGAGATTTCCTCACTTGGCTATAATGTTTCCTACGAAAAATTGAATGCTGTTGATTTCGGAATACCTCAAAAACGAACAAGATTTTTTATCGTCGGTAATCTTCACGGGATTGATTTCGAATTTCCGGCAAAAAGGGATACCGTGGTGACTGTGAAGGACGCTTTACAAGATTTGCCGGTTCTTGATGTCGGAGCAAAAGATGTTTGGAAATCCTATCGATCGGAAGCATATTCTGCGTATGCTAAACATCTCAGAGGCGATCTAGAGTCGTCGCCAAACCACGAGGTCACCTATAATTCAGGTTTAGTAGTAGATAGGTACAAGCATATTCCGCAGGGAGGGAATTGGCAAAATATTCCTAAGCACTTAATGGCTAACTACAAAGATGTCAGTAGATGTCACACGGGTATTTATCATAGATTGGTTGAAAATTTACCTTCGATTGTTATTGGGAATTATCGCAAAAATATGTTGATTCACCCAAGTCAAGATAGAGGTCTTTCCGTACGAGAGGCAGCAAGACTACAATCGTTCCCAGATTGGTTTGAATTCAAAGGAACTATAGGCTTCCAGCAGCAACAAGTTGGCAATGCCGTCCCCCCCCTTCTAGCAAAAGCAGTGTTTAAAAAAATATTAATGTACGAGAATGATCTGGTCAGAACAGAAGTTTGAGAAACAAATGATTAAATCGCTAACCAAGTCTTTTGATAAGACAGAAGGTGACGCATACTACACTCATTACAAGAATATCAGAAATAAGCTGATTGAAGAACTGTATCCGCAAATACCAGTAAATGAACCAAATCTCACTGACCATACAGCAACTCATATAAAGAATGTTTTGACAAATGCGTTTAAGATTTTAGATGAAGGTAAAGCAAAGAATTTATCTGGTATGGACTGGTACTTCCTTGGCTTGGCGATTCTCTTTCACGACGTCGGTAATGTTTATGAAAGAAAAGAACATTGGAAATTTGACACTATTGCGAAAATCTATGATCATATTATCGGAGAAAACCCAAAGTATAGCAGAGAACGATATTTTGTAAGCAAGGCCGCTGAGGCCCATAGCGGAAAAGGAAGAGACGGATCGGCAGACACAATGAAGGATATTGACATTTTCGGCGACATAGACGGCCACCAAATTCGATTGAGAGATATGGCTGTAGTTCTCCGGTTTGCTGATGAATTGGCCGAGGGACCTCAGCGTACATCCTACTTTATGAACAAACATGGTCTTTTTGATGACCCAAGTAAACCATATCATTTGTATGCGTCTCAGACGTCAATTTTTATCGATAGAAATAACGAGCGGATCGGTTTAACGTATGATATAAAAATGAGAGATGTCAATGGTCAGTTAACCCCTGAGCAAGAGAAGAATCTTTCAGATATGCTCAGTTTTATATATCTCCGCGTACATAAGCTGGATCAAGAACGGAAATATGCCCGTCACCACTCAGATTACTGCAGTGCATTCAAGAGAACGTCGGTAACTATAAATATTGAAATCAATGGGGAATCAACACTGGAATTAAACAACTGTGTGTTAGACGACGTCACGGTCCCTGGTGAGGATTACAAGGAGCTGGGTGAAAGATTTGATAATTACAAAATTCCCAACATAATTTCCGCAGTAAGAACAGCTAGAACAGAGGCAGATGCGCAATCCATTTGAATTTGAAGCCGCAAGTAATCTCTCAGATGAAGAGATTTTAGACTTCTATATTGAAGATCATAACTTTTCACGATTCATACTATCGAGTCGAAACATCTTTCTTTCAGGTGAAAGAGGTACCGGTAAGACGATGACACTTCTTTACAACTCTTTTAGAATAGAGTATAGAAAAGCTAAAAATCTCGGCATACCATTTACATTTGAAAAAATCGGAATTCATATTCCATGTAAGACACCACTAATATACAAGAAGGAATTTGAACTAATTGCCGATTTTAGAGCCTTTCTCATCGGAGAGCATTATCTGTCGCTGTACATTTTGCATGAATTGGCCTCAAACTTGCAAAGTGCTGATGAAACTGAAACAGCCTTTGAGAACTCAAACGAAACCTTAAAAACGGAGTTTGAATATATAACAAGCAGCAAACTACATCCATCACATTCCTTTCTCAAATCAATCGAACTTTTTGTAAAGAAAGAGGTAATTGACACTCAACGAAAAGTAAACGACCAAAACTCCGATGAGTTTTATTACAATACGTACAGCTTTAATTCCCTAGTTCTGCCTGTTCTACGTATGATCAAAAGTGTGAAGCTTTTTTCAAAATCGCACTTTTTGTTTATGTTGGACGATGCTCACGATTTGAATAGCTATCAGATTCAGACCGTCAATTCTTGGATTGCTTATCGGGACCACTCAGATTTTAGTTTTAAAGTAGCCATCACATCTGATCGAGAATATTCCTTTACCACCGCGTCTGGAGGTAGTATTATTGAGGGGCACGACTTTACAAAGGTAGAGCGAGAAAACCCGTACCGAAGCTCAGGCTCCGACTTTGGAAAAATGGCCAGGGATATTATTGGCAGAAGACTGAAATTGTATCTTGGGATAGACGAGAATCCTGAAAGTTTCTTTCCAATAAATCCTGAGATGGAGGAAGATTTGGCTACTGCTAAGAATATTACATTAGCAAAGGCCAAATTGAAATTTCCGAAAGGAACTCCTAAGCAGATTAACGATTATGTATATAAATATGCTCGAGCCGAATATTTTCGATCTCGTTCCGGCAAGGCTAATTTGCCGCCATACTCGGGTTTTGACACCATTGTTCAGCTTTCAACCGGAGTGATAAGAAATTTACTAACGCCATGTTATGAGATGTTCGATATGGCAATGTCTGAATCAGGTGATAATAAGAAAATTGACCATATTCCCTGGCATATACAAAGCAAAGCAATTGAAAAAGTGAGCAAGAGGAAATGGGAAAGTATTAACAGTCTGCATCGAAATGTTGAGGGATGTTCGGAGTTACAAAAGGAATATATATATAACCTATTTAACAACTTGGCTATTCTCCTGAGACAAAGACTTTACAGTGATATATCTGAGCCAAGGGCAATTAAGTTTAAAATATCCGACGCAAGTAGGGATGCTATGCGAAGGTTAGATAGTATTATCAATATTGCTCAGAAAGCACAATTACTTTATGTTAGATTGGGACGTGACAAGGACAATGGTGAAAACACACTTTATTATGAATTGAACAGATTACTGCTCCCTGATAGAGGTTTAGACCCTGTTGGGCAGCATTCTACAATCAGTATTAGGGCCTCGGCGTTATGGAATGCTGCAAGTAAGGATAAAAAAATCCCGTTTGATAAATTAGAAGTTAAACAAAATGGCACCATCAACATTCCTTTCGAATAAAATTAAGTATAATTTGATCTCAGTTCTTGGCTGGGAGGAGAGGTGTTATTTGGGAGTCATGAAGACATCTGGCATTATTTCTGTCTCAAAATTGGTGTTGCTGGTTTTCAAGGATTATCTTAAATACACTTCATCTAACCTCGGAAGAATAAAAGAATTATGCTTAGAAAAAAGAATTGAGCTACAAATAGTCGAACTTTCATACTCGAGGACAGCGGATGCTTGGAGTCAGATTGGGAGTATTATTGAACACCCAGCTGTCAAGAAGGAAAATAGTATCTTAGACGTCTCTACGATGCCACGCGAGACAATTTGGAGTTTCATTTTCTTTGCTCGAAAGAAAAATATAGAGCTGCGATTTATTTATTTCAAGCCTTTACACTATGGCGATTGGCTATGTAAGGAGCCGGATAAGCCGCGCTTGTTGTATAAGCATTCGGGTGTTGCGGAATTTGGAAAGTCAACTGCATTAATAATCTTGACTGGATTCGACTATGATCGGACTAGTCAACTGGTTAGATTCTACGAGCCCTCACTAACTGTACTCGGTATCCAGAAGGGAATCCAATTTGACAACCAGCAAAGGAATATACAAGATCAGCATGCCGCAGAATGCAAGGGGCAGACCACTGTTAGTTTTTTTGAAATTGATGCATATGACCTGCGCGCCGCATCCGCAATTTTGGACGATCAAATAAAACGGCTTAAACCTGATTATAATATAATTGTATCTTCTTTGGGGCCAAAATTGTCCGCTATATCGATCTACGATGTCTTTCTCACTCATCCAGAGATTGCTCTTACTTATGTACCCACCAAAGAGTATAATCTTTCTTACTCTACGGGTATTGACTTGGAACCCATCATTGGCATTTTGCCCGCTTAGCAATGGATTGTGCAAAGTTTGCTCCACTTGGCAACCATTCCATCGGAGAAACTTATGAAAATTTGTGACGTGAAGAGAATTTAATGCCCGGAAAGATAAACAGTAACATTTTTATCATCGACCAATTACAATGTAGACCAGACCAAATTTGGTGTTAGTAGAACCGAGTTTTTTTAGTAGGTTTCAATGCCTTTCAGAGCACAGCACTACCATAGGATGCAATGGGGCACGAAACGGAAATTTATCCGATATGTACGAAGATTGTTATTGTCCCAATATCGCAAAAGTCTCTCCCTTTGATTCGTCGTTTTCCAGTATGGGGCGCACCATTTCGAGAGAGAGACAAATGTCGCCTCCGATGGGATAGGTTAATATTCGGGTTAGTTTGAAATAGGACACTTTCAGATAGAGTGCGTTCATGTCAATTTCACAGAAAATACTTAAATCTCGTTACGATGAATGAAGACACAACGGGCGACTTTCTGCCGGAGATAATACAATTTCTTGAGGACTTTACTGAGGAAATGATTTCGGGAAATGCCGCATACTTCATAGGTGCTGGCATTTCCAAGCCCTCAAATCTACCCGATTGGAGTAGCTTGTTAGCTCCGCATGCTAACAAGATTGGGATCAAGGACTTAGCTGCGGCAAATCTCCCGTTGGTGGCTCAGTATGTTATCAACGAAGAATCCGGAAATAGAGGGCCATTCATAAATTCAATTTCAAAGAAACTGAGACGATCTTTTTCTCCGAATGCCTATCACGAGCTAATTGCGAAAACGAATATTAAAACTATTTGGACAACTAATTATGACAACTTGATTGAAAAAGCGTTTGCAAGTCACATTCAAGACGTAAAATTCAGTGATGATTCAGTTTCAAGAGATTTACCGAACTCGCAAATAGAAATAATCAAAATGCATGGGTGCATTTATAATTCACATCGTGATGAAATTGTTATCACGCAATCGGACTATGAGGATTTTTTTATCAATCGTCCCGCCTTGTCCCAGAGGCTTCGATTGGATTTAATTCAGAAGTCTTTCTTGTTCATAGGCTACGGTTATAACGATGTGAATATAGGAAATATAGTATCAGAGGCGCGACGTTTAGCTGGTAGAAATACTCGTCAACACTACATGATCTGCAAGGATGAGCCGGAAAACAGTGCATTTCCATTTTGGTGTAGTAATCTTAGGCGATATGGTATTCGAGTTGTTAGAATTCAAAATTTTTCACAGTTAACAGAGATACTACGTATACTCTCCCTTAAATCGCGTGGAAAAAGTATTTTTGTGAGCGGCTCACATATTTTAGATCATGGATTTGAGATCGAAGAAATCAGTAGACAACTAGCTGAAATTGATGACATTGCCCTAAATGACGGGCAGTCCACAGGACCAATGCGAACGGCTGCTAAGATTTTCACGGAAGCAATCATTTCAAAGCAGATTGAGTTAGGCACTAGGCTCCGGTTTTTCCCCAACCCATATGCTTCTAATAAAAAGTTCTCCAATGACCCGTCGTTATTGAGTGTTTTGAAGAACTGGAGACTTCCCCTGCTAAAAGCAACGCAGATTATGATCGCCTTTGATGGGGGAATGGGTACAAAAGCGGAAATTGAGGTGGCGCTTGAAGTCGGCTGTATAGTTATTCCTTTTTTCAAAGACTCTAGATCTTCCACCTGGCAATTTTTGGAGCAACCAATTGTTACAGATCGATTAACTTATTTTGATCCGACGTATGTGCAGAAAGTAAAAGCCCAAACAGCCACCCCAGCCGATGTTATTGCTCTGGTTAAACAAATTCTTAGTTAAATACAATCAAAATGCGAAACGCAACATTGGTCTATAGAAATGGTACTAAGGAGGTCGGACACAAAAGAAAAACCTTAATTTCGGTGTTAACAGGAGCAACTACCTCTAAAGATATATACAATCAGCTTAGAAAAATTGACGCCATCAATGAGCTCGATGTCAGTGAAAGGCCGGATATTATTTCTGATTTGAGTGTTGAGCAAAGCAAGGCGTCAATTTATAAGTATATCATTGCGAATTATCCTGATTATGTTGTCGCAACGCTCCCGATTTACCAATGCCGCCAAAACTCAGGGATTGTTGATGATGGAGAGCTATTGTCGATTATTCAAGAACAGATAGCCTGCGGAGTTGGCGTTATCACAATCCACCCAACTTCAAACTTGTATATCATGCGTCTTTCAAACACACGCTTGGTACCCTCCACCTCGAGAGGGGGAACATTGGTTATGAACGACCTTGTTAAGCGAAACTTTGCAGTTGAAAACGTTTATGTTAGGATTTTAGATGAAATTGTGAAAGCAGCAAAGATTGGTAGAACCACTATAAGTATTGGAGCATCCTTCCGTTCCGCCAATATTTTTGACAGCCTTGATCAATGTCAGCTTGAGGAATTTAAGCTTCAAAAGGAAATAGCCGATTATATCAGCAACAGAGGTGTTGATGTAATCATCGAAGGTCCTGGGCACAGTTCCCCTAGAACACTTAAACGAATCGCAGAATACTATCGAGCAATGGAATATCCTATAATGCCACTCGGCCCAATTCCAACTGATATCGCCATCGGACAGGATCACATTTCCTCTGCCATTGGCTCGACAATACTTGGTATGGAGAATTGCGTCGACATAATAGCCGCTGTTACACGAGAGGAACACACAGGAAAAATACCCTCTGTTGAATCCTCTATCGAAGCAATCAGGGCTTCCAAGATTGCTGCCCATATTATTGACTTGCACAAATTAGGGGATTATTCGTCTGATCGCATCGTCGCCGAGTATCGAGCAGTCAATCAAACATGCATTTATGGTAAAATGAATTCAGGGTGTAGTAGGTGTGCGCACACTTGCCCTCTGACTAGCGAGAATTTCGAACTTGCCTAGTTTGCATTGCTCACATTAAAAACAGTAATTGGTACACCAGCTATACAATTAATGGTGAGCAGCACCTGTCTAATTCGATTGACCTATTGAGTCGCAGACTGTTGACCACCTTCATAATTGAAGTGGAGGCTGTTGCCTTCCGTTACAGATACTCCCATAAATTTCATTTACCCGCTTACGGTCAGTCTGCGATTTTGGTTTTTTACGGACTGGTTAGAAATTTCACATCACATCAACCTTAAAACTAAATGTATGGATCAAAAGTACGGTATGGACGCTTTCTTCTGTCATCAGCCTCTTGCAATGTCAATGTTAGATTCTTTTGGTCGGAGAACGTTAGAACAGTATCTGCTGCATGCAGATACTTATCAAGGTGGTCTAAAACGTGCGTATATTAATACAGTCTTTACGGATGCACTTTTGTCCTATCTCGAGCGTCGAAAAATTCCAGCAATTGAGGAGCTTCTTACTAAGGGAGTGGAGCTGATTGAGGGTACAGTAGTCTGGGTCGAGGGCGCGTTCTATTTTTCGGGGATTGCAAAAGCGGTTACTAAGCTGTCTGAGGGCAGTAAGCCAGCCTATTTTTCTTTTTCCCGTAGTTTGGACCAATTTCCCAAAACGATTGTTGGCCAACTTAATGCTGAGCACTTGTGTTCAACTTCTGCGTTACAGTTCTTGTCGCGAAGAAACCGAAAGTTCATGCTAGGGTTTATTCAAAGCTGCTCAGAGGATGAAATTATTTTGCGTACATTCTTAGTTGGCGACCGAATAATCAGAGGTGGCATCAATCGGCCTTTCCAAACGAGCGATCTTGAGCTCGACATTGAAGATATAGAAGAATTCAAAAAAGTTAGACTGATAGAAAGAGCAGATAATTCGTTGGATTTGGAAAGAAATAGGAAGATTCCGGAACAGGCCATCAAGCGCCATATCGCTGAGATTCTTGGTGAACGTCACATCGAGAAAGACTGGGGCGGCGAATCGTCGGATTTATTTACTTGCAATTTGAGCTTGGCTGGTAAAAGACGGAAGGCGGCTTTCGTGTTAAAAGGACCTTCGCATTTCAAAACAATGCGAATGAGAGATCTGGGCAAGAACGGGGATCAACTAGTGCGTCTGTTTGATGAACCAGCAGATATATTTATCGTCCAACACTGCCACAATGTCTCTCAGGATGTTAGAAAAACTGTTCATGCGTTTGCTTCACGTGTTGATAGGCTCTCAAGATACTGCATAATTGACGGAATAGACACCCAGAGGCTCCTTCTAGCATATAACAAGTTGGGACTGACGTCGGATAGTGAGTAATACAAATAATTGCAAGTAGAAATCGCCACACAGTATGGAAGATTACAATCGATTTCATCGTCATCAAGCATTGGCTGGCTTAGCGCCGACAACATTTGCCAAGAAACAAGAAATTGTTTCTTTCTAACGCAGATCAAAATTCGACGAAGGCCAAAAATTTGGGATCTAAGAGGGGAACTTACAAGATTTGGAGAATTGGGTATCAAGCTAAATGCCGAAAGTCTAACAGCAAAATATTGTTTTCGTCGACCTGGGTAAGACTCACGTCGACAGCAAAACGGTTTATGTATTCGTTTCCTTCCACATCCGTACACTGAATCCTAAGATAAAGCGGAACTTTCTCTTCTTCTTCTTGAAATATTACTCTCGTCCAAGCTTGACTATCAGACCACATGAGAAGATAGTACGTCGGAACGTATCCCAAGTAGTTAGAGTTAGTCAAAATGAATTCAGTTTCACTGTTTTCGTCAACACGAGAATTCCAGATGCTCCGTGTTCCAACTTCATTATATTCTTTCAGCTTTCTAGTCACAGTTTCGGTATCATATTGCCATGAGACTTTGACTTTTTTGGCAATCCCAGCACCAAGATTCCTAATCTCTAGCCTGTCAGTAAAGAAAATTCCGATCGCAAATTGTGTCGCTTCATCTATTTGCCGTGGCCAAACCATCATTGCAGCATTAACTTCCCGCATTTGTAACTTAGTCTGCATGGGTAGCAAGTCAGGTCTTATTGAGCCTTTTCTTGATTTCGCTGTCTCGTTAAGCTGCTCAACTACGAAATATAAAGTGGCTACAATGATTATGGCCTCCAATGAGGTAAAAAAGTTTGCGATTTTACCGTCGTCAATCTCACGTTCTGTAGACCAGTTTTCAATTTCGTTCCAGAGAAAACAAACAACGAGCACCATAGACGAAATGCAAGTTGTGCCGATCACAATGCGGGCCATTCTGTTAATACGAATATTTAGATCACCTTTTCTTCCCATGCTGTAGCGGTTTGGTATCAATCAGTGTATTTGATAATACGAATT
This sequence comes from Dyadobacter sp. OTU695, assembly GCF_038440355.1. NCBI lineage: Bacteria > Pseudomonadati > Bacteroidota > Cytophagia > Cytophagales > Spirosomataceae > Dyadobacter > Dyadobacter sp. OTU695. The sequence continues at coordinate 240,491 of NZ_JASATN010000007.1, read as the reverse complement.
CGGGTTGGCTTGAAGCATTACATAAATAAAATTTTGAAATTGCACAAGCGATCTATCGTTTTCTTTTCTACGTAAAACGGAACGAAGGATTACGGGTAAACATTTTTTACGGTTTTATGAAAATTGCTTGACAAACTTGTTTTATCTAATTATATAAAACTTCTATGCAAGGCACCGAATATATATTAACCGCCTTAATAAAGAGCAGGCTGCTACCAAAAATCCGTTTCTTCCTGTCTAATTTCTTCTGCAACATTGTCATAGGTTGGCATGACCGAACTTAAAGTTAATCCGAGTTTTCGAATTAGCGACTTGAGGTCTTTGTAGTGTTCGGAAGCCAGGACTAACTTGTAAGCGTAGTCGCCAAAACGTTTTGGCGAACCATCGAAAGGGTTATTTGCCAGGAAGCTCAAATGGTCTATAATAGTCGGATAGCGGTTGTTTCCGAAGTAGAAGTCATACGGCAGATCAGGGTAAATGAATAGTCCCTCTTGATGATGTAGAAACAGATTTGTGCTAGTTGGCATTCTCAGAACAGAGTGTTGGGAAATCATATTGTGGCCCTGGCTTTGGAAAAGTAGTTCTTCCCACGGAGTAAACATGTCTCTCTCAAAGTAGTCTGAGTTGACTGCCCAAACACATATATCATTCGGAGTTTCGGATTTAACGGCAAAATGAATGGCCTTCATTGAATTAAAGGTAAAATCCAGCAACCTTGTCGGAATCCCGTGATGTTGAGCTAATCCTGCGTAAAGCCCCGGCCTGCGGTTTTCGTCCATAAGAAATTCACAGTAGTATTTTGCATTCAGTTTAAACAAGGGAGGTTCCATTGTGGCGTACTCTGGAAAATTCGGTAGCTGATCTTTCGGTTTATTCAAAATCTTCTCAATATCAGGAACCGGAAGGCCGATTTTATTGGCTCGATTCGCAAAGCTACGCAGAAATCTTGTTTCGACTTGGTGGGTTATTTGTGTAACTACGTGTCGATCGGGAAACGGATAAGTCTCCCAGCTGTCTTCAAATCCCTTGCTTCGATAGAATTTTAGGCACGAGTTAAAAAAATTATTGACGGTAATATCGCGTGGAGTTCGAAATAATGAAGGCAATAGGTCCCAGTTTGCATTTCCGTGCCCACGATAGACCCAACTCCCCTTGCCAAAACTGTCTCTCGTTGGACTAAGAAAATCCAGAAAGTCAATAGCAGAATTGAATTTTTTCTCGACAACAATTTCGTTAAGATGACTCATTTTAGTTACAGAAGGTCTACAGTCGCAAAATAGCATGTAGCCCGTTCATTGCCAAAGCTTCTCCTGTCAACTTGCAAATTGACATTTTTGTCGTAGGGAATGTCCTTCCTGCGCCTTTATGAGTAGTTAATTTTCAAAACAAGGTATGGCTATGTTGACTAATTTTTATTTATAAAAATTTTTACGGAACAAGTATAGAGGCTTAAAATGTAACTATTGGTGATTATATTGCCTTACCAACAATTACAAAGGAATTGTTATGAATCTTCACTCCAATCTCCGTTACCCTTTTTTTCAATATATGATCGAAGAATTGTCTGGCACTTTTTACGAGGATGACTTAACTAGCCTGAGCAGGCTTCTGATTCTATATCATAACAGGTATTCATTTACGGTTAGGAGGAACGATGTCGGGGAGTTCATTACTTCGCACGAGCAAGGCATTTCCAAGCCTGACTGGCTACATTGGTGGTTCGGTCAGTCCAAGCGAGATCGGATTCGACAAGTCAAGCGTCGCACAGCATTCATCCTACGACATAATCCGGAGGTAATTGAGCACCTTTTGGCAAGAGAAGATTATGGGTCTGAGAAAGCCATCTATGATGCTCTTACTTCAATTTCAAATTGGGTTAATACCTTATCGTTAGAAGTAATAACCGACAAATCTATCGATCTGGATGGGTGGAAAAGAGAGCTAGCATTTTTAGTCCAGCAAATACCAAAGCCAGAGACTGCTACAAAAAGGGCGGCACGTACGCGGGCGTCGGAAAGCTTTCAAGAACAATTTACAGATGTAGATATCGCCGAAAGCTTGCTCAAATTTAATCGCCTGAAAGTTATTTTATTGACTGAGCGGTGGATTGTCCCGATCGGCGATACAGATACTTACAGGTACTGTAAACAGGCCAAGGGCGGACGGCTTTACATCGCCGCGCTTTACTACGTTCTAATGGAGAAAGGCTATATCAAGATGACAGCAGATGCACCGCAGATCGCCGCATCCTTCAACTCTTGGTTGGTGCATGATTTTGAGCAAAGCTCTTTTATAAAGGCCTTTCAGGCAGAAGAGTTGAGTCAGTTTGACGGCAGAGAAAGAAATCCTCGCACTAAATACCTAACGGAGGTAAGATTGCTCCTTCGCGACTTATAAATAAACACTTCTTTTCATTCTCGGGCGAATTGCAGGAAGGAAATCCTGACACTTGACTCTGAATTTTGCCAGCATGTTTTATCAAACAGAAAGGCAAAATGAAAATGAAAACTCCGGATTCGTGTAGCCACAATCCAAACACAAACCTCACCACTCATTACGCAGCGCCGATAACAATCCGTTCCGATCTTGCGGCCAGCTCTGATTATCTCGTTGATGTGCGCGAAGCCAAGCGGATGTTCAAAACTGTCTCTGCCCAAAAGCTTTACTACCATTGTGCAAAGGGACATCTTCCATTTATTCGCCATGCGGGAAAACTGTATTTCTCCGAGGCAGTCCTCCGGTACTGGCACGACAGGGTTGAATCGGGGAAACCTCACAAGCTTAACCATTGACGCTATGGAGATAACCAAGGAATTGGTCTTAAAGCTCTGTGAGCGTAAAGACCCAAAACGTAAGCGCATGCTTTTTGAGCTGTATCGCGATCTGTTCACCTCTACCACGTCAGCCAGGTTCCTTGTGGATGTGATCAACGAGAAGCTCTCGACCGAGGTGGTATCGCTGTATGATGTCAAATACATCCGCTCTAAAATGAAAAAGTGGGGTGACCAGCAAATGTCAGTTCAAAAAATTGAAATGACCGAAGGGCAGACTCAACCCAAAGCGGCAATGAAATTTCCCCGCTCTGAGCCTGAGCCATATGTTAAACCATCTAAAAAATATTGACCGATGAAAAACTTACATTTTATAGTGCAAGCCAAGGGAGGCGTAGGCAAATCCATTTTGATGTACCTGTTTGCACTCAAGCACTACCAAGACCCCAAGTGCCTGTTCATTGACGTGGACGCTTCAACGCAGACCAGTACACGTCAGCTCAAATTCGTCCATCAGGATCAATCCGATGTTGCGAACCTGTTAGACGAGAAAGGCCTTTTGATCCGTGATAATTTGTTGGCTTATTTGCAGAGCATCGCAAAGGAAGACTTTGAAGACGCCTATTTTGATTTTGGCGCTCCTGAAAGCGAACAGCTTCCATCGCTCATTGAATACGACATACCGCTCAAAGCATTTGCCGAAGGACTAGGTTTTGAAATCACGTTTCATATTGTGATTGGCGGTGGCGGTGCATACAATCCATCCATCGATTATTTACTAAGGATGTTTGACCTTGTTAAAACGGACTTTGAAATCGTCGTATGGCAGAGCATGGCCACCTTTCGCAAGTTTCCACACTTGACCCAGGAGCTTAGAGAAAACTGTAAGGACTCAGGGCTCGTGTTTCGCAGGTTTGGAGATTTTGAGCCTGAATCATTTCTCGGGGCAGAAATCTTGACAGGCATCCGGAAAGGCCTTGCGCTGGATACCTACACCATGGGGCCAAGACTAAGACTTCAAAGAGAACTTCAAATCAACTTTGCCGATGTCTAGCGAATCAATCAGCAAACAAATCCTGGCCAGGATCAAAGCAGAGTACCTGGCCAGGTATGAAATCGAGATGGACGACTGGTCTGCAATCATATTGCTGGACAATCAAGCTCAATTTCAAAACATGGATAGTCAGCTCAGGGCCGTCCTTGATGAGAACAAAAGGCTTAGCGGCAAGATCAAGGATTCCGTAAAGACGATACAATTTAACTCGATCTTGGAAGCCTTTATGCATGGCCTAGGTAAGGGATTGCCGTATTCGATTACAGCACTCGTTCTTGGAATATTGTACTACGTATACATGAGTACGTATGTGGATTACCAGCGGATCGAGGATTTCGTTTCAGCTTACAAAAATGCACCGGACTATGTGGCCTTGATCCGCGAAGGTGAGACGGAAACGTCAGGTGGCATCGAGTATCTCATTCTCTCTCCGTCGAAAAGCGGCAAATATGTGTTCGGAAAGTCTTACGAATTCGACTCGCGACGAAAATTGGTCAAAGTACCTTTGCAGAGGAAAAATTGATCCCAAAGAGAGACAAAAAGGTCTAAATGTGCTCTCAAAGGGTCATTTATGGTTATTTAGAGTCAGAAATTGCCCTGAAGAGTCAAAAAGTAATCCAGAAAAATCGTTTAAAGGAAAATTTGAGCCAAAAGAGGTCAGGAAAGATCCTGCACGGTGGTTTCCTCCACAGCCAGCTATCGCCGGTACGTCGCGAAATGCGACTCCCCGGCGGGAGCTGGCCATGGGAAAACCCCTGGACCCCTGCTATTCGCCTTCCGGCTCATAGCTAATCAAAAAAGAGACATGGAAAATCAGAAACAAAAAGGCAGACCGCCCAAGGAAAAAGGCACTGCCAAAAGGGACCACTTCTCGGTCTAGGTAAGTGCTGATCAGAAAAGACAGATTAATGAGTTAATCGAAAAAAGCGGACTTTCAGCAAGCCAATTCTTTTTGACATTAGCACTGGACATTCCGTTCAAACGGCCGGAGAAACGGACGCTCCCGAAGGCAACTGCGGACACGATCAGGATACTGGAACAGCTCGCTGGCGCTTTGTCTGTTGCGGTATTAAAGACTAAGGGTCATCAGATGCTTTCGGCTCAGTGGGAACAGAGCAGCCAGCGCATCAAACTGCTCGCTGATCTGATAACGCTTTGGATTTTCGAAAACTTTGAGATTCCGAGTTTTAAGAAAAGTCTTTCCCAGATTTGCCGGTAGGCGGATGAGCTAGCGGTTTATTTAAACCATAGCACGAGTGAATCAGGGAGTCGACATTTCTTGCTCGAAAGAGTTAAATCGATACATCGGCTCGCTGGTGACCTGCTTAGTAAGTATGAAGCGTACTACGCCTCACCGTTAGCAGAGCTGGCACCTATTTGGAAGGTTCGGGATTCTGATCCCGAGTCGGTGCATGATCAAATCGAAAAAGCATTACGGACGATGCATAAGCGGGTAAAGCAATGATCGGAAAAGCTGGTTTGGGCAGTTACGCCAAAGGGATATTGGACTACTGCTATTATGGAAAGGAGCTATCCGTAAAGATCAAAACCGAGCTTGGTGCGGATATGGTCAGAGGCGAATTGGTTCACATTCAAAACCTTGCCGTCAAAACACACAGTGACGGACGGCTTGATATGAACTATGTGGCCAAGCAATTCATCGATAACCACATGAAAAATACCAAACTTAGTAAATTCGTTTGGCATCAGTCGTTTAGTTTCGCGCCAGGTGAAAGGCCTGGAAACGAAACGGTAGCCCAAATCGCTACCGAGTTTGCCAAAGAGTTTGGATTTGATGACAACCAGATGCTTGTTTTCAGACATGAGGGTAGTGAAAATTCACATTTCCATATTGTTGCAAACCGGATCAACCATAACGGAAAGAACACTGCGGATCATTTTAAGAATTACGCCCGAACAGGTCAGTTCTGCCGGAGAATGGAAAAGGAATTGGGATTAGCCGAAACGCCTGATATGCGGATCAATAAATCACGTGGCATCGAAATTCCATTAGTTGACCAGAGTCATTTAAAACTTAGAAGGTCAATTGATGAGTCCATAAATAGCATAGCGTCGATCGATGAATTAGAAAGGCATTTGGCAGCCAAGGGCTACAAAACTTACACCGGACGAGGTATTTTTTTTGACGTCCGAAAAAAAATCAAGATCAAAGGATCAGATCTTGGGCGTAACTATTCGCTTTCTTCTATCGAAAAGCGGCTCTCGCAAAACTTAGAAATGGGTGTGGAAAAACAAGTAAAACCTGAGTTCAAAAAACAGAAAAAGCAAGGTATTGGCATGTAGAAGCACGTTTCTGCGAAGAAAAACCTATTTTAGCCAAAAATAACCCGTTACACCCATGAAGCTTAGAGCAATTAAATTCTTTTCCCCAGAGGAAAACGTATCAAAAACCAAAGAGGCTGCAAAAGAAGCACTGCTTCCAACTGGTTACATTTCTAATTCAGGCAAGCTTGTTTTTCCGGCAACTGCACTGCGTGATCTGGGGATTGATCCAGAGTCCACCAAATTCAAAATAGGTACCCAGGAGGGAAAGCGGAAAATCAAATCCGTATATCTGGTACCATCTGCAAGTTCCGATCAAACTTTCTCATTCGAGAAAAGTGGTCGAGGCCATGTAATTCCACTTGCGATCATTTTGAAGAAAGGGAATGTCAACTTTGAAAGTGAAAAGCTGATTTTCAAAATCTCGACATTTGACTTTGATCAAGCCACGAAAGGATTTGAGCTGGCTATTAAAACCGAGGCACCCAAGCCTGAATACACAGGAAAACCTCGTGGTAGGAAGCCACGCGTATAGACGCCGTAGAATTCGATTTATCAAAAGATCAATCACAAAACGAAAAAAGCCGCAATCCTGCGGCTTTTTTGCTATTACCTATTTTTTAGAAGTTCTATTTTTTCTCGCTCACTTTGAAGCAAACGCTCATACAATTCTACGATCTTTTCAATAGTGTTGAAAGTCGGCTGATAGTTTAGGGAACTAGCTATAAGCGTGGAACTATCACTACTGGTATTGTTGAAAGTGTTAGAGATGATATTGAACACAGCCTCTTCACTGAAGTTTTTGATGCCTTCTGGCGAAACTCCTAGTATGCTGGCGATCTGTTCAAGCATTTGCTCATCGACAACCTCACTTTGTTCAATCTTTGATATTGTCTGCTGACTCACCTTCAATTCGTGGGCAACAAACTCCTGCTTCAGACCGCGGAGTTCACGAATACGGCCAATCTTGTGGCCTATGTGGTTTGGCTTTGTTGCTGTGCTCATGGTTACAAATAAAGGAAATATCTACGCTAAGATCAACAATGGGTGCGAAGTGTTTTACCACTGTTCTTTGGTAGGATACAACTTGCAGTGGTTCGGCACGTTCACCCGCTGCCTCTTTTTTGTCAAAAAAAGAGAAGCCTATGGAGACTGTAAACTTAACAACAAACGGCAATCGGGATTCGAGCGAACAGAAGCTTGCTGAGGCCCGCGATCTGGTCGCAGAATTCTTTCATGCGACCGATCTGGACTACATGCGTGTCGAACTGTGGCAATTTTTGAAAGCAGTGACGACAGAGAAACCTTTTTCATTTCTGGGTGATCCATCTACGGTGCTTTGCCTAGAAAGGCATTTGCAAAAGATTATTTTGGCATGTAGACTGCTATTAGATGTTGCCGAAGATGATGGAACTGATCTGCATGCGGGCGATTTTCATCCTTTCAGTCCTGCGCAAATTGAAGCTGATCGGCAGTATATGCGTGATGTCCGGGAGCTCAACGACCGACATGGAGGCATGATCCGTCGGTTGTCGCTCGCTGAAACGGAGCAGCCGCTTTTGGCTATCAAGCGTGTTTTTGGGATTTACAGCTATGACCAGTGGCAAGAGATTCTGGAAGACTGGGTGGAGTATGGATTAAGCAAAGTGAGTATTTGCGAAGCGACTGGCGAATGTGCTGAAATCATCCAGTACGAGTTATTGGAATCGCTTCTCGAAGCCGTTTACCTGATTTCAAGACACGACCAGGGGGTTCCGTATCAGAAACGCCGCCTTGGGAAACTGGCGGGGAGCAAAGCCATCATAGAATTACTAATTGCAGCACTCGACCCACTTCTGATATTTGAGGTCAAGCATCCCGCGCCTCAATCAACGGATCAAAAGCCGTACAAGGATCTGCTGATTGTGTTTGCCGATGATAATCAAAAGAGCTTCAAAGAGCATCAGTCCATCGTTGAGTTATTCAGTACCAGTGATGAAAAGCTTTGCTGCTCGGTTCACAAATTGTCTGATATTCATCAGGCGCTTACCAGCGGACACGTGTATTTCTCTTTGGCCTGCACCACCGACAACCTAGTTTACCAAAGGAACTCTTCACCATTGCCGAAAGTACTTCCCGAAACGTTCGAACGATTGATTGAGCAGTCAAGGCATGGCTTTACAATCGGAATGAGCAAAGCCCGAAAGTTCTTTGAGGGAGCAGCGTACTACCAGCGGGTAAGTGAGCACGCGCTATCGATGTTTATGCTTCAGCAAGCTACTGAAACTACATTTCGCACTACCGCTATCGCACTTTATGGAAGCGAACGGCGCACCCATTCCATCAGATCACTTAAAAGGTTCAACCATAGGTTAGCGCCTCAGTTAAATGAAATCTTTCCTGGGGGTTCGTCGGATGAAGAAAGGCTATTGCAGCTTTTGGAAGACGCGTACTTAGAGACCAGATACAATCAGCATTATCAAGTCAGCGAGCAGGATCATAATTTAATCTCTGCACGGGTCTTTAGCCTGCTGGATTTAGCCGAAGCGGTGTTCGACGAGCGAGTGACTGCAATTGGATTTTAGTGGTGGAGGTGAATACAATGCCTTTAGTAGTTTGTTTGGATTGCCGATAAGAGTCACTAGAGGATGCGTTCAGTGCAAACGAAATTTACAAAGTAAAAAATGACGGTTGCAAGCCTGCACTTCGTCATCCGCCTTTTTAGCTGAACCCGCCTTAGCCAGCCGCACCTTAAACCGCCAGATGGGCTTGCAACCAAGGGGACAAGCCCCGTCATTTTTTCATTGAGTGGAAGGCAGCGATTGCCCTGAGCACAGTGCAGGGCCTAAGCTATTTAAATGCCTTTCAATCATGAGAAATCTCGAAAATGCTCCAAGAATCTACGTGGGAACCTACGGTCAGTACAACAGTGGGTCGCTCTTCGGTAAGTGGTTTGATCTGACTGACTATGCGAATCTTAAAGAATTTCTTCAAGACTGCTTTGAATTCCACCGGAATGAGCTAGACCCTGAGCTAATGTTCCAGGACTGGGGAAATATCCCGGATTTTTTGATATCTGAATGCAGTCTTCATAAAGATGCGTTTGCCTACTTTGAGGCTGCCGGTGAAATGGACGATGAGACTGCCGAAGCATTCGAGATTTACTGCAAGCAGATCAACTACTGGCCGTCCAACGGATACGAGATGGAAGATCAAATCGAAAGTTTCCAAGACAGCTACCGCGGATTCTTTGGCGGATCGATGAAAGATCCAGAACTTGAATATGCCTACCAATACGTCGAAGAGACCGGGCTGCTGTCAGGCGTGCCAGCGAATCTCCAAAGGTATTTCGACTATGAAGCCTTCGCGAAAGATTTATTTTTAGAAGGTTACAGTGAATACGAAGGTCATGTATTCGCGGATTATTAAACCCCAAAGGCAGTTCGATGTCTCCGGCATCCAACTGCCTTTCATTCTTTTTGTTCCGCTGGGAAAAAGAGGAAAAAAGTATCAAATGCTGCTCATTATTTTCCGGTCAAAAACATCGATTGTACATGGTAATGGATGTTTTTGATTGGTAACGCAAAATAAAAGCAATGGAAAAGAAGGGCAAGCAATCAGAGGAGAATTCAGCGTTGTTCACGCATCAACTAGTTACATTAGCGGATTTGGAAAGATTTAAAGAGCAAGTGCTCTCAGAAATGAGACGCTTGTTTGCAGGCGGAGTTGCTTTGCCATCCAAACAATGGCTCAAATCTCGAGAAGTACGAAAGTTACTTGACGTATCGCCCGGAAAACTACATGCTATGCGCGCAAGCCGCCAACTTGGCTTTATGCGGATTGGCGGTGTGATTTATTACGACCGGGCAGACATCGATAAAATGTTTGAAAAGTTCAAAACTCATCCGGTCAAATGAAGAAGAAGCTATCTTCATTAGGCCTTGGAAGTCAATGCCCCCCTGACGAAACTCGCGTCAGGATTTATTTTCTGCAACATGGGTCTACGGTCAATGAAGCTGGCAAATTTTTCGATCACTGTACAGTGAAGAGATGGGCAAACTCTACGGGCCAACTCATTAAAAACTGGAAACGGTTGGCCTGGACATGGATATTTTACCAATAGCCACCTAAGTTTAACTTTCAGTCGACTTCAGGTATCCGTTGGGATATCGGAACAACTCCTAGATTGATCTAATGCGTGTGTCCAGGCTTAACCAGCAACGTTGATGAGTTATCTGGTTGAAAGCCGGCGCATTCTTAAAAAACTCGATGACACAGAGCGCGACTTTTGGATGCGGATGCATCCGCATCCACCGCAGTCCTGGTACGTGTATAAATTTTATATTTTTTGCCAGGTGGTCGGGCGGAGCTATTGGCGGATAAAATTGAAACAGGCAATGCATCGTGGATAAATTTGGAAGCGTTGATCACTTTGCCTCTTTCAACCGATCGAGTAACGCCTTCTCAACTGGAAGCAGTTTAAGATAGATCGGCGGCCCCTCGGAGGCTGGCATTATGTGAGAAATCCCACAAATATGTGACTATCGATTATTCACTACATTGTCCTTTTCCTGATTGACGGAATTAAGTGCATTCAAAGTCCAATCAAATAGATCGGACTCTAGCGTCAATAGATATTATCTATACCGCATCCCGTGCTACTAATCCGATCATCTTTCTGTACTCACCGATAGGTTCGCCAATATATCATCCTAACATTGGAATCGGCCACATAGAATTACACTTTGGTGGTACAAAATGAAATTATAACGAATCGCTGATACGTACGGTGAACCGTAATTATAGCATCGCCAGAGGGCCGCCTTTGCATGGCCCGAGTCGAGATATTGGAAAGATTATTCTTTGCCGAATAATAACTTAGCCTCTTGTAACCAATGAGTTATTAGAATAATTCGATAAATTTTAATGGAAAACACTGCACTAATATTCCCTGACTTTATCATGAAATATCTCATCGTTATTATTTTGGCGACCCTTGGTCAAGCATCGTTTGCTCAGACAACTTCGTCGGCCGAATATCGCTTATCAACATCGGACCTTCGCTTGCATGGAACGATTCCTAGCAAATCCAAGATAACGGGCGGGAATGGGAAATTTGATGCGACAACAATTTTTCGTGTCACCGACATTAACCCTCTTAAATATCGCTATACAGTCAACAACGTAGTAATTTCTCATTTTACTGACGCAACTACGATAGACTCTGAGGAGTCGAAGACGATTAGTGGTAATGGCGTTGTTAATCCCGATATTGTCATCCCCGATATTTTCTCAACCGATACAACGAAGAGTCAGATTCGGAAGAAATTAGCAGAGTTCAACGCAAAAAGGGTTGCTACTGCGGATTCCCTTAGGAAAGTCAGTAAGGCTTTGCAAGGACTATACATGGATCTAGCACGCATTACGAAATATTCCCCTCCAAAATCTGTTGTTGCGCACGGGCATCACGACGTTAAGTTGGATCAAAAAACGAACACTGGGGCAGAAACGAAAGAAAAAACTGAAAAAGAAAGGGAAAAGGAAATGGCTGCTGCTGAGGAAAAGGCCGCCATTGAGGTAATTAGAAAGCGAAGATATCTTGATAGTTTGTTCATTGTCAGCAATGAGAAGTATCGTAAACTAAGCGAACGCTTACGTGGGCATAGTTTTGATCGCTCCATTCAAATTCAGGATTACATCGCCTACATCCGCAAGTTGCCCATCCTTAATTTAGACAATGCAATTATCCGACGATTGATGTCGACGGTTGCCGACACTGCTACCTTATACTATTCGATAGACGTGGCTAAACAAGAGTTTGCAAATGATTTCAAAAACAGATACAGCGATTTCGATACTCTGGAAAACTTCTTGGCTCATATCAGTGCACAGCCACATGACATGAAGAATGGTCTCCAAAATAAGCACTTTCTTGAACTGGAAAAGAAATACAAGCTGGATTGGGAGCGCCCAGCGGTGGGAGAATATCACGGTATTTCGGTAGAGGAGAGCTTGAGCTCGCTTCGCGAGCAAATACTTGAAAAGCGATTTCAAATCTATCAGGATTACGTGTTGCTGGTTGCTACCAATATAGGAATGCTTGTGCAGGACCATGCGGTAAAATACGCAACCTTTCATAACGAAGTACTGGCATTGAATTCAATTGACTCGACAATGCTTCATCGAATCAATGTTAAAACTCAAAAACTGCGCGACTTTCTAATCTATGTCCGGCAAACCGACGCAGATATGCAAATGCTGATGAGCTATCTCGACGTCAATGTCGCTCTCTACGAAAAGATCGCGACAAATGTTAATAAGAACTCCATCCTGCTTAACAAAATATTGACAAGCCTGGGCACTGTACAGAAATCAACCACGAGTGAAAACTTGATGCCAACAACGGCCAATTTTGGCAACTGTGATGTTTTAAGGTTTGTCATAAGGCGTGAAGAGGTTGCCAGCAAGGACATCAAGGTCTCCGAATATGTCTACGAATACTGGCTAAAGGGTGGCCTGAAGGTTGATTTCAGTGTGGGATTCTTTGGTAGTCGACTTCTCGACGACGTATTTAATAAGGTCCTGATTTCTACCGACACATCTGGGGTGGATAGCATTCAAATCAAACGCCAAAATGCTGGACGGGCGGATTTTGCGTTTGGCGGAATGGTTAATATTGTTAGGCGAAATGGAGAAAAATGGGTCAACGGCGGCCTGAGCTTTGGCGTTGCCTACGCCGGTAATAAGTCATTACAAGCACTAGCATCTGTCGCAGTTCACCTCGGTAAGTCAGAGCGTATTATCTTGCATGCCGGATGTGCGTTTGGCCTGGTAAAGCGTCTGGATTTGTCAGCAAACAATTTCATCTCTGATGGAAATAACATCATTGTGAAATCAAAGGACATTTCCTATTCATCATTCAATATTCCGTATTACCAACGATTTGAGGGAAAGATGTTTTTCGGGATAACCTACAATTTGTCTAAAAAGAACGCACTGTCAGCAGTTTCTGGGGCCGGACTCGATACCTATAATTCGCGTAAATAGCGCGCTGGAACAGTAGGAAATAGAAGCTTGATTCGGTGTATTTATACAAAAGGTGGTAGGCTGTCAGCGTCCTGAATACGATTGATTTAGCTGAGAGCGTTCTCGAACTCACCTTAACGTAAGGGGCGACTCGTATTGATGCTGTTACTAAACCTGCTCATCTCCCATGCTCCAAAACCGAGCGCTACTTCGCGCCTGGAGATTAAGATCCCAAAAATTCTGGTTTTGAGAAACACTTGCAAGAGCTCTTGCAAACGACATAGTGGGCCCAACTTGTAATGTAAGCTGACATTGGGACTTATCCATCTGGTGTATGAGTATCGAGGCCGCTCTCGAGTTCAAATGTTTATGTTGGATGATCTCGTCTTTCAGAATCTGCTCTAAATATAGCTGTTCACAGTGAGTTGAGTATTCGCTTGAAAATCAATACGAAACCGACAAAGCCCACTTCGCCCACCTAGGAAAATTCAGTCGCCTTCAGCGCGCTTGGGCTGATAGAACCGAGCAAGAGTTATCTTTGTGGCCTATGGCTCCTACCGGACGGAAGTATGAATGGAGATCACGCCCGCGGATCAGATCGTTCCAAGAGCGAAATAGTTGGGCTAGCTGATGAGAGTTTCAATCGAAACCTCAATTTCTGGTATGGTAGAATACGGATCCGGAGAAGTCAAATGGCATTACCAGATGATCGGCCATGGCACGGCCGGGCAGTTAATTACTGGGTACATGAAGTGTATTTTAAGACGGAGACTAATCCGGATCATATCACATACGCTGAATCCAGAGGCGTTGGACCAATATGAAAGAAAGGAGGAATTAATAGAAGCGCGCGAGATGATGTTAGCAGATTAAAAACATGGACTGTTCTGAAAGCCTCGGACATTGTTGATGAGAATATTTTCGGAAAGGAGAAGATTTGTCCCTGGGGACTCAATCACTTGAATAATTAAAATCCTTCAAAGCTCAGATCTTTCTCAACGTGCTGCCAGTGGATACCTAGCCTAAGATAACGAATTTCGAGATTAGTAAATGTGAGCGTTAGTCGCGTTAATTAGCATTATGCTACTAAATAATGCCAAGTGAAAGCAGCGACAAGCACGTTTACCGTGTTAATTAAGAAAGCGTTACCTTTGAGACTCGAGACCCAACTCTTTCCATAATAGCTACATGAGAACCTTTCCCATACTACTTGTTATTTTCGTATTCGTTGCAGCATGCAAGAAAAAAAACAGTCAAGTAGACCCTCAAAATCAATGCCTTACGCCAACTGAGGTTAAAATACAACATATTTCGGGGCAGGACGTGAGCTTTGAACTTATCGGCACCGATAGCGCATCGATCGGTAAGGTAGCATGGACAATTATTAGCGACGAAAAGACGGTCCAAATTGAAACAGACAGTAAAACCAAAGTAACGCAAAACTTTTCGAAGAGTGGCGAATTTAGGGTAACAGTCGTAGTAGAAACTGTTTGTAATAAAACAGTCACATTAACAAGGACTGAAAACATCAAAATTGAATCGTATACACGGCAATGGATAACCGATATTGGACAGTTTCAAGATAGTATCGACTTCCATTTAACCGAGTCTGTAAATGGAGGCTGTATCGCTGCGATAAATGGTTGGTACTCAAAACAAATTATTAGCCTTAATGCAAACGGACAGCTCCTTTGGAAAAAATCGCTTGATTGGCAAGATTCTAGATATACGGTATCGATACTAACTGCAGGTGATGGAGGATATATTCTAGGTACAAACTCGAACGCTAAAAGGTATGGGCTGTTGAAAATTTCAAACACCGGAGAGAAAATATGGGAAAAGGAATTCTATGGAGTTCCAAATTCTAGTATGATGTTTCCGCAGGACAACCTGAGAAAAGTAATAAGTGCCTCAGATGGCGGATACATTCTTGCAGGGACGTCAAACACCAGGGTAGGCAACAATAAGTCAAGCCCACCGAAAAACTCCAATTCAAACGACACCAACACCGCCTATGACATCTGGATAGTCAAAGTCGACGCGCAGGGTAACAAGCAATGGGACAAGACAATCGGTGGAAGTGATGCCGAATACATAAACAACATCACAGTTACTCCTGATGGAGGATATTTGCTCAATTGCGTATCGAACTCGAAAATTTCCCTAGACAAAACCGAAGATGTGGAAGGTGATTATGATAGATGGCTTGTGAAGATCAACAAATCAGGTGATATAGAATGGGATAGAATACAACCCGCCGATACATATAGCCAAATGATCGTATTAGCAGACGGATCAATCATTATAGAAAAACAAAGCTATCCAACCGGAGTAGGATACAGAAAGCTAAACAGCTCAGGACGAAAAATCTGGGAAAAAGAGGTAGAAGGATCGGATGCCACATTACTACAATCTGATCAAGGTGGATTTATAATGTTTGGCAATCTTGGAGCAAATAACTTAATCAAATTTACCAGTAATGGAGAGGTTCAAGAAAGAAAAACAATCAACCTTGGCGAGGGTCAATTAAGGCCGTGGTCACCACCAATAAAATCAACATCAGGCGGATTTTATGGCTTTTTGTATTCAGCGAACAATCAGAGTATTTTCTATGTGAAGTAGCATTAACTAGACAAGTAAGAGTGTTCGCTTGTCAAAGATCGTACAGTGTGAATAACCACAATCAACCTATGCGATGTAAGTATGTGAACTTAATACTGTATCAAAAAATCAATAATTTATGAAGTGGGACTTAGGACTAAATTTATATTCAAAAAAATCCATAATATTCGAACCTGGTCAGCTCAACTCTCCTGAATTCAGAAGAGTCATTGCAGAAAACAAATTTCACATTTACTTAGTTTGTAAAAGAAAGAAAATATACTTTAAAAGCTGCGAACGGAAAGAAGGCAAAAACGAAATTGTCTTATATTATTTAAATGATCAACACGAAAAAGTTAACTTAACATTTTCTAATCAAAGCATCTATTTTATTGATTCCTGGTCTGATGGGCAGTACCGAATTACCGTAAATGATTCTCACAGGATTTTAGTAGATGACTACAAACTAATCAATCTACTTCATTCTTACAATGGCGATCTTAAAAGCAAAGGAGAAAACGATGGTCTAGCTTCTGATTTAGAAGTGTTATACGTTGGTCAAGCTTTCGGGCGAAATAAACAAAGGACTATTGATTACCGTTTGTCAAATCACGAGAAAGTACAGAAAATTGCCCTTGACATATTAAAACTAGGCAGCAATGAAGAAGTAATTATAATCGGGCTCACAGTTGATACAAGCGACATAAAAACCTCGTTCGCTTTATCAGATTCAAAGACAGTAGCTCCAACAACTGAAAATTTAAAACAGATCCTTACGAAGTCAAAAAACAGATTAAGCAAGGGCCAGGAGGTAACTGTTTATGAAGCGTCATTAATTAAATATTTCAGGCCAAATTTGAATATTGAATATAAAGAAACATTTCCATCAAAAGATTTTATTTCGTATAACGAATTATATAAAATCGCTTTTGAATATTCTGCTATGGAAGTAAACACTGAGGAAATCGGGGTACGTCTATATTCTACGCAAGCGCCCGCAAGAAAATATCAACATTCACAGTATTTCCCTTTAGAAACCGATAGCGACAAGGCAACATTGTTCGAATATCTATACGAACTTAATAGCAAGTAAGTCGAAGTATAAAATATAGTAAATAATATGCATGAAACATTTTATAAATTTACATTATGTTAAATAACTCACTACGTTGTAGTGCACTGTCGGGATATGCGAGTAAGAACGTATAATCAATTGAGTAACTTGTTTGGAAATAGCTAAAACGAAAATAACATGGGGATTTTTAAAGGATTGATCAATCTGATCTCTATGAAGATCAATGGGCAGGACACTGACCCTGATCACCTTATGATTGATAAAATCATTTTTCTTTATAAGTTTCTATCGAAAAATAACTCCACATTATTTGCCAATGAGAGGGAGTTAATTGTGTTTGTTATGTCTGTGACGTTAAGTAGAAACCTTAGAAATGAGAGCATTGATATTGATTACTTATATCAAGTTGTTGATGGCATATATCAGAACGTAGATGGCAATCTCGAGAAGGATAAATCTTTTCCGAGCGACGAGTATAAATTATATCTGATCGCTTATGACACGATGAGTGTCCACTATCATATAGTGTTCGGTAAATATCATGATGACTTCGAGAAAAAGACAAAGGAAAAATTGTCTACATTAAACGAATACATAAACATCAAGGCAGTACGCGAATACAAAAACGATCCGGAAGTTAATACAGCCTTCAAAAAAGACTTAGTCAATAAGTTGATCAAAGAACTAACAGCAGGTCTTGATGGGAAAACTTGAATGCACTTTGTCCTTGCTCACGTGTCCGCAATAAATATGACTTGTCCATTTTGAATATATTTAATCGCTAAAATTGATGATCCGGTTCATTTTAATGATAGTTCTATACAATATTCCAAGTATATCTCAGACGCAAAAATTTTTCAGTTTGAAGGACATGAACGACTTTACTATCATTGATTACGACGATTTCGAGACTGATGTGACAAGCAGGGGGTTCAAATTTAATAAAGTCATAACTCAGAAGATGCCAGAGGACAAAGTTGCAAAAACATACTATTTTACAAGGCAAACTATAGGTAGGTATGAATCAATAGGATATCGTTTAACAACTATTTATTGGAGGCCAAACTTCAAAGAGATTTCGGTTGACTATACGACCAATGACGTTGCAGTATACAATAGCTTTAAAACTGATTTAAAGATCAATAGCTTCAAAAAAACAAAATCCCAGGATTACGATAATGGTCTGTCAGTCCTGACATTTTATGAAAATCCAGAATTTGGTATTTCTGTGGCGACAACGGTAGGAAGAGCTGCAAATACGAACCACCCCAGTTTTCTTATGCAAGTTTTTCAACTGCCACTTCTGAAAATAGCACCAGCTCCAAGATAGATTCAAATCGAGAAGAATATTAGAATTTACTCAAATTGATGTAAATATGTATGAGAGTGTCGGTAAGCAAAATCGCCTAATTTGTATATAACTTGATCCTGGCTTTTGCCCCAGTAGAACCTTCTTCGTTGGCAGAAATTTTAGGCGTCACTTTCCGCTTGTGCCTCTTTCTGCTTTCTGCCTCTTGGCTTGCCAGCTTCTTCCTGACTTTGGCGACATTGGACAACATAAACCGACAGGTATACTTTTAACGGAGCGGTCTATAATTAGATGGAAAATTTCGGTCTCTTGCAAATGACCAGTAGTTTGTTAGAATTTACATATTTCCTGGCCATGAACTCAACATTCCGTAGGTGCGGCCGACTTTCTAGGTCCGACCGCACAAGAACGCCATTGACAGTTATGAGGCTTGCCGGAGCTTACCTGCCTTGGTAAACAACTTGTTCCTCACCAGTGCAACATTCGCGCTGATCCTTGACTTTCTGACTCGGCAGTAGCGCATCGTTGTTCTGATGCTTCGGTGGCCTAACATTTTGCTGACATCTTCCAGAGGAACGCCATTGTTGAGCATCATATCTGCAAAGAAATGCCGAGCGTCGTGTGTATCCAACCTTCTGATATTTCCACTAACATCCCGGATTTCACAAAGCTGAGCAATGTCCTTTAGGTATACGTTGTAGCGGTAATTACTGTTGACAGGGATCAACTTGCGATTGGCAATACAGTAAGGGTGGTCTTGGTATTTGGATATCAGCTCGTCAACGATTGGCAGAATGGGTACCATTTCGCCCACTTCTGTCTTACCTCTGTGCTTGACAAGCCAGCGTTCTTTCTTAGGCCCGACCAGAACGACGTTTTCCGGACTGAGGTCATAAATATCCTGATATGCGAAACCGGTAAAGCACTGAAAAATGAATGCATCCCTAACCTCAGAAATCCGGTCAACGCTGAACTGCTTTTGCTGGATTTTCTCCACCTGCCAAAATTCCAGCGGGATTACCTCCACATCGCCGCCAGAACACTTGAAGCCTTCCATCGGGTTGGAAGCGATAAATTTCTTTTTAACGCCAATTTTGACGATCTGACGCACCCATTTCACCTCCTTGCGAGCAGTTACCTCAGCCAGCGGTTTCGCGACGTGAAGCGTTAAATAATCGTACAAATCTTCGGCAAAAGTGTCTGGAAGAGAAGAAAAGTAAACATCCTCGCGATCGAAATGATATTTGATGAAACCGGCCACCTTCTTCTTGGTGCTGCGCCAGTGCTTCAAGGTCTCAAACGAAGCATTCTCCCGTTCTACCCGCTTCTCAAATTTTGTGATGAACTCGTCGAAGACTTCCAGCACGGTTTGCTCGTTCTTGGCAGCGGGCTTGGCTACTTTAGGCTGCTCGACCGCAGGTTTACCCAGGTAGACGTTCTTGACCATCGCCGGGGTGACCTCGGGGAACTGCGTTTGAAGGCCGTTGAAAATCCGTTCGACGTCTGTTTGCAACTGAGCTAATTTCTGATTAGCCAGCTTTACTTCCAATCCTGAGCCAGTGACCTGTTTAGCATCCAAGTCCCAGGATGTCGGATTTACTTTCTTGCCTGTTGAGATTTCGGTGTACTTACCGTCAATTGTGATTCTGGCATAAATAGGAGCTTTGCCGTCTGCTTTCGCTTTTTGTCTGTACAGCCAGAAGAGTACAGTCAGGTTCTGTTTGAAATTCATCGTCCTCACAGTTTAAGGTTAAAGAAACATTGATGTTTGAGAAACCTTGGTCAAAATCGCCTCTGTCAAACATGTCCATTCGGTAACCTAATTTAGTAAGCAAAGCAGGTTACCGAATAGGTTACCGAATGCTTTGATCTGGATTGAATCAGAATGATATGCTTATCTTCGAAAACAGTGAAAAAATGACGTTTTTAAACGAAAAAAGCGCCTTTTGAGGCGCTTTAAGTGATCCCGCTGGGATTCGAACCCAGGACCCATACATTAAAAGTGTATTGCTCTACCAGCTGAGCTACGGAATCATTTTCTACTTCCTATTTCCGCTTTCGAAGTTTTGCAGCCTTGGATTAGCCGTGGCCTTTTCCGTAATTGCGATGCAAAAGTAGAATTCTTTAAAGTATAATGCAAGTACCCTACAAGAAAAACCTGTTTTTTTCGTTGTTGTCCCTGGCCCTTTTTGCGTCGGGCCCTGCCTTCTGTGCTAACCAAAAGGAGCTCAAAACGGCTGATTCTCTGTTCGCTATCGCCAGATACCCCGAGGCCCAAACGCTCTACAAAAAAAATTTCAGCCTCACCGAAAAAAATAGCCGGGCTTTGCTTTTGAAGCTTGCCTTCCTGGCCGAAAAGACCAACAATTATACCGACTGCCTTTTTTTCCTTAGCAAACTGGCCCTGGTCCAACCGTCAAGGCATCTTTTTGAAAAAATGGACAAACTTGCGAAGGAGCAGAATCTAAGTGGCTATGAATTCGACGATTACAACTATTTCATAATATTTTATCGAAAATATGGTGATTACATTCCAATATTGCTTCTAACTTTGGGCACCTATATAGTTGTCATAATGGTTACAAAGACACGTAGGAAGGAGCCTATTTTGCAGATTCACAAGATTTCAATTATTGTTTATCTGCTGGCGTTGCTGGGAATACTAAATGTGCCTTCGCTTTATCAAACGTGCATTATAGTGAATGAGAATACTTTCCTGCGCGATGAACCGTCATCGGCTGCGGGGGTCGTTGAAAAGGTGGGAAAAGGGCATAAACTGACGATAATCGGTTCTGTCGACCACTGGAACAGGGTTATCTGGAACAATCGGATCGTTTATATCCGGAAAAGTGATCTTTGGAATATATGACAGCAAACTGGTATCATTTTTGCAGCATTTAAGTTTGTATGTATATTTAGGAGTTAAATTTTTAAATTTAAAATGTATGAAAAAGCCAATGAAACGTTTTTTACTATTAATCGCGGGGGTTTTAATGTTAGGATTTGTAACTTCCTGTAAAGAGGAAGGGCCTCACAAAGATGACATTGTGAAGTTCTCAGCTGTAATCAATAGTAGCCCAACCGTTCCAAAGGCTACTTCATCGGCACAAGGCACAGGGGTGTTTGAATACAACAAAAACACCATGGAATTGAAATACAATATCAATTTCCAGAACATCGTACCGACTTCGGTGACCCTTAATGTGGCTAACCCTGCATGGGAAAGAGGCCCGATCATTAAGACGCTAAGTGAAAATACCACGACACAGGTTCAGGGTTCGGTTAAATTGAACAACGAACAGCAAACTCAGCTCATCGTAGGTATGATGTACATTAATATCCCTACTGAACTGTATCCATACGGGGAAATCCGCGGACAGATCCTGGCGGACAAATTTGAAGAATAAGCAATCATCCATTAAAAAAGGCTTTCGGGAGCGATCCTGAAAGCCTTTTTTCTTGCCTTATTTTCTACCTTTCTTCTTTTGCCGCGTCTCAAACTCCTGGATTTCGCGCATCAACGCTCCCAGATCATCAGGCGCATCAGTGGTGAATTCGAGCGTTTGGGCGTATTCGTCCGCGCTTAGTTTCAGTATCGCAATGGGTTTATCGAGATACTGTTGGATCTGCTCAAGTACCGGCTTCTCTTCTTCGCTGCAAAATGAAACAGCAATACCCTTCTGCGTCCCACGACCGGTACGGCCTACACGGTGAACGTAATTCTCGGGTTGCTCAGGTAAATCGTAATTGATCACGTAGTCCACGCTGGGGATGTCGATACCCCGCGCACTTACGTCCGTAGCGATCAGTACTTTCACATTGCCTTTCTTGAATTCGTTCATCGCAACAAGCCGGTCGGCCTGCTCCTTGTCGCCGTGAATGGTCAGACTTTTGATCTCCATACGTTCCAGCGCATTGTACACACGTTCCGCGCGCACCTTCGTACGTACGAACACGAGGATCTTTTTGTCGACATTCTGCTTGATGACGCGTTCCAGAAAGAACCGCTTGTCGTCCATCGCCACAAAGGCAACGGAGTGATCGATGTTCTTCGCTACCGGATTTTTTGGGGAAATCTGAATGCGTATCGCGTTCCGCACGAGCGAATAGGCCAGTTTCTTGATCTTTTCGTCAATGGTCGCCGAGAAAAACAGCGTTTGTCTCCTTTTTGGTAAATGCCGGATCAGGTCCTGAATGTCTTTGATAAAACCCAGGTCGAGCATATGATCGGCTTCGTCGAGGATGAGGGTATCCACGCGGTCGAGCTTAATGTGGCCCTGGCTCACCAGATCGAACATCCGGCCAGGCGTCGAGACAAGAATATCGATTCCTTTTTCAAGTTTCGCGATCTGCGGCCCCTGCTCTACCCCACCGAAGACGCTGAATGTCTTTACTTTGGTATATTTTGAAATACTGGCAAACACCTCGGCGATCTGAATCGCCAGCTCACGTGTAGGTACCATTACCACACATTTAATGCCTTCGGAACGGCTCGACGACTTCTGTTTATGCAGTTTATCAACCACCGGAATCGCAAAAGCCGCCGTTTTACCGGTACCTGTCTGCGCAATGGCTAACACATCTTCCCCTTTCATCACCGCCGGAATAGCTTTGAACTGAATATCCGTAGGTTTTTTAAACCCGGCGGCTTCCAGACTTCGCTTGATCTCCTCAGCAATAGGGTAATCTTCAAATTTCATAGGCAAATAATGAGGCAGACCGGTGCCGGCCTGCCTTTCGTTTTAATGGGATTGCAAAGATAACCGGTTATCCGGCAATGCATGATTTATTATAATCCCGGCTCGTAAAACCGTAGCCGGTTGCGAAGCGTAGCGATCTCCCGGTCGAGGTGTTCAATGCGGTTCAGCAAGCCCTGAATGGCCTCGATACCTTCCAGATTAATGTCGAGTTCGCGGTGAAAGCGGATAATACGCTCGATTCGGCTCAGATGTGGCACCTGCAAAAAGCGGGTATCGCCAACAACCACCGTCTCGATCAGATCATGTTCCTGCAATGATTCTACAAATGCATATTCCACATCGTAATGGGTGCAGAACACTTCGATAGCAATCAACTGGTCATTTTCCATATCGTTTTCAGGATTTAGACAATTCTGTAAACAATTCTTTTTGCCGGTCTGTCAGGTTAGTCGGTATCTTGACATCGAATGTCACATAGAGGTCACCGAACTTTCCGTCCTGCTTGTAAACCGGAAAACCCTTGCCTTTCAAACGAACAACGCTGCCGTTCTGTGTTTCCGGTTTGATGGGAAGTTTTACCTTCCCGCTCAATGTCTCGACAATCAATTCGCCGCCGAGTACGGCAGTATAAAGGTCAAGTTCTGCTTTCAAATGCAAATCATTGCCCGATCTTCTGAGCTTTTCATCGGTACCTACTGAAAAAGTAA
The DNA here is from genome assembly GCF_038440355.1 of Dyadobacter sp. OTU695. Classification (NCBI taxonomy): domain Bacteria; kingdom Pseudomonadati; phylum Bacteroidota; class Cytophagia; order Cytophagales; family Spirosomataceae; genus Dyadobacter; species Dyadobacter sp. OTU695. The sequence continues at coordinate 216,986 of NZ_JASATN010000007.1, read as the reverse complement.
TGTAAAGATCGCCGTTCGGCCCTCCGTTACTTCCGGGGCCTCCATGTCCAGCGATCTTGATCGTCTGGCCATTTTCAACGCCTGCGGGCACGGTAATGCGAATGTTTTTGCCATTCACGGTCAAGGTTTGCTTGTGTGTTTCGTAGGCGTCGCGAAGGCCCAGATGGATCTCGGCCTGATAATCCTGCCCGCGGAAACGTGCCTGGCGACCGCCGCCGAAGCCGGAACCGAACATCGATTCGAAGAAATCGGAAAAGCCTTCATTGCCGCCGCTGAACCACTGTCCCTCCTGCCCTCCTGCCTGGCTTCGCGCCTGACGCGCACGCTCAAATTCCTCGCTGTGCTGCCAATCCTTGCCGTATTTGTCGTACTTTTTCCGCTTTTCCGGGTCGCTCAGCACCTCGTTGGCCTCATTCAGCTCCTGGAACTTCTTCTGTGCCTCCTTATCGTTCGGGTTTAAGTCCGGGTGGTATTTTCTTGCCAGTTTCCTGTATGCATTCTTGATGGCCTTATCATCGGCATTTTTATCGAGTCCGAGAATTTGATAATAATCTACAAAAGCCATAAATATCCAATCTGTTGAAGTGAATAATGGTTTTACAAACAGCCCCCTACTTTCGTTCCAGCATTTTCAGGTACAATTCCTCTACTTTCTGACGTGCCCATGGCGTTTTTCTCAAAAATTTGAGGCTCGACTTTACGCTCGGATCGTGCTGAAAGCTATTGATGTTTACATGATAACCCATTTGCTCCCAGCCATAATAGTCCACCAGTTCATTTAAAATAGCTTCCAGTGTCTTTCCGTGGAGCGGGTTATTCGGTTGTGATTCCATGCGTACCTGTTAAATGTTGCTGTCTCTTTTAAAGTAGATTTCCGTCTATAAATAATTATTATGCAGGTTGATTAGTTCAAAATATAAAACCTGTCCGATGGATCAGATAAAATGGGGTATTATCGGCTGCGGCAACGTCACCGAAGTCAAAAGCGGCCCCGCATTCAGTAAGGTACCTAATTCCTCGCTGATAGCAGTGATGCGCCGCGATGGCGCGCTGGCAAAAGATTATGCCGGGCGCCATGGCGTACCCAAATGGTACGACAATGCCGAAGCGCTCATCAACGATCCGGATGTTAACGCGATCTACATTGCCACGCCGCCGGATGCCCACGAAAGCCTGGCTTTCAGGGCAATGCAGGCAGGAAAGCCGGTTTACATCGAAAAGCCCATGGCCCGTACCGCCGCCGAATGCGACCGCATTAATGCCGAAAGCAAGCGTACCGGCGTGCCCGTTTTTGTAGCATACTACCGTCGTGCACTAGATTACTTCCTGAAAGTAAAGGAGCTGATCGATAAAAAAGTGATCGGGGATATTCGCTTTGTGGACATTTGCCTTCAATGGCAGCCATACGACGAGGAAGTTGGGCCAGATCCAAAACCACGCTGGCGTGTGCAACCTGAAATTTCGGGTGGCGGACATTTCCATGACCTGGCTTCCCACCAGTTCGACCTGCTCGAATTCATTTTCGGCCCCATTCGGCACGCGTCGGGCATCGCGCGCAACCAGGCGCACCTGTACGAGGCCGACGATATCGTGGTAGCCAATTTCGAATTCGAATCGGGCATTTTGGGCAAGGGAAGCTGGTGTTTCAACATTGACAAGGATCAACGCGAAGATCAGGCGCAGATCATCGGCTCCAAAGGCCGCATTACCTTCTCTTTTTTTGAAAAATTCGATATCCACGTCGAAACGTCGGAGGGGATCGAGGTCTTCCACGTACCTTACCCTCAGCACGTTCAGCAGCCGCTTATCGAATCGATCGTCAAGGAATTGCGGGGCGAGGGCAAAAGCCCGAGCAGCGGCGATACCGGCGCACGGGCGAACCTGATCATGGATAGGATCACCCAAAAGCAATAATTTTCGCATTCGGGATACAAATGCGCAGGTTATTGCTGTTATTTGAAAGATTACAAAACTCTAAAATCCAATAGTCATGGCCAAAGGAAAAAACCTGGACAAGGGGAGCGACAAAAAAGAGGCGACTAAATCCCTGAAAGAAAAAAGAGCCGAAAAAAAGGCTAAAAAGGATGGCAAAAAAGATTACTGACCCATCCGGAACCTCCTTTCCCAATGGCTCCCGCACGCAATGCAGGAGCCATTTCTCTTTAATAGATCTCCCTGTTCGTCTTGTATTTCGAGAGCCGCTTCCGCGACCGGACGATTTTCGAATGAATTTTGTTCTTCTCGTCAGGTGTCAGGATATCGTCGGCCATCGCTTTATCGATCGTCAGCCCGATCGCATTGCGTTCTTTTTTCAGTTTGGCATATTCGTTGGACGTAAGCTTGTGGTTTTTATAGGCTGCTTCGATCTGCCCGTTGAGTTTCCGCAGTTCGGCTTTGAAGTTCTGCGAGTGGGCGCTGTGAGCTGCTAAGATGGTAATGAGGCTGGCAAAAAGTAATTTCATGGCCGTGAGAACATGCTGTTGTTGAAGTTCAAAACTGATGCGAATATAAACCGGCCTACATAAACAGTGCCAGGTCGGCTTAGTGACTGGTGCAAATACTTGCGCAAGTTTCGGGTTGGCTACCCGGAGCGCATCGGCCAAATTTGTATCAACAAATTAAAATATCCAATGGACCAGCAAGCTTATAACTACGACAAAATCGCGAAAGCCATCGAATACATTGTGGCCAACGCAAAAGAACAACCAACGCTCACGGAAGTTGCCGACGAGGTCAGCATCAGCCAGTTTCACTTCCAGCGCATGTTTTCCGAATGGGCCGGCGTCAGTCCGAAACGGTTCCTGCAATACATTACGGCGGGATATCTGAAAGACCGGATCAGGGAGTCGAACAACCTGGCCGAATTGGCCGAGTCGGCCGGGCTATCGAGCCAGAGCCGGGTGTACGACCATTTCATTTCGATCGAAGGTGTTACCCCGCAGGAGTTTAAAAGCTCAGGCAAAGGGCTGATCATCAATTATGGATTTCATCAGACTCCCTTCGGCGATTGCTTCATTGCCGCCACCGAGCGAGGTATTTGCGCTATGGCGTTTGTGGACGATGCCACCCGCGACTTCCAACTGATCGAACTGGCCCGAAAGTGGCATTACGCCACCATCCGCGCCGATCAGCAACTGACTGCCGGTTATGTCCAACGCATTTTCAGTCCGGCGAATGAATCGTTGGAAAAGCTACCGCTACTTGTGCAAGGCACGAATTTCCAGCTAAAAGTTTGGGAAGCATTGCTCAGTATTCCCCAGGGCGCCGTAACTACCTACCAGCAAATCGCCGAACGGATCGGCCATCCAAAAGCCGTTCGAGCAGTAGGCTCGGCAGTGGGTGATAACCCGATCGCTTACATCATCCCCTGCCACAGGGTGATCCGCAAAGAAGGCATTCTGGGTGAATACCGCTGGGGCAGTTTGCGCAAAAAGGCGCTGATCGGTTGGGAGGCTGCCCGTCAGGATGAGGAATATTTTGCACAGAAACACGCCATTTGAAATAGCACAATAAATATAAATTGTCACTGTAATGAGTTGTATGACAATTTAGTAAGACCTGCACAATGAAATTTTTCCGTGTTGGACTGATAATGGATATATAGTTTCCAAACTATCAACCAAAACCAAAACATCAACATGAAAAAGAAACTAATCCTATCGCTGGCAGTTTTCGCCCTTATCGTAACCGCGACGTCGGCCAGCTTCGCACAGTTCTCGCTGGGGTTGCAGGGAGGTATCGCAAAATCGAATGTGGAAGACTCCAAGACAGTAGCTGGTGGTGGTGTGAACCTTCGGGTATTTGCCTCACCGCAGTTTGCAATCGGGGTGGCGGGTAAAATCTACGCCGACGGAAGTGATTACCGAGTGGCCGGACAAACGCTCAGCAGCACAGGAACGCTCATGCCGGTAACGGGTACGCTGGACTATTTCTTTACAGACGGAGCCATCCGCCCCTACATAGGTGGTGACGCCGGGGTGTATTTTTCGAAATACAAAGCAAAATGGAATGGTGAAACCGTGCTGGAATCTTCGACACGCAGCAATTTCGGTACTGCGCCGAGAGCGGGGGTTGTGTTTGCATTCGGAAACCTGGGAATCCAGGTAGAAGGTATTTACCATTTTGTATTCGGTAATAAAAACCATAGCTCCGAAACCGGCAGCGTAGATAATATCGATTTTGAATCCACATCTAAATTTGGCGGTGTCAACGTCGGTATCATATTCGGGCTGGGCGGCAAGTAATTTCCTGGAAAGCTTTGAAAACGCAAACGCGCCACATCGGCGCGTTTTTTTGTTGTCAATAATTCCCGCATTAACTTGCCCGCTCATTTACCCGCTTCCCATTGGCAGAATTACCATCATTTTCAGAACAAATTGCCAACTGGCTGACCTCCATTTCGTTTCAATGCAATACCACGCATGAAAAGGAATCTGCGTTGCCGGTTCTGGAAGTCGCCGGTGCGCATGGCGCTGTTTTGAAAGTGATACCCGTCGGGCTGGATCTCTGGCAAAATACCGATCCAACTTCCTTGTTAAACTCTTTAACCAAGCAACTGCAAGACACTCGTAACAAGGGCATTACCTGCATTGCACTTTCTGAGGACTACTGGTTGGTGAAGCAGCATATTGTACAATCAAGATTAGCGGCGATGCTGGGCATTTCGGCAAAAATCCCCGCGCGCCTCACGAAGGTACGCAGGATCGACAATGCGACAACTGACCGTTTCCTGGAAGACAATCACCTGAACGGCAGCGTCATGTCGAAATTCCGTTACGGTTTATTCCTTCCCAAACGTTATTATCGGGTACTTCCGGAGGATTTTGCTTTTGACGAAGCGGCAGATGAGCTGCTAGTTGCGGTGGCTACATTCAGTAACGCGCGTATTTTTGAACAAAATGGCCAACCGTTCCGCTCACATGAGCTGATTCGCTTTGCGAGCCTGCCTGGTTCCAATGTGGTAGGCGCGTTGGATAAGTTGCTAAATGGATTCATCCGCGAAAAGTTGCCGGACGATATTATGACCTACGCCGACCTGGAATGGTCGGATGGACGCAGCTACCAACGGCTGGGGTTTGAAGAAAGAGGAAATATGCCACCGCGAAAAGTTTTTATCAACGTCCAAAGTATGCTCAGAGTCCGCGCACAGCAGGAAAGCGTTGATTCGACTGAACGATCACCGGCCGAATATTTAACAGTGTACAACCTGGGCAGTATCAAATACGTCAGGGCCATTAAACCTCTGCATGTCGATGGGTATTGAATCACCGCTATTGGTCATTCTCGGGCCGACGGCCTCTGGGAAGACGCACCTTGCCACGCGTGTAGCGCATGAGATCGGCGGTGAGATCATCAGCGCCGATTCTCGGCAAGTATACCGGCAAATGGACATCGGCACCGGCAAAGACCTTGACGAGTACGTCATCAATGGAACTACAATCCCCTATCACCTGATCAATATCCGAGATGCCGGAGATAAATATAATGTGAATGATTTTCAGCATGATTTTGCTGATTCACACCGCCAGATACTTGGCAACGGTCGCATTCCTGTTGTTTGCGGCGGGACCGGGTTCTACATATATGCATTGTTGAAAGGCCACGCCAACGACACCGTGCCGGTCAACGAAACGCTGCGTGCGGAGCTGGAAGCGCTTTCGAGCGAGGAGCTTTTGGCAAGATTTTACAATTCGGAGTCGCGATACCATGCATTGGCGGACGTTTCCACACGCAAAAGGCTGATCCGCGCATTGGAAATAGCCGCATTTCTACATGATCATCCCGAGGCGGAAATAGACTTTGGCACTGAGTCTGTTCCGTACCCGGCGATGCTATTCGGCCTGAACCCACCGGTAGAAACCCGGCGGGAGCGCATTAGTAACAGGCTTGCCGCCAGGTTAAAGCAAGGTTTAATAAAGGAAGTGGAAAACCTTCTCCAACAAGGTATTACCCCTGAATCCTTGATTTATTACGGGTTGGAGTACAAATACGTTACCTTATACCTGACCGGCCGGCTGAGCTACGAAGAAATGCATGCGAAGCTGGAAACTGAGATACACCGCTTCGCAAAGCGGCAAATGACTTTTTTCAGGAAAATGGAAAAGGATGGCCTTAAAATCAACTGGATACCAGACGAATGGCCGGAAAGAGAGAAAATCCGGGTCATTATTCACCTTTACCGGGAATTTAAAAGCAGTAATGCGGGTAATATGTAGGTGTAAACCATCAAAAAAACGTCGTCAAAACAAATGAATCGTAAATGGAGCAGCCTTTTGTTGCTGCTGGTACTGAGTGTTACGGATGCATACCTGCTGGCGCATCCGAATCTGATCGGAAAAATCGGGGTGTTGGTATACAAGCACCATTACATCCGGAATTTCCCGCGGGCGCTGCTTACGGTGATGATCGTGGTAGGTGTGTCACTGGCTGTTTGTGAGCTGGTTTACAGGTTTACGCAAAAAAAGACAGCTATTTTCAGCTATCTGATATTGACTGGGATTGCGGTATTCTGGTTTATGTATGTGTTTGTAACATTTTCATCCTTCTCTTACCGGATCACAGGTAAAGCATTCATCTACGGAGCGCATTTGTTGCCGGTAATATTGACGGGGTTGAACCTCAGGTATCTTTTCAAACGGATACTGGTCAAAGAGCCGGTTAACAATACCTTAACAGAGGGAAAAAATGGCCCAGAAGCCCTTTAAATGGATAATAAAATGGCGAACTGTTGTCAGTAGGGAGTGTGGCAATAGAATATTCTCATAAATACTTCAAATTGTGAAATATTATTGCTCTTGTCTTGAATTTTCACAAATAAACCACGGATAATAATAGAAAGTACGCGGTTTTTTAGGATATTGCGGCTTGTGTCGGACCGGGAAATGGTTAAACCCGCAGCCATTTAACACAAAATTAATTTGTTGGGCAAGTAAATCGCTGTTAACGAAAAACTTTGGCTTGAATTGACCGATTGGCCTGCCTTGTCATTAACCCTTTTAATTTTATTCTTATTTCTATGTCCCAAATAGCTGAATTGACCCTTGAAGGTAAAAAGTACGAGTTCCCGATAATTGAAGGAAGTGAGCAGGAAAAGGCGATAGATATTTCCAAATTACGTGACCAGACAGGGTATATTACGATTGATCCAGGTTACAAGAATACCGGTGCGACCAAAAGCGCCATTACATTTTTGGACGGAGAAGAGGGCGTTCTGAATTACAGGGGTTACTCGATCGAGGACCTGGCCGAAAAATCTTCTTTCCTTGAAGTAGCTTACCTGCTCATTTACGGAGAGCTTCCCACTGAAAAACAATTCGCTGAATTTGAACATGAAATCCGCACGCATACGCTCGTAAATGAGGATATGCGGAAGATTTTCGAAGGTTTTCCTGTGAATGCGCATCCAATGGGCGTGTTGTCGTCGCTGGTGAGTGCGATGAGCGCTTTCTACCCGGACGCCAACGCCCAGAATTCGGAAGCCGAAACGCAATTACACATCATTCGTTTACTGGCGAAACTGCCGACGATCGCTACGTGGTCTTACAAAAAATCACAAGGCCATCCGGTCAATTATCCGCAAAATGAACTCGACTACTGCTCGAACTTCCTGAATATGATGTTCTCGCTGCCGGTAGCGAAATATAATGTGGACCCGGTAGTTTCGGCCGCATTGAACAAACTCCTGATCCTGCACGCCGATCACGAACAAAACTGCTCGACATCGACTGTGAGACTGGTTGGATCGTCACATGCCAACATTTTCTCATCTATTTCTTCCGGTATCAGCGCATTGTGGGGCCCGCTCCACGGCGGTGCCAACCAGGAGGTGATTGAAATGCTCGAAGCCATCAAGGCCGACGGCGGCGACACCCAGAAATACATCAATATGGCCAAAGACAAAAGCAGCGGCTTCCGTCTGTTTGGTTTTGGCCACCGCGTATATAAAAACTTTGACCCGCGTGCTCGCATTATCAAAAAAGCGGCTGACGATGTGTTGAACAAGCTCGGTATCAACGACCCGGTGCTTGAAATCGCTCAGAAACTTGAAAAAGCGGCTTTGGAGGACGATTACTTCGTACAGCGCAAGCTTTATCCAAACGTTGATTTCTATTCAGGCATCATCTACCGCGCATTGGGAATTCCGACCAATATGTTTACGGTAATGTTCGCGATCGGCCGCCTACCGGGATGGATCGCGCAATGGAAAGAAATGCGTGTGAACAAAGAACCAATCGGTCGTCCACGGCAGATCTACACCGGAGCAGCGAAGCGGGATTTCGTTCCGATGAGCGAGAGGAAGTAATAGTTTAGAAGCACATTAGTCTAGAGTCTAGAGTTCAGAGTTTAAAGTCCAGAGTGATCTACTTTAAACTCTGGACTCATGAACTTTTAAGGCGAAAGCCGCTCGATCTTCCACTCTGCACCTACCTTCGTATACGCTAACCGGTCGTGCAATCGGCTGGGCCTCCCCTGCCAGAATTCGATGTAATCCGGTATTACCCGGTAACCTCCCCAGTGCGGCGGGCGGGGTACCGGCTGACCTTCAAACCGCGTTTCCAAAACCTTTGTCTTCTCTTCCAGAAATTCCCGGTTGGGGATTACCTCGCTCTGGCCCGACGCCCATGCGCCGATCTGGCTTCCGCGGGGACGAACGGCGAAATACTCACTCGATTCCGCTTCGGAAGTCTTTTCAATCTTCCCTTCGATACGAACCTGTCTTTCAAGCTCTTTCCAGAAAAACGTCAGGGCAACCTGTGGATTAGCCGCTATCTCATGACCCTTTTTGCTGTCGTAATTGGTGAAGAAGGAAAAACCCCTTTCATCGAGGTCTTTCAGCAGCACGATCCGGCCCGTCGGGCGGCCTTCCGACACCGTGCTTAGCAGCATCGCATTCGCTTCGGTAATGCCCGCTTCACGCACTTCTTCAAACCATAACCTGAACTGTTTCAGCGGATCAGGGTCGAGATCGTTTTCCAGCAAACCTTTAAGTTGGTAATCGTAACGGATATTTGCAATGTTATGATCCATTGGATACTAATATGTTCAATGTTACGATGCCAAAAGTAGCCATTTCAGAGGAAAGATTATTAGATTTGTAATCTATAAGAGACCGTACGTACGAAACAAGCATCACGATGGCACAAGAACAACAAGAAGGGGTCAAAAGCGAAGAGCAGGACGACCTGGCACCAAAAACGATTGACACCCTTGAAATTGATCTTAATAATGAGTTGACGGAGGAGCACGAGGAGGAAACGCCTGATGTGGATTACAGCCAATTATCTAAGGAACAATTGGTTAACTTGTTAGAAAATGAACTTGCAGCCATTCGCGGCGAGGCGGCAACTGCCGCTCAGCTGAAAAAAGCGGAAGCTGTTGCCAAAGGTGTTCGCACGGTGGTAGATCAGATCAAACAAAAAGACCGCGAAACCGCGCTGAAAACGTTTGTGGAAGAGACAGGCGGCGAGGACGGCTTCGAATACAAATACGACGCAGATACACAGAGGATCGACTCGCTCAGCCGGGAAATCCGTGGGCTCAAAAATGCCTTCTACCAAAGCCAGGAGAAGGAAAAAGAGAAGAATTTTAATGTAAAAACCGCGCTTCTCGGCCGCCTGCGCGCTCTGGTGGATGAAGAGGGTACCCGCGAAACGGACGCGAGCGGGCTGAAATCCAGCTGGGAGGAATTCAAGAAAATCCAGGAAGAATGGAAAGCCGCAGGAAATGTCGCATCGCCGCACAACGGCACGCTTTGGGCGACGTATAATGCATTGATCGACCGTTATTTCAGCAACCGGAACATTTACTTCGAACTTAAAGAACTCGACCGTCGCCGCAATGCGGAACTGAAAGCCGAGTTGTGCGAGAAAGTGGAAGAATTGGGTAAGTCGCTTGAAAGCCGCCCGATGACACGCGAGATCCTCAACGAGGCCAATCATATTTTTGAGGAGTACAAACACCTTGGGCCGGCTCCGAAAGAAGATCAGGAAAAACTGTGGCAACGCTTCAAAGAGGCGCTCGACGTACTTTATGATGCGCAGCGCGGGCAATTTGCCGAGCAGAAGAAATCGATGCAGGAAAACTACGAGCAGAAGCTGAAAATCTACGAGGCAATTGTTCCGTTCACCACATACAATTCGGGAAGCATTAAGGAATGGAATGCCAAAACGAAAGACATCATGGCCTTCCAGGATCAATGGGTGGCTTTGAAAGGCATTATGCCGCGTGAAGAAGGCAAAGAGCTGAGCAAGAAGTTCTGGGCTGCGCTGAAAACGTTTTTCAACAACAAAGGCGAGTTTTTCCGGCAGCTGGAATCGAAACGCGAACAAAACCTTGAACTAAAAAACCAGCTTTGCGAAGAAGCCGAGGCCGTTTTATCAACGGGCGACGATAACCCGGCCACTACACAAAAGGTGATCGAGCTGCAAAAGAGATGGAAAGGCATCGGCCAGGTTCCTGAAAAATTCAAAGACACCATTTACGACCGCTTCAAAAAGGCTTGCGACGCATATTTCGACCAGAAACGCGCCAAGAACCGTGAAGTAGAAGAGGAATTTGAACAAAACCTGAAACTGAAAACCGACCTGATCGAAAGAATCGAAGCTGCGGCCAAGGATAAGGACGAGTCTTCTCTCAATTTATTGAGCGCATTTAAGTCCGAATGGTCGTCGATAGGCTTTGTACCCAAGAAGGATATGCAAGCCATTCAGAAGCGTTATATCGCCGCTATCAATACGTATGTGAGTGCCATCGGCCAGCTTTCAACGAAAGAGAAAGAGCAGGCTGTACTTGAAAGCGAGGTAGAACTCGTGCGCGACGGCGATAGCGGCCGGAATCTATACCGGAAGGAAAATGACATCCGCCGCAAGATAACGCAACTGGAAAACGATATCGCACTTTGGCAGAACAACATCGAATTCTTCGCGAAATCGAAAACTTCCGACCGTCTGAAAGCCGAGTTCGAAAGAAAGATCAATAATGCAGTAAGCCAATTAAACGAGCTGAAACACCAACTTACTATAATTCAGGAGGCTATCTAAAACCTGAAAAAAAGTTTAAAAAAATTACTTTGAAAAGGTTGCATTGTATATCCCGCTCTACTACTTTTGCACCATGATAACGGAATAACAAACGGTATCACAAAGAAAAAGGCCTCCATAGCTCAGCTGGTAGAGCAACTGACTTGTAATCAGTAGGTCGTTGGTTCGATCCCGACTGGGGGCTCTAAAAAGGAAAAGCACTTAGCAAATTTGTTAAGTGCTTTTTTTATGCCCTGGCGCCAGGGCTGGCAAATGCCTCTTCCAGTTCGCGCATCCGCTCCTCCACCGTCGTATCGCCGCGGATTTCGACGATCCGGCACGAAACCTTGCTCAGCCATTCTTCATGAACCCGGATATTCCTTCCGCTGAAATCGCGCTCGTCGTATTTGGATGCCCATTCGTAAAATTCGCGGAAAAGGCGGCTTCGGTCGGGATCAGTGTAAACAATATCGCCATACCGTTCAAGTTCGCGGTTCACGAGTCGCTGCATTCTGATTTCTTTCGGAACGTGCAGGAAAACCACCAAATCGAACATTGACAGCCATTGTTCACCCCAACTGATGAGCGAGCCTCCGACAATATAGTTTCCCGTTTGAGAAATGGCTTCCTGTAACATCCTGCTGCGCACAGCTGCGTCCCTGCGTATGGTATAAGGCACCTTGGACCACTCCCAGAAAAAATCATCCGTATCGAAATAAGGTATGCCGTACTTCCGGGCCAGTGCATTTCCCAAAGTAGTTGACCCTGCGCAAGAGGCGCCCATAATGTGGACTTTCATGATATTTGATATGCATCCGGAGACAAGATATCAAAAAGTTATTTTGAATGTAATGCCAACTGCTCTCAGCTCGCGTTCCCTGTAAATTTTTTATCCCCGGCAAATGAAGATTCTGAATCATTTTCAGAAATAACGGGACCAACATCGCGCTGGGCATTATTGGCGTAAAGAGGAAACTGATGCTCCTGAAGCCTCCGCTGAATCGCCGACCCGGGTGGAGTATAAATTGACGGAAATCGGCCAAAGCCTGATCCCCATCATGGATTCGCTTTGCGCATGGGGGAAGATTACCGGCGGCAAATCCACAATCAGTAGCCCCCCAAGGCTATTCCCTCACTACGCTGGGTTTTAGCACTTTTTCAGGTGATTTGCGCAAACTCAGCACTTTAAAGGGCTTCGCATCCTCGTTCACCTTCGCAAGCGCATACACGCAGCAGCCAGCGAGTACGAGAAATAATGCATCGATAAAGAAAATATCGAACGCCCCTTGCTGCCATGTATTCCAGATCCAGAGACCGGTTGCAGCTCCATTGGCAATGGGCACGCCAAGGCAAAGGACAGCAGACAGCAACAATGTATGACGGTTCATCCGTGGAAGGCTGCGGAGAGCCATCAGGTAAACGCCGAGCGCCAGCCAACTGTAAAAATAGGTTTTGTAAATCATTGCCTGATCGACATGATCGAGCATTTTGACCATGATAAAGGTAAATGCCGTTACCGGCAACATACTCAGGCAAGCCGCCAGAAAGAAGTTACTCGCCCAGAAATTGAACCGGCGTTTCCGAAGCTCGGTAGCTACTTTGTCGCGTGCCACCAGCCAGATCATGATACCGGAAATAATAACAGCGCAGCCCATCAGTCCCAGCAGGAAAAACACGATCCGCAGTGGCTTGCCGCCGAAGTCCCCGAAATGCAGGTGGTACACAAGGCCCTTGACGCCATCAATGTAGTTGCCGTCGGTATTCGGTGATTTTTGTTCGAGTATTTTTCCGGTCGCAATAGCCGCGGTCACAAATCCCGATCCGGCGAAGTTGGCATCCGGGTTCGGTTTTGCTTCGAGGCTGACCTGCATGCTCTCGTCCATGTAGTTGCGGATGTAGATGCGTGAGATCCGGCTGTCTTTCCATTCATTCTGCCATTTCGCTACAAAAGCGTCCATGTCGAAAGTCCCGTTGATCGGTTTATAAGCATAGTCCACTTTCAGAGTGCGGTTATATTGCAAGCTCTCGTAAAGCTTTTCACTATCGCCATTATATAGCAGGTTGGCGAACGGCGTAAGCAACACATAGTTCACGATCAGGACGACGCCAGTTACAGCAAATACGAGCTGGAAAGGAAAACCGATCACCCCCAGCACCGTATGCATGTCGGTCCAGACAGTCTTCCATTTGCTCATAGGTCTGAAAAGGAAGAAATTGGACTTAATCTTATCCCAATGCAGCAGCAAGCCGGTAATCAGTGCGAAGAGGAAAAGGAACGCGACAATCCCCGCAATCAGGTACCCGAACGGCGTGCCGATGTTGATACCGACCTGGTTGAGCTGTGCCAGGAAATGCAGGCGATAGAGAAATTCGGCCATATCATAGCTTTCCGAATAATCGCCCGCCGTTTTATCGGCAAAATGGTATCGGAAATAGGCCGCGTCGTCATCCTGCCTTCTTCCTCTTCCCCTCCTCTCCTCCTTAGCCGCCTTTGGCTTGGGCTTGCTGATGGTCGTGTCCTGCGAGGCAGTCATATCCACGTAGGATCCCAGCCCCTGACGCAGCAGATAGAAATTGAAGTTACGTCCTTGCAGGTTATAGTGCTGCGAAAGCGAGTCGAGCAGGTGATTGTACGGAGGATCGAACCGGTGCCCTACCTCTGACCTCCCCTTTTGCCAGGCCGAGATGTCATCTTTGAAAAAGGAAAAAGACCCGGCGAAAAATATGACATACAGCAACGCGGCAATGATGATCCCACTGATGGTGTGAGTGTGAAAATAGATGTTATACTTCCTAGTATCCATGATTAAGGTTGAATTTCAGTAGATAAGGCAGCGCAAATACCACCGTGAGCAGAATATAGATTCCCCATACCCGCCATACATTCGTTGCGATGAATGCGTAGAGCAGCAGGAAGGCCCATAGGGTGTAGCCGGTGATGCAAGCGGTTATGATGACGTATTCTTTGGGCAGGAAGGCCGTGAAGAACAAATGCAGGCTTATGGTAACGGCATATCCGCCGACGCTCCCGGCGAGGATCTTGCTGAGTCGCAGCCAGGGCGACCTGGTCAAATACTTTTTATTAGCTGGCATAAAATCAGTTGATAACAAGTTCGAGCGTCACCGCACACAGGTAAAGTATCGTAACCCCAGCCGAACCGAAGTAGCGGAAAGGAAAAAACAGCACCGACAACGAGCCGGCCAGCATCAGGGCCACCACCGCAGCGAACAAGCCGCTCCCTACTCCCAGCAGAGCGACGCACAGGCCGGTTGCGAGTAAAAACAAGGCACCTGCCGCATACCGGCTGTATAATGGATTAGAAGCCAGGTAGGCCATCACGCGGTTTTTATCGGGCCATGCAATCCGAGTGGAAGTATTCATCCAAAACATGAACCCAAGGAGAAATAGCAGGCAAATGGTACTGAACATAAGTTTTGGTTTAATGCACGTCCGGCGAAGAAACGGCCACTGGACGTTAATAATGAATAACTCAATGAGAGTTATTTAGAATTGGTTTAATTAATTATTGCAAATATAGCGGAAACACTGAGAGAGCCGACAAGAAATTGCGCAGTTTTAGAAAAAAATGTACGACTGGTGACAAAGATGTTGAAGGGAAAATGAAAATATTTAATTTATTTATATATTAACACCACCAAACTTTCCGTGAAATGAAACTGTATAAGCTAATGGCCGGGGTGGCATCGTTGCTTGCGCTGACCGTGAATGTATGTTTCGGACAGCAACAGCAGCAAATCAATGCGGGTAAGATCGACAGTCTCTTTCAATGCTATTCGCAGGAAAAACCCGGCGGCCAGCTTGCAGTAAGCCTCAACGGACAAGTCGTATATTCAAAAGCCTGGGGAATGGCCAACCTGGAAAGCGGCACGTCACTCACGAGGGAATCGCTCATCGAAGCGGGATCGGTGTCAAAGCAATTCACAGCCACTGCCGTTCTGTTGCTTGCACAGCAAGGCAAGCTGAAACTCGACGATCCTGTCAATCAATATATCTCTGCGCTTCCCTCCTACGGCAAACCTATCCGCGTGCGTCACCTGATACATCACACGAGCGGGCTGCGCGAGTGGAGCGACATCGCCGAATTTGCGGGATCTCCCCTGGCACTGCGTGTGATAGATAACAAGGCCGCATTGGACATCATTTGCCGCCAAAAAAGGATTAACAATTTGCCAGGAGACGCATTCCGTTACAGCAATTCGAATTATATCCTCCTCGCGCTCATCGTCGAAAAGGTATCCGGCATGTCGTTTGCCGATTTCACCCAAAAACACATTTTTGAACCTGCCGGCATGACGCATACCCAATGGCGAGACGATTTCTGGGAGGTGATTCCGGGACGAAGCCAGGCGTACGAGGTCAAAAACGGCGTTTTCCGGACGCTAATGCCCAATGATGGCATCCACGGACCGGGCGGACTGCTCACAACCGCGGAGGACCTGCTGAAATGGACAGCATTTTATTCTACTGGTAAACTAGGTGGAAAGGCTCTGCTTGACCGGCAAACGGCCCTGGATACACTCAACGACGGCAGTTTAAACAATTACGGCGCAGGGCTTTTTCTCGAGTACAATACGGCTAAACCCATGTTTCACCACGGCGGGGCGACGGCCGGTTACCGCGCAAAACTGATTTGCATTCCCAGTCTCGGCCTTTCGGTCGCCTGGCTCAGCAACACTTCCATGTTGGACACTACAGCTTTCAATCCCGCGACGGCAGTCGTGCAAATGCTCGCCAATCCGGAAGATTTTGTCCCATTGCCTGCAAGCGAGCGCGCGACTTTCCGGATCGACCGAAGCAAGCTGAAACGCTTCACAGGGAATTACAAAAGTGCCCAGTCCACGCGTGACGTCAGCATTGTGCTTGGTACTGACGGGCTTTTAATGTCGGACATCCCGCTCGAACCCATTGGCAGCCTGCGCTTTCTTTTCTTCAAGATTGTTCTCAACTTCGATGGCCGTGGCAGGCTTGTGGTGACGCCGCCTTCTTCGGAGTCTATAGTATATTATCTGACGGATAGTTCCGCCAGCAAACTTCCTCATCCGGAATGTTTCGGAACATACTTTTCGGATGAAGCAAAGGCTGCGATCGAGATCTGGAACACAACGAAAGGGCCGGAATTACAACTCGTATCCGGAACGCGTTATTCCCTTTTGCCTTGTTCCAAAGACAGATTCCTCATCCCGGAACTCAAAACCGACCTCGTTTTCAAACGAAACAAAAAGAACGAAATTACAGCCTGTGAACTGTCCACTCCCCGAACGCTGGGGCTCCGCTTTAACAAAGCCCGATCAGCTGCTTCGCAACCTTGACAAAAGCGCAATTACTATCACCCAAATTATAGAAACCCATAATTTATGTTATTTTGAGAATGCCGCTGTGCAAAGGAATTTTGCAGCCGAAATAACATACTAATCAAAATGAAATACCGAACATTAGGAAATACCGACCTGCAGCTATCTGCTATAACCTACGGCGCCTTTGCGATCGGCGGTACGATGTGGGGCGGGAATGAAAAAAAAGATTCTATTGAAGCAATTCATGCTTCAATAGAACATGGAGTTACTTCGCTGGATACGGCCCCTTTTTACGGCTTTGGTTTGAGTGAAGAACTAATCGCCGAGGCGCTGAAAGGCAAGGACAGAACGAAAGTCCAAATCCTCACCAAGTTCGGGCTGGTCTGGGACGGTAGTAACAACGGTAAGGGGGCACATTTTTTTGATATTCAAGACAATGGTAGAAATCTTTCCGTTTACAAATACTCGTCAAAGGCCAACATCATCAAGGAGGTCGAAGAAAGCCTCAAAAGGCTGAACACGGATTATATCGACCTTTTACAGCAACATTGGCCCGACATTACAACGCCGATCGACGAGACGATGGAAGCCATGGAGGCACTCATCCAACAGGGAAAAATCCGGGCGGCGGGTGTTTCCAACCATGACCTCGAGTTATTGAAAGAAGCATCCAAAACCTTCGTTCCGGCCTCCAATCAGGTCGCGTACAGCATGTTAAACCGTGCTATCGAGACTGACCTGGTTCCATACACGGTCGAAAACAACATTGGCATCATCGCTTACAGCCCTATGGAAAGAGGGTTGCTATCCGGCAAATATTTCCGGAATGATACCCTAAAAAGCGACGATCACCGTAACGGCTATTTCGGTCAGTTCGACCTTGATAAGGTAAAAACACTGCTCGACAAACTTGCTCCCATTGCAGCGGAAAAGAATGTGACACTCGCACAACTCGTGCTACGCTGGACTACGCTTCAAAAAGGCATTACCGTAGTGCTCGCCGGCGCTCGCAATGCGGGACAGGCCATTTCTAATGCCGAAGCGATAAACGTTAGTCTTTCAGCCGACGAATTACAGGTTATTACCAACCTGCTTGTTGATTTCCGAAAATGAGCGTCCTTTTAAGTAATAAAGAACGGCCCGCCTATCAATGCACAGGCGGGCCGTTCTTTATAGCAAAATATCTTGTCAAACCCTCAATGTACCGCGGAACCCTCTGGCAGCGTAGTACGATTCCGCACCGTTGTGATAGTAAAAAACTGTGTCGTACCGGCGATCGCAAAAAACTGCGCCGCCTAGTTTTCGGATACTGGCTGGGGTTTTGATCCAGCTGGATGTTTTGAGATCGAACTTTCCTAGCGTCTGCAAATGGCGGTACTCTTCTTCATCGAGGATTTCAATACCGATTTCAGCGGCAATATCCAATGCGGTATTCTCCGGTTTGTGTTCCTTTCTGAAATTCCAGGCGTCGCGGTCGTAGCAGAGGCTTCGGCGGCCTTTGGGGCTTTCCGCTACGCAATCGCAGAAAATGTATTCGCCGGTCTTCTCGTCGAACCCGATCACATCCGGTTCGCCTCCGGTGAGCTCCATCTGGTCGAGCGACCACAATTTTTCACTTTTACCATTTAGCCTGGCCTCTACATCGGGCCATTTAATACCCTCGTGGCGGATTTTGTTTTTTTCAAAACGGGTCTTCAAAGTTTTAAACAGCTCGTCGCGCCCTTCCGCCGACAGCTCTTTTTTATCAATGGCCATAATATTGCTTCTTTTAATTAATTCATAAAAACGCTAGTCATTCAAACCCTTACCATTCAGGATCCGCTCTATGTTTTTTTCAATGCGGAACTGTCGGGTCTGGGATTGCTTGGGAGCGGAAAAATAAATGATATATGCCCGTTGCCGTCCGGGCGTCAATGCGTCGAAAGCCTCTTTCAATGCAGGGATTTCATCGAATGTGTCCCGCAATTCAGCAGGTGCCGGCAATGATTTATCGACTTCCACCTTCAAACCCGACTGCTCAGCCGCAACGGCTTCGCGGATGTACGCTTTGAGGACCGGTTCCAATGCAGCGACATCCTCAGCGGTGGCAAAGCGTATCTGCCTGCCTACTTTGGTATTTTCACCGGTTTTGATCAGCACGTTTTCAGGATCGCTCAGCAGGTAACCTTTCATGAACAGCAGTGCACAGTACGCCTTGAAACCCTGGATGACGACGATATTGGTGCCTTCAAACGAATAGCACGGCTTTCCCCATTTGAATTCCTCCGTCAGCCCGCAATCCATAGCGATCGTTCTCAATTGCTCTATTATTTCCCGCCACTGCCTGGCCTGGACTACATATGCATCGACTTTGGCATTCATACTTATGCGCATTTATATTTGAACAGGAATCAATCTTCTGCTTGCTGGCCGGAAATACCAGGATATCACCGTCAATACGAGTAGCAAAAGCGGTGGCGCCACCTCGCTAATTGGGTCGCCGAGCACCATATGCGAGACGATCGCGCCCGTCATGCAAAAGAAAAATCCGGCGTAGGCCCACTCTTTTATAAGCGGGAATTTAGGAATAAGTACTGCAATCACACCCAGAATTTTCCAGGCGCCGATGATCGTCAGCAGGTATTCGGGATAGCCCAGGCCGGCAAACATATCCACTTCTTCCTTCGTTTTCATGAGCTGCACAATGCCCGTTGAAGCCATTCCAAGCGCAAGCCAGGCGGTGAAAATCCAGTAAATAATTCGGTTTCTCTTTTCCATCGCTATTTAAATTAATTGTTTAACAACTTGTTCCAACCTGTTGTGCGCCATATTGATACCCTGGGCAAAGGGCAATTTCAGCATTTCCTCACGGTCTGCCGGCGACTTGTAGACGATCTGCATCGTAAGCTTACTGGTCTCGTCGGTAAGTCTTTCAAAAACCAGAAATTCCAGTTGCACCGGGAATGGCGTGTTTTCCATCTGAAAAGTACGTGTGATCTTCTTTTCAGGCTCAAACTCGTGAATCACACCATTAGCCCTGAAAACGACATTGCCCTGTGCGTCCGACGTCTCGAACTGCCATCCGCCATGGGGTTTGTTTTCAAGTTTCAGCACCTTGGTACCCATCCATTGCTCCACGATCTCCGGCTCCTCGTACGCCTTGAACAGCAGTTCCAGCGGCAGGTCAAACTCGCGGGTAATGACCACGTCCTGCCGGCCGTTTTCAGCATTGATTTTCGTTTTCCGTTCCATGTTCTGTTATTTTTTGGATTGATAGTTTTTCATGATGGATTCCAGCTTGTTAAACCGGTCGTCCCACATTTGCCGGAAAGGCTCGATGAAGTCGGCGATCTCTTTCATTTTGTTGGGATTTAAGTGATAGTAAATTTCCCGGCCGGTCTGCTCCTGTTTGAGCAGCTCGCATTCGGTAAGAATGGCCAGGTGTTTGGAAACCGTCGGTCTGGCCGTATCGAAGTTCGAGGCGATCGCCCCTGCTGTCAGGGATTGTGACGCTAGTAACAGCAAAATCGCCCTTCTGGTGGGATCTGCTATGGCTTGAAATACATCTCGTCTCAGGTTCATTGCGTAGTTATTTGGCTACGAATTTATATGTAGCCACTTAACTACGCAAATTTTTTATGGTTTTTTTTGAAAAATTAATAGATAAACCTCTTTTTGTGAGCGTATCGGGCATTTAAGCTAATCTCAAAAATATGGCGCGCCGTTTTCTGTTGCTGACTGCATTGCTTTTTTCCGGCCTCGTCACCTACGCGGGCAAGCCTGTGAATATCATCTTCATCATCGGCGACGATATCAGCTGGGACGATATCGGCGCCTATGGCAACGGAAAGGTGAAAACTCCCAATCTCAACCAACTCGCACGCGAGGGCATCAAATTCACCAATATGTTCCTCACATCCAGCTCATGCAGCCCGAGCCGCACCAGCATTCTCACGGGCCGCTACCCACACAATACCGGTGCCGCCGAGCTGCATTCACCGCTCCCGGCACATTTGAAATACTTTCCTGAACTGCTTAAACAGAAAGGATACTTCACCGCATTGGCTGGGAAATGGCACGAAGGCCCCAACACGCGCCGGGCCTACGACACGCTGCTCGTCGACCAGGTGCAAAACGGTGAAGGTGGCGAAGTGCAATGGGTTAATCTCCTGAAATCCAGGCCAAAAAACAAGCCGTTTTTCTTCTGGCTATCGCCCTATGACGCGCACCGGCCCTGGTCGGCCACCACCAACGGCCCGCAGCACGACCCCGCCCGCGACGTGGAAGTGCCGCCTACGCTCGTGGATACGCGCGAAACGCGGCAGGACCTGGTAGCCTATTACAATGAAATCGCGCGACTAGATCATTATGTAGGAGAATTGGAAAAGGAACTCGCCGCGCAGGGACTTTCAGAAAATACCCTGATCATTTTTACCGCAGACAACGGCCGTCCGTTTCCAGGCAGCAAAACCCGGCTGACGGATGCCGGCATTAAAACGCCGTTCCTGGTCAAATGGCCGGCGGAGATCGGGGCCGGGCAAACCTGCCAGAGCCTGGTCAGCGCCGTGGATATTGCGCCTACCCTGCTCGCATTGGCGTCTATCGATGCGGGTCCGACATTCCAGGGAAGAAGTTTCGCGCAACTGCTCAAAGATCCCTCCCGCGAATTCAGGAAATACATATTTGCCGAACACAACTGGCATGATTATGAGGCTTACGAACGCGCTGTACGTACGAAGGAGTTCTTGTATATTATCAATAAAAGGCCCAAACTCGACAATGGCGGGCCAATAGACGCCAACCAAAGCCCCTCGGCCAAAGCATTAAAAGCCGCACGGAAAACAGGCAAGCTTAGCCCGCTGCAAGAAGACGCATTTAAGGTACCACGGGCGAGCGAAGAATTTTTCGATAACTTCAAAGATCCTGCACAAATAGAGAACCTGATAGGGAACAATATCTATTCCAAACAAATCCGGACATTGAAAAAGGTACTCGCTCAATGGCAAAACGACACCGGCGACACGACACCCGAAAACCTAACCCCCGACTGGTACGACCGCGAAACCGGCGAAGCATTACCCGCGAAAGACAAACGCGGCGAAATGCCGGGCGCCGCAAAGCGCGCTGACCGGATGAATGCGAAAGGGCCGTTTTAAATTGTTAACCTGTCATTTCCACAAACCCGGCACACATGATATTTAGATTTGATAAACCAGATTCGTATATTTCTGTGTTTCTGTAACAAAATAAGGACAGCTAAATGAAAAAGTTAGAGAAATACAGCAGCTTCGACGAATTGAAAGAAAATTCCACGACCGGAACTGCTAGCAATGCCGTGCTTATGGAACGTCAGAAAAAATTTGAAAACTTCATCCATTTTCTGAGGGGTGACAGCGCCAGTGAACAAGCGCCTGTCGGAAAGAAAGTAGCGCAAGCCAGATAAATCTGCATTATGAGTAATGCCGCCTCATTCCAAGATGTTCTATCGACGCTAAACAAGCACGAGGTGGAGTATCTGGTGGTCGGCGGAGTTGCGGTGGGTTATTATGGCTACATCAGAATGTCGATGGCCAGTAATGGGCAGTTTGTAGATGAACCGGACCTGGATATCTGGTACAATCCGACATATTCTAACTATTATCAGTTATTAGAGGCACTGGAAGGTATCAAAATCGACGTAACCAGGCTTAAAGCTGAACAAACTCCCGATCCTAAACACTCATTTTTACGGTACAAATTAGACGACTGCACATTAGATCTCCTTCCGCAAATTAAAGCACCCATCAGATTTCGGGATGCATTTACCAGACGACAAGCTGTCAGTAGAAGCGGTTTAGAAATATCGTTGATAGGCCTGGAAGATCCGATAGCAGATAAGGAAGCCTCTGGTCGGCCGAAGGATTTGGTGGATATGGTGCATTTGAAAAAAATGTACTTCCCGCCCAAATAACAACTAATCAGGCATATTCTTCAAATGCACCAATTCCACTGCGCGGATATCGGCAAACTTTCCGTCTTTTAGCTCCTATTCTCCAAGAACCGCCAGGATTGCCGCCCCGACAGCTTTCGCCGACTGTGGATTCTGGCCGGTGATCAGCCGCTGGTCGGTGACGACGTGTGTTTGCCAGGGCGCCGATTTTTCGAATTTTGCACCGCGTTCGATCAGTTTCGATTCAAGGGCAAAGGGCACGACTTTCTCCATTGCCACTGCGGCTTCCTCTTCGTTGGTAAAAGCATTGATTTTCTTTCCGTTGACCAGATAACTACCATCGGAAAGCCTGATGTTAACCAAACCCGCCGGGCCATGGCAGACAGCCGCCACAACGCCATTTTGCTCGTAAATGCGGGCTGCGATAGCCGCGAGTCTCTCGTCGTCGGCCAGGTCCCACATTGCCCCGTGGCCACCGGCATAGAAAATCGCAGCGTAGCCTTTCGGATTTACCGCCTCCGGTGACAGGGTGTGCTCCACCTTATTGCGAGCGACCTCGTTTTCCCAGAATTTCTTGTTAACGGGGTCTGTCAGATCAAATCCGTCGACGGGCGCCTTGCCCCCTTTCGGGCTTACAAAATCGATTTCATACCCTGCGTCGCTGAGAACCTCCCACGGGTGCGATACTTCGCTGAGATAATAGCCCGTAGGCTCTCCGGTGTTACCTTTTGTGTCGTGGCTGGTTACCACAAAGAGAATTTTCTTGTCCATTTTTTGTCCTGTCTGGGCCATCGCCTCACCGTAAGAAGTCATTACAGTGGCAGCGATCGCGAGTTTTACCAAAGCGTTTGCCATGTTTTTTTGAATTGTTTTAACAATGCAAAATTGCAGCCATGGCGCCGGAAGCGACAGGAACTACATCACGAGTTTGGTGTGATGTATGTCACACTAGGAAGAGAGGCGGCTTAGCGTTTCGCGGGATACGCCGAGATAAGCGGCAAGTAACGTTTTCGGCAAGCGTTGGGCAAGGGCCGGATACATTTGCAGCAATTCGTGGTAGCGCTCGGCAGCACTATTATTCATAAACGAAAGAATACGTCTTTGCAGGGCAACATAGCCCGCATTTGACTTCTTCCTGAAAAAATGCTCGATCTGGTGAAATTCACTGCAAAGCTTTTCCCTGTTAGCCAGAGACAGGCAAAGCACTTCCACATCTTCTACACAGGTAATGTCAAGTGTAGCGTCGGTTTGGTTGAAATAAGCCTGATAGTCAGATATCCACCAGTCTTCCATCGCCAGTTGAAGGATATGTTCTTTCCCTTGCTCGTTCACGAACGAGGATTTCAGAAGGCCTTTCACGACAAAAAAGTCGTTGCTGACAGGCGAGCCCTGCTGAACAAGAAACTGGTGTTTTCGAAATTTGCGGCTGGTAAAATGCGAGCTGACATGCGCGAATTCCCCGGGTGTAAGCGATATCAGCTTGCCAAAATGCTTTTGAAGTTCCTCAAACATCACATCTTTCTTCTCACCAGGTCCCGGAACGCCAGGTTGGTCAATATCGTTTTCTCGAAACCTGCCTGGGTGAAAATCAGGCCATAAAAGTTTTTCGACCGGTTTACCCATGCGTGGACGCCACGGGCGCTCAGGCAGGCAACTTCGGTAGATACCCCGTTCTGGATTTCGTACCGGAAAAGCCCCAGACCGTAGGTCGGATCGACCTTATTACTATTGTCTTGCTCCATGATGGCGATCGATTCCGGCTTTAAAACCCGCACGCCATTGTAAGTCCCCTTGTTGTAGATCATTGTCAGAAAACGCAGATACTCGTTCATCGAGCACTCGATACCGTAGCCCGGCTCGGGGTTCAGGGGATGGCCGGGGCTGTAAACAACGTCCTTCATTCCGCATTTGGACCCGATCCGCTCCTGGAAGATCTGCGCCCAGGTTTTCTTTTCAACGACCTCGGCCACGCGCGCAACTACCGCATAGGCGACGCTTCCGTATTGGGCTTGCTTGCCCGGCGTGAAAAGCAACTGCGTGCGGAGGGCGATACTATCGACATTCTGCGCCAGAGTGAGGTCGCTGCGACTGTCAAACCGCGATTCGACCAAAATACCCGAAGTATGGGACATCAGCTGCCTTAATGTGATGTCCTTTTTCTCGTTGTTGAAGGAAGGAACGTACTTACTGACCTTGTCATCGAGCGCCAATTTGCCAGATTCCACAATGCTCATGATCACCGCCGCCGTCACCGCTTTCGAGGCCGACATGATCGGCAGCCTCGTATCGGCATTGTATTGCCCCATCCGGAAACAAAATTCGGTCGTATCGCGGCGACCGATATAGACCATCAGGTTGTTATCGTAGTCTTTCGAATGAGCTCTGAGGAAATTGTAGAAATCCAGCCGGTTACGGTATTTGTAAGGAGACAGATCCGGAAGGTTACCTGCCTGTCCGTCCTTAAAGAAAATGCTTCTGATATCGCGGTCGGCGATGGGAATAGGAGTAGAATCGAGTTGAGAAAAACCACTTCCGGGACAGGTACTACACCCGGTATCCACGCCATCATCCGGGTCGTCGGGCAATGGCTGGGGAGTATTTTTTTGTCCGCAAGAAAAAACCGTAGTAAGAACTAATAGTAGTGTAAAAATTTGTTTCATGACCTGCTTACGTGCACAGAATTCGGAAATAGTTTCTTTCTGTAATTCATAAACGGCAATTCTACGAATTTGTACATTAAATAAGCTATTAAATAGATAAAAATATATGTCCCTGAAAATACAAGCCATTGCAATCCCGAAACAGCCGGGGTATTTTTCTCGTACCACTTAATGACAAAATCCAGGACCAGGAAATGCATCAGATAGAAAGAATAAGAAGTCTGACTGATGCTCGTAACGACTTTCACCAACGCATTGCCCGGCCGCGGGCATGAAACTGCGAAAGGCAACATCAACGCGAAAGTGAGACAAAACACCGGAAGCAACAGCACATCCACAAAGTAATTGATCTTGCTGCCTGCGATCGTATGCTGGATAATCTCAAAGCACAGCAACAGCAGCATTCCGCTCACTGCAAAGAGCCATACCCGGACTTTGTACGACAGATGGACGCTTTCGAGAACATAGGCGATGAGGCAACCGTAAGCAATCGCATCGATCCGGAACATGACCATCTTGCGCATGCTGTCCCAATCACCCGTAGGCGGAACAAAAGTCTTCCAGCTGGGCATCAGCACTTTTTTGCTTAACAAATGGGTAAACAGGTCCTGGTGGTACATCCAGTGGTAGACAGACTTTGTAAAAAGCCCGGTGGCGACAAATATGGCAATCGTAACCAGGTAAATGCGGTAGCGGCTTCCGCGGTTTCCTAAGATGCCCGCGACGGCAAGTAATATCAATGGGAAAGTCAGATAAAACCATTCTTCGACCGCGAGACTCCACGAATGCGGGAAAAAACCCTGAGCGGGAGTAAGCAGATTTTGCGCAAAAAACACATAGAAAATAATGTTGCGCATATCGGAATAAAAGCAATAATAAATCGCAAGTGCGAGTAAATAAGCGGGTAAAGTCCGCAGCCACCGGTTTACCCAAAAAACTTTAACCGCCTCCCAGCTAATGCCGGGTTGCAGTACCGTTCGTAATATAATACGGCCGATAAGGAAGCCGCTCAGCACAAAAAAAGCTTCCACACCAAGCCCCAGCCAACCGAACGGAAAATAATTATTGAGAGGATTCAATGGCATCGAATGGGAAAGGAAAACCATCAGAATCGATATGGCACGCATCAGGTCTAACCCAAAAATGCGTTCGGTGGTTTTCGCAACTTTCTTTCCTGATCGGGTAAAATTTTCTATCATTGAGTGGGGGCAATTAGGGCTTCCGTTTGAAGCCCGTAAAGGCAACAGAATAGAAGTCAAAAAACATTAAAGTTAGCAAACAAAAAGCTGACTAAACCTACCAGAAGTAAAGTCAATTTTAAAGCCAATTTGTTAAGACCACGCTATTTATCACACTATCAATAGGATTAGCGAGCTTATCTGTCTAATTAGACGGACACCTTTTTATTTATCGGTGTTGCATTCCTTAATATAATTGTGGTTTTATTTGAAAGAAGGAAGGGACTCAACGCTCTCCGCCGAAGTTCTGGACCAGGCTCGCGTAAGGTGCTTTTTTATGCAGATAGGGTTCGGGCGATAGCCTTGCAGCGCAGCCCAGGTAGGTATATGCGGGGTTCATCAGGTTATTCCGGTGGGGCGTTGAAGCCATCCATTGCTCCACTACAAACCTTGCGTAACCTGCATAAGTAAACGGATAACAGGGTTGATTATCGCTTTCGTTAAAAAATTCATATCGATTCTGGCGGCGGTTCCATCTGGCGATCATGAAATCACCACTTACAACTGTTTGATATTTGCCGATGTTTTCGGCGATGCGTTTAAATCTCTTGGTATACAATTCCACCCGGCGCTGAGCTGTGCGTTCGTACGGGCTGTATGGATTAGTATGGTTAAAAAACATGCGGTAAACCATCGAAGTGGCATGCCCCGATGATGCCAGATATAAACCAGGGTCATATTGAAATGCCGGCAAACCGTGTTTTTTCCTTACTTCGTTACTCGCATGAAAGATAGCCGCGTCCAGAAATAACGTATCCGGATTTTGCAGGCGGATCATTTCATTCGATTTTGACAAGGCAAAAAAACGGCTCTCTTCCAGCGCATAATACTGGCTTTTGTGCACGTCGAACCATAATTGTGAATATAAATAGAGAGCGAAAACGATCAAGGTTTCCATAGCGTTGAAAACGACTGCAATTATTTATAACAATAGCGATGGAAAATAATAATAAAATGATATTTAAAAAAATTTGCGGCGCAGGAATGCCGTAGCTGACTGCATTGATAAAATGCGAAACCTTTCGAATATGTTAAATATTCACACCGAATCAGGCGAGGGCAACGATTCTAAATCGATTTCAGCAGCAACCTAATCCTCAGGGCTTTGCCAGTTTCATGATCTTGCCGGTCGTGTAATTGCAGATATAAAGTTCATTCGACTGATCGGTGCCGAAGGCGGATATTTGCCCTACCCCTTCGGCAATAATGCTGTTTTGCACCGCTTTGCCATCTTTGGTTTCCAGCGCAAAAAGGCGTCCGCTCACATAGTCACCGAACACATATTTCCCTTCCAGCGCCGGTACCGCTTTTCCACGATACACAAATCCTCCGGTGATGGAATGCTCGCCGTTGGCTTGCGGCAGGTCGAGCACGGGATCAATGAGCCCTTCGGCTCCGCAATCACGCTTGGGATTGTAGCAATCGATACTTTCCTTTAAACGCCAGCCATAGTTGCCGCCTTTCACGATGATATCGATTTCCTCCCGTTTATTTTGCCCCACATCGCCCGCCCAAAGCGTGTTGGTAAGATCATCGAAACTGATCCGCCATGGGTTACGAAGGCCATAGGCATATATTTCTTCCCTGAACCCTTCCTTGTTCCCTGCAAATGGGTTATCGGCCGGAATTCCATAGTTCCCTTTCGTTTTACTGTTCACATCCACCCTCAGTATTTTGCCCAGCCATGCACTTTTGTTCTGGCCGTTGTTGCTCGGATCGCCCCAGCTTCCGCCGTCTCCGGTCGAAACGTAGAGGTAACCGTCTTTTCCGAATTTGACAGCGCCCCCATTGTGGTTATCGTAAGGTTGATCAAACGTAAAAAGTATGGTAGCACTGCCCGGGTCTGCACGGTCCGGATCATTGGCGCTCACCTGATATCGGACAATGGCCGTTTCCAGCTTACCGGAAACTTTTGTCGTGTAATTCAGAAAAAAATAGCCGTTCGTCTTGTAATCGAGATGAAAAGCAAGGCCTAATAGCCCCGCCTCGCCACCATAGCTGACCAACTTTTTGATATCGAGAAATACTTTTGATGACGAAGCAGAGACCGCGTTTTCAAAAACCCGGATTGTGCCTTCTTGTTCAAGCACAAAAAGGCGGTTCGTACCGTCGTTCGCATGCGTGAGATCCACGGGATAATCGAAATGCAGTTTTGGAAAAGCCTCCACCACCTTCACCGCGGCTTCTGCGCGAGGCTCACGCGGTTTGGAGGCATTAAAAGTAAATAGTAGCACAACCCCCGCGAGGCTGCTTATGATGATACGTTTCATGGCAAATCGGATTTGGAGTTATAATCGGCAGCATAGCTCCTGCCCGCTTTACAAGTCAAATGCATGCCAGATTTACTCCCAGCGACTGAAAATGCGGCGTCAAAACCACTCTACTATTTAAACTTTCGAAAAGTTTTGAAAGTTTAAATACATTATTATCTTTGAAGCATGGAACTCGAAGAAGCGAAACGGAAATTTATCGAATCATGGGGCAAATTGGGCTCGGAATGGGGCATTAACCGCACCATGGCCCAGGTCCACGCATTGCTCCTGATTTCACCCGACCCCCTTACGACCGAGCAGATCATGGAGACGCTGAGTATTTCCCGCGGTAACGCTAATATGACCCTGCGCGACCTAATCGGCTGGGGGTTGATCGAAAAACAACACAAGCCGGGCGAGCGCAAGGAATATTTCTTTGCCGACAAGGATGTCTGGAATATCGCTAAACAAGTAGCCAAAGAACGCCGTAAACGCGAACTGGAACCGGTTATCAAGGTCCTCGACGAACTGTCGAAGGTCACCGGCGACGCCGACGACCCAGAATTCAGCACGTTTAACAAGTCGGTCACAGACATCAACACACTGGCGAAAAACGTCGACAAAACCCTTGAAACGATGCTCGGCGCGGAAGAAAGTTGGTTTTGGGGAGGTATTTTCAAATTGTTCAAATAATATTTTTTTGAATTAAACTTTCATTTTTTTTGAAAGTTCAAAATATACTATACAAATGAAAACACTACACAACCACATCATCCTTTACGACTCCGAATGTCCGATGTGCAAGCTTTACACCAGCGCATTTGTCCGGAGTGGCCTGCTCGACGTTGATGGTCGGGAGGCATATCAGCAATACACCGGCGCAGCCTGCCCCAGCCTGGATTGGCAGCGGGCCGTCAACGAAATCGCACTCGTGAACAAGGCGACGGGCGAGGTAACTTACGGCGTAGAGAGTTTGTTGAAAGTGTGCGGGAATGCAGTGCCTGCGTTAGCGCCATTGTTTCGCTGGAAACCGTTCCTGTGGATGGCGCGTAAAACCTATGCATTCATCTCCTACAACCGCCGTGTGATCGTCCCGGCGCCGGTTTCTGAAAGTGATTTTGGATATCAGCCTTTCTTTCATATCAAGTATCGCATCGCTTGGCTGGTATTTGCCTGGCTGGTTACGTCGTTGACGCTGGGTGCTCATCCATGGCTGATCAGTGGCCGCACCGCTCAAAGCGTCATTGCGCCGGAGCTGATGTTGGGCGCCGGACATATTTTGTTTCAAGCTGCTGTAATCCTTTTGTACCAAAAACATAAAACGTGGGACTACCTGGGCAATCTGATGACGATTTCACTTGGCGGCTCGCTGCTTTTTCTGGTTTGTACGATGATTTGCGTTTGGTTCGAGCTCGGCTGGTACACGTCCGGGATTTGCTTTTTAGTGATTACGGCCCTGATGATAAGAAAACATTTGCGCAGATGTAAATTAATGGGAATAGGTTTTTTGCTAACGGGAACCTGGATTTTGTACCGGATAGTCATGGTCGCAGTTTTATTAAAGATCTATTCCTGAAATCAGTCGCGCAGCCTTATATTTCCGCCAAAATTGCTCAAAACAATGGAACAGCTCCGTGCGAAGTTCAAGACTTATGGCACGCTTTCGGAAGAAGCGATGGAGGATCTGTTGAAGCTGCTTCGGCCGCATTCATATGCGAAAGGCGATTATTTTTTGCAGGAAGGACAAATGCCGAAAAACATCGCATTCGTCGTCAAGGGGCTTCTTTCGCAATATTATGCCTCGCCGGACGGGGATATGGTTGTCAAAAAGTTCTTCCCGGAAAACCATTTTGCCGGTTCGCTGCCAGCCATGCTGACGCGCTCTCCCAGCATTTTCGCGATCAAAGCGCTCGAACCAACGGAAACATTGGAATACAATTTCTATGATTTCAAATCGCTTACTGAAAAGCATCGCGATCTTGCCGCATTCTATATCCGGTACATGGAGCTGCATTGGATCATCGAAAAAGAGCCGCTGGAAATCTCATTCCGGTACGACAATGCTAAAACGCGTTATGTCAATTTTCTGAAAGAATATCCTAATCTGGAACCGCGGCTCAAACAGCACGAAATAGCCTCCTACCTCGGCATTACCCCTACCCAGCTCAGCCGCATCCGTGCGGAAATGTAATTTTTCAAAGTCTCAACATTTGTAAATGCTTTCAGGTTTGGCGGACCCGACATTTGTCCTGTTCAAAACAAAACAATGACAGATGCTATGAAAAGCGAAGCCGATTTTCTCTCCGATACCCTTGAAAACAAAGCCGTTATGTTCGCCCCGGGCGAGGGTGAAGTACTTGCACTGGGTGGGAACAGTGTTACTTTAAAGGTGACCAGCGACCTTTCCAACGACCAGCTGGGCATTTACGAAATCAAGCTCTCGCCCTCAACGATCGGCGCCAGAATGCATTACCACCGGTTTATGGATGAGACATTTATCGTCCGCAAAGGCACCCTGACGATCGAGCTGACCGATGGCCCCATCCTCGCCCACGAGGGCGCGGTCGTGTACGTCCCGCGCATGACCCCGCACGGGTTTTCCAATCAATCCGCAGGCGACGTGGTGATTAACCTGATCTTCAATCCTGGCCAGCAACGGGAGGGATTTTTCCGCGGGCTCAAATCGATATTGACCGAGCCGGTGATCGATGCGTCGAAATACCTGAAATTGTATCAGAAATACGACAGCTTCCCCGTGGACGTCCAGAATATGCTGCCGGTCGGACCGTCATAATACCTCTAAGCTTCGGCATTGCGCAACTTTAGTTTCAGCATACCCGCCGCTTTGGTATAGCCTCCTTCCGCTCCATCGACGAAATGGATGTGGCCGTCTTTGAGGTCATGGACGTAGCACGACATGACAGATTCGCTGCTTACATGTAGCCCGTAAAGGATCTCGCGTGTTGCTTCCATGCCGTCAAGGGCATTTTGAAGCTGTTCGCGCTGCTGCGGCGTGCCGGTGATCACGGTGTTAATCTTTCCGTCGATCACCAGCGTATCCGACATTTCTACCAGACTATTGAGGTAATTCTTGCCGTGTGACGTGCGGAAATATACGTAACCGAAAAGCCACGCAATCCACGAGGCGGCAAGGCCCAGAATGCTCGTGCTGCCCTTCCTGACGAGCATTTCCATTTCCATTTTTTTGAATGTGGTTCTCCAAATCAGCCTGGGTACTGAGATAGGCTGCCGCCGCGGAAAGGGGCCGTAGATGCCATCGACATATTCCATTACCCTGGCAAATAATGCCGCCTGATTCTTTCCTGCAGGGGCGCACACCAGCAGCGTTACCACTTCCTGATCCATTTCGGGTGGGCCGATCTTATCCCAGCGGCATTGCATACCGCCCAGGTCGAGCTCGTCT
Source organism: Dyadobacter sp. OTU695 (assembly GCF_038440355.1). NCBI lineage: Bacteria > Pseudomonadati > Bacteroidota > Cytophagia > Cytophagales > Spirosomataceae > Dyadobacter > Dyadobacter sp. OTU695. The sequence goes on along the minus strand of NZ_JASATN010000007.1, from coordinate 185,170 downwards.
TCCGGCTTCGGATCATAGTCGAACCGATATGCTTCGTTTTTCACCAGTTTTTCGGCACAATACAACCCGTCGCCGAGTATTACCGGAATCGAAAATGCGCCGGACACTCTCAGTTTACTTAGTTTGAGCTCGAAATTCTTGGCATAAATTTCAGTGACCGCAACAATCCCGATACGCAGGTCTAGCCCGAAGTTCTCTTTGGTATTATTCCGGAAAACAGCCAGCGCGCGCATAGCCTGGTCTGCGATCAGAGGCGGAACGATAAACGTCGCGCCGTCGCCGCCGAAAAAGAACGGAACGGTGATGCCTGCCTTGAATGCAATGTTGAGCACACTCACAATACTGCCCGTCGCGATGAAATTGACCGTTTCATGCATTCCGCCGGCAACAGCACCCGTCGAATTACGAATGTCGGTAATGACCACGTGCCACGACTCGGGCACATTGTAGAAGAGATGATCTTCCGTAAGCAGTTCGCCGAGCGAAATATGGTTGGCAGGCAAACGCGAATAAAATTGTTCGTTCCGGGCCAGCGACATGGTTGTTCGGTAAGTTCCAGGTTAAAAAGCGGTTCCCGATGGATGCCAGGCACGCATCGGGGTACTGAATTTAAAGCTAATTTCTCAAATAATTACCCGGTGGAAAATCGATTATCCTGGCAAGTTTTTGTTTTTTGCAGATTGAAATTGAATGCCTGCCGCGTTCCAGGCCATGCCGACAATATAATGCAATGGCCCCGACTAACCTGAAACCTGCGTTTTTTGAATGCTTCGACCGACTTTTTATCATCTTACACTCCTGTTCTTCCTGTTGCAATCGGCCTGGGCTGCGGCTCAGACAAAGCCTGCGACCAGCAAAACCTGGCTGAAAGAATACCATGACTATCGGCAATATGACGACATCTACGTTGTCAAGAAGGTACGCATTCCCTGCCGTTCTTACGAGACATTCATTACCGACAAAGATGGCCGGAAGCTCACGCACGCATACCGGGATATCGGCGACTTTGCCGAAGGAGTTGCCGAATTCGTGCCCATGGAGCTCAGCCCGGAAGGACATGGCCTGCACGGTTTTCTCGACAAGCGGGGAAAAGTGGTGATCGAACCCAAATACACCTCCACCGACCGGTTCCGCGATGGTAAAACCTGGGTTATATACCCGGCGGGCAAACATTACGGACTTTCCTACATCGACCTGACCGGAAAAGAGATTTACAGAATACCGATACAGCACTATGTCAATGATTACCTCATTAAGGATTCGGACATCGATTTCCTTTGCAACCAGGACACAAAAGAAGATGTGTTATGGTGGATAAAAAGGCCGATGGATTTCTTTACATTAAACTTCAATTTCAGCCGCTTTATAGAAAAGGAAATCAAAGCCTCAAAATTCATTTACCACTTCAAGTACCAGGGCAAATTCGGCATTATCGATAAAAATATGATGTTGAAAGTACCGGTATCGCTCAACGACATCGACCCCGAATATAAATATTCCGGCCAGGGAATGGAGCGCGTGCAATATGGCGATAAGTATGGTTATATCAGCCCATTCACCGGCGATCTCATTGTTCCCTTTGAATACACCGACACCCGCAAACCTACCAATGGTTTGTTTTGGGTTAAAAAGAATGGGAAATGGGGCTGTATCGATAAAACCGGCAAACTGCATATCCAACATTTGTATGACGAGGCCACCGGTTTCACTGCTGAAAACCGTTCTGCCGTCGCAATCAATGGCAAGTTCGGGCATATTGACAAATCTGGTAAAGTGCGGACCCCGTTAAAATATGATTTTGCCTCCTATTACAATCACGGCATCTCTATGATCCGCATCGATGATAAGTATGGTTATATGGATACCACCGGCCATTTCATCACCAAAATCATTTATGATGAAGCGCTTCCGTTCGATCGCATTACAACAACTGTCGAGCGTTCCTGGCTCCGTTTCGAGCTTTCACTCGACGGTAAGGAAAAATTCGTAGGCTTTTCTTACAAACTGAATGCGGTGTTTATTATCCTCGGCGTATTTATTTTTATCTGGCTGAATAACCTGCTTTATCAGCGGGTACTCAAAAAACGTATTGTGAAAGTGTCTAAAAAGTAGGCGTACTATTCAGGGAACGAGCACGATTTATTATTTAACATCCACTCTTACCAAGACTAGGACAACGCCATAATCCGCTTGCGAATCGCCTGCTGATCCGCTGCGGTCCTTGCCAACCGTAAAGCGTTTTGCAGGTTTGCCAACGCCTTTTCAGGATCGATTCCGTCATAGAGCTCCCCCAGTAGTGCAAAATAAAAATGGCTGTCTTCGAGCGCCAGAGCCTCTGTTTCGCGAATTGCTTCCGCTTTCCCTTTCCATTTGGACACCGCAAATGCCCGGTTGAGCGCCGCTACCGGGGAATAGTGGAGTTTTAGCAGCTGATCGTAGTAATATACGATGCTACTCCATTTCTCGGGGCTATCCTCTTTCCGGGTATGCCAGTATGCAATACCGGCTTCCATATGGTACCGCGACACCCGATCGCCCTTTGCCGCGGATTGCAGAAAAGCGCCCCCATTGCCAATCAGATCGGCGTTCCACAAGTCAGGGTCCTGTTCATCGTACAACACCAGCGCGCCTGATGCGTCGATGCGCGCGTCAAACCGCGAGGCATGAAAACACATCATGGCCATCAGCGCATTGACCTGGGGCCTGTTCGTCGCATTGTTTTCAAGCAGCATCGTACAGAGCCTCATCGCTTCCATACAAACATCCTTCCGAAGTGTATGATCCTGGCTGACCGAGTAGTACCCCTCATTAAAGAGCAGGTAAATAGTGGTCAGCACGGATTCCAGTCGCATGTCGATATCGGCCCGAGCGGGCATTTCAATACAAATGTTAGCCTCCCGGAGCCGCTCCTTTGCTCTGGTCAGCCGCTTATTGATCACATCTTTCGTTGTCAGAAACGCGTCTGCAATCTCCTGAATGCCAAAACCGCAAAGTATCCGCAGCGCTAATCCTACCTGCGACTCTTCCGATATAGCCGGATGGCACACAGCAAACAACATCTGCAACTGGCTATCGGTAATGCTCTCCTGGGTCAGCTCGACATGGAAGGCAGAATCCGTGCCGGCCTCAGTCAGGATCTGTGGCAAAACCTTCTCCTCATAAATCGACTGCCGGTGCAGATAGTTTTTCGCCTTATTTTTTGCCGTATTGTATAACCAGCCGGCGGGATTAGGAGGCAGTCCCTCGATACCCCATGCCTGTGTTGCCACAAGAAACGTGTCGCTCGCAATGTCCTCTGCCAGCTCTATTTCCCGGAACCCGAAATGCCTGCAAAGCACAGAAACAATCTTCCGGTACTCTGTTCTGAACAAATGCGGGATCAGCGGGTCAGTGTTCATGCACCGAAACAATTTTCCGCACCTCCACGCTGTTGCCTTCGCCGTTCAGGATCGGACATTGCCCTGCCAGCCGCACGGCGTCATCGAAACTCTCCGCGCGGATCACAATAAAACCCGCCAGCGACTCCTTCGTCTCCGCATAGGGCCCGTCCGTTACCACATGGTTGGGTTTAAGTACTTTCCCCTCTGTTGAAAGTCCCTTTCCACCCGCAAACTTTCCTTCCGCCACAATGCTGCTAACCCAGCTGTGATATTGCTTCATATATTCCTGCATTTGCTCAGGGGAAGGCTGCGCGTCTTTTGTCAAAAGATCAAGGCGCATTAGAATCAGGTATTCTTCCATGGTTCGTCAGGTTTAAATCATCTCATAACTTAGCAACACCACCCCGCTTTTAAACACGCGGTGATTAATCAGTTTCAGGTCCAGCTTCCGTGTCAGTCCCTGGAATGACGGCGTGCCTTCGCCGATCGCAACGGGATCGATCATAAACTGGTACTCGTCGATCAGGCGGGCTTCGGCGAGTTGGGCTATGATGCTGCCACTGCCCAGAATGGTCATGACTTTGCCGGGGATTGCTTTTAATTTTCGAACGGCTTCTACCAGACCGTCTTTGACGATTGTGGTGTTTTCCCAGTCGGCGCTTTCAAGGCTGGTCGAAAAGACGATCTTTTCCGATTCATTCATCCCTTTGGCCACTTCCGGCATGTTTTCGATGGCCATAGGCGTCGGCCAGAAGCTTGCCATCATTTCGTAGGTTACCCTGCCGAACAGCAGCGTGGCTTTCGCTTCGAGATTTTCGGAGGCGAATCCACTTTCTTCCTCGTCGTGCCGGTGCCAGCTGATATCGTTGTCCGGCCCCTTAAAGTAGCCATTGAGCGTCGTGAAATTGTAGGCAATGAGCTTTCCCATGATAGTCTGTTTTTGAGGTAAATACTGTTTCAACTAACCCCATTACAAACGGGATGCCGGAAACAGGACAGACGCGCCGCCTTTTCTTGCCCTAGCAGGTTCACGACGCCCTTGTAACCCAAAAAACGATCCATTGGTCAATTCTACCTGCGACGAAAAAAATACGACGCTTTGAGCTGGTTACCAGCGTAAAATAGGCGCCGTCGCTGCTTTTGTCAGCGTGTCTGGCCCATTGAAAATATTTACAGACCCATGATGGGGGTTTTGACATCAAATAAGTGTCCTCACCATATATGCAGCCTGTTTGCAATAGCATTGTACAGAAGCATTTATCTATCCTAAACCCTTAATATTATGAGCGTTTTCCACCTTACAGCCTTAGCGGTGCTTTGTATGCTGTGCCAACCGGCGCGGTCACAGGAAAAGAAATACAGCATCGTGATTAAAGGCGGGCATGTAATCGATCCCAAAAACAACGTCGACGCGATCATGGACGTAGCCGTAGAAGGCACGCCGGGCGGTGAAGACGGCAAGATCGCCGTAGTCGCCAAAAACATCGATCCGGCGCTCGCAGTGCAGGTCGTGGATGCCAAGGGCCTTTACGTTACCCCCGGGCTGATCGACATTCACGTGCACTTTTTCTGGGGTACGGATCTCAAAGGCACTTATCGCAACGGTCCGAACGGCCTGCCCGCCGATGGTTTTACTTTCCGTTCGGGGGTTACTACGGTTGTGGACGCGGGAAGCTCTGGTTGGAAAACCTTTGAAACCTTCAAAAAACAAACCATCGACCTCTCCAAAACGCGCGTGCTGGCATTTCTCAACATCGTGGGCGAAGGCATGGCAGGCGGAAAGTTTGAGAATAGCCTCGATGAAATGGACGCCAAAGCCACAGCCGAAATGGCCCAAAAGTATCCCGACGACATTGTGGGCGTAAAACTGGCACATTTCGTAGGCCACGACTGGACACCAACTGACCGCGCATTGGAAGCAGGCAAGCTTGCCAACATTCCCATTATGGTCGATTTCGGGAGCGCAAACCCGGTTTTACCTTTGGAAGAGTTGTATTTGAAAAAATTCCGCAAAGGCGACATTTACACGCACTGTTTTGGCGGCAACAGCAATAACAGCGGACGTGGCCGCGAGTCTATCGTCGACGTTTCAACCAATAAAGTGAAACCCTATGCAATCGAAGCACAAAAACGAGGGGTAATTTTCGACGTAGGCTTTGGTGGGGCGAGCTTCCTGTTCTCCCAGGGGCAGCCGGCGATCAAGCAGGGCTTCTACCCTAATTCCATCAGTACCGACCTGCATACCAGCAGCATGAACTCTGCAATGAAAGACATGAATAATATTATGTCGATGTTTATGGCCATGGGTATGGATTTCAAAAGCGTGATCAAAGCAAGCACGTGGAACCCCGCGCAGGAAATTCACCGCGAAGAACTTGGTAACCTCTCTGTCGGATCGCCCGCCGACATCGCTATACTGAACCTGCGCGACGGCAGCTTCGGCTACTATGCCCGCGATGGCAAAATCACCGGTAAAAAGCGTATCGAAACCGAAGCGACGATCCGCAGCGGCAATATCGTGTATACGCTCAATGCACGGGTGGAGCCTGTCAACTTGCCTCGTCCGGCCGCCGGCCCGGGCCAGGGAGCAGGCCCCAGGTAATTGTGCAGGAAGATATTTATTCAAGAAAAAGGGTATTTCAAAACGGATCAGGCATCCTTACAACATCACCTGACAGTGTCTGACAACACCTGACTATGTCCGGCCAATATCCTGACAACGCCCTTTAACCATTAAAACCCCCAAATACCTTAACACCAATGAAACGCAGAGAAATTCTCAAAGAGCTCACCATGATCCCGCTCGCAGGAGGCGTTCTGAGCACGTCGGCCGCCTTTGCCGAGAGCAGTAAACCGAAATGGTTTCAAAAGGCTTCGGCAGCTGTGTCGGCGCCAGGCCCGTTGAAGCCTGGACCGCAAATCTATCAGTCGATCGGTGTGGAGCCGATCATCAACTGCCGGGGGACATTCACCATTATCGGCGCTTCCATCGAACTGCCGGAAGTGCGTCAGGCGATGGAATACGCATGCCAGTATAATGTACAGATCGACGAGCTTGCATTTGGTGTGGGCCAGCGCCTGGCCGAAATCACCGGTGCTGAATGGGGCATGGTATCCTCAGGCTGCGCAGCGGGTATGAACGAGGTTACGGCGGGCATCATCGCCGGCGGCAATCCCGAAAAACTGATCCGTATTCCCAATCTGGAAGGTTTTGAAAAAACGGAGGTGATTATCCCCCGCTCCTCGCGCAACGTGTATGATCACGCGATCCGCAATGTGGGCGTAAAAATTATTACCGTCGAGACCATCGAGGAACTGAAAAAAGCGATTACCCCACGCACGGCGATGATTTATATGATGCCCGGCGACGAGCCATGGAGCGTAAAAAGTGTGGCTGACATTGCTAAACCGGCAGGTGTACCGCTTCTGGTTGATGCCGCTGCCGAGCGGTTGACAATCCCCAATATACACCTCCAAGCCGGTGCATCGGTAGTCGCTTACAGTGGTGGTAAAGTTATCCGCGGGCCGCAATGTGCTGGCCTCATGCTGGGCAGCAAGGACGTCCTGATGTCGGCATGGCAGGCCAGCGCACCGCATCACGGGCCTTGCCGTAATAATAAAGTTGGCCGTGAAGAAGTCATAGGTATGCTCGCAGCCGTGGAAGCATGGGCTACACGCGACCACAAGGCTGAAATGAAAATGTGGGTTTCCTGGCTGGATACCATCACCAAGAAACTGAATGGCATTCCAAGTGTGCAATTGGAGGTTCGCGAGCCTAAGGAAGGCGCGTTGGACAATGCAACTCCTACATTGACAGTCACCTGGGATCCAACTAAGCTTAATATCACAGGCCAGGAAGTAGCCGATGAGCTGCAAACCACCAAGCCGCGCGTAGCCGTTGGGACCGGCTTCCGCAGGGGTCAGGCAGCCACACAATCAGGCCCTCCTACCACCTCGATTACAATCGCCGCCTACATGATGGGCCCGGGCAACGACAAGATTGTGGCCGACCGCGTACATGAGATCCTTACCCGCAAGCGCAGCGCACCGAAAGCCGAGGCAAGCATGAAAGCGCCGACCGCCGAGATCGCCGGGCGTTGGGACGTGAGCATAGAATTTTACACCAGCACCAGCAAGCACACTTTCATTATCGAAAAACAGGACGGCAACTACCTGTACGGAACCCACAAGGGCGAATTCGACACCCGCGAGCTATTCGGTAACATCGATGGCGACGAGGTGCGCTTCCAGAGCCGGTTCAGCATACCCGGCGATAACCTGACAATGACATTCTACGGAAAACTCTCAGGAGATACTATTACGGGTGAAATTGATATGGTGGAATATGTAAATGCGAAGTTTATCGCCAAGAAATCGAGCTTCCCGAACAACCGCCAGCGAATCAACATCCCCGCCGGCCGGCCGTTATCGACCTAGGCCGTCGAGTTTCACATAACGATCATTAACATAAAAAGCCTTGGATCAATGCCAGGGCTTTTATGCTAATTACTAAATCTAAAATTTTCAATATCCCGAAGCCTTCGCAGCACGAAAGGCTGAACACGCTGATCTGTCGGGCACTAACCCGTTTTCGCGCCGTGAAACTACGACCAAATCGCACAAATGCGAAGATTTTTTTGCGCAAAACGTCCTATTTCCTCAAAAAAATCGACGCACAACTCTTGCGCTGTATCATTTAAATACTACTTTTGCATCACGATTGACGGCCAGGTGGTGGAATTGGTAGACACGCTACTTTGAGGGGGTAGTGCCCGTTCGGGTATAGGAGTTCGACTCTCCTTCTGGTCACATTGTAAAAAGTGCGTTTATGAGCTGTAAACGCACTTTTTTTATGTCTGAAAATTCAAAAACGGCTCTCGGGACAATTTCGGGACAATTTTTAGCAAAGAAATATGAGCTGGAATTATCCCAGGAAAGGGTCTTTCCCTTCGAGCCAGCCGAACTAAAAAGGCCCAAAAACTCGACCTGGTACGTACAGTACTACGTGTATTCAGACAAAGATCAAAAACTAAAAAGGCGGAAAAAGTTAGTACCCGGCGCGACCCAAAAAGAGCGGAAAGAAAGCGCCCTTAAAATGATTGAGGAAATTAATACAGTGTTGAAGGCAGGCGGGCATATAGACCCGGTAAAAAAACTACGTGAAATTGGTCAAATGCCGTTAGTGGTAGCCCTCGATCAGTTTATGGCCGATAAGAAACGGACGCTAAAACCGCAATCGGTCAGTACTTACGAAAAGTGGACAAACTATTTTCTGGATTTCCTGGAAGAATATAAGTTAATGAACCTGAATATCCAGGAATTCAGTAACGAGCATGCGGCGGATCTCCGCTCCCACGCTTTGGAAACACTGAACATGGGCAATAAGACTTACAACACGTACAAAGGCTTTGTCAGCGGGTTTTTCATTTATAGCAAGCCGATTTATAAGCTTACGTCTAATCCCATTTCAGAAACCCTTTTCAATCTCAAAACCAAAACGAGCAAGCACATCGCCTACAACACCGCCCAGGTTGCAGAATACAAGGCCAAATGTGACGAATTGGAGCTGCCCGAACTATGGTTTTTCGTCCGCATGATTTATTACACCTTTTGCAGGCCCTGGGAGGAAGTGCGCAAAATGCAGGTTGGTGATATAAAGGACGATCATATTATCATTTATGCCGACACCTCAAAAACAAATCACCGATCGGTAATGATACCGCCCGGTCTCGAGGCAATTTTTAAAGAATGGAATGTCCGTGATTATCCGCCTCATTTCTACCTGTTTTCTCACGGCTATAAGCCTGGGAAAACGCTGGTTAGCCATAATTTTTTCTACGACAAACACCGCAAAGTGTTGGAAAAAATGGAACTGGAAAAGCAGGGTTATGACATTTACGGATGGAAACACACCGGCGTAATTGCACTTTACAAAGCAACGAAAGACCTTATGCTGGTGAAAGAACAATGCGGCCATTCCGATATTAGCCAAACGGTGCAGTATTTGCGGGATCTCGGCGTATTTCACTACACCACCGGAATAAATCTATTTCCTGAAATCTGACTAAGCCTGGCGATTAGTTCCTACTATTGCCGGCGCCGTATTTGTAAACAGCAAATAACCGCTTTGGGCCAGTCCCACCACTCGTGTCCCATCATGCCGACGCCGCGTGACCACATATCCATCGTGTTGCAGGCTAAGCACCTCCGAATCGATGTGATGAGCTGGGACGTCAAACTTCCTTGCAAGCGATGTAACTGAACGAAATGCATACGTTCTGTTTGAGAAAAGTTCATATAAAATATTTGCACCCAATTCACCAAACTGCACTGAGAGGTGTGCTAGAAGTAATTCTTTGGGCCATTTTAGCTCACTGTCTGGGTGGTGATCATTTTTCTGCTTGCCGATTGTGTTAACTGAATTCGGCTTTGCCACATCGCCCTCTTCTTGTTCAGGAACTTCTACCGTTTCGGGAGTCCGCTCTTGAACTGGTTCTGCTACCGGTTGATCAGTACTTGCGTCAACAAGCACATTCAGTGCAGCTTGTGTTTCCTTAGCTTCTTCGTCAAGCTCCTTGCTCTTTCTAGTTAGTTCCGTGCTCTGTTTACCTAGTTCAGATATTTGTTGCAATAGTCGCTCCCCCATAGACTCGATGAATTTTGGAGCAATTATGGCAGCTACCAAGCAAAAACTTACGAAGACAAGTAATTCGTGTAAGTTTTTTGCGCTGTTTACGATGATGCTGCTAGCGATCATTTGGAGAAAAAGTGGCACAATAAAAGTAGCCGCCACACCGCTACAAACGCTCCTCCAAAAAATCCACTTGGGGCTAATTTTTGCTTTATCATCCGCTGGAATGGAAGTGTAAAGGCCCAAAAAGTGGACAACACCACCAAAGATTCCTGAAATAACCATGATGATTATCAGAACTCGTAAGTGGTTCAAGTCTTGCAAAGATATTTCCATATTGCAATTTTTTGAACAAAGATAACAAGCGTTCCAAGACAAAAGGGCCGAAACCGGCCCTTTTACTTGTAGTCTGTTTGGATCGTGATCCAGATCTTTTGCCCCAGCTTGTCAGCTGCCAGGATCTTTTCGAAAAGCCGCTCGAAAGCCGTTCTGCTCTGTCCAACGCAATATTCCTTATCCTCGGTAAAATTGGTGATACCTGGCAGCAAACAACCGTCGGTATTTCGAATGTAATTGCCTGGGTGGATCAGAATCCCGGAATAGCCTGGCACATCCACCAGGCGCGGCAGCAAACGTTTGAACCTGGCCGAATGCGCGATAATAACCTGGTACCGGCCGGTAGGTATGGCCGTTTCCTTCTTTACCTTCAATTTGGCAATTTCGGTTAGCGGCATTTTCGAATCCAGGCCACGGTCTTTATCCTCCAAAATGAAATGGTGGGCCGCGCCGTCTACCGAAAGCGTGCCCAAAGTGCTGGCGTTCCCCTGCCAGCGTCGGGTATAAATCAATTCCATGATTACCAGTTAAGCTTTGTTAGAAATTTGCCCAGCTTGTCGTTGGGACGGAAAGCCCGGTAGATGATAAGGCGCTCACTGATCAGCGCGGCCAGCGTAAGAATATAGCCGCTGATCGACGGGCCAATGCAGATTCCCAGGCCCGCTACAATGATCAATAACCAGCGATGCACAAACGCCCCGCGTGAGTTTTTGCCCAGGGTTTGTAGCTCGAAGGTATCCTGGCCGCTCTTTCGCACTTCCCATCGGGCCATTAGTGTCAGGATCAATAGGACGGCCGACAATATCACAGCTACGGCGATACCGGCCAGCTTCAAAAAATCAGTTGTTTTCATTGGAAACACGTTTGATAAATTTTTCCTGGCCGATTTTCAAAATGGGTTCGAAGCAGTAGGACGTCAGGCCCGTTAGTGCAGCCGAAAAGAACGGGTTTTGAATATTGAAGTAGAAAACTGCAATGCCGGGCACCAAAAGAATGCTCACTACACCGGATATTAGTATTCGGACGGTTTTACGCCGTGTAACCGGCTGCTCAGGTTCAAAAATTCGGTAGATAGTTAGCAGCATTCCTGCCAGCATTGAAACTATCCAGTGTTCCGGCGGAACGCCCAGGCGTCTAAAAAGTTCTTCGAACATCGGTCAGCGTTAAAAAATGAGTTTAAGCAAGACGCCCAGGCCAAAACCTGCCGCGCCCCACACATATTTTTTTTTCCGCTGATCGGCCAGCGATGCTTCAAAATTGATTTTTAATGCGTCCTGTTGAAAGGACAAAATCCGCCGCTCATTTTTCAGGGCCTGGTTTTCCTGCTGGATAAAACCAAAGCTCTTTTGAAGCGTCACCATGCGGGGTTTGATCAGCTCGTATTTCACCGCGCTGTCTTGCAATGCTGTCACGTATTTCCGCTTCAATAGTTCTTCGAAGGTTTGCGCTGTACTCAGCGACCAGGAGAGCGAAAGTGGCGCTATCAGTGCTGACAGAATCATTATGCTGTGTAAGCGTTTCATATTTGCGGTAATAAAATTGTGATGAATCGAAATGAATAGCCGCTTTCTCGCGGTACACTTTCAGGCTATCACTGATCACCTGGGCAGGCATTGGCTCCCTCTCCTGGTGATACTTTTTGTAAGCCCAGGCACAGACCAGGGCAATGGCGCCCAGGCCCAGTAAAAGCACGAAAACCGTAACGGCGATTTTAAAGGAGGCCCGGGCGTTCATGTTATTGAATTTTGGCGTGGATCCCGTTCCCGGCCACTCGCTCGGTGATCACCTGGCCGCTCGGTAGCTTCACTTCCAGGGTATGCCACACATTATCGGCAAAACTGTTGTGATAAAACCAGGCGGTTTTCCCGTCCCTGGACTGGGCCAGGGCAAAGCCGCGCTGTTGCTTGTAAGCATCCACCAACTCGTCGGCCTTGTATTGGCTCGGTGTGATCCAGGCGCCGCCGTCGATCCGGTAGGTTAAATACTGGCGGTCGCCGCCATCGGTTACGCCGAAGGTCTTAGCATAGAGCCGGTGCGCGAAGTAGGTTAAATCCGCGCTGCCGGTGAATCCGTGGTAGAAATCGCCTGATCCGTTCCAAAGCTTGTTAAACTCGTTGTTGCGCGGCTCGGTGGATCCGGTGGGAAACCAGTCCCCGGAAAGCGGCTGGCCGGGCCTGCCGTCGAAAAGCTTTTGATTTGCCCAGCCATACCCGCCCCACTCGAAAGTCGCGTTGCCATAAACGTGGCCAAAAAACAGGGAAGCGATATGTACGTTAGGATCCAGCGGGAATTTGTCGGACTTGTAGTAGGTGCCGTCCGGGAAGTTGATTTTATAGCGGTTGTTGGGCCTGGTTTCACCCTGGCCAAACAGAACGACGCCCGCATGGTAGCCCATTTGCTTAAAGTATTCCAGGCGGAAAGCCAGCTCGGTGGGCTGCCTCATGGCCAGATCTGGCGCAGGCAAATAAACGGCTTCAACAATCATCGTAGTAGCCGAAAGCGGGGCGCCTGGTGAAAACTCGGTGCGTGGCAGGTCTTGGGGATCCTTGCGGAAAAGCTCTTTGTAATAGTCGGCACTTCGCCCGCTATTCAGGCTTTCTCCACCCTGCCAGAAATAATTATGGATAATCTCATACGGGATCCCCTTGCTTCCAAAATTCTGCTCGTAGCGCTTGCGCAACTCGGGATAGAATGCGGAAAACATCGGAGAGCCGCCTGGCTGCCATCCCACGTTCTCGGACATTTCCGAAAGCCAAATCGCGTCTGACGCTCCGCCGGTTTTCCAGGCCCATTCCCTGGCTTCGTCTGCCGGTAAGCCGTCGGCAGTGGGCCAAATAGCCTTACTGGTGCCGTTCGGCCAAAGCTCGGGGCTTCCGCTATTAGTCCGGCCAAAAACGGCCTCGATACGCTGATAATCGCTAAACGTTTTCCCGGCCGCTTTCAGATCTTTTGCCAGTTGGTCGTTTGTTGCCGCGTCCCAGGGTAACGAATGGTGCGCCAGGTGCGTAACACCTTTTGCAAAAACTTTTTCAACACCCCAGGGATACCACGACGCGCCCCAAAAATGGCCCTTCGGTAGCTGGATGTCCTCGCCAATTGTTCCCCAGGAAACCTGCTGGCTCGACGGGTCGTAATTCTGCGGGACGTGGTTTAGAAAACCGGTGGCCGCTTGTGCTGCCGGTGCTACAAAAGTTTGGAAAGCGTAGCTGGTATTGAAGCTAAAAGGTTCGGCCGCGTCAGTCTTATACCAGCCCCCGGCGGCTTCTTGCGGCGTACCGGCCCACTTATTAAAGCCCTCACTTTTATACTGACGGTTCAATTTCCCCACCAGGACGCGAAGCGGGTTATTTCCGGCCACCACGTAATTTTTCAGCCTGGCGTCGGTGTCGATCTGGTGGCCATTGATCAGGTAACGGTACAAAAATTTCCCTTTGTCGCCGCGGTTGTCGGGCGCAATGTCGGACATTATACGGACGTCGGCAGAGTCCCTAAATGTCAGGTTCAAATGATCATCCATGCCCTGGGTAAGGTTAACCAGCGGCAGAACCGCCGCTGGGTTAGCCGATCCGTTACCAGATCCCTGGCCAGGCGTCTCCGTGCCAGGTTCCGGCGCGGGTTTGGTCCCGCCCCCGGTTTCGCTGTTGGGAACTGTAAACGACTGGTTTTGCGCATCCGATTTGCAGCTTTGCCCCTGTAACCTTAACTGGTAATTACCGGCGGGCAAAAGCTGGCCAAAGGGTACGGATACCGTGCTAGACCGTGGCGCGATCACCTGTGATTTAATCAGCTGGCCAGCTGGGCTAAGAATGTCGACCAGGATAGTGTCGATCCCGTTACCGTGAAATTTGAGATCCAGACCGGAAGCGCTCACGCCTGTAACCGCTTTGATATCCGGCCCCTGGCCGATATCGCTACACTTTACTTTCTCGACGGGCTTAACCACTACCGGATCCGTGGGCTTGCCGTAGTCCTTAAATGCTTGCTTAATGGCATTTTCAAGCATTCTCTTCCCCACCAGCGTGTCGGGTAAATCAATAGCGAATTTGAGCTGCGCGGAAGCGTTCAGCTGCAAGCCTACCACCAGGGCAAGCAAAAAAAGCAATCGTTTCATTAGTGGGATTGTTTACAGTGGGTTGAAAAATTAGTTTCTGTTCGCCGCTATTTTGGCGCGGATTTCATCGTTTTTTAGTTCGATGTAACCCAGCACGTCGGCCAGCGGCCTGGCCATAACCTGATCGTAGCCACCAAAAACCGGGCTTTCAGCTACCTTGATAATCTGCCGTTCCCAGTCTTTTACGAATATCCCCTGGCTGATCGGGGCGGCGTCCGGGTCGCCGCTGACCATTCCGAACATCGCCAGCATCCTGTTCGCCGCATTGTTGAACCACTGGGCGGTGGTGATCATCGTAACCAGGTCGCATTTCTCGAAAAGCTGGGCGCGGGCGTCGCATTTGGCCGAATCATAAGCCTCGCGCGGATCGGCTTTTTGATCGGATTTAAAGCGTTCCATTACGCCGGGTTTCGGCCGGGCAATGGTGGCCATAAATTTGGCCAGGTGTGCTGCCGTCTTTTCCTTTGCGTTGTAAAAGGCGATCAGGTGCGCGGTGGCCACCACAAATTCGGCCGTCCCCAGCTGGTGCAAATCGCTGTCGGGTAGCAGGAATTCCCGGCCTTTCAGTTTTACCGACGCCACCGGGCGAAATTCCGGCCCTTTCAGTATCCAGTCTAGCGTTCCCACCAGGCGCCAAAGCTCGGCGCGGTTTTCAGGCCTTTGCAGCTGCTCCCAAACTTGTTCCGGGCAAAAAAACAACGATTTTAAAAGCGCCAGTTTCGCTTCCGGGCTATGTGGTTGCAGATAAACGGCTCGGATCAGCGGAATGATTTCTTTCCCTTTCAGATCCTGGTAGCTGTCACAAAGCTGGCAGCCAGCCTTCAATTCTTCAACGAATACCCTTTTCATAGCCGGAAGTGTTTGCGCCCTTCATTGTCGGGCATTGTCCATTTGCGGCTGTCCGGCGTGCGGTAAAGATCGGAACCGTAATACTCGGGAAACACAGCTGGCCCGGCAGTACCGTTTAGGTACATACGTAAGGCGGTTTTAGCGTCGCTAATCCGAATTTTCAGGATTCCCATTAGCCAGTCCACCTGGTCGTCTTTCAGCGGCGTTTCGTCTTGCAGGTTATTGAACACGGACGAAATGCGGACGCCGGACGGCGAAAACTGTACGCGGATCCACGGCATAGCTTCCAGCAAAACGGCGGCGGCTGCATACTCCTGGCAGAGCCTTAACAATTCGGTGTGGTTGTTGTCCAGGGCCTCACCGGTTCGGATCTTCTCTTTCAGGTTCATGTAAAGCCCCACGCCGGTAACAGTTTTGACGGTTTTCAGCTCGACCGCTTCCATATAGCCACGTAGCACGGTATACATCCGGTAGCTTCTAGAAACCTGCGGCAATGCCCGGTGCAAGGCGGCAGGTGTGCTGATCAGGTAGCCGAAATTCTGGGAAAACTCAGGCGAGTCCTTGTAAAGCGGAAAGTCGGCCAGGTTCGTTTCCAGAAAGGTCATTAGGGCCTCTATGGCTTCATCCGCCTTTTTGATAACGTCCTTTTGTATGCCGTCTTCCTGGTACCTGAAAAGGCTTTCTACCTTCTCCGTCTTCTGCTTATTGACACCGCTACCCGTGAACTGGTAGAACGCCTGGTGCCAGGCATCCTGGTACCCGTTCCAGACAATGGCGGTTTCGACCAACTTTTTAAGGATCGCGGTTTTTCCCTGTTGCACACCTTCCAGCGCCTCCATTTGCGCGGATCCGATCAGGCCGGTAACCAGCTCCCCTTCGGCCTTGGCCAGGTAAGGTTTTAAAATCTCGAAAGTATTTTCCGTACGGACGGCCGAACCGATAACGGCCCGTACCTGGTCAATCGTGGTTATTAGAGTCATTTGCTAAACTTTGGATACGGGCACGCTCGGCGGCGGCCGCTGTTTTGGCTTCGTTGTACAATGCCACGTACATGGCGTGTTTTTGCTCGGCTTCCGGGTAGCGGGGATCGTCTACGCGTTTTTTCCAGACCGAAACATTTTTAGACAGATTCCCCAGGGCCTGGCCCAGCTCTACCCCTGCGGCAGGGATGTGGTAATCTTTCCGGAAAGATTTTACCGGTTCGTCTTCCGGCAGCATCCTGTTTTCTTGGATGTACTTTCGGCGGGCCAGCTGCTTGCGGTACAGATCATCGTAGTACAACACTTCGGCGACCTCTTTTTTAAATGCCTGGCCCTCGGGAAGATGATGCATCCGGTCTGCCAGGTCTGCCGCCTTTCGGTTGTATTCGTCGATCAGCTGGCAGCACTTGGCAAACTCGGTTTTGAACTGTTCCGGGGTAAGCGGCTGGCCCGGCTTTACTTCTCTTCCTTCGGCTTGCTCTGACGTGTGCGCTCCGGTTGATCGACTGGTACCGCTGGCGCGTCGCTGGACTGCTCCGACGGATCCATTTCCGGCCCGTCCTGTTCTGGCTCGGTCGGCTGGCTGGCCTGCGGCTCTGGGTATGCCGTTTCCAGAAAGGCCAAAAACTTTCCCGTTTCTTCGTCGGATGGGTCTATTACTTCTTTCAGATCCTGGCCGGTCATTTTCTTGAATTCTGCTTCTGCCTGATCGTCGGTAATAATGCCCCTGGAAACTTTCTGCATTACGCTGTGAAGGGCAATTTTGGTTTTGATATTCATTGCGATTAGAAAAAAAAGGTGAGAAATAAGCGTGTAGAATCACGATTGGGCCGTTTCGCCGTTGGTGGCTGGTTTTTTGGTGTAAAGCTCTAACCAGGTCGGGAATTGGCGTTTTAGCTCGCTAGCCACTTCGTGGTCTAGCATCGTCCATTTTGGGCCAGGATTCACGAAGTAGTAGGCTTTTCGGAACCAAAACGAGACTGGCTTTTCAGATTGAAAAGCCAGTCTTATTCTTATTGTCTTGCCCATTTATTAAGGAATAACAGGGGTCAACATCCCAGGCAGCGCCAGCGTATCTGGGTAGAAAGGCGGCTCGATAACAAAGTTGTCATTGTCGCCGGTAAGGGCGTAACCGCGCTTATCACCACCTTTTTTACCCGAATCGCCTTTACTTTTCAGTACAATGGGCGAAAGCTTGGAACCTACCACGCGGATTTCGCCGTCGTTGTATTCTGTGAAGAAAATAGCGCCGGTGTTCAGGTATTTGCGAAGCTCGACAGACTGAACTTTGGTTAGGCCCGCGATATCAAAGCCCATGCTGTGTTTGTAGGATTGGTAATAGCGGTCGCCCTGGTTTTCAAAGCTCATA
Source organism: Dyadobacter sp. OTU695 (assembly GCF_038440355.1). Lineage (NCBI taxonomy): Bacteria > Pseudomonadati > Bacteroidota > Cytophagia > Cytophagales > Spirosomataceae > Dyadobacter > Dyadobacter sp. OTU695. Next base: position 167,514 of record NZ_JASATN010000007.1, on the reverse strand, counting down.
AATGCGGAGTTGTCCGCCGGTGTGATCACCGCCACGCTCTTGCCAGCCGCCACCGGCAGCGCCGTCGTAATTTCCATCGTAGTCATATCCACGTCGGGATCCGCGCCCACAGCCGTGGGCCAGTCAATCACCGTATCCAGCAAATCTTTAACCGCAATCACGCCTATACGGCGGATACCGGCGGGGTTCGCTTTCTGCTCGTCGATGTTTCTCAGGCCCGCAAAGGAGGCGAACACGGCAAGGCTCAAACCTGCGGGATCTGCAAGGCCCATCAGCTGCTCTACTTCTGGCACGATATGAACGGCCAGGATTGCACAGGCCGCAACAAAAAGGAAATTCAAATACTTTTTCATACTGTTTTGATTGTGGGAATGCCACCGGCTGGCAGCATTCCCGATTAGTGGGTTATTGAAATTTGAACGGATTGAAAAAATGGATTGACTAAACGCCAGCGCCTACCGGTCTTGCGCGAAGGTCGTTTACCACGTTCAGGTCGGAACGGAAGTAATTCGGTGTATAATCCCAGTCGGCCACGATGGCGATAGAGCGGTCACGCTTGCTATAATCGCTTTCCAGTTCAACACCTTCCGCTGTGCGATCAGTAGCATACACCAGGTTGTCGTCCGGCGTGATCATTACAAAGTCGGTACCTGCCAGCTCGATAACCGCCTCAATTTTGATATTCTTAGCCCAGTACAGCACCGGCTGATTGAATGAATTGTAGGTGTTTTTGTTACCGTTCAGGGCTTCCACTGCAAATTCGTATTCGGAAAGGCGCTCAGGCGCACAGTACAGCGTTGCAGGCAGGTAAGCATAGGCCGGAAGCTTCGAACGGAAGATCTTAGAAAGGTCTTTGAACTCCTTGATAATGTTCGATTCCTGCAAAAAGTAGTCGGCGGCATGCTGCAAAATCAATTCTTCCGGCAGATCCTCGCTAGTAATATCCAGGTCGATCAGTGTAACAATACCGTTACACACATCGACTGCATTTGTACCAGCGGAATTTAATACGCCATTCCAGACGCCCTTCAAAGTATCCACACCGGCCATCTGTGTAACCGATTCCCAAATATGGTCTGCAAGCCAGAAGTTTTCCGGGTCGCGGCCGTTTGTGCCCTGTACCTGCGCAAAATAGGTCGCTTCCAGTTGCTTGCGCTCTACCTCGCCAATGAGAAGGTCGATTTTTGCCGGGCGAACTTTTGCTATACGGGCTTCAACTTTTAACGCGTTCGCCTTCGGGTTGAAAGTACCTTTACCGCCCGGCTGGGTCATGCTCTGCATTACAATAGAACCCAGGGGCAATTCGTCGGTTACCCGCAATTTTTGAAATCCTGAAAGCTTGCCCCAGCCGTCAGTAAGTTTCTTTTTCATCAGACTTACGCCTTGTGCCCTGCGGACTTTCAGCGAGTTGTCCAGTTTGCTTAAATCAACACTTGCCATTTAATTGTGTATTAGAGGTTTGAAAAAATAGATCCTTTGTAAATGCAGCCCCGTTCCTGGCTCGATCAGGTTCGGGTGCTGCATACGCTCCCTGTTTGGTTGGCCTACGCCTGGGTGCGGTTTCTCTTGTATTCCTCGCGGGCTTCGATGTCTGCTTTTGTCAGGCCCGTATTAGAATTTCCTGTTTCCTTATTTACCAGATCTTCGTCCCCTACCGGGTTTACAGCCTGGCGCAGCTGCTTGTTTTTGTCTTCGGAGGCAGTTAGCGCACTTTTCGCCTCGGTCAGCTGTGCAGACGTCGCCGAATGCGCTTTTTTTTCGCCTTCCAGGGCTGTATTGGCTTCGCCCAGCTTTGTCTCGAGAGCCGTGATCCGTGCTTGCAGATCGGTGCTTGTCGGCTCGGTGTTCTTTGGTTCCGGCGTCGCGTCGGAATTTGTTGGCTCGGGGCTTCCGTCTTCCTTCTTTTGCTCGGGGTCGGCACCCTGGGCCTGCATCAGTTTTTCGGCCTCGGACACGAAAGCATTGTACTGTTCGGTCGGTAGCGCCTCGGAAATTGCCTTATGGGATCCGCCGAAAAAATTGTTTAGCCATGCGGTAATCCCGATTGTGGGTTTGCTCATTGTGTATTTGAATTATTGGTGAAAACTTGATTTAAGCGGCCAGGGCCAGAACTCGTTTGACGGCCGTAATCAGATCCCCTTTGGCGTCAGCCAGTCCCATGCTAATGGCCTCTGAAGCGTTGTAGGTTTTGCCGGTAAATACTTCGTCGGATTTGATCTTTCCGGCGCGTCCTCGCTTGACAAAGCCGACGAATTCACGCTGGCAGGCGTCCAAACTGGCTTGCAGCTGGGCGCGGGCTTCTTCCGGAAGTTTTTCGATCCAGTTGACCAGGGCTTTATCTTCGCTGCCTTTTGCCCGCATGATCTCCATTTCGATTTTTTGGGCTTCCAGCCATTCGGCGTAGTTCTCGCGGATCAACAGGGTGCCTATGCTACCCACGCCGCCCGCTGCCTGATCTTCGACAATGATTTCATTGCATTGACTGGCCACGAAATAACCTGCGCTGTAACAGTAGCCCGTCTGGGCCACGATGGGTTTAACTTTGCGGAAGTTTGCCACCGCCTGGGCGAATGCAGGGGTACTGTCGGCAGTGCCGCCAGGGGTGTTAAAGCGAAGGACGGCGGCTTTAATTTCGGAGTCTGCGGCCGCCGCGTTGAGCTGGCGCATCAGGAATTCATTGCCCCAGTTCCAGTAGCTACTACGGCTCATTTCCCCTTCAACGGGAAGAACCAGAACCGATTTGTCCGGCGAATAAACCCGGATAAAGTACTCGTTCCATGCCTTTTCAATCCCTGACGCCCGGATAAGTGGCTCATAGGACTGTGGCAATACAGGATCCAATTTGGCATGAACCGGAACGGCGCCCTGAATCCTGGCTTGAATCTCTGGCAAATGGGTTCCTAAAATGTGCCAGATTGAAAATGGCGGTAATTGATTCACATTGTACCTTGTTTGGTTGTTGAACTATTCGTGGCACAATGTTACCGGCACCTGGTCGCGTCAGAAAGGACATAAAAAAACGCCCGCCGGGACTCCCAGCGAACGTTCGAACCTAACCTAACCCAATTAACCTATTACTCTATTTTCAGGCTCAAATCGGCTAATTCAAAGTCCTGATCATCCTTTTGAATGCCAATTGTGTAGGAAGTATCCCCGGCGGCCACGTCGAATTCGAAAATGGCTTCCGTCCAGTGCATACCTACCACCTGTTTCATGGTAATTGTATTGGCGCCCTTCGTTACATTGGCCCTGACGTTTGCGAAATCGTAGCTATCCAGGGTAATGGGGCTGTTTACCGGAAACTCGTTGGCACTATCGTAGCGCGGCGGGTTGCGGCGGGCTATGATTTTCAATTGGGCGCGGCGCTTGTAGGTGGCGGCGGCAAAGTTGACCGTTTGGGCAACATCGTTACCGGTGCTGATTGTCGCTACTTTGGTAATACCCGTGGGCATGCTCCCACTATCTTCCGGCGCTGCCGGTGTGATCGTTCCGGCAACCGTCCAGCCGCTGGTTCCAGCGTTGAAATTACGCGTAGTGACCAGTTCACCGGTGCGGAATTCGCGCGGTGCTGGTTTCTGGTAGTAAGTTTTCCCTTCGACGCCGTAAAAGTCGATTTGGGGCGCTAACATATTCCAGCCGCCTGCTTTGACTATCAACAGACTGGCTTTGTCAAAGTTGATCTGGCTTGCAAAATCGGTCAGGCTTACCACGCCTCCGGTCACGGTCAACGGCGTCCAGGTCTGACTAATGTTATTTTTGACGTAGACCGCATCGACCGCGCCCACTTTAATATCCAGGCGGCTGATTTTTTCAGGGGTGGTATTTACTGTAACCTCCATCAGGGAGTAGTCGCCCATTGCGATGGTACTCCCATTCATTAAATCGTAGTACTCGCTGACGCTTACCACGTTACTGGCGCTCGTCCAGTTGGCCTGGTCGTCATATTTATTGTAAGTGGCCGCGCTCATGGCCTGGCCTGTAACCAGGATCTCTTTAAACTTCTTCGCCCGATCGGTAGCGCCTGTATACATCAGATCCGCGACGGTAGCCACGCTGACCAAATCCCGTTTGCGGTAGATCTTAATCCCCCATCTCGGGCGCGGCAAGGCATTAACATACGGCAACATATTAGTCCAAAAAATCGCATTTGTGCGCGTTCCAGGGTGTGACCCCTCCCAATAGTTCGCAAAATTGGTAGCGCCTTTCAGGTAGCGCGTTTTCTCGTAGACGTCCATGAAGATGTAGCCGTTTTCCTCGCAAAACTGGGATAGCGCGGCCTGCACCAGGCCCGTCCCATTCGTGCCGGTACTGGCGTGGTATTCGGTGGCAATTACCGGTTTGTAACCTAGCCCTTTAAGCGCTTCGGCCAACAGGCGGATATTGGCCAGGTAGGTGTTCAGCTGGGCAGTCGAATTAATAACCGATTGGTTAACATCGTTGGTAAAGCTGATAATTACCGCATAGCCGCCGCCTTTTAGCCTGGTGGGCACTACGCCCTTATATTGTGCGGAATTGGCCAGTAGGCGGGCTAAAATCATATTGGTGGCGTCACCGGATTTTGAATAGTTATCCAGGTTCCAGTCCGAAAACATACTAAGGGCCGATATGTAGCTTTTGCCTGGCAACGCGTTGTAGCCGACCGAATAGCTATCCCCTACCAGCAAAATGCGCTCACAATCGGCTAGGGTAATGGTACGCTTTGCATTCAATGCGTTTTGCATCACCGGTGCCCCGAAAACAGCAGTCAGGGCCTTCGTACCTGACGCGTATTTAGAAAAGAAGGTGGGCGCTGGCCCTTGTTCAAACTGAAATGTGTTTTTACCGCCGATATAGTAGCTTACCCGCACCCATTTAACACCTGCGGGCACTGTAAAAGTGGTTACGGCGTTGGTTGAACCGCCCGCTACCTGCGTTTTGTTAGCGTCGAAAAAACACGTTTTTCGCATGCCGTTGGTTCCGTCATAGCCGCTATAAGTCTGAAAAGGCGTGACCTCGATAAAGCCCGTATAGCCGTAAGCGGCATTGGTGACCACTGCCCCGGTATTCTCAATATAACCGCCGTCGGTAAAGCCGTCTATGTCGGCCAGGTTCTTGCTTTTGCCCGTTAGTGTCCAGGATACCGCTGTGGTGTCTACTTTGGAATTAATGGCGGCAAGCTGGGCTGTTGAAACCGGCTTGTCCGTGTCGGCAGTGTTGTTTACGTTAGTCAGGCCCACGTCCAGCTTACTGAGCACATGGCCCATTAGCGTTTTGAGCGTTACCGTTTCACCATAGGGCACAAGAGTCGTCGCGGTGGCCGATTCTTCGACCTGAATAGCTGACAGCGTTACCGTTTCTTCGACCCTTTGAAGGTTGATATACATCTTTGCGGCTCCGGCTGGCGTGGTAAATGTCATCGTGGTGCCGGTGGCCGGGCTTGGCGGCGGGGTATATGAAATGAAAACGCCAGCGGCGTCCTCGTACCTTACGGCCTTACTATTACGCGTGACCAATCCGCTGATCGTATAGGTAGTGTTAGGCTTACATTTGATCGGCCCGGTTCGAATCCAGCCCGCTATGGTTAAGAATGCGCCGTTTGTGGTCTGGACTACGTTTTGAGCGCCGGTAACCACGTTAGAGGGCCTGAATAGGTTCTTGGTGGTCAAAACAGTGTCCAAAACGACCTGCGCCTGGTCTAATTTCTTGTTCCAGGTAATACGCTCGGCGTCGCTAATAAACCGGCTGGTGGCCGTGGTCGCGACCGCCGACGGGTTTACCAGCGTATTGGAAAGTATAGCTGTGCCATAGGGGACGGGGCTTGTAGGCGTGTCGCCCTGTTCAAATTGAAATGTCGATTTGTCGGCCGCGTAATATGAGGCTATTACGTATTTCACACCGGCGGGCACTGTAAACGTGGTCACGTTGGCGCTATACCCACCGGCTACGAATGCGCGGGCCGCATTATAAAACGCCAGGTGGCGCATTCCATTGGAGGAAGCGCCTTTGCCCGTATACGGAAGCCCCGGCGTTACCTCAATAAAGCCGGTATAGCCGTAACCAGCACTTGCGCCGTATGCCCCGGTAGCGCCATTGATAAACCCGCCGTCAATGAATTCTAGCGGATTCGCCAGGTTTTTGTAAGGCAGCTTATTTTCCAGATAGGCAGTTTTGGAGAGCGCCAGGTCGCTGGGCGGGATGTAGCCCCAACGGCCACCCCTGGCGATGATCTTGCCGCCCACCTGCATATCGACGGCCGCGCCGGTAATCGTCCGGTTCCCTGGCTTGACCACGTCAAAATATTTGCCATCAGCAAACGCGGCGACCGTGTCCGGCGTAATCGTCGAATCCGTCGCCGAAATGGTTGCAATGCCGGTACTTGCGTCGTATTCGCCGACCGTGTTAGCCTGGGAAATCGTCGTGTAGATCGAATCAATGGCATTGGCCGACGATAGGAATACGGCCCGCAATTTCTCGGCGGTGATCGAGCGGGCCGTATTGCTGGGTAGGGTGTTATTAATCTGCGTCCGTAAAGACTTTGTGGTGGTCGTTTGGCCGATTACCGCCTGAATGTGGGCCAGCATCACGGCGGCTAACAGTAACAGGCGGCCCGACAACCGGGTTAAATTCTGCATGGTAACGTTGTTTTAAGATGTGAAAGAGAAATCAAAGCTGTAATCGAATTCCCCGCTAGTGAAAAGCTCGGCGTTTTCGTAAGCCGTCAGTGCGGTAAATGGCTGGATCTGCTCGGCGGCCAGCGCAAAATTCATCGGGTTAGCGTCACCAGGGCGGGCGCCGGTGTTGCCGTCGAAGCTTAAAAGCATGCCGCCGGGCGTGCCACCCAGCGCCCGGACGTTGCCGTTATAATCTTCGGCAATGGCCAGCCATTCAGTGTTTGGGTTTTGGGCCACCCATTGTAAGATCTGGTTATTAATGTGCGGAAGGGAGAATGAAACGGTTGTAAGCCAGAATGCGGCCCCGGTTTCTTTAATTTGGCGCTGGAAGCTGGCCACGCACGCCAGCTGATTGGGGAAGATAAATTCGTAAAATACCAGATCTTCGAGCGGGATTAGCTCGGCGTTTACAGAGGAGATAGAAACCGCGTCGGAGTCTACAAGTTTGAGCCGACGAATGCCTGATCGATTTCGATCAATTGGCGCCCAGAGGGAAAGAGAGTTAACAGCTGTCATACCTCAAAAGTATGGCGGCTGAGCCCCTTACAAAAGGACAAAAAAACGGGTTTCAGGGAAATAAAAAACCGCATTTCCAGGCTGGAAACGCGGTTTTCGAGGCCTACAAAATCGATAAAATCGGGACAAAATCGCCCTACACGCGACAAAAACCGCCCAGCCCTGACAAAAGCGGCTGCGAAAGTTTACGATTTCTTACATTTTTTCGGTTGATCCGCTCCAAATGGTCGCGGTAAATCTTTTTAGCCGTGTCCCATTCCATATCCTTGTCGCGCTCGTCGCTCACCACCACATTACGGCGATCCAGGAACGAACGCACCATCCAGGCGTATTCCGGTTCGGAATGGATGGCATGAATGGCCGACACCTCGCGAATTAAAGACGCTCTGAATTGTTCGTCCAGGAATGATACCAGGGTAGCGTAACGCTCCACTGGTACGTCCAGCGCTTTCTTCTTGCACAGGTACCGGATCGTTAGCGCCTCGCTGGTTTTGTTCAGTACAAGCGGCTCAATGTTTTGATTGTAGGGGATCATCCTGGAAAACCCCGCTATCAGCTTGCCCAGTTCGCTTTTCTGCGGGGCCAGAATCGTATCTGGCCCCAGTAGCTCGTAATCGGGTTCTGACAAAAGGAATTTCTTAACATACTTTGGAACACTGATTGTAATTTCCTTCGTCATTGGTTGAGTTATTGAGTGGGTTATTCACTATTTGAAAAATACTATTTACGCTTGTAGTGTTACTTTGTAACGCAATACACAAATATATTTACTTCTTTGAATATTTACATTATTTCAGGTTACTTATTGCACCTAAAATTCCATGTAGAACCCCTTGGGCGTTAGCACCGTTAACCGCGCCTTCTACGCCCCTGGTAGCGCCGGTATTCTCATTCACTGCCGCCCTTACCGCGTCGATGGCCCCACGTAAAGAATTCACCTCGTTTCCTAGCAGTTTGAGCGCGTCGGCAACCGTCTGGCCATTGGCCGCAAGCGCCTTCACCACCAGGTTGAGCGACTCGGCGGTATTGTCTCCGGTAACTTCCAGTGTCTCGATGATCAGCTTTAACAATTTTAGCTGCTCTTCGCCCTGTTTTTGCGACGCCTCAAAGGCTTTCTGGCTTTCGGCTGTCGATGGGTTGGGTTCGCTGCCATCGATGCCGTTAAAGGCGCCTGTATCGGCACTCGGCATTTCGGAGGTGTATTTGTCAGCTTCTGCCTGGGCTGCTGCCGCTTCGGCTTCCGCGTCTTTGGCGGCCTGCTCGGCCTTGCGCTTTTTGGATCCGAATAGGTACATGCCCTTTTCCCAGTAAGGCGAACTGAATAACGCCCCACCGTCTCGGTAGCTGCTTTGCAATCCGGTTTCCATCGATACGGCTTTGCTTCTCATACCAGGCGTTCTGGCATTCTTGAACATTTCGTTGATCAGCGGCATATTGGCCGCCGTTTGATCAGCTGAAATAATGGCTTCGTCGCCTTCCATCTCGCCCACTTCTTTGCCGCTCATGCGGTCGATTAGCGCAATGCCGCCCATGCCGTAGCTGCTGCCGTGTTTGCCGCCCCTGGCGATGAATCCGCCCTGTGCAAAGGTGGGTTCCGGCTGGTTTTTGATCTTGGCAATTTGCACGCCGGTGACCACGGCCGCCGTGGCCGCCAGGATGATGTTCAGGGGGAAAAAGTTGGCTAACGCTTTGAGCACTGCCAGGGCGCCGGTGATCAGGGCCGTAGCGATATCGGCCTTTTTCTGCGCCCGGAACGCCTTCTGCTTTTCGGCTATTTCAGTGGCGCGGGCCTTGCGGTTCTCGGCGGCTATGGTCGCTTCCAGATCCTCTTTGAATTCTGCTTTTTTCTCGGCTTCATCCGACGCAAGCGTGATTTGTTTATCACTAGATTTTTGGGCGTCGTCTAGCAGGTTTTGGCTGCTTTCCATCGAAAAATCTTCCAGCTCGTCGAGCATCTCCATTTTAGAGTCTGCTTCCTCCTGGGCCAGGCGTATTTTTTCCTCGGATTCCTTTTTTGCCATTTCGATTTTAGCTTCAATGGTGCGCTTTTCATCCTCGGTTTTTGCCAGGTTGGCCAGGCGTTGCAGATCCTGGATTTTCTGCTCTTCGGCCGCCTTCATTTGTTGTAGCTGCTCTGAGTAATACTTTTTCAGCGCGTCGCGTTTTTGTTCCTCCGTGGTAGTTTCGCTGGTTAGTATACGTTGTAGCTCGGCCAGGCGTTGGGTTTCGGCCGATTTTAGAGCAGTAACGTAATTCGAGCTGGCGGTAATCATTGATTCGGTTACCGATAGCTCAGCGGTCAGGATTGCCACCTTTGCGTCGCGCTCCCGGTTGGCTTCGGCTATTGCTTTTTCTGCTTTTTTCTGGGCCAAATCGTTAAGGAACGAGACTGCCGCCTGGGCTGCCTGGGCACCGGTTTCGTAACTGGCCATATCAGCACTTAGCCGCTGCTGCCAGGCGGTCTGGTGGCCCTGGACGATCTGGGACATCCCAGCCGTGAATGCGGAAATATCGCCGTTCAAAAGGCTTTTGAACATATCCGAATACGCCTGCAAATTCTGCTGCTTTTGCTTTCGCAAATCGTCGTCGATGGCCTTTTTGTCGGCGGCCGCTTTCGCTTCGGCAGTTATACTTTCCTGGTGGTAGCGGGCTTCCACGGCCAAAATGGCGGCGGCGGCCTGGTCGTTGTCGGTGATATCGGCAGCGATACGGGCCTTTTCCGCCGCTTCTTCCTGGGCCAGCTGCTGTTTGAGGTGGGCCAGTTCCAGGTCGGCCCGCTCTTTGGCAATGGCGGCCAGCTGGGTAGCATTCCCCTTTGCCTGTATCACCTTGAAGTCTAGCAGGGCCTGTTCGGCTTCCTTCTGCTGGTTACTGATAAAAAGGGCATTCTCCGCCCGTTTCAGCGCGTGTTCCTTTTCATCGGCCAGGGTCTTTTTCCGGTATTCTTCCGACGTTTTAGCTATCTCGGCATCCGCATTGCGGTTAATGGCGACGCGGGCCGTTTCCTTGGTGGTCTCGTCGGCGGTCGAATCGTTGATTTCTTTGAGCCGGCGGCGGCGTTTCTCCTCAATTTTAGCCTGGTCGGTGGCCAGCGAGTTTTTGGCCACGGTAGCCTCGTGCTCACTTTCCAGCTGGGCGATAAGCTCCAAGGCTTTGGCGCGGTCTGTGGCGCGCTTGTCGTCGTACTTCTTTTCCGCGTCCTCGAAGGCTTTCAGCTCCTTTTCCTTCTCCTTGGCGCGTTTTTCGGCCTCCTTTTTCTGGGCCTCGGTAACCTGGGTTTGGTGGGCCTCGCCTTGCTTTTTACCCGCCAGCTTGGCTTCTACTTCCGCATTCGGGTTCTTCCAGATACCCAGGATTTCGTCTTTGGTTTTTGTGACCTCGGGAATAATCCCGGTAATTGACTTTTTTGTGTAGCTAGCCGCTTCTTCGGCTGCCGTTTTAGCAGCGGAAAAATTTCCCCTGACCGCTTCAAATGCAGCTTCTCCTAACTTGAACAGGCCCATTGCGATATTTCGCACATGGTCGAAAATTACGGTAGCTACTCCCTTGATCCCGACGGCGGCCGACGCGAAAACCTTGCCCAGGAAAGTAACTGCCGGAATGCTGGCATTGATCAGATCCAGGATAGCGATAAAAACCGGCCGTAACCCGTCCCCAATAGTCACCATAAGGGCGTCCATATTGTCGGAAAGGTTCGAAGATTTCCCGCCCAAAGTCTCCATCATTTTGGCATTGGATCCGGCCACACCTTCCATTTCGCCAAATGCAACGATAGCGCCATTAATAGCCTCCGGCGTATTGGCTACGGTCTTCTGCATTCCCTTGAAAGAGAATGTTACCTGGTCGCCGGATTTTTTAGCGGAAATACCGAACTCTTTTAAGCGCTCATTTTCGCCGGTCATTGCGTCCAGGGCCGCTTCGGTCAGCTGGTCGAAGGTTTTCCCCTGGGAGGCGGCAAGATCCGCCAACGAAACCATTTCCTTTTGCGACGGCCTTAGACCCCGGTTAACCATTTTTACGTAGCCTTCGGTCAGCTCATCCACTCCAAAAGTGGTTTCGGCGGCCATTTTCTTGATCGCTTCTAGGCTGCTGCGGGCTTCCTTTTGGCTTCCCAGGGCGGTGGTCAGCACCTTGTCGTACTTCTCAAACTGGGCCGTTGTGTCGAAGATCTTTTTTCCCAGCTCGAAAATGTACTGGACTACGGCAAGGGCCAAAAACGCATTAAAGGCGCCCTTTACAGTGTTAACCCCCGAAACCATCTTACCCCAAAGCCCTTGTTTGTTGGGCTGGTCGATGGCGTCAGAAAGGCCGGTCATTTGGGTTTTGACCTCCTTGGCGCGGGCGGTGACTTCTTGCAGCTGCTTGGATTTTGCAATGAATTCGGCCGTGCCTGGCGTGAGCTGGGAAAGCTCTTTGGTTAGACTCCTGACCTCGGTTTGCAGCTGTTTGTAGGTCAGACCGGTGAGCCCAATTTCAGCGCGTAGTTTCTGCTGCTGCACCAGGTTGGCGTTTAACTCCTTATTGAGCGTTTGCCATTGTGCCGAACCCTTCGGCACGTCATCCATCGCCCTTTTCAGGTCTTTGGCTTGTTTTTCGAGTAGCGCAAGGTTGTTGCGCGACTCGTCCCCCTCGATTTTTAGGGTGATACTGACGGTTTCATTTTGCTGTAACATTTGGTTTGCATTCAAGTAGTGGGATTAATTCGAATGCAAGCAAACCAGCGCGGAAGCCCCCCGAAAGGACACAAAAAAGCCGCTACGGCGCGTTAAAGCGGGTAGCGGCGAGGGGTTGACAAGCTAGCGCAAATTCGGCGCGTCCTGGTTAAATTTTCAATAACAGGCAGGTTAATTCCTTTTCCACCGGAAGTTCGCCCGAAATGTGAGCGACCAGGTAGTTTAAACCGTGGTAATGGATCGGCTGGGAGAAATCCAGCGTGGCCAGGTCGGTTTCGTTGAGCGTAAAACCCTTTTGCAGGTAGAACATTTCCCGGCGCACTTGCTCGATACGGGACCAACTTGTGGCCGCAATACCGGCCGCGCCGGTCAGATAAAGGCTGATCCCGCCCGACTCGGGGCTGGCCAGCGGCACTTCTTCGGTCAAACCGTGCCAGAATAAAAGGCGCGGCGCGGTCGTTACGGCCAGCTGGTTAAACTCGGCTGTAACGCCGCTTTGCTTGGCATACGGCAGGCCCGATTCATCGTCTACCAGGAACGTGGAAAGCGAAAAAGGGACTTTCACCAGGTCGATGGCGTCCGTGCCCAGGTTGCCGGTGGCTGGCGTGAAATAGTCGGCCATCGCCTCGGGTTTGTCCTTCATTAAGCTATCGCCGCCGTCCAGCTCGAAGGCCAGCTGCAACCGCCGTTTAAATTCAGGGTACTTGTCGTGCCCTGGCGTGGCTTTGTTTGTCCAGTCTTTGACCGGCGGCGCGTCCAGGAAGGGTTCCCAAAAGTCGATTTCCAGCCTTTTGTTCGGCGCGTCGAACTTATAGCGCAGGTTCGCAATTTTTCGCAGCTCCAAAATGAATTTCCCGATTGTCCAGGCAGGAACGTGGCGGTTAACGGTAACCACCTGGTCGCCGTCCAGCGCCCGCCAGTTGGTTAAAATCAGCGTTTGCCAAACCGGATGTGAAAGAAACGATCCTGATAGCGTTACGCCGGTGAGCGCCGCGATACGATCCAGGACAAAGCCAATAAACAGCATTGGCACTTTCGGGCCGCTGGTCGTGTAGGCCGCCCCGTCGTACTCGTTCACAAAGCCAGTGTATGGCGGAGAGAGCGCCCAGCCATTGGTTCCGTAGTAGTCAGGATTGAGCATGGAAGGGAAACAGACCGCGTTTTTACCGGCTACCTGGACGGCGGCTGTGAGCACTTCGGGCAGCTCGACCGTGCCCAGGTCTAGTTCGGTCAGCGGCAGGTCGGAAAACGGCCCGAAAAAACGGCCCAGGTCGTCGCCTGCTTCCAGCTGGTAGCCGGTTTTCGGGTTGCCGTTCTTAACATACGCTTTCCCGTGGTAGACCAACGCGCCGTTATTGATCACTTCGCACAGGTATTTATACAAGTCGTTACCCGCCTGCGGCATTTCGCAATATTCGAAAATCCGCTGATTTCGGATTGAAAAAGGCAAATTCGGAATACTGGCCACGCTGTTGGGGATCTGCTCATAGGTCAGGTGCGGGTTTACCAGGTTGATGGGCATTTTCGGGGCCTCGCCTAAATCCAGGGCCTGGCCGTCTATTCTGATTTCGGTATACATAGGGCTACGCTAATACTACTTCAATGGTCAAAGGTTCGTCGGCGCTGTTGATTTGCACATCTTCCAGGATGTAAAAACCAGGCGCGGAAATGGTGATTTCTTTGTTTTTGCCTACTGCTTTCAACTTGCAAGCCTGGAACGGGGAATTATTGTATTCCACCTCGAAAACAAGGTTTTTAACGCCCGTAACCACCGTAGTATCGGACTGGCGTGGCACCGGCGGAGTTTGGCCAATGGTGTTTACCACCATCACGCTGCCGTCTATCCGCATATCGACCACCGGCCCGTACTTGCCGTTTGCTACCACTTTCAAGTCGTTATTCATTGGGATTTTATGAAAAATCGCCACGTGAACCGGCACATTATTGATTTCGCAGGTTCCGTTTTGGTTCGCATATTCCTGGGTGTTGTAGGTCTTAAATTTCGCTTCGGCCAGCGCGTCGGCATCGCCCGGCATTTCCCCGCCAAAGCTCCCGGCCGGGATCGTCACTACTGGCGCCGTGCCTAGGAAACCGTCCCCGCAACCGGCCTTTTTAAAGTCGATGGCCCTAGTAATAACCTTGCTCGGGTGCGGTGTAGATCCGGGCGTAATTGAAATTTCCCGCCACGGCTGGATATAATCGGGATCCCCTGGGATATTGACCTTAACCGCGTAGGGAACTACTTTACTGCCGTCATCAGCATACACTTTTTGCAGGCGCTCCCAGGTCAGCTTTCCCGTTCTTTTGCCCGCCTCGTTCAGTACGGCCCTGGATGAAACGCCCACCCATTTGGTGGCGCGGGCCGGGATCGGCGCCGCCGCTGGCATGCGGCTATAATTCTTGTCGGAGTAGGTACGCTGAAACTGGAAAACCTGCTCGACCAGGCCGGGCCGGTCTTGTTGGTATTTCAGGTTTGAAGTGATCAGGTTCAGCGCTTCAAATCCGTAGTCCGTATCCATTAGCACCACTTCAGCCACCATCAGTTCGCGCAGGTAGTCTGAATAATATTCAATTTCCTGCTCAAAAAGGCCCGTTGAAAACTGAATGCCCGAATTCTCGGTGACGCCAATTACTTCCAACTCGGAAAAGTCCAGGCCCTTACCGGCCGGGCGTTCCTTGCGGGTCGTCGCTTTGGTAACGTCCGTTTCCTGGCTGGCCTTGCCCAGTACGCGCAGGGTATCAAACCCGCCCAGGGAATTGGAGAAAAGCACAAAGCGTTCAAATTTATGTCGGCGCCGGTCGATGGTGTAGGCGCGGATCTCGGTTAAGCGCCGGTTTTGATCGTCAGAAAGCCATATTTCGTAATTGGTGACATCATCGCCCAGGCCCAGCGCCGAAGCGCCCACAGCGGCGCAAATTACCTGGTACGGCCGAACTCCTGAAATGGTCGATACGGTGAAAATTAACTGCTCACCGGTTTTCGTCGTTGCCCGCACCCGTAAGCTCACCACGTCGGAGAATGGGGCCATATTCAGCAAAAAGTACATGAATTCAGGCTGATTGGGGCTTACTTGCTTGCCGTCCAGTTGCCAGGTAAGGAAACGGCGCTTTTCGCTCTGGAAACGCGAAAAAAACGAATGCTGGTAGCCGACAAAATCCCGCTGGGCCAGGCCCGCCCGGATCGCGTAACGCGTCGGCAATGTCCGGTCTAGTAGGCCGGGTTGTATCTTCTCCCCGATCTGGTAGGGCGCCGTCAGCGTCGCTATCGCCGTCAGGCCCACCATGCCGCGTTCGGGCAGGGTTATAGTGAGCTGGCCAGCCAGGATTTCTTCCAGGCGGAACGCGCAGCCTTCGTACACCTGGGCGCCGCCAATGCTGGTCGGCGGCTTTTCCCGGCCCTCCAATGTAAGCATGGTTTCGAATACGGGCGAAAGGGGGAATTCCGGCATTTTCAGATCCAGGTAGTAGCGCATCCCGGAGCGATCCGGGAACAGCTCCGGATCCATTGCCGGGATAATGTGCTCGATTTCATTTCTAACCAGGTCGGCGTCCGACCAGGTTAAGCCCTCTTTTAACAGGTCTATATTCATGGAATTACAGAATTAAATTTTGTTTATCAGCTCGCGATCGGCGCGCCGGCCGAAATATTCTTTGCCTACTTCCGATCTTGCAGCGCTTTTTTAACTGTGTTGAGTGCAGCCTGGGCGGCGGCGGCCTGGATATTTACCTCAATCTCGCCGTAGATCTCCTTCATGTAATTACGGATGTACCAGCCACGTCCTTTTCTGATTACGATGGGCTGATAAAGCCGGGATCTGGCAATGGCCCAGGCAAGCTGGCGGACGGCCTCGGACTTGTCGGCTGGGAATGAGCCGTTTTTTCGGCCGGAAATGAATTTGAACGGCGTTTTACCACCCTGCCCATCCATTACCCTTGAAACCCAGTCGGTAAAACCGTCGTCACTGGCTGGCATTTGCTTGGTGTAATGCATTTCGCGTATGTCCTTGAAGCGGCCATACATTTCAAACTGCATTGCCAGTTCGGTGAGCCAGGCAGTGTTATTCTGGCGGACTTCCCGGAAAAGCGAACTTTTTAGCTTTCCGGTCATTACCAGGCCCTCGTCTTGCAGCTTTTCTTCCAGCTGCTGGATACCGCGCCCGCTGATTTGGTTTGTGATCTGGTTGACCACAAACCAAATCGTATCGTAGTCGATATCTGGCGACCAGCTTACAAGTTCGCTCATGCCCCGATCTGCGCGTTTGTGTTGGTGATCATTACCAGGACAACGTACTGCCCCACCGCGTTATCGCTGCCATACTCAAAGGGTGCCATTTTGTAGGAAAGTTTATCCATGCGGAAGCGCCCGGCTTTCGTATCTTGGCGCAAGCGGCGCAGGATACGCCAGGCGGCCAACTGCGCAAGCTTAAATTTTTCCAATTTCTGAATGTGCGTGCCATCAGTCGGATACAGCAAACAAAAACCTATTTCCTGCTTTGCCTCAAAATCGTGCATGCCGTTGTCGTCGCCGGTAATGACCGGCATGAGCATGGCCAGGGCCGGATATGCAAACCCTTCGGAGTTTGAAACCTCGTTAAACCGCTCCATTTCAAAAGGGTTGTTAGAGGTTTCCAGTACCAGGGTGTTCAGCTCTGGATCCTGGGCGACGATACCGGTAAAGTAGTCCTCAATGCTGACAATGTCGGACGGTAGAAGTGTCACTGCGCTCATAGTCCTATCTGTTTCCAAAAGTCAAACCATATCCATTTCATCAGCTGGCCACCGGCGGAAAACGACCGGTGTGATATTGCCCTGGCGGCACATTTGTAGAGCGAGAAAGGCGAAATAGTAATAAAAACCAGGGCGGCGATTGCTACCACAATACCTACTAGAAACCACTTCACCAAAAAGCGGCCAGCCTGGTAAAACAATTCGAGTAATGAATAAAACAGGGCGGCTAGCGTCAGCCCAATAGCTTCAAAAAATTGTTTGATTTTCATTGCACGTTTGAGGTTGCGGCCTGCTGGCCAGTCGGGTTTTTGTCTAGGGTCGTCATTTCGACATCCACGAAATGGAACTCCATTTTGTCCAGGTCGTGGCCCATTACTTCCAGGGCGTCGTCCAGCGGTTCTTTAAGCAGGCGCCTGTATGACGGCGTCAGGTACCGGACGTGGTACATGACCGAATGCATCAATTCAGACCCGCTGCCGCCTAATTTATTACCTTCCGCGATACCGGCAAGGCTCGGCAGGATCCCGTGCCCCTGGGCCTGCTTTGTGCTCGCCTGTTCGATCAGGGCCATATAGGCGTCGTCGGTCATTTTGTTTTCTATCGGCGTGATCCTGATCAGCTTTTTGTCACCCTTGCCCGCTTCGCCCATAATGTCGCCGATCAGTACCAGGGCTTTATCGGTGTTCTTGACGCCAGATAAATATTCGTCCATTTTCGCCATAAACTCATCTTTGCGCTTTTCGATCTGTTCCAGTATCTGCGGGTCGTTCAGATCTTCCCCTTCCACGATGAAATAACTTTCGTCGATCTCGATCAGTAGCTTGATGTTGTAGCCATTGGTCAGCCCCGATAAGTGGTATTCCGGCGTCATGTTGTCTACCATTGTCCAGGTCTTTGTCCCCCACCAAAGGCCCTGGTTATAGAAATCCGCGCCGATTTGGGCCTTTTTGAGCACTATTACGCTTTCCAGGTACTTCTTCGGGTCTTCTTTGTCGAAGATGGGAACTGAAACCGTTTTGGCGTTTTTAATCGGCGTGGTGGTGCCGAAATATGGGTTAATCAAAACGCGCTCGACCGGGCGGCCATCCTTCGGCTTTTCGAACCGTACTTTCGTAGGTTGGATTGTCTCCAGGGCCACCTGGCCGTCGTCCAGGATCGAAAAGCGGATGAAAGCAATTTCGGCAAAAGTCAGGCTCAACGCGGCCAGTTCCAGGTAACGGGAATAGATTTGCTTACTACGTAGCCACTTGCGCAGCTTCGGTTCGCTTACCAGCTTGCGCACCTCCTTCCCTTCCTCGTTGATGTCGGTTTGCATTAACCGGATTCCGGCGCCCAGGATGAATTCTTTGGCCGTATCCATCAGGCGCGGTTTGCTCGGCGATTCCCAGCACATTTTCAGCATTTCGATAGCCTGACGGTCTTCCTTACCCCATTTTACCCAGTTAAAGTTTGAGTCTTTGGCGAAAGTGCCCTCGGGTTTGTCGCTGGTCACCACGTCAATGGTCGGCGTGATCATTACGGTCGCGTCGGCAGTTTTGAGGTGGTAGAAACCATGTTCAATTTTTGTAACCATTTCAGTAGTTTTTATGAATAATTCGAAGCCATTTCGTAGTTCTGGGTAGCCTGATTGCCAGTATTAACCGGTTGCGAAGCGTCAGCGGATGGCCCAGCCCGTCGATATCCTCCAAAAGCACAGATCCCTTTTCGATCAGGTCGTACCGAAGTTTCCCTTTCGTGCTTTTGCCCTCGAAGCGCTTCCCGGATTTTCCCAGGTTTTGTTTCATTCCAAAGCTGCCGTCGGTTTTCCGGTATTTCAAGTCGAAGCCCCGGTTAGATGGGTCGTGCAACAGTTTCCAAAAAGTGTCTATGCTGATAGATTCCATAGCCCAAAACTATTTCCCATTGGGGGCGCAGGAAAAGACAGAAAAAACGCCTGAAAACAGTTCCAATTTCTATTTTGGGCTTAATGCTGGCTATCAAATCGTTACGCCCCAGAAAACCCGCCACGGCCATTTTATTTTCCAAAGCTCTCCCAGGCAAGGCGGCGCCCTTTCCTATTCCGGTAATTACCGCGAGAAAAAAAAATGGGATATCTGAAAGCCATCTGGTGGGTGCGGCAGTCCCATAGGGGGCGGCCGGTCACCCGCCCAGGAACCGCATGCGCGTTCCTTTGCCTTTCAGCTTGGTTTTGCTGGATTCACTCGAATACTTGTAGTAAAGGATGTAATCTAGGCAATCACTAAGGTGAGTTGCGTACTCTTGTGGTGTGCTCGTTCCTTCGCTTGACTTATCTTTCTTGAACTCATTGGTTATTGGTGTGTTCTGGATGGATATGATCAGGGCCTTGCAGTAGTTCAGGTTGATACGCACCTTGGGATAGTGGGGTGAGCCTTCGGCCAGGATGGCGTCGATCAGCACATACCTATCCTTGTGCTCGGGGTTGGCCTTCAATACCCGTAGGTACACCCGCCATCCCAGGCGGCGCAACTCGGCCACCACCTGGGCAAACATGGGCGTATTGCTACCGGCGCTCTTACTGCTGGCCGACGCGTCACCATATACGATAATGTCCTTTCGAACATGGTCTGGGTAAGCGTCCGATATGGCGATAGCCAGCGTCTCGGCCAGGGTCTTTTCCTCCTTTGCCTGCTTGACATACACGTTATTGATCACCTTCAATTTACCCGGCGCATCCTGGCAAATGATACCGCAACAGATATAGTTATTAAAATCCAGGCTTACTTCCAGGGCCTTGTTCGGGTCATAGTCCGAATAAGTAGGCACCCAAAGCCCGTCGGCGTTCATGTCGAAATTGTAAATGTCGCTGGTGCAATGCTTATCCGAATCAAATTTTGGGTAGTAGCAATTTGGCAGCTTCTTTAAACGCTCGTTCAAAACCTCGATGCGGAAAACCAGCGGCTCTGTATTTTCCTCCATGTTGGTAATATATTCCGGGCTTAGTGTCGGGTTGTCGTGGGCCGTCCCCTCTAAAAAAAGATACTTCTCCGGGTTCTCCCGCATCAGCTCTTCGGTTTTAAAGATCCACTGCCCCGTCTGTGTCCAGGGGTTTGACGTGAAATCGTAAAACGCGTTGTGCAGGTGGTTGTCTTTGAACCGCCAGGAATTGGCCCGGTAAAGGGTGGCCATCAAGATTTTAGAAACCCAATCCGATTTAAAAATGGCCGACTCGTCAATAAACCCCCCGTCAAAATTATGGCCCCGGTTGGAATCAGGCTTTTCGAACGAAAG
This sequence comes from Dyadobacter sp. OTU695, assembly GCF_038440355.1. Classification (NCBI taxonomy): domain Bacteria; kingdom Pseudomonadati; phylum Bacteroidota; class Cytophagia; order Cytophagales; family Spirosomataceae; genus Dyadobacter; species Dyadobacter sp. OTU695. The sequence continues at coordinate 147,698 of NZ_JASATN010000007.1, read as the reverse complement.
CAGTTGCAGGCAAAACCCGCTGTCAAAGGTGATGCAGCGGTTATAGCTTTTTGGCGGTTTATACGGCTTTGGCCAATCGGCTGGCGGCTCCTTGAAAAGCACGTAATTACCGAACGGGTTTACTTTTTCGTGGTATTCGTACCAGCCCATTTGTGACCAGGCATCAGCGCTATCGGTCAAAACAATGTCCAGTACCTGTTTGAAGGTACGCCCCGCCAAAAAGAATTTGGCCCGGCCCAGGATCTTGGCGATGTAGCCGATACAAACCAGCAAAGTAAAGGTTTTCCCGAATGCGCGGCCAGCCAGTAGGGTTTTGCGTTTGGCCGTACTATTGATGAATATTTTCTGCTTTGTGGACAGAAAAACGACGTTCGCCTTCCCGGCGAGCTGCCGCATTTTGGCTTTAAACAGCCTCGCTTCCGTTTCTGGTAACATCGTCAAATTGGGTGTCTTCGATCTCGCGCATTAATTCCAGCGCTGACATATCGTCGGTGAAAATGATATTGGGGGCAACTTTGTAGCGGTTCGGGTTCTCTACCTTGTCTTTCTCCATCAGGCCCCGGATTTTCGCGGCTTTCATGCGGACGTTAGCCGACCGTTCCAGGATCCCGGCGGCCTTTTCCTGGATATCAGGATCCATTTTGTAAATGGGGTTCCCGTCGTCGTCTTCCAGCTCCATTTTGTATTCGTTGAGCAGGTTATGGCCCATTTCTTCCAGGGAATGAGCGATTTCTTCCAGGCGGACGGCGTAAATCTCGCGTTGGGCCACTTTTTTGGCGTTGCCAAAGTCCAGGGCGCCGAAGATCTGCTGGCACCCGTTGACCACGTTGTAGGCGTGGGACTGGCTTAACCGGCCAATCGGTTCAGGGCTGAACATCAGGGTTTCTACCACCTTGCGTTCGCTCAAACCGTCGAGTAGCAAAGTGAAGGCGAAAAAGTATCTGTCAAAGTATCGTTTATCGGCTTCGGCCAGTTCGGCCCCGGTCTGGATGTGATCCCGGTATTTTTGTAGTTTGTCGTCTTTTACGATCAGCTGCATGGCTCATTTGCGTTTTTTCTGCAAGCTGGCCAGCTGGTCGCGGGACCGAAAGGACATAAAAATCACTAATTTTGTAGACGCCTTACCCATTTCCCGCAAATAAAAATCACTTCCCTCCCGTAACTAATTATGGAATTTCTTAACGGTTTCGCTGATCTATTTTTAAGTAACAGAAGCTCATTTGGCAAAAAGCTATACGTGATTTTCATCGTCATTGCTTTGTTTCTCGTTATCGATTTTCTAACGGACTTTTTCACCAATGCCTTTAATAGTCAAAAAATTGAGCAGTTGGAGAAGATCCAACAGATGCTACAAAACAAGAATCTTGATAGTACAACTGCGAAGTATCTCGTGAGAAAAAAAATGCAGATAGTGGAACGGTGGGATTACCGAGATATGCTTTTTAATGCTCGAGGGGTAATAAGCAACAATCTAAATTTTCACAAACGGCCTGATGGATGGTACCACATCGCTCACTTTCTCACGTCTGCCCTCATACCGCTTGCATTGGGAATCCTCTGTTATATTACACCATTCATGGGATCTGAGATCACATGGAAAACACTTCAAGGTGGATTGTTAGTAGGATCTCTTTTTATAATGGCTGCCGTTTACTCGGCCTTTTTCTTCTCCTTCATTCCGATTTTCGGAGACGGTTCACCAAATCTTGTATTTAATTTCATTCTACACACAATTTTATGGGCCATTCCGTTTTTCAAGTGGGTTCTGCCAACGTATCGAAAGCACCAGACAGAGATTAGACAACGGGGTGCTACATTCAACCAATAGCCATAAAAACGCTTGTTCTTCTCATTCTGGATGTGATCCCGATATTTTTAGTAGTTTGTCGTTCGTTAAGTTCAGCTGCGTGGCGTATTTGCCTTTTCTTGTGCAATCCGCCCACGCTTTATTAATTCGAGGCACATAATCGATTCGCGCAAATGAGAGCATTAAATGAAAAGGAAATTCGGATTTGCGAACAGCTTCGAGAAAGTGAAGAACCCCTGAACTTTATATTTGACTTCCTGGAATGGAACCTGGGAGATTTCGTAATGCGGATTGAATACGCCGACACCTTAAAGGAAGGGAAAGTCAAGGTTTTCTATGAAGGATCTTTGCAACAATATGGAACCGTATCTAGCAAAATGGATGCGTATTACAATGAAATAAGGGAAATAATTACAATAATCCAGCTAATTAGGTTGTTGGAAAATGAAGGGTTGGTAACCATTTACACATCTGTAAAACTTCGGGGCTTTACCAATATCGGATCAAGAGAAATTAATGACGACAGCAAATATTTCGAATTTCCTGACCCTGAAATATCCGCGCTGATACTTCGTTACGCAACAAAACAAGTCCTTCTAACGGCAGAATTCAATGCTTTCGTAGCAAATGGCTACATAACGCAGGAAGAATTCAGGGCGCGACGAAGTGAGAAGATTTCGCGGAACGCCTTGTGGGTCGGTATAATTGCGTTGATAATAAGTTTCCTTGCACTGGCAAATGATCTGGGCTACTTACCAAAAAAAAGTGATTCAATGACGAATCAAGCCCAAACACAAGGTGTAAAAGTGAGAATAACCGGCACAGATACGATAGTTTTCCCTCCTGCTCCTTCTTTGCGCCCCACCTATAAGCCCATCGCGAAATGAATAGTCACCAGCCCGATTATGAATACTCATCCGGCCCTAACGTCATCAGCACATTGTACTTGTAATTACCAGCCCCGTGGGCATTCTGCAAGAAATGGAATTCGTCTGCCCGTTGCCCTGGCTCGGGGTGAAACCGCTTGCAATATACCCGCTCGTTAACCGTTTCCCCTAGCCCTTTTATCTCGGTGACAATGAAGTGGCCCTGTTCAATCAAAGTCATACTGGGCGGAACGTCGGGCGCAATGTGATTGATAAACTTAATTATCAGGTCGTAGTCGAACCGGACGCCATATTTGTAAAGCTGGTCGATGATCGCAGCCCTCAATTTCTCCCTGGTCTTGTCATGCTTAACCGGCTTATCGTATAAATGGCCAATTTCGACATTAAAGCCATTTGCGGTAACAAAATCCCCGTTACTAATCAGGAAGACGTCACCCTGTTTTAGTCTTGCTGCCATATTCTTGATGAAGTGAGTACCATGAAATTGATCACAATAGTATCACATGATCAGTATTAAGTCAAATAAAAAAGCCCGGCAGGTGCTCGACCGGCCAGGCTCATAAAACGGGTGCTGGGTTATTACGTGCGAAAGTAACCTCTTTTTTGCCGCTAAATCAATGTGCAGCGTTTCGCCTGGCACGTGTGTGTATATTGTACGCTTGCGGTGAAACGCAAAAACGTTGAGTAAAACCGATAAGGCCGGAACATTGTCCCGGCCTTATTTATGTTAGACTTCGCCAGCCTTGAAATTCGCGCTGGATCTCGGCCAGTTCGGTAATAGTCACTTTATCCAGGCCGTCCCGGTACGAAATGACCTTATAACTACCCTGGCCCCGATCTTTCAGGTAAAAGCGCATCAGCGACCGTTTGCCACCCACGCGCACAATGATCTTTGCGCCACTCTCCCGCCTTATCCTCGTTTCCAAGGCGTTAGCTTCTGGTTTAAAAATATGTGTCATTTCCGGAGCTGCTTGGGTTCTTCGATTGGTCATAGGTCGTCTAAACTAGTAGGGCAGGTATTTTAAATGTTCTTCGTCTTGCATCATCCAATCAAAAAATTCGCCGCTATCGTAATCTGTAAAATCTGGGATCGACTTTGCGAAAATCAGGGCCTTTTGGAAGGTTGAACCCTGTTTCCCAAACCGAAAATTCATTAGCAATTCCATTTGTGCGAAGGTTAGAGCATCTTTTAGGCCAGATAGTCCGTTGGGGACGTGGTCGCAAATCTCACTTATTTTGTCGGCCAGTAGCTTCACTTGTTGTTTGTCCATAAGGTTCGGATCTGTTAAGGGGTTGAACTGTGAATGTCTGGGCACACGCTGGTACGCTACAACCCGGTAATCGCCCTTACGTGGGCCATAACCTGAAAGCCCACCTCCCGCAAATTCAATTTGTTTCAAGCGTCCCACTTCTAAGGACATTTGCAGCTGTTCTGGTATTACCTGACAGATTAAAATAAGTCCTGGAAGCTGAATTTTCCTCTCTGGGCGAGACTGTCCGGTGGCGACAAAACCGTCCAATAATGCAGACCATGTAAACGAATCGATGCGTTGTATCTCATCTATCACTAGAAAATCCGTCGAATCATCTATGCGTCTTAGTACGATCGGGAAGTCCCGTAATGTCGAAAAAATGACATTTTTCCCCCTGGTGTATTCCCTAACTGAATGCGTTTTCCCGCAACCTGCTGATCCTGAAATAACAGCAATAACTTGTTTAATATCTAGTTGATTCTCCATTTTCATTAATTCCGATTGCTTTTGATAATAATTTGTGTAGCCATTCTCTTTCCTGGATCCAGTCCGGGTTTACCTTCCATCCAGCGGCCTCATATCTGGCGATAGCGGCGTTCACTTCGTCAAAGCGATTCACTAACCAGATCCCGTAAGGCATCACACCCAGCGGCGGTTTTTTGATCACTACGGCCCTTACCTCAATGGGTTTTCTTTGAAGGGTTTTCGGCGGTTCAGTATGCGCCCACTTTTTATACTGCTCATTATCCCAGGCCAGGTAGTTATCCCAGGATCCATGCAGCCGTATTTCGTCAGCTATTTTACTTGTGCTGCTGCCCATCGGTTCCCTCTTTTGAAAAGGTTTGCAAATACTCGGTTCTAGTAATTTCTCGGCAATCGGCCGGGCATGTAAATTCCCATTCATCCGGCACTGAAAAACCTAACAAATCAGGATGATTCCAGCAAACTCCGATATGCCCGAACTGGTCTTTAATACCGACGCATTCGTTCAATCTCCAATTCGGAACCCACGGCATTTTGGAAAATTCGGCATCTATTGACTTACCCGCTTTACTTGTCAACCTGGGCATATACTCGTTATCTCCCTTAACTAGTTTCCACAATTTCATATCCGGCGCCTCCTTAAAAACGACCGAAGAAAAGCGTCCGGCAAGGCTCCAATATCCAGGCCGCCACGCCTCAAATCCGTACTTTGTGGCCATCGCCTTTTGTGCCTCAATCGCTTCCTCCATATCAAATTGGACATATGCGAATTTTAGACCGGTATCACTGTCATTATGCGTCATGAAATACATTGCGATAATCATTACTGCCCAGCTGGGCGGTGAATGTGGAACAGGCCATTACCTGTTCCACGGAATGGTTTTACTGGATCCTGGCGTTAGGAAATTCGCTTTACCAGGTCTTTGGTGTGGTCGGTTTTGTCGTCCCAGTACCGGCCGTTTTGCTGCCAGTGACGTTCCCCGGATCTTACCGGCGTCAGGCCCCAGCCTTCCGGCATTATTTGATCAATAAACCAGTGGGCGCCGTTCCGGCTCTCCCAGACCTGGCCAGGCTTAATTTCTTCCATCAGCAAGCATTAAAATGGTAAATCGTCGTCTGCCTTTTCCGCGCCGGGGGTCGCCGGGCTGGCTGTCGTGGCCTGGCTATCTGTGGGGCCGGTGGCCGGGACGGTGTTTGCAGCTGATAGCAATTCGATGGCGTCGGCGTTGATTGTGTAATCGATAGCGTCCTGGCCGGTGTTTGTATTCCTGTAAATCTTTGCATTGAATCGGCCCTGCACCAGAACCTTAGTGCCCTTTTTCAAGTATGGAAGCACTCCTTTATGCTTGCTGATCACCGAAAACCAGTCTGTTTTATCCATTGGCTGCCCCTGGCTATCTTTTACCTTCTCGCTCACCCCCACGGTGAAGCTTATAAAGTCGGCGCCGTTGCTATTGCGTTGTACCGCATCGCGGCCCAGGTGGCCGGTAATAAGAATTTGTTTCATTGTACTGTTTGGTTTGAATTAAATGGTTATGCTAATGCTTTGAATTCTTGATCTTCCCAGGGTGCCAGCTTCCCCAGGTTCACCAGGTTGACAAATCGCCTGATCAGGACGTATTCCACTTTTTCGTCGTGAACAGAAAGCAGATCCAGGGCCTCGCGATAATTCACGCCGGTTTCGGGCTTACCGCCGTTGCCGTAGTAGAAGCCTAGAACAACCAAAAGGCGCCCGCTGGGATCCGTCCACCGGCTGAATTTCTGGACAAAGAAGCGGTCAACATTAACCGGCAGGTCTTCGTCGATTGTTGTACTTTCCTGCGATTCAGCCATAATTGAAAAAATGATTTTTTTTTGAGTTTTAAGGGGGTGTGTTTCTACTACACTACGGCACTTTTTTAACTGATTGATTTTTAAATACTTATCCTTCAAAAAGTGTAGTAGCTCACCTACTACATCTACTACAAATACAACACTACTACACTTTTACAACACCTTTACTACACATTTACAACACTCTTTTATTTGATTATCAGATAGTTATATTGTTTTGTAGTAGCGTAGTAGCTGTTTTTCCCTTTTTGAAATGAAAAAAATCTTTCTTTTTACATTCTAGGTTCTGGCCTTTTCGTCAGATCTATTCCAAAAGTCTTTGCTAACATCTTGTAATCCAGGCGACAGGCTCCTGTTTGCGGCATGGTCGAAGACTTAGAATTTGAATCGTCGTCTTTCAAAAATCTGATCGTCTTCGAAATTGCTTCCCACTCGGTTTGGCCCGATAGTGTAGTAAGCTCCGACTGAATTGTGTCCCGATCGGGCGGAGATTTGAAAAAAGTCTGCCTATACTTCTGTGCAAACAAATTGTACATTTTCCGGAAATTGATTAGGATTTGATCCCCTTCAAACCGGAAGTGGAACCCCTCCTGGATTACATAGCTTTCGAAAAGCGACTGGATAATCTCAAAGAATTCAGCTGCTGCCGTACTCTCACTTTGGATCCGGTATTGCCGCATTATAAAGTTTTCGGCTATGTCCACAAATTCGTCGAGTATGTCGGCTTCGTTGTCGTGTTGGACGGTCAACATATTGATTTTGCCCATAACGTGCAGAAAATAAGGCGCTGCCATAATTTGGGCCATATTGGCAAAAAGGCGTTCTGGTACGTTCTGGCCTTTGAACTTAGTTTTTAGTTTATTGTAGATCCGGTTATAACTAACTGCATAGTTGTCATTTGCTTCCAAGATCTCCCGGTACTGTAACAGCTCAATGGTAAGGCATCCCATTCCCGCTTCTTGGATCGCTTCCAGCTTGTCGAAGGCGGTTCTTTGGTGGTCGGTCTTTTGCTGGGCCGTGATCGGGATAAACACGCACCTGGAAAAGAAAATGGGGTTTTGCGGGATGTAATTACTAGTCAGGGCCAGGGCACTGTAAATCTCGACGGCGGCCGTTTCAATACTGTTAAAATCGGTTGTTGATTTGTGGTAACCGTCGTTATCATAAGCCGCTTGTAAAAGGCCCTCATTGGTCAGCTCGTTGTGAAACTCGTCGAACCAGATAATTGCATTACTACTTTGGCTCATAAGCTTCACCAGAGAGGCGTCCGTATTTTTACCTTTTAAGTTCACACCCTCCTGTTTCCGACCAAAAGCGGCGGTTAAAACCCGAACCATCGACGATTTACCGGTGCCTGCCCCACCCTTTAAAAACAGGATCGGGGAAAAGTTTTTATACTGTAACGCCAAATCCCGGAACAGGCTAAAAATGTAGAAACAGGCGGGAACAAAGGCGTTTTCATGCAGGTGGGCCGTGGCATAAAGACCCCAAAAGTCACCAAAGGTTACATTTGTATCCGTTAGGGTATTGCGGATCTGTTTCGCTTTTGGCGGTTGTGGAATCGAAAGGTGCATTTTATTGGCCTCAATGATTCCAAAGTTGTCAGGGGTCAACATGGTATTCGTTTTCAGATTGAATGCCTTGTTAGCGAAGAAATAAACCTTGCTGGGCGCGTGGTATCCGTAGCGTACAACCTTTGTAGCCGTCGAAAACTCTGTTTCAGTAAATAAGTAGCTGTGTAGCTCGTCCAGGTGGCCGTCCTTAATTTTGAATCCCAGTCGTTTGGTGGCCAGCATATTTTTCAGCTTCCGGGCGCTGCAAAAATCGTCGTGCAATACTTCGATAAATTCGGAACGGCCGGTATCCATACGGATTTCCAAAACCCAGGTTACGTTCTCCTGCTCGTCTTCGGTCTTGTATTTGATAAAGATCTGGAAGTTTGGCGCCACCAAGTCGAAATACTTGCCGCCCCGGATCTTAATCCCGCCATCTTTCAAATACCAAACCGTCGGGTGCCAAATTTCCACTTCTTCGTTCTCGCCTTCCTCGTGCTGCTTTTTCTTCCCGTTTTTGGCAAGCTTAGAGCTATCACCATTGCTTACATCCATTTTTTGGCCGGTTACCGGTTTCTCTGATGTTTCGGTTTTCGCCTGTCCCTCTTTTTGGGGGCGGCGCACGTCAATGCCGTAATCCTTGCAAATGCTAAAAAACTTGGCGGCGTTAGTGAATCGGCTTGTTTTAACCGCGTTATCGAATTTTTCTTCCGCGTCCTTTTCGTCGTATTTGGCGTTTTGCTGGCTAATCCGGTGGAAGTACTGGCGGCCATTTTCGCCCAGCGTAGAAAGGCTGAAAGCGATTAGCAACCATTCAGTGCCGTAGTCATTGCAAATGTCCATTTTGCTGGCCTCGATCCGCTCAACAACGGCGGCCACGTGTTTTTCCACGTCGCTGGCATCATTAGCCAGCTGCTGCGGCGTTTTTGGCTTTTCCGGGATCTTATTCAGTATTACGTGAACCTTTGAATCAGGTGTGTAATATGCGTCTTGATCCCAGGAAAGAAAGCATGCGCGGCTAACGTCACTGCCCGACGGATCCACTTTTTCGGCGTCCGTTAGCCTATATACGTTGTTGAAATAATGGGCTAGATCTGCAAAATGTTCCTTGTGCTTGGTCCCGTCCTTAATCCGAACAACGGCTTTTAGTCCAGCGCCGGAAGGGGAAATAAAACAAGCCGCCACGTAAGGATCCGAAATCAGCTGCATTTTCAACATTTCGGGCTGTTCGATGTGGTCGAAGTCGATAACGATATGGCCACTGTGGCTGACCAGGTTTTCGGCTTTCCTGGTCGGGCTGAATATGCCGGAAAGCGTCACATAGTCCAGGCCCCGTTTAATAAATGCGGCTTCCTTCTCATTCGTCGCGTTCCTAACTGCCTTAACTACATCAGCATACATGCCGGTTCTGATCCATTCAATAACCTGCGGCAGGGTTACGTTTTGCGACGGTTTATTGACTTTCGCGCCGCCTGCAAAAAAACTAAATGCGGGGGAATCGGTATTCCTCTTTTGCTCTCCCATTATATCACTCTCGAAGCAAGGTAAAACATTTGTTCAGGGCCACGGCGGACAGTCGCGGCGGGGATTTGGGCGCCTTTAACCGGCTGTTCAACCAGGCGTTGGGAAATGGCCCGGATAACTTTCTCATATGTAACCAGCTCTTTTCCCAGCATTGCGCCGGTAACCGGGTTCGATGTAGCGGCCCAGGTATCTACGGTGATGGCAAAAGCTGCCTGCATGACCTTTTTACAGGCACAAAGCTGCTCGGATCCCTCGGGAAGCCGTCCGGCATCCCAAAGGGCTAAAATTTCTGATAGCGTCATTTGTGGAATGGGTTATTTGACTGACTGCCAGTCAGATTCTGTAATTATGTGTTGGCAGTTATTGCAGTAGTGTATGTAGGTTGCCCAGGGCCATGTTTGCAAAATGCTGGCGACCTGGATTCGCCCGCATTTTGGGCACTTGATACGGTCATTTAGCGCCGGTATCTGGTCATAATCAGGCGAAACGGTTGTTTTAACAACTTTCCTTTTTGGCGGCTGGATGATTAATTGGCAAGTCATAATCTGGGGGGAATATTGGTGAATTATTAAAATCTGTGATCATAAAGCCAATTGCACATCCAAGGGCGCAGCCGATTACGGCGGCCAACAGGTCGTACATATCTAGCCCGTTAATGAAGTGTTGAAGGATTTCCATTTTTACGAGTAAATAAGAGAGGTATACAAACAAGGCAGGCAATGGCCAGCACCAAAAAGCCGGTGGCCAGGGAATCGGGATTACGCACGAATTCCACTACGGAAAGGGTAAAAGTTTCCATTTGATTGCGGTTTTAAATTGAGGGGGCAAAAACGTTGATTGTTACACTGATTGAAAGGACATTATTTTCCTGGGCCTGGAATATCCCTTAAAATCAAAAAAACACTAATTTTCGAAGGAGTTAGGGGTGGATTGCATCGGTGATGTGCATTTTGCGGTCAATTCTTGTAGGACAAAAATTAACTCTCCGTAATGCTCATTTTGCAACCACTCCTATTCCTTTTTTTCGTCTTCGCAGGTTCGAGGCGCTTAGTGCTATCGAACTTTCACGCCCCTGCCGAACCTGCGCGGGGGAAAACTTCACTTCCTGATAGTCTTGCTCTGTTTCCAAGATCGTCTGCATATCTGCTACAAGCTGTCGCAGGCCTTCACTTCCTGCTAATCCTCGGGCGGCGTTTCTCCAAATGTTACCGGCTTCGTCGGTACTGTGCCAATCATTGAAGCTTTTTAGGAGTCTGCGCCACTCTTTGCCGGGCTTTCGGGGTTTTAAACTCCGGAATTCGACCATTAGGCGCTCTTTGATTTCAGTTACTAATACTGTCTTCATTTTAGGTTTTGGTTTCGCTACATTTACGCTGTAATGATTACACTGTAATGATTACAGCGTAAATATTGGGATTTCCCAATTTTAAAACAAGGGAAATCCCAACTTATTTTTCTTACCCTTTCTTCTGGATGAAACAACAAACTGACAATCAGTTACATATCGCCAATGTTGCGGCGCGAACAAAACAACTCATCGAGGCTTTATCAATAAAGCAAAAAGAATTCGCTGCAAGTATTAAAACCGATACGGGAACGATCTCCAAAATTTTGGCTGGTAAACTCCAAGTTGGCCCCAATTTGGAATACAAGATCCTCAATGCGTTTAACGTGAATGCTCACTGGTGGAAAACCGGTGAAGGGGAGATGTTTAATCCCGCTCCCGGAAACTCTTCTGTGAAACTGATTGAGGGGGAATCACTTAACTATGAAAATCTAACCTTTATCAGTACAAAATCGAGAGTGAATTTCATGGAATCATTAAGTGTAATGGCGGAATTTGAAACGTTTGAGGCGTTGAAGTTGAACCCGACAGAGAGCTACGCGGGACAGATCATCTTTGAAATAGATGGTGACAGTATGGAACCATACTACTGCGATGGGGCCAAAATTAGGTGTCAGGAAGTCCCGGCGGATGATTGGGAGTTTTTACTGAGCGGCGTCTACGCCGTTGCGTATGGGAACTTCTTTGCTATTAAGAGAGTAAAAAACAGTCCTGTGAACGGCATTTTGGCCCTGCATTCGGACAATTCTACCACCAGCGGAACCACGGAAATCCCACTTTCCAAAATCAGGAAAGTATGGCAAGCCCTACGCATTGTTGACGCTCCTATCAGGTAGCGAATTACGCACTATTCCGTCTCGGGACAATTTCGGGACAATCGAACGCATAAATAACCCACTCTCGTAACGAACAGGAATCTCTAACTAACTCATAATAAGCATATTATAAAAAGATCATGGGAGTTCGACTCTCCTTCTGGTCACCGTAAAAGTGCGTTTGGGATAAACCAACGCACTTTTTTTATGCCCTTTGGTCTCTGCTCTACTTCCATTGCAGCCTCCACACATCCTCCCTATGCTTTTCGCCATACCACTGCCGGAATGCCGCTACTTTTACTATATTTACACAACGCGCTTAACCTAGACACTTTGTACATACTGCATTCGCTCGGGATTCCCAGGCCTGAAACAATGCGGTATCACAACAGAACTGACAGCAATGATAGAAGTTGCAAGAATAGCGGCACTCATGAAAGCACACCACTTGAACACGAGCGAACTGGCCGAGATCGTGCGCTTATCCCCATCCAAAATTTCAAAAGTCCTCGCAGGAGATCAAAAATTCACTTCCGACGCCATAGGACTGCTCATCAGGGAGCTTGAAATTAATCCTAACTGGTTATTCGGCTATGAAGGAGAATCTGATACTATCATGTATCTGAAAGACCTCGTCCACAAAAGTGAAGTCGAGAAACTGGAATCAAAAATCAGGGAATTGAAAGACGAATTAGGGGAAGTTTACAAGCAACTGGCAGAGGAACGCAGGGCTAAATAGTCATTTCTCCGGATCTTGTTGCATTCTACTTATCAGGCGAGTATCTTTACAATCGTTTGAATAACCCCGATATCAAGAAAGTGTTGAATTATGCCCCCTGCATGAAGTTTACTTTCCTGCTTGGTGTGGTCGGTTTGCTGACGGCTGAAAATTACAAATGTTTGGCCCAATGCAAGGAAACCATCAGCCCATCGAATCACAAGAAAGTACATTATCACACGATCCAGCTTGCCGACAAAAAGGAATACCTGACGCTCACCCGCACAGGAGAAGAACGTATTCTGAGCTACCATAACGAGCGGATCGGACTGGTGTACTATACCCAGATGTTTATCGAGATCAGATTTTGGACACCGCAAGGACAATTTTCGCTGTACTCAGCCGCTAATGACCGCAGCAACTGGCAGCCGATTTTTGTACTGGCCGCCCCTGTTACGCCGAAAGAGCTTGAAAGGATGAAAGCCGCCACGAAAATCGAAGTGCTGCTTCCGGAAGATACCAAGGTTTTCAAGCTCGACAACCAGAAAAACGCGTTGCTCAACAAGGCGATTGCCTGCATGCATTGATGCTTTCGCTACACGTAGAACAGTTCCTTGTTAAGCAATGAGATAATGTGATTGAAGTCGTCTGGGTTCGACGCAAAATCCATATTGTTCACATCAATTTCCAGAATCTTGCCATCCTCATAGTTCTGTACGAAATCCTCGTAGTAGTGATTGAGGTTTTGAAGATAATCGACCGAAATATCGGACTCGAAATCGCGGCCGCGCTTTTTGATCTGTGACACCAGTTTAGGAATATCCGCTTTGAGGTAAATCATCAGATCGGGCTGGGAAACGGTGCGGATAATGGATTCAAAAAGCAGCAGGTAGGTCTGGTAATCGCGCTCGACGAGCACGCCGGATTCATACAGGTTGCGGGCGAAAATGTAGGCATCTTCAAAAATAGTCCGGTCCTGGACAATGGTCGAATAAGTCGTTTCGCGTATTTTCTGAACCTGCGCGAAACGATTGTTCAGAAAATAGATTTGCAGGTTGAATGCCCAGCGCTCCATATCCTGATAAAAATCAGCCAGATAGGGATTGCCTTCCACCGCCTCGTACATTACCTCCCATTTGAAATAGTCGCCCAGCATTTGAGTCAATGTGGTTTTACCGGCGCCGATGTTACCAATGATAGCGATGTGCATAAGGAAATTGGGATGAGTTGAGTAAATGAACGAGTGCTTACAAAAATATGTATTTCAACGGATAACCGATCAGCCACAAAACTGATTTTCGGCATTTTCTTAAAACTTGCATTATTCGTATATTTGCGGCTGATTTGGAGAAAAAAGCTGCGGTCCGGCCTCCGGCACCTGGCGAGGGGACTCCTCTCTTTTTTCCTTTGGAATACTTAATCGACAACCGATGAAACCTTACAAGGTTATCCTATATTATTATTACACGACCATCGCCGATCCGGATGCCTATCGCGATGAGCATCATTTGTTTTGTGTGCAGAACAACCTGCTGGGCCGCATTATCGTGGCGCCGGAAGGTTTGAATGGCACCGTTTCGGGCACGCCCGAGCAATGCGAGGCTTATATGGACTATGTCCGTTCCGATGCACGGTTCGCTGGTGTCCAGTTTAAAGTGGAAGAGTCGGACCACATTGCGTTTCAAAAACTGCACGTGCGCGTGAAGGATGAGATCGTCAATTCAGACCTTCCCGTGAACCCGCTCGTACGCACAGGCAAGCACCTCGAACCGGCCGATTTCAAAGCTATGCTCAACGACCCGGACGTGGTGCTGGTAGATATGCGCTCGGATTACGAGCATGAAGTGGGCAAGTTCAAGGGTGCGATCACATTCGATATGCATAACTTGCGGGAGCTGCCCGAACACGTGCACGAGATTGCCCATTTGAAAGATAAAAAGATCGTCACTTACTGCACCGGCGGGATCAAATGCGAGAAAGCCAGTGCCTACCTGCTCGATCAGGGTTTTACGGATGTGTACCAGCTCCACGGAGGCATTATACGGTACGGCCTTGAAGAGGGCGGCGAGAACTTCGACGGCAAATGCTACGTGTTCGACAACCGCATTACCGTCGATGTCAACAAAGTCAACCCGACGGTGATCTCCAAATGCTACATCTGCGATGAACCCTGCGATCGCATGGTAAACTGCGCCAATGCCGAATGCAATAACCACGTACCGATCTGCGAAAAATGCGGTTGGGATATGGAAGGTACATGCTCGGCGGAATGCAAATCGCACCCGGGTAAACGAGCCTACGACGGCACGGGCTACTACGTGGTAAACAGCAACAATTACAACCCTTTGCAAGGCCTCAAAAGCCAGCAGAAGAATATCAAAAAAATGAAACTGGCATTGAAAACTGAATCGGCATAGCCGGTTCAGTTTAAGGTTTTTTCGAGGACATAATCGTTCATCCAGTAAGGCCCGATGGGAATGTCCTGCTCGTCCACAACGCGGAAGCCCATTTTTTCATAGAATGTTTTCGCTTTGTTGTAGCGGTTCACATTCAGCAACAGCACCGTTCCCCCCGCCGACTTGACGTAATTTTCAGTTTCGTGTAAAAGGAATTTCCCCGCGCCGGTTCCCTGCATCGCGGGAAGCACATATATTTTGTGTAATTTGAACTTTCCGGGTTTTTCTTCCGCCACCGACGAAAACCCGACGGGAGCCTGGTCGCTCACCAGGATCAGGAATTGCTGACCGGATTGCATCTGGTGCGTGAGGGCTTCGGGAGAATATATTTTTTCGAACATAAAATCGATCTGGTCCTTGCTAAGGATGTCACGGTAAGTCGGTTCCCATGTTTTTTCCTGGATTTCGATAATAGTCGGAATGTCTCCGACAGAGGCTTGCAGTGTTGCGAATGAAGGCATATTGCTTAAATTTGGCAGCTTGAAAAGCGCAATTAAATATTTATTCACTTAAAAACCATGTTACTGAGCCGGCAGACGAGATCGCAAGAAGCAGCTAAGCACCCGATCAGTAGAAATATATGAAACCCCTCATTTTAGTTACTAATGATGACGGAATAACGTCAAAAGGAATCCGAACACTGGTTGAAATTATGCAGACGCTGGGCGAGGTGATCGTAGTCGCTCCCAACAGTCCGCAATCCGGAATGGGGCATGCCATTACCATCGGTGAACCGCTAAGGCTCTATTCCACCCATATTTTTGATGATATTACAGAATACGAATGCTCGGGGACACCGGCCGACTGTGTGAAACTCGCTAAAAACTACGTCTTGCAGGACCGCAAGCCCGACCTGGTGGTGAGTGGCATTAACCACGGCAGCAACAGTTCGATCAGCGTGCTTTACTCCGGTACGATGTCGGCAGCGATTGAGGCGGCCATCGAAGGCATCCCGGCAATCGGTTTTTCACTTTGCGATTTCAGGGAGGACGCTGATTTCAGCCACGCCATACCTTTTATCAGGTCGATTACCGAGGAGGCTTTAAAAAATGGTATTCCAAACGGCATTGCCCTGAACGTGAACATTCCCGCAAAAACGGATCTGGCACTAAAAGGCGTGAAGGTTTGCCGCCAGGCACATGCCAAATGGCAGGAGAAATTTGACTACCGTGTCGACCCTAATGGTCGCGGCTACCTTTGGATGGCCGGAGAGTTTGTCAATTTTGATACGGAAAAAGAAGATACTGATGTCTGGGCACTGGATAATAACTATATCTCAGTGGTGCCATGTCAATATGATCTGACAGAGTATGAAGCGTTGAAAAAGCTATCGACCTGGGATTTGTAATTTAACCAACAGCTATGGCATTAGTAGGCAGTTTATTAAAGAAAGGCATCCATTTCAGCAACATTGTTGCCAATCGCCGCAAGGCAAGTTTACACCAGCAACAGAAGAAAACCCTGGCCAAACTGCTGGCCAAGGCCAGATATACCGAGTTCGGCGAGAAATACAACTTCGACGAACTGCTTTCCACCATTCTTTTCGGTGAAAAAGGCGCATTTTACGAGCTATACAAGCGTACGGTGCCTGTTTACGATTACAATAAGATATTTAACGAGTGGTGGCACAAGTCTCTCGAAGGCGAAAATGACGTTTGCTGGCCCGGCACAGTGAAGTACTATGCATTGAGCTCAGGAACCTCGGAGGCTGCTTCCAAGCAGATTCCAGTCACGAAGGCGATGACGAAAGCCATTCAGAAGACCAGTATCCGTCAGATTTTGTCATTAGGTTACTACAAAGACCTTCCGCCGGATTTGTATGAAAAAGGTTTTCTGATGCTGAGCGGAAGTACGAATTTAAACCCGCACGAAACAGGCAGTCTGGCGGGCGATCTGAGTGGCATCCAGATCCAGCAGATCCCGCGCTGGTTCCGCCCCTATTACAAACCCGGCCAGAAAATCGCCGCACAACGCGATTGGGGCTTGAAATTGGAAGAAATCACCCGTGTGGCGAGCGAATGGGACATTGGCTTTGTGGTAGGCGTTCCTGCGTGGATCCAATTGCTTTTCGAAAAGATCATCGCGCATTACCATGTGAAGAACATCCATGAAATATGGCCCAATTTGCAGGTTTTCGCGCATGGTGGCGTTTCTTTCGAACCCTACCGCAAAGGTTTCGAGAAGCTTTTGGGCAAACCGATGACCTATATCAATACGTACCTTGCATCGGAGGGCTTTATCGCCTACCAATCGCGGCCAGGTGCGGAAGGAATGGAGCTGGTGTGTGACAACGGCCTGTTCTTTGAATTCATCCCTTTCACCTCCCAAAATTTCGACTCCGACGGCGTAATGCTCGATAACCCCGAGACGCTGATGATCGATCAGGTGGAAGAGGGCAAAGAATATGCATTACTGCTCTCGACCTGCTCGGGGGCATGGCGTTACCTGATCGGCGATACGCTGAAATTTGTCGACAAATCACGCGGTGAAATCGTTATTACCGGTCGGACAAAGCATTACCTGAGCCTCTGTGGAGAACACCTTTCGGTCGACAATATGAACAAGGCGATCGACCTCGTATCACGCGAAATGGGTATTTCGGTGAAAGAATTTACCGTGTGCGGCATCGAGTACGGTACTTTATTCGCGCACGACTGGTACGTAGGCGTGGACGAATCCAATGTGGATGCGGAAGTTTTGAAACAAAAACTCGACGCTAAACTATCGGAGCTAAACGACGACTATGCTGTCGAGCGGCGTCACGCATTGAAAGAGGTATTTGTGACGGTTCTGCCCAACCAGGCGTTCTACCACTGGATGGAATCCAAAGGCAAGCTCGGTGGCCAGAACAAGTTCCCCCGCGTTTTCAAAAAGGACCTGATCAGCGACTGGAAGAATTTCCTGAAAGCTGAGGGGTATATTGCCCCTTGATCCCCTACTTCAAAAAATTGGTATAGGCAATCTGACAGGCGATGAGAATAAAAACCACGCCTGTCACTTTGTTAAATACGGTTACCACTTTGGGCGTGAAGAGCTTTTTGAGCCTGTGGGCAAAAACGGCAATCGCGCTTTCCACCAAAAATACCGCTACAACACTCGCTGCGAAGAAGAGTATGACCTGGTTGAGGTTATAATGCAAATTGGTACGGATGTATGAAGCGATGGTGACCCAACTGATGAAGTTCACAGGGTTCAGCCCATTCAGCAAGAAGCCCGTTGTGAAATAGTAAAGAAAGTTTCCAAAACGCGTTTGCGGCTCGGCGATCTGCGGCTGGCCTTTGATGATGTTACTCAGACCTAACGCGACGAGGAACACAACACCGGCGCCGGCCATCCATTTCTGAAAATTGGGAATGTCGGGCAGCAGTGCCGTTCCGAAAATGGCGAAGAAAACGAAGATGATATCGCACACAAATACGCCGAAAGCGATTTTGATGCCGGTGCGGTATCCGTTATCGACGCTGTTTTGTACCAGTGAAAAGAATACCGTCCCAAAGGTAAGGCACAATGCGACGCCGGTCAGCGTGCCGTAAAATAACGCTTGCAGCATATCAGATACCTTTCAGTCTGGCAGTCATCAATATGCCCGCTACCGAAAGCGAATCGGTGATTTCCGAGCGCATGACCATCTCTACTGCTTCCTTTAAGGGCAATTTCCATACCTGTAAATCCTCGGTGTCTTCGGGTTCGGCCTGGTCTTGCGTAAGTTCTTCGGCAATGAAGAGGAACCCTTCTTCGTTAGTTGCCGAGTTGGATGTGTGAATGCGGGCGAGTTTAGTCCATTTGCTGGCCAGAAGACCGGTTTCCTCTTTCAATTCGCGTTTAGCGGCGTCAAGCGGATCGGCGCCAAGTGCCCCGCCGCCTTCCGGGATTTCCCAGGAATACTCATCGATCGCGTAACGGTACTGGCCTACGAGGTAAATGTTGCCGTCGGCATCCACCGGAATTACCCCTATCGCCTGATTTTTAAATTTAACCAAACCATAAATGCCTTTGTTGCCCGAAGGGTTAATCACGTCACGGTGACTGAGTTCCAGCCAGGCATTCTCATAAACGGTTTCAGTCGATAGTGTTTTCCAGTTATTTTCAGTGGATATAACCCGCATTTTCTTAGTATTTTTGACTCCTCATTGACAAATCTCAAATGCAAATAAACCAAAATAAGCTTAAACAACGTCTCATCATGCTGTCTTTTGTAGCCAGCATTCTGTTGACAGGATTGAAGTTTTTTGCATTCTATCTTACCTCCTCTAATGCCATTCTAAGCGATGCACTGGAATCGATTATCAACGTAATCGCCAGTGGTTTTGCGTTTTACAGCGTTTATCTTTCCTCTCAGCCCAAAGACCGCAACCATCCTTATGGCCACGGCAAGGTCGAGTTTTTCTCGGCCGGCTTCGAAGGGGCTCTGATCATCATCGCTTCGATATTCATTGTCGTGGAGGCTGTGAAAAGGATCATGGACCCGGCCCCTATCGACAACCTGGCGCAGGGTTCGGTCTTTATCATCTTCACGATCTTTGTCAACACCGCCATCGGCTACAAGCTGCTGACGGAAGGCCGCCGGGCGAATTCGCTCGCTTTGGTGGCAGATGGGAAGCATTTAATGTCGGACAGTATCAGCAGTGTCGTGCTTATTTTAAGTGTCGGGTTAATAATGCTTACCGGCTATGTTTGGATCGACAGCGTGGCGTCTCTTCTTTTCGGGCTTTTTCTGGCGTACAGCGGGTCTCAGCTGGTGAGCAGGTCGGTCGCCGGACTCATGGATGCCAGCGACGAATTGCTGCTCGACAAGGTGATCCAGGTTTTAAATGAAAACAAAAAGGACGAATGGATAGACGTCCATAACCTCCGTGCCCAACAATACGGTTCGGACTTGCATATCGACTGCCATTTAACACTGCCCTATTACTGGGAGCTGCAAAAAGTACACGAAACGATCCACGATTTCGAGAACATCCTGAAAGGCTCACAACCGGGCGAGACGGAAATTTTCGTCCACGCCGATCCTTGCGTATACCAATGTTGCTACTTTTGCAGGATCGACCACTGTCCCGTCCGCCAGCATGCATTCGTGCAGGATATCGAATGGGACGCAGCCAAGCTCACCAAAAACGAGAAGCTGTACCGCGAAGCCAGAATCAATATTCAGGAGTAATAATCAAATCTAAATTCTAACCAATCATGGACTTTTCTCGTCGCGATTTCCTTAAAAAGGCCGGAGCCACTGCGCTTGCTGCCACTGCATTCACCGATCTGTTCGCCGAACCGGCTGCAAAAAAACTCTGGTTTGATATTTCTTTGGCCGAATGGTCGCTGCACAAGGCTCTTTTCGCGAAAAAACTCACCAACCTTGATTTCCCGGAACTCGCCAAAAAAGAGTTTGGTATCTCGATCGTAGAATATGTAAACCAGTTCTTCAAAGACAAAGCAGAAGATAAAACTTACCTTGCCGAGCTTCTGAAAAGAGCGAAAGACAATGGCGTGACCAATAACCTGATCATGATCGACGGCGAAGGCGGTTTGGGCGAGCTCGACGCTGCGGTACGTAATAAAGCGGTTGAAAACCACTACAAATGGGTTGAAGCAGCGAAATACCTCGGCTGCAAAACGATCCGCGTAAATGCATTCGGCAAAGGTTCCGACGAAGAAATCGCGAAAGCGGCGGTAGAAGGCCTGAGTAAGCTGGGTGAATTCGCTTCGAAAACCGGTATCAATGTGATCGTTGAAAACCACGGCGGTTCATCTTCGAACGGTAAATGGCTGTCGGGCGTCATGAAACAAGTGAATATGAAAAATGTCGGTACCCTGCCCGACTTCGGTAATTTCTGCATCAAACGCTCGGCTAACGGCTGCGAAGAATCTTACGACCGTTACCTGGGAACGCAGGAGCTGATGCCTTTCGCAAAGGGTGTAAGCGCGAAAACTTACGATTTCGATGAAAAAGGCAACTGTATCGAAACGGATTACACTAAAATTCTGAAAGTAGTAAAGGATAGCGGTTTCAAAGGTATCGCCGGTATCGAGTATGAAGGAAGCAAGCTTTCAGAATATGACGGTATCAAGGCTACCAAGGCGCTTTTGGAACGTGTTGGGCCGACGGTGTAACTGCATCCGCAACAACAAGTGACTATACTTGACTATAAATGACAACACCTGACAAGCGATTTGTCAGGTGTTGTCATTTACAGCTTCTAAATTCACGCAAGACCGCCTATGTCACCCTGAGCGGAGTCGAAGGGTATTGGCATCGCGCCAATAAGCTTCGACTGCGCTCAGCATGACATGATCGCCCTACATTCCGAGGTAGCTCAGAAACTCCTTCTTGGTCATCTCCTCTTCGAACTTACCGCCATAATACGCGGTAACCGTCGAGCTGCCGGAGTCGCGTATCCCTCGTGACTGTACGCACATGTGCTGCGCGTCGATCACCACGGCTACATCCTCAGTTTGTAACGCTTCCTTCAATTCATTGGCGATCTGAACGGTGAGCCGCTCCTGTACCTGCGGGCGTTTGGCATAATACTCCACAATGCGGTTCAGTTTCGACAGGCCGATCACTTTTCCGCTTGAAATATAGGCGACGTGTGCCTTGCCATAAATCGGAACAAAGTGGTGTTCGCAGTTCGAAAACACGGTAATATCCTTTTCAACCAGCATCTGGTTGTATTTATATTTATTTTCAAACAGCGCGATCGCCGGTTTGTTCTTGGGATCCAAACCACTGAAAACTTCCTTGATATACATTTTCGCAACCCGTTTCGGCGTGCCTTTGAGGCTGTCGTCGGTCATATCAAGGCCCATAATCTCCATAATGTGGCGGAAATGTTTCTCGATAAGCTCCATTTTAAGCTCGTCCTCCATGGCAAACGCGTCCTTGCGGAGGGGAGTCTCAATACCTGAAAACAAATGATCGTCACCAACCTCCTCGATGTCCAAAGCTTCACTGGACTGGATACTCGACAAAATTCCGTTCTGTTTCATACAATCTGATTTTCAGGTCAAGACCTGCTTCTATTTTGGGTCTTATAATTGAATAAATAACGATCGCGATATTCTCCGCGGTCGGATTAAGGGTTTTGAATTCTTCAACGTCGAGATTCAGGTTCCGGTGATCAAACCGGTCGATAACGGATTCCTTCAATATGGCGCTCAGCACTTTCATGTCTATCACATAACCTGTTTCAGGGTCAACCGGACCCGTCACCTGTACGATCAGCTCATAATTGTGCCCGTGAAAGTTGGGATTATTACACTTCCCGAAAACCTCCCTGTTCTTTTCCTCCGACCATTCCGGATTGTGAAGACGATGGGCTGCATTGAAGTGCTCCTTCCGGAACACCGCCACCTTTTGCACCATATTTTAAACCACTTAAAAATTTAGTTTGCCTTAAATGTCGTAACAAAGTTTGTGTCCAACACATTTAAGGGTCCGAGCTTGCTGTGAATCGCTCTCAGGAGTCTCTTGCTTCGGGTAAACGCTGTAAGCTAGGAAATTGTTCACTGCGTTCCTATTTACTGTTACCGGCAAGCGTCCGCAATGTCAATTTTTAATTAATAAAAAAATTTAAAAATCTGGCTTTTGCGTGTAAATTGCAGCCCCGGACTGGGTAAGACCAAATAATCTTCTACCAACCGAGCCGCAAACTTTCAAGAGATTTTGATATGGATAGACGTGATTTTCTGCAAAAAACAGCATTGGCCGCTCCCGTCGCGGGAATTATTCCATCGCTTAGTTTAAAAAAAGAAAAACCGGCAGGAAATGTACGTTTAGGATTTATCGGGGTCGGATTGAGGGGCCGTAACCACGTGGAGCAGGCACTTTTCCGTCCGGATGTCGAGATTAACGCGATTTGTGACATCGATCCCGACGCGATCAACATCACCCTCGACAAGATCAAAAAAGCGGGCCGCAAAGCGCCGGCTGTGTATTCCAAAGGAGAAGAGGACTTCATGAACCTGGTCAAACGCGACGACCTGGACGGCGTACTTATTGCCACACCCTGGCAATGGCATGTGCCAATGGCGCTTGCGTCAATGAATGCGGGGAAATATACCGCCGTAGAGGTTTCGGCAACCGTTACCCTGCAAGAATCCTGGGACCTGGTCAATACTTTCGAAAAAACCGGCTCGCATTGCATGATCCTTGAAAACGTGTGCTACCGGCGCGATGTGATGGCCATTCTCAAAATGATCCGGGCAGGTATGTTCGGCGAAATGACGTACGCACATTGCGGATATCAGCATGATTTGCGGGGTATCAAGTTCAACACCGGCAAAAGCAATGAAGGCCACGGCGTCGAATTTGGCCCGAAAGGCTTTTCCGAAGCTAAATGGCGCACCCAGCATTCCGTCGACCGCAACGGAGATCTTTACCCAACCCACGGCCTTGGACCCGTGGCGCATTGGCTGGATATTAACCGGGGTAATTGCTTCACGCACCTGACGTCGATGTCAACCAAATCGCGGGGTTTACACAAATATATTGTAGACCATGGCGGCAAGGACCACCCGAATGCGAAGGTCAATTTCAAACTCGGGGACATCGTGACAACGATGATCCAATGCTACAATGGCGAGAACATCGTCCTCATCCACGATACCAATTCGCCTCGCCCCTACTCGCTCGCATTCCGCGCGCAGGGCACTGAGGGAATCTGGATGAACGACGGCCACACGATTTACCTCGAGGGCGTGTCACCCAAGGAGCATATCGGCGAGCCCGACAAGCCTTACCTGGATAAAAACGATCACCCGCTCTGGGCAAAATATGCCAAAGAAGCTGAAAATGCCGGCCACGGAGGCATCGATTACTTTGTATTGAGGGGCTTTGTCGAAGCCATCAAGCGCAAAACGGCCCCGCCGATCGACGTTTATGACGCAGCGGTTTGGAGCGCTATCAGTCCGTTGTCAGAACTTTCCATCGCCCGTGGAAGCTCTCCCGTTGAAATTCCGGACTTTACGCGGGGAAAATGGCGAACAAATCAGCGGATCTTTGGCCTGAATGATGAATATTGAGTATTATAACAAAACCAAATTTATACCAGCACAAATAACCCGAACAACCTAATCCAATACCTTAAATGAGCAAAAAGAACAGTTACCTGGGTCCCCTCTTCATTATCGGCATTCTATTCTTTGTGATGGGTTTCGTCACATGGGTTAACGGAACACTGATCACCTTCTTCAAAAAAGCATTCTCGCTGGACAACACCAGTTCATATCTGGTTACGTTCGCATTTTTCATTTCCTACACCGTCATGGCGATCCCGTGTTCGATGGTTTTGAAAAAGACCGGTTTTAAAAATGGTATGTCACTGGCGCTCGGAGTGATGGCGGTAGGTACGCTGATATTCATTCCGGCTGCGGAAATGGCCTCTTATCCACTATTTCTGGTGGGCCTTTTTACGATCGGTATTGGCCTTACCGTTTTGCAAACCGCTTCCAATCCCTATGCTACGATCCTCGGGCCACGCGAAAGTGCTGCGCAGCGCATCAGTATTATGGGTATTGCCAATAAATCGGCCGGTATTTTCAGCCAGATCATCTTTGGTAAACTTCTTCTCGCGGGCGCATCTACGGGTGACCCCAAATCGGAGCTCGACAAAGTGGCTATGCCTTACCTGGTGCTGACAGCCGTATTGGTGATCCTGGCACTGGTGATCAGAATGTCGAAAGGCTTGGTGGAAGTGAGCGAAGAGGAAGATGACGCCCCGGTAGTAGGACAGCCGGTAGTGGCACAGAAAACAAGTGTATTGCAGTTCCCTAACCTGGTATTGGGTGTATTGGCGCTGTTCTGCTACGTAGGTGCCGAGGTAATCGCCGGCGACACGATCATCAGCTACGGTGTTTCGCTCGGTTTTCCCGAGGAAGAGGCACGTTTGTTCGGAACCTATACTCTATATGGTATGATGACCGGCTATTTACTGGGTATCGTATTGATCCCGAAATATGTATCTCAGCAAGCCTATTTGAAATTCTCAGCCATTCTGGGTCTGATCGTAACAGTGATCGCCGTCAACTCCACCGGTTTCACTTCGGTACTTTGTATCGCGATCCTCGGTTTTGCCAATGCGGTGATCTGGCCTGCATTGTGGCCGTTGGCTTTGAGCGGTCTGGGGAAATTCACAAAAATCGCTTCTGCATTGCTTGTAATGGGTATTTCCGGCGGCGCAGTGCTACCTTTGGTATACGGAAGCATCGCCGACTCGATCGGCAGTACGCAGAAAGCTTACTGGATTTTGGTTCCACTTTACATTTATATGCTCTATTTCGGCTTTGCAGGCCACAAAAAGAAAAGCTGGTAGTTCAATGAGGATTTCAACTCCCGGCCGTATTTGCTTTTTCGGGGAACACCAGGATTACCTGGGGCTCCCCGTGATTGCAGCGGCCATATCGCGAAGGATTAGCGTTGACGGTGGTTATCGCGATGATCATAAAATAGTGTTGCATTTGCCCGATCTGGGTACCAAAGAAGAATTTTCCCTCGATACTACCTTTCCCTATGTGAAGCCGCGGGACTATTTCCGCAGTACCATCAATGTTGTAAAAAGAAAGGGGCTCACGTTCTCCAAAGGTTTCGAAGCGACCATTCATGGTAACATCCCCATCAATTCAGGGACGTCCAGCTCTTCGGCGTTGATTGTTTCCTGGGCACATTTCCTGGATAAGCTGAGCGATAACCCGCTTAATTTCTCCAAAAAGGAACTAGGGGAAATCGCCAATGCGGCCGAAGTACTGGAATTCGGCGAGCCGGGCGGGATGATGGACAACTATTCCACCGCCATTGGTAACGTCATTTATCTCGAATCGACACCGGTTATCAAAGTAGAGGCATTAAACCCGAAACTAGGCACATTCGTGCTCGGCGACTCGCTGGAACCGAAAGATACGCTCGGCATTATCGCGCGTTGTCGCTATGGAATGGAAGATGTAATCAAAATAGTCACCGATTACGATCCATCATTTTCTATTTTCACAACGTCGATCGAGCAACTGTCAGATTACAAGTCGTTGCTTTCCACCGACCAGTTAGGACTGCTGAAAGCCAACATCGAAGACCGGGACATTCTCGTAGAAGGGAAGGCATTGCTGATCGAAAGCGCCCAAAACCACGCAAGCGGCGACTTCGATAAACATTTCGGCAGCCTGCTCTACAAACATTACCAAAATCTCCGCGACCACAAACGCACCTCCACGCCTAAAATCGAACGCATGATGAACGCCGCTCTTGGTGCCGGCGCACTGGGCGGCAAGATCAACGGCTCGGGCGGAGGCGGCTGCATGTTCGCCTACGCACCTACGCATGCGGAAGAAGTGGCCGCAGCCATCGAGCGCGAAGGCGGGAAGAGTTATATTATTACAGTAGATGAAGGCACCCGGATCGAGGAGTAACCTGTATCCGGGCGGCTTTTGCCATCAGCTTCTTCATTTAATTAAAACCCGCTTGGTCTGAGTGGTTCCATCCTCGAAGGTGGCTTTCAAAAAGTATTCTCCTTTTAAACCGGCTTTCAGTTTCACTGTGGTCGGGTTTCCCTCTGCGTTCGGCAGGTAGTCTTGCACAATCCGTTGCCGGTCGTCCAGCAGGTTAACTTTTATCATCTTGTTAAATTGATTATTCAAATTGACGGCTTGAATATCCTCGCCGGCTTCTACCGAAACAGTAATGGTCTCGTCACTCTCAGCTGGATTAGGATAAACTTGCATTTTAGCGCCGTTTGGTTTAAAGAATGTAAACGAATGCCGCGGCTGTCCACAGAATGCGATCGAGAGACCACCATTATTCGACGGGCCATTGAATGTAAAATTCACCGTGCCAGAACTTTGGTTACTGATGATCGTACTTCCAGCAGTTGAGCTGAATGCAGGCCCGGTATCCGGATCAAGTCCCCAGAAGATTTGCATATTATGCGCGCCCCAGGTTGTATTTTGGAAACTTCCGGAGATGAGCTTACCGTCGAGGTAGACGCTGGTTAATAGCGGGGCGTAGTTGCAAGTCCAATAGGTGGACGGCACGCCATATCCTGGTGGGACATCGGTTGGATTGTGCTTGACCAAGGGGCCGGGACCAAATTTTGAGATAAACTTCCCGGCGTCATAGGTAGTTACCGCGGAATGATCGCCAGAATACCGGACTCGCATTTTTCCCTGTGAGCCGCTGTAATTTCCTTGAATATAGCTGGGATTTACACCTGCGACGTAAGGCGTAACACCGCCATAGGTCGGTTGATTGATACCAATTTGATTACCTCCAGTAGAAACATGCCAGGCATAACCATGGCAATTATACTGCCGGGAATAATTGGCTAGAATGACACGACTCGGTCCATAAACTCCGCCTTGAACAGCATCTTGAAATGCCTGTAATTGAGGGTTTGTGTAATCCCCCGCATTCTGGTACACAAATAACGCAGATGCTGGAACCGCGACGCCATTTGGCGTATTGACTTGTGCATGAGCAAGTATATTGACATTGACGACCAGCAGCAAAATATTTATCAAATTTTTCATAGATCAGTATTTTTCTTGTAATAGGATCGCCTTTGGTTCAGCATGATCATAAAATTCGTTGTAGTGTATTCCCAATTCACTAATAGTCTTGCCGTTACAATCAAAAATGTAAGACATTGGTGACGAAACTGTTGTATTTTCGAACGCGAGAAAATATTGACTGCGATATTCGTAAACAACAACGTTCAGAAAGCTCATTTTAGGCACCTGAAAAAATGCCAATTGATCCTTAACCCAAGGTTCATTTTCCAGGAATTCCTTTGTGAAGCAGGAGTTAACAGCCTCGTATTCTTTCACCTCTCTTTGATCGCAAGATTCACCGAACAAGAGGGTCGATAAAATTACTATTGCCAACAATTTGCTTACACTACGATTTTGACTTACTGCGAGAATATTAAATGTTTTCATGACTGACGATTTTAATGTTTAACGGTTTTAATAAACTCTTCAAATTTCACTAGCAATGCTTGTAGCTCAGATAAATTCCTGACAATCAATCTGTTACCAAACTGATCGGCGCTTTGCTGGCTGAATGCATTTAGCAGGACATCCACATTCAATGTCTTCATCACCTTGTAAAAGATGTAGGCGTCGACACCGTCCGAAATGCCGCCGAAAACATTGCCGTACTTTTGCTTTACAAGGAGCTGTGAGTGCAAGCGCTTCAAAAATTCGGCTTTCTCGCCGGGCGACATCTGGTTCAGCAGCGCGTCGTCGCTCATAATCAGCTCTGCCCCTATCCATTTCAGTGAATAGGCTCCCATTTGAGCGCTGTCTGACAATGATCGAATCGTATTGAAGTCTTCCCTGAAATAGGTCTCGCGCAACGCTTTCATCGCGTCGGGCCGCCCCTTGAATTCCAAAAAGCCGTTGAAGCCTTCCAGTGCAAAACCCAAACCCTCGACGGGACTGTCGTGTGCGATGTAGCTCCGAAAAAACGGATGCTCCATCGTTATCAGCAGCAACTCTTCCGTACTCAACGTTTTTAGATCGATCCCCGTGATCTGACAGGCGTTCTGCCGTTCTTCGACAGATGTAAGCGCATTCCAGCATTCAGTCCCCGGCTTGCAGGGATAATTCCAGCGCAATAATGCTTGCCCGAATACACCGGCTGAAAGCATTGTGATAAGCAGGCACAGACTTGTTTTCTTCATATGGCTCCGATTTACATGGTGGATGATGCATGCAGATGCCGCGACATTCGGCGGCCTTTACCGGAACATTGAGCGATTGACTTTTCCTATGTAGTATCGGGGCGATGGGTACAAATATTTAATATTTCAAATACAAAACATAACCTTTTCAAGTTGATATGTGTGAATGACTGGGATCGATATACGAACGGGCGAAGTACCGAAGTTTTACAAGGCGACAAGCGATTATTACAAACCGACAGACGACCACGGAAAAATGCACCATTGGCGTTCCGATTGTGTTTTAGTTTTAAGACCTTTGTCGATATTACCATTCAATGACCGTGATTACACCTTCTGAACAAAAAACCAATATTTACTGCCCTTCGCTGACCGCCTATGAACGGCGCCGGACGATCTCCATCAACATTGGCGATATTCCGATGGGCTCCGATTACCCGATCCGCGTGCAGTCGATGACGACCGTCGATACGATGGATACGCAGGGCTCGATCGACGAGGTTATCCGGATGGTGGAATCGGGTTGCGAGTATGTGCGCATTACCGCGCCAAGCGTGAAGGAGGCCCAAAACCTGGAAAATATCCGTAACGGATTGCGCAAGCTGGGTATTCAGGTACCCCTGATAGCCGACATCCATTTTACGCCCAATGCAGCCGAACTGGCTGCCCGCATCGTTGAAAAGGTTCGGATCAATCCTGGAAACTACGCCGATCGCAAGCGTTTTGAGGTGATCGATTATACGGACGCTTCCTATGCGGCCGAGCTGGAAAGGATCAGGGAAAAATTTATTCCTCTCGTCAAAATCTGCAAGGAATACGGTACGGCTATGCGGATTGGCACCAACCACGGCTCGCTTTCCGACCGCATTCTGAGCCGTTATGGCGATACGCCGCTGGGAATGGTGGAATCCGCACTGGAATTTTTGCGGATTTGCGAAGAGTTCAATTACTATAACATCGCCTTGTCGATGAAGTCCAGCAATACGCAGGTCATGGTCGAAGCCTATCGCTTATTGGTGCAACGGCTGGATGAGGAAGGTTTGAAACCCTACC
Organism: Dyadobacter sp. OTU695; assembly: GCF_038440355.1. Taxonomy (NCBI): domain Bacteria; kingdom Pseudomonadati; phylum Bacteroidota; class Cytophagia; order Cytophagales; family Spirosomataceae; genus Dyadobacter; species Dyadobacter sp. OTU695. The sequence goes on along the minus strand of NZ_JASATN010000007.1, from coordinate 118,307 downwards.
CGCTGCATTTGGGCGTTACCGAAGCAGGCGAGGCCGAGGACGGACGCATTAAATCGGCAGTCGGCATCGGCACTTTGCTGGAAGACGGCCTGGGCGATACGGTGCGCGTTTCACTGACCGAAGCGCCGGAAAAAGAAGCGCCGGTGGCTCGCGCACTGATCGAGCGGTATACGTCACGGGCAGCGCATGCGCCCATCGAGCCTATTGACCATTGCCCTATCAATCCGTTCCAGTATACGCGTCGGGATACGAGGGAAGTTTACAATATCGGCCATTTGAATGTGCCGCGTGTGATTGCCGACTATTCGAATATCGAAGTTCAGCAATTGGATGATCTCAAAAGCATCGGCCACTTCTTTCTCCCCGTTCCTGATAAATGGGCAATGAACGACCAGGGTGCCGATTTTATTTACACAGGGCAAAAACCGGCGCCTTTCATGTTGCCGAACGGCCTTCGTGAGATCCTCGACCAGAAGCAATGGCAGGCGCACCCCGAAAGGCATATCAAATTCCCGCTATTTGATGTAGCTGAATGGAATGCAGCTACGGAAACATCATCCGAACTGAATTTTATCAAAGGCGACATTCACCCCTTTGACGAGGCATTTCTAACCCGCATTTCAGCTGAAAAGAACGTCGTACTTGTGCTTCATACGCACAATGCGCACGCGATGCCGGAAATGCGGCGGTTCTTTTACAAACTCACGGAACTGAAAAATAAGGTACCGGTGATTATCCAGCGGGACTATAAAACCGACCTGGAAGATAAGCTGACATTATACTCGGCGACCGACATCGGTGGTTTGCTGGTGGACGGTTTCGGTGACGGAACATTGCTTTCCCCTGAATTTCCGGCTGGTACAGAACATCCGGAAAAGTTAAAAGCAGCGGCTTCTTATAACAGTATCGCATTCGGCATTTTGCAGGCAGCACGCACGAGGATGTCGAAAACCGAATACATCTCCTGCCCTTCCTGTGGCCGTACATTATTCGATTTACAGGAAACCACGGCGATGATCCGCAAACATACGGAGCATTTAAAAGGCGTCAAGATCGGGATTATGGGTTGTATTGTGAACGGCCCGGGTGAAATGGCCGATGCCGATTATGGTTACGTGGGTATGGGCAAAGACAAAATTGCGTTGTACCGCGGACAGGAAGTGATCAAGCGGTCGGTGCATTCGTCGAAAGCGGTGGAAGAACTGATCGAGTTGATCCGGGAAGATGGCCGGTGGATAGAGCCGGAGGAACGCGAAATTTTGGTTTAAACAAATACAATGAAAAGATACTTTCAACTGGGCGAAGTGTTTTCCTACTTCATCCGCGTCTTCAAAAAACGCGACCCGAACAACCCCGATTCGTTCAATTTGCGCATGATGCACGGGATCAACCGTATCTCCATCGTCATGTTTTTGATTTGTGTCATCATCATGATCATCAGAGCCTTAACACGATGAACCTTGAAACGCTGCGGGATTACTGCCTGAAATTACCCGGTGTAACGGAGGAATTGCCATTCGGCCCCGATACGCTGGTTTTTAAAGTGCTCGGAAAGGTGTTCCTGCTCACGCCGCTGGATTCGCCCAGGCACCAGTTCAATGCGAAATGCGATCCGGAAAAGGCAGAGGAGTTAAGAGAAAAATATCCCGACGTGAAACCGGGTTATCACATGAATAAAAAGCACTGGAATACCGTGTACGTCACTGGCAGCATTCCCAGCGAGGAACTTTTTAGCTGGGTGAAAGACTCTTACGACCTGGTAGTGGCCAGCTTGCCGAAAAAAGCTCAGGAGGAATTAAAAGATATTGTGTAATGTCATCCTGAGCGGAGCCGAAGGTAATGTCATCCTGAGCGGAGCCGAAGGATAAACGCAATGGCGTCCTGCATGCGCTTCGACTCCGCTCAGCGTGACAAACGTTATTTCGCTGCTTTCATTTCTTCATCCAGACGCTTGCTCAACGTGTCGCAAACACCCTCGATCATATCGGCCATCCCGCGGTCGTTTGTCGCCGTCAGCAATGTATCCGCAATGCCGCTCAAGAGCTCGATGTAGAAGCGCTTCATTTCAAAAACCTCCATATCCTTTGTCCAGAGATCGATTTTTAGCGTTCCGCGGTGGTAATGGTCCCACACCCCGATTGCGATGGCGCGGGTGTCGTTGATACCTTCGTTCGGGTTGTCGGTTGCGTCCCAAAAGATCTTCTCCGGTATATTTTTTTCGTCGAGTTCAACGGTAAAATGTATTTCTGACTTTTTCATACTGAGGTGTTAATTTTTACAAAAGTAAGCATTTGAACCCAAACAGGCGGTCCAAATCTGGGACGTGAAACCTACTTCCCTGTTTGGCCGAACACTTTTTTCAGCAAATCGGTCACCCGTGCACCGGGATTTTCTCGAATTTTCTTTTCCTCCTGCGCAATCAGTATGTACAAACCATCGATCGTTTTTTGGGTCGCGTACTGCTTCAAATCCGGGTTCACCTTTTTAACCAAAGGTATCTGATTGTAAGTTTTGACGATGTCTGCGTAATACTGCGTCGCTTTGTTAAGCTTCAATGTACTGTCGACTACCGGAAAGAAAGTCTTGAAGAGCTCATCGTTGGTACTTTTCTTCAAATATTGCGTTGCCGCGTCATCAGAACCTTTAAGGATGCCTAATGCGTCGGGTACGGTCATAGATTTAACCGCCTTGAAAAAAATCGGCTTCGATTTTTTGGCTGCATCCTCTGCTGCGCGGTTGAGTGATAATGTGAATTTATCGACCTGTTCCCCAAGTCCCATTTTGCGCAACGTTTCGGCCACTTTTTGCGCTTCGGGCGGCACAGCGATCTTAATCAGCTCGTTTTTAAAGAAACCATCCACCTTCGAGGCGGAGTCGGAACCGATGCTGACTCCAACGTTCAACGCCTCTTTCAGACCCTGAACAATCTCATTTTCACTGAGTCCGCCACTCTTTCCTCCACCCTTTCCGAGTAGCTTGCCGAGATTGAATTGTGCCTGTGAAGTGTGTCCTAAAATGAGCCAAAACAGCGTTAACGAAAGGATTTTGTATTTCATTACAATAGAGTTTGTTATTATTTCACTACGGTTCAAACGTACTCAATAACGATTAATTTTACTTATTTTTGGGAAAATAACGGTCCCATTTAACCTGTTCCAAACCTATGATTTCCTCCGTCAGGGCTGAAATAATCACGATCGGTGACGAGATACTTTTTGGTCAGATCATCGATACGAATACGCAATGGATTGGCACCCAACTGACTGACATCGGTATCCGTCCGGCAAGGAAAACATCCGTTGGCGACAACCGTCAGGACATCCTGGATGCTTTTGCGCAAGCCGCCCAGCGAGTGGACGTGGTGATCGTAACAGGCGGCCTCGGGCCCACGCGCGACGATATAACAAAGCACACCTTCTGCGAATACTTCGGTACTGAGCTCGAAATCAATCAGGAAGCCCTGGCGCTCATTACCGAGTTTTTCGCAAAACGGGGCCGTGCCATGACCGAGCTTAACATTCAGCAGGCAGCACTTCCCAAAAACTGTACCTACATTCCGAACCTCTGGGGGACAGCTCCCGGAATGTGGTTCGAAAAGGACGGAGTGATTTACGTCTCGCTGCCTGGTGTCCCCTATGAAATGAAGAGCTTAATGGAGTTTGAAATCCTGCCGCGGCTCAAAGCACGTTTTTCGACTCACATTATCCAGCATAAATCTATCCGTACCATCGGTATTGGTGAATCTTTTCTGGCCGAGAAAATTGCCGGCTGGGAAGATGCATTGCCCGAACACATTAAACTGGCCTACTTGCCGCATTTCGGGCAGGTCCGGTTAAGGCTTACAGGTACCGGCACGGATCAGCAGGTGCTCGAACGGGAACTGGCCGAACAGGTCGCGCTGGTATTGCCTTTGATTGAAGAACACGTTTTCGGTTACGACTCAGACGAGCTTGAAACGGTGATCGGTAGCCTTCTGATAAACAGCAATGCCACAATAAGTACAGCGGAAAGTTGTACGGGAGGCTATGTGGCCAACCAGATCACGAGCATTCCAGGCTCATCGCGCTATTACGAGGGTTCGGTAGTAAGTTATAGTAATGATGTTAAAATGGGTGTACTAGGCGTATCCCGTGAAACGCTTGAAGCCTACGGCGCGGTGAGCGAGCAGACGGCCCGGGAAATGGCAGAAGGCGCGCGCCGCTTGTTGAATACCACATTTGCCATCTCAACTACCGGTATCGCAGGACCCGACGGTGGCACAGCAGAAAAACCAGTTGGCACCGTGTGGATTGCCTGCGCGACGCCTGAGGAGACATTTACCCAATTGCTGACACTAAGGAACAATAGAAAAATCAATATAGAACTAACCTGCTCTTACGCACTCAATCTGTTGAGAAAAACCATTTTAAAGACTTCTCTCGCGGTAAAAGGGTAAACGAAGATCAGAATCAAAAAAGGTAACGAAAGCATGTTTTCATTACCTTCGAAAAAACACCATTTATGAAAATAGTTGAAATGGTAATGCCTCCGATGGGGGAAAGCATCATGGAATGTACCGTACTCCACCTGCTTGCAGAAGAAGGTGCAAAAGTGCGGATCGATGACTCTATCCTGGAAGTTGCGACCGATAAAGTAGATACCGAAGTCCCCTGTCCTTACGAGGGAACACTTACCAAATGGCTCGTCAAGGTTGACGACGTAGTGCCGATCGGTAGCGCCGTCGCGCAGATTGAAGTCGCCGACGACGTTGTTGCGCAGGACGCCGGCACGCCATTATTGGTGGCAGTGGAAGAAGAGGCGCACGTTGCTGAAACAGTAGCCGCGCTTGAAAAAGGCTTTCAAACAGCAGTGAGCAGAACGCCGGAGCTGGCCTACGAATTTGCCCCCGTCAATGCGGCGGTCAACGATTTTTATTCCCCGCTGGTGTTAAGCATTGCGCGTGAAGAACAAATCCCTGTAGATGAGCTGAAAGTGATCAAAGGAACGGGGCTCGAAAACAGGGTTACCAAGGACGATATCCTTTCCTACGTAGCGCACCGGCGCAAAAAATCATCGGTTGCTGCCGCTGCTGCCAGCCCCGCCACCTCGCTCAACGGCAGTAACGAGATCATCGAAATGGACCGCATGCGCAAGATGATCTCTCAACGGATGGTCGAATCGAAAAGGATTTCAGCCCATGTTACCTCATTCATCGAAACGGACATGACGCCGGTGGTAGGCTGGCGGGAGCACGTTAAGGCCGAGTATCGCAAGAAAACCGGCGACAGCATTACGTTCACCCCTATCCTGATCGAAGCGGTTGTCAAAGCCATCAAGGATTATCCGATGATCAATATATCGGTGGAGGGCGACAAGATCATCAAAAAGAAAGACATTAATATAGGAATGGCTGTAGCGTTGCCAGACGGTAACCTGATCGTACCGGTCATTCACAATGCCGATCGCTACGATCTTCCGGGCCTTGCACGCAAGGTGAACGACCTGGCCAAGCGCGCGCGGGAGAACCGATTAAAAGCGGACGATCTGGCCGGCGGCACTTATACCGTTTCAAATATCGGTGCATTTGCGAACCTGATGGGAACGCCGATCATCGTGCAGCCGCAGGTAGCCATTATGGCATTCGGGGCAATTAAAAAGAAACCTGCCGTTATTGAAACCGCGCAGGGCGATCTGATCGGTATCCGCAGCATGATGTTCGTCTCGCACTCCTACGATCACCGCGTAGTGGACGGCTCACTGGGAGGTCTATTCCTGAAACGCGTCAACGATCACCTCGAAAACTTCGACATTAGCCGAACCATAATCTGATGCTAAGATTGACCCTGGACATGGACGATGTGCTGGCGAACACCCACGAAAAGCTCGTCGACATTGTCCTCGCCGACTTTTCGACCACACTGAACCGGGAGGATTTCCAGACCAAGGGATTAAGGGAATTGCTGCACCCGAAACAGCTGTCGAAGCTGCACAAAATCATGGATACTCCTGGTTTTTTTGCAGATATCGCAGTTAAGGAAGGCGCGGTCGAAACCGTGCACAAGCTTTCCAGGTATTACGAGCTGTTTGTAGCTACGGCCTGTATGGAGTTTCCAAACTCCTTCCGTGATAAATTCGATTGGCTAAAAAAGCACTTTCCGTTTATCCCTTGGACGAATGTAGTTTTCTGTGGATATAAAAGCATTATCCACTCTGACTACCTGATCGACGATCATGTACGTAACCTGGCGGCATTCAAGGGCAAGGGCATTCTATTTTCATCCCCGCACAACCTCAGGGAAACAGCATACAAACGCGTTTCGAGCTGGAAGGAAGTGTCTGAACTATTTTTACATAGCCTATGAAACTGTTACTGATTGAGGACGAGCCCAAAACATTGCAGTCGATACGGCAAGGGTTGGAAGAGAATGGCTATGAGGTCGATATTGCCTATGATGGGCTGATCGGTAAACAACTTGCACGCAGCAACGTTTACCAACTGATCATCAGCGACATTATCATTCCCGGCATTAACGGTATAGAGCTTTGCCGCGAGATACGCAGTTGGGGCGACGAGACGCCTATCCTGATGCTGACCGCCCTTGGTACCACCGACGACAAAGTCACGGGGCTGGATGCCGGCGCGGATGATTACCTGGTCAAACCATTTGAATTTAAAGAGCTCCTCGCGCGTGTACGTGCGCTCACCAAGCGCGGGTCTACGATTTCTCATACCGCGCAGGTTTTGAAATTTGCTGACCTGGAAGTGTCTCTGGACGCCAAAACTGTCTACCGTTCCGGCAATAAGATTAACCTGACGGCAAGAGAATTCAATCTGCTCGTGTACTTGATCCGTAATCAGGGAAGGGTTATTTCAAAGGTGGAAATCGCCGAGCAGGTCTGGGACATCGGTTTTGACACGGGTACCAATGTAATTGAAGTATATGTAAATTACCTTCGCAAGAAGATCGATAAAGATTACCCCGTCAAGCTCATCCACACGCAATTTGGAATGGGTTACGTGCTCAAAGTAGAATAAGCTATGCAAATCCGCACCCGACTTACGGTTCAGTTTTCCCTGCTGGTAAGCGGTATTTTGCTGGTCACTTTTTTGGCCGTTTACTTTTTTACCTATTACAATGTTACCGAGGATTTTTACGACCGGTTGCGCTCAAAAGCGAAGTCGCAGGCGGAGCTTTTGCTGAAAGTACAGGTGCCGCTCATCAATGCGGAAGTATTGAAAGCCCTGGACGAGACCAACCGCGACCTGATCTACGACGAGAACATCTTCATTTTCGACGAAAAGAACCGCCTCATTTACAGCAACTCCACCACCCCGCAGCTCAAAGCATTGCACGTCTCCAATTACTGGCTCGATGAAATCCGTAAAGCCGGCCAGATCCGGTATGACGACGGCGATTACAAAGTGGTAGGCCTTTATTACAAATATCCCTTCAACAAGGCGGTGGTCATGCTCGGCGCGAAGGATTTGTACGGACAAGCTAACCTTTCGAACCTGAAAACGCTGCTGACCGTCCTGTACCTGATCGTGACATTCGTGGTAGCGATCGTCGGTTGGATATTCTCAAAACGTGCATTAAGGCCCATTTCGAAGGTCATGAATGCCGTAGAAGGCATCCTGCCTCAAAAACTCGATACGCGGTTGAATGTGCCTAACCAGAAAGACGAGATCGGACGATTGACGGTGACCTTCAACAAGCTGCTCGACCGGATCGAAACGGCGTTTCAGATGCAGAAGATTTTCGTTGCCAACGTCTCGCATGAGTTGAAAAACCCGCTCACGAAGATCAAATCGCAATTGGAAGTGATCATGTTGAAAGAACGGAGCCCGTACGAATATCAAATGACAATCCGCTCCGTACTGGAAGATATTCAGGAACTCGGCCAGCTTTCCAACACATTGCTGGAACTTGCCAAAGTAAGCGAAGATCAGCGCGACCTGCTTACCGAACTTATCCGCGTGGACGATCTCCTGCTCGACTGCCGCATGAACCTCGCGGAGGCGAATCCGGCCTACAATATTCAACTCAACTTTGACGAGCTGCCCGAAGACGACACCTGGCTGGAAATCACCGGCAATACGACGCTGCTGAAAACCGCCTTCCTCAACCTGATGGACAATGCCTGCAAATTCTCCGACGACAACACGGTGAACATCTGCCTGCATCCGTCGCGGGGGCAACTGGGGCTGACTTTTTCAGATAATGGAAAGGGAATTCCCGAGAAGGACAAGAGCCTGGTTTTCCAGCCCTTTTACCGCAGCGATAACACCGCGAGCATCAAAGGGTACGGCATCGGTCTTTCCCTGGTGGAGCGCATTGTAAAGCTTCACAACGGGAGCATCAGCATTCAATCGAACATTCCCAAGGGCACGACTTTTCGTTTAACTTTTTTACGCCTCTAAGCAAATTCTAACTTATTATTAACGCCTTTCTAAGTATTGTTGATCTTATTTGTATTGTCGACAGGGCGAAACAATCGCCGGTCGGGCCGCGTAGGTCGCAAATTCAAAGGATTTCATTTTTTGTGGTGTTAATAAGCAGATTGGCAGGCGTCTCTCACGTCTGCCAATTTTTTTGCCGGATCGAGGGTCGAGTGTGGCCGTGAGTTGTCAGGTGAGGTCATTGATAGTCAAATGTTGCCAGGTGTAGATGCGAAAAAAGGGAGGACAACTGGCCGACCGACCAATTTCTCCTCCCTTTCTATTTCTATCAATGACAAGCCCCGACTACGGCCTGACCATCAATGACAACACCTGACCAGACATTGTCGCACGTTAGTTCTTCTTTCGAATCTCAATAATCTTCAATCTGTTCAGCAGCTTGATCACCGGGTAAGTCGGATCGACTTCAAACCACTTTGAACCAAAGTTGATTGAGTTCGGCCGTTTGTGGTGGTTGTTCTGGAAAAGCTCTCCCATCATCAGGAAGTCAAAAATCAACGAGTTTTTGGATTTATCGTCGTTGTCAAAGTTCTGATAGCCGTACTTATGTCCGCTCCAGTTGACGATCGCGCCATGGATCGGGCCCATCAGGAAGTGGATCGGCAACAGAAAGAAGAATGCCCAGTGCATATCCAGGTAAATGTAGGCCAGCACATAAAATGAAAGGTAAATAACCCCCCAGCCAACGCGGGAAATCCAGGAATCACCCAGTTTTTCCACGAAATTCCATTCGGGATAATTCCTTTCAAACTGCGACTCGATGGCGCGTTTGCGGTTCAAAACTGCATTATAAATATTTTTCGTTTCCCACATCATCGTGAAAACATTTTTGGTATGATGCGGAGAATGGGGATCTTTTTCAGTATCGCTAAATGCGTGGTGCATCCGGTGCAGAATCGCGTAAGCGCGCGGGCTCAGATACGAGGAACCTTGTGACAGATAAGTGAGTAAATAGAAGAACCGTTCCCATGGCTTGCTCATAATGAACATTTTATGAGCAGAGTAGCGGTGCAGAAAAAAGGTTTGACAGAATAGTGACAAATACCAATGTACAACAAATACAATCAGGACTATATACATGGAACGGCGGAAAAAAATAATATACTAAACTTTGTACAAAAGTAAGTGCCAAAGGTTAGAAAACCGAAATTTCCAAAACTAAATTTGGAATATAGCCATAGGTCGCCGAGGCTCCCGCGAGCCTCGGCATGGCCTATTCGATCATAAAAGCATAGCTCAGCAGATTGGCCCCCATTTGCAGGGCTTTGCGGCGCATTTCCTCGGGATCATTATATACGCTCTGATCTTCCCAGCCATTTCCCAAATCCGTTTCGTAGCTATAATAGCAAATCAGTCGCCCCTGCCAGATCAACCCGAAGCCTTGTGGCTGCTTCCCGTCGTGTTCGTGTACTTTCGGCAGACCGTCGGGAAAATTGTATTTCATATGGTAAACCTGGTGGTCGTAAGGAAGCTCTACGAATGAAAGCTCGGGAAAAACTTTCTTCATCTCGCGGCGGATAAACTGATCGAGGCCATAGTTGTCGTCCACATGCAGAAAACCGCCCGAAAGCAGGTAATTTCTTAGATTCTGCGCCTCGGCATCGCTGAAAACTACATTTCCGTGCCCGGTCATATGCACAAACGGGTACGAGAAAATATCCGGACTACCCACTTCCACCACATCCTCCACCGGGTTAATGTTCATTTTGAGCTCCGCATTACAGAACTTGATCAGGTTCGGCAACGACGTTTTATTGGCATACCAGTCGCCCCCGCCCCCATATTTGAGCTTAGCGATCTTTAAAGACGACTGCCCGTACGACGTGACGGCGGCACTGAGCAAGAACGTGATAACGATAAGATGGGCGCGCATGGGTGAGTTTTGAATGATTGAATGACTGAATGATTGAATGAGAGGCATCTATCCTCTCATGACAAAACCTGCGCCAGGTTAACGGCGTGACATCCTGCGACGGCGGCGGTTTCGGTCCTGAGCCGCGTCGGCCCCAGCGATACTGTCTGAAAACCGTTTTCAAGCGCCAGTTCCACTTCTTTCGGGCTGAAATCGCCTTCCGGTCCGATCAGTAGGGTCGTGTCGCTGCCTTTAATTATTTTGCTAAAAACGTGTTCTACCGTATTTTGTTCGGGAACGTATGCAATCAGGCGGACGGCGTCGCTTACATTTTTAATAAACGGCTCGTACTTGTTATTTACTGTAATAACTGGCATATAATATTGTTGCGACTGCTTCATGGCAGCGGCGGCGATGCGGTTCAGCCTGGTAAGGTTCACGACCCGGTTCAGCGTTTCGGGATTCGTATGCTCGGTTACGACGAAATCAATGCGCTCCACCCCTATTTCGGTCATCTTTTCCACCATCCATTCATTCCGCTCGGCCTTCCGCGTAGGCGCGATCGCCATGTTGACGGCAAAATCTCTCCGCTCCGTCATTTTGGATTCGACGACTTCATAACCTACTTTCCGTCCCTGAATGTTGAGCCGGCATTTTTGCAAGAGGCCTTTGCCATTGGTGACGTAAATCATGTCGCCGGAACCAAGCCTTAAAACCTTCGAACTATGCCTTGCTTCCTCTTCATCGAGTTCAAAAACGTGAGGGTCAGGCTGGTAAAACAAATGCATTTTTCTAATATTGTAGTGATGCGGCCCAATACCGCTGAAGCCTTCAAAAATATACAAAATATCGGCAACAGCACAAAATTTAGAATCCCCGCAGAATTCTATCTTCCTGAGGATGAAAAAATCCGAGTTTATAGGATATTCCTGCTATTTTATGTATTCAAAGGCATATTTTTAACCTTTTTCAGAGTTTTTAGTAAAAAAATCTACCAAAACCGCTTTTTTCGAAACAGGGCTTATTTATTAGAATAGTACATTTTTTACTGACAATACTACCACGAACGCAATAATATTTTGTGTAAGGTTAATTTTTCCTAGCATTTATTTTTTGTAAATACATTTTTGCATTAATATTGTGCCGTTATAATTATTCGTCACCACTTTATCTAGTACTATTATGTCAAAGTCCAAGCTGGAATATATTTGGTTGGATGGCTACAAGCCGACCCAAAGTTTACGCAGCAAAACCAAAATTGAAAACGATTTTAGTGGAAAACTGGAAGATTGCGCAATGTGGTCGTTTGATGGTTCCTCGACTGAGCAGGCTCCTGGCGGTTCTTCCGACTGTTTGCTGAAACCGGTTTACATTATTCCTGATCCGCAGCGCAAAAATGGCTACCTGGTAATGTGCGAGGTATTGAACGCTGACGGAACTCCTCACGAATCAAACGGCCGTGCTACTATTGAAGATGGTGACAACGACTTCTGGTTCGGATTTGAACAAGAATATTTCCTTTGGGATAACGAAACCAACAAACCTCTTGGCTTCCCTGCGGGCGGTTACCCAGCTCCACAAGGACCATACTACTGCTCTGTTGGCGCAGCTAACGCATACGGTCGTGAGATCGTAGAAGAGCACCTTGACGCTTGCCTCGAAGCAGGTCTGAACGTAGAAGGTATCAATGCAGAAGTAGCAGCAGGACAGTGGGAATTCCAGATCTTCGCAAAAGGTGCGCAGGAAGCTGGTGACCAGATCTGGCTTGGCCGTTACCTCCTCGAAAGAATTGGCGAGAAATACGGTGTTTCTATCAACTGGCACTGCAAGCCTCTGGGCGCGCTTGACTGGAACGGAAGCGGTATGCACGCTAACTTCTCAAACTCTACTTTGAGAACTGCCGGAAGCAAAGACACTTTCGACAAAATCTGCGAAGCATTCCGTCCGGTGGTAAAAGAACACATCGAAGTTTACGGTGCTGATAACCACCTCCGTCTGACTGGAAAGCACGAAACTGCTTCTATCCACGATTTCAGCTACGGCGTTTCTGACCGTGGTGCTTCTATCCGTATCCCTGTTACTGTTCCTGCAAAAGGATGGAACGGATACCTGGAAGATCGTCGTCCAAACTCTGCTGCTGATCCTTACAAAGTGGCAGCTCGTATTATCAAGACTGTTAAATCTGCTATCTAATCCGCAGAGCGAACATATTTTGCAAAACGACCACCCCAAAAGGTGGTCGTTTTTGTTTTATTGCCTCAAATTACCGGCATAAAAAAAGCGCCTTCGATGAAAAAGGCGCTTTCGTATGAAATTTACATTTGATCAATCTTCGTCTTCGCTGCCGGTGAATGAGTACAATGTCGGATCGAGCTGTACATGGCCGGTGGTGAAAGCGTTAATGAAATCACTGATGATCTTATCGTTGATCTCCGTTTTGTTCAAGCCTACTTCCAGTCCCACACCGTATTCAAACTGGTCATCAATTTCGATATGCTCGCGGACGGTGATCTCTTCGTTTTCCTCGATCTCCTCTATGAATTCGGTCAACAAAAGCTCTGCCTCATCTTCTTGCTCGTCGCTGATCTTATAGTTTGCAGGCCGCTCATCGGGTGAAATATAGTTCGGCATCTCCTTTTTCAACCTTTCCAGCGCCTCATCGTACACGAGCGTCGAGTGGTGCAGGCGCAATGTGAAGATCAATGCGTCGTAAATAACCTCCTGATCTTTGTAGGTGCCTACAAACTGCACATGCGCGTGCTCATTGTTATCGTCGCTATCCTCAAACTCGTCCTCTACATATATAAAGTTCGAATTCTCGGCCTTGCATTCCTCTTTAAGCTGAGCGATTTCTTCTGGATCAAATCCGGGATTCATATTCTTTGTTGTTTGATTCGTTTGCAAAACTACTCCAAAAATAACATTTCCCGGTACTTTGCGAGTGGCCAGTCTTCATCATCGATCAACAGTTCAAGCTTATCGACATGGTAACGGATCTGATCAAAATACCCTTTCACTTCCGACCCATAGCATTTCGCGCGTTCAAAGAGGTCTTCGATATTGTTCGCTTTTTTGCGGCTTTCGGTCATCTCATGTACCAGTTTTTTGATCACCACCACGTGCGAAGAAATATCGCGGATGATTTCCTTGATCGGCTCGGCTTCCTCCAGCATTTCGAGATCGGTCAGCGAGCGGGCTGTTTGCGCGAGTTTGAATTGATATTTCACTACCGTCGAAACAATGTGGTTCAAAGCCAGGTCACCGATTACGCGCGATTCGATCTGTAATTTCTTTACATAATTTTCCAGCTCGATCTCATAGCGCGCATGCAGCTCACGCGAGCTCAGCACGCCTGTCCTTTCAAAAACCGACACGGTCTTTTCTGTTTTATAGGCATACAGTGCGTCGAAAGTCTCCCGGATGTTGCTAAGCCCTCGTTTCGCAGCCTCTTCGACCCACTCTTCGGAATAGCCGTTTCCTTCAAAAAGAATGTTTTTGGATTCCAGGAAATAGCGTTTCAGTATCTCTACCGTAGCCACCTTTTTCTCTTCCCCTGCCGCCAGGCGCTCGTCCATTTCGCGTTTGAAGTCGAGCAGCTGGTTAGCAACGATCGTGTTCAGGATGATCATCGGCGAAGCGCTGTTTTGTGAGCTTCCTACCGCGCGGTATTCGAATTTGTTTCCCGTAAAACAGAACGGCGAGGTACGGTTGCGGTCGGTATTGTCCCGTTGCAGATTTGGAATGCGGGTTATACCTAATTTATAGTAGAAGTTCTCCCCTTTTTCGAGCGTGATTTCACCCTTGTTGACGAGTTCTTCCAGCATACTCGTTAGTTCACCACCCAAAAACACCGAAACGATCGACGGCGGCGCCTCGTTCGCGCCCAGGCGGTGCTCGTTGCCTGCCGACGATATGGAAGCGCGCAACAGATCGGCATGGTCGTGAACGGCTTTCACGACGTTCATCAGAAACGTGAGGAAGCGCAGGTTTTCCTTAGGCTTCGAAGTCGGTGCCAGCAGGTTAATGCCCGTATCCGTCGAGAGCGACCAGTTGTTGTGCTTTCCGCTCCCGTTAATGCCTGCAAATGGCTTTTCATGGAAAAGAACCTGGAAATTATGCTTGTCACCGATCTTTTGCATCAAATCCATTAACAATGCATTGTGGTCTATCGCAAGGTTAACTTCTTCAAAAGTAGGCGCGCATTCGAACTGGCCGGGTGCTACTTCGTTGTGACGCGTTCTTACAGGAATGCCGAGCTTCAATGCTTCGAACTCAAAATCCACCATAAATGCATTCACGCGCGGTGAAATAGAACCGAAATAGTGGTCGTCGAGCTGCTGTCCGCGGGCGGGGTTATGGCCGAAAACGGTCCGGCCGGACATCAGCAGATCGGGACGGGCGTAGTACAAAGCCTTATCTACCAAAAAATACTCCTGCTCGATGCCCAGTGTAGGTGTTACCTTGGCCACATCACGGTTAAAGAACTGACAAACCCCTGTTGCCGCTTTGTCAAGCGTCATCAGCGAGCGCAAAAGCGGTGCCTTATAATCGAGCGCCTCTCCATTGTAGGAAATAAAGACGGAAGGGATGCACAATGTCTTTCCACCTGCTCCATTATCCATCAGAAACGCCGGCGAGCTCGGGTCCCAGCCGGTATAGCCCCGCGCTTCGAACGTCGCGCGCAACCCCCCGCTCGGAAACGAGGAAGCATCTGGCTCCTGCTGCACCAATGCGCTTCCTTTGAATTTCTCTACCGCCTTCCCGTCCATGGTCAAGTCGAAGAACGAATCGTGCTTTTCGGCAGTCGTCCCGGTGAGCGGCTGGAACCAGTGGGTATAGTGCGTCGCGCCTTTGGAAATGGCCCACGATTTCATCGCCGCCGCCACTTCCTCGGCCACTTCTCGGTCGATGGTCGAGCCGGAGCGGATCGCATTGGAAATTTTGGTATATGCCTCTGCCGAAAGCAGGGTCTTCATCACATCATCACTGAATGTATTGCTACCATAAAGGTCGGCTACTTTTTCTGTGGGAGGGGTCAAAACAGGCGAGATGCGGCCTTGCGCGATCTCAAAAGCTTTGGAACGAAAAGTCATGTATTTATTGATTTATATTAATTCTCCCCAAAATTATTTATTTACCAATACGAACAACAATTCCCTGCTACATTTTCACAATAGCTGCCCGACGGTTACCACAGGTTAGCGCATTTTTAAGAACTTTGCAAATTGTTCATAGACACCAATGCGTAAGAGACTTGAATTTGTTGCCTTGTACGGGCTGGCCTGGGTCGTAATCTTCCAGTTTTTCCGTATCATATTCCTGGCATACCACTATAAAAAGGCGCTCGAACTCCCCTCTTCGCTGTGGGTGGCGAGTGCGAGCCACGGGTTGCCGATGGATATTTCCTTCGCCGCTTATATTCTGGCGATCCCGACGTTGTTGATCACGTTCACCGGCCAACGCTGGAACTGGTACCGCAAAACAATGTCCATTTACACAGTTGTTATCGTATCGCTCATCACATTATTATCGGTGGTCGACCTCGAGCTGTTCCGGGCTTGGGGGTTCCGGATCGATGCCACCTCGCTACATTACCTTGCAACGCCCTCAGAGGCAATGGCATCGATGGGTGCAGCGCCCGTGTTTCCCCTCGTATTGCTGCTGATCGGGCTGGTTTTTCTGATCAACCGTGTTCTGCAAACGATTATCCGGAGAATAATCGGCTCATTCGGCCGGGCAGCGCATGTATATGTGATTCCTGCATTTCTGATCATTGCCGCCAGCCTGATCATCCCTATTCGGGGCGGCTTCCAGCTGGCGCCGATGAACGAGAGCGCGGTATTTTTCAGCGACAAGAGCTTCGCCAACTATGCGGCCGTGAACGTACCTTGGAACTACATGCGCTCATTGCTCAATGAAGGTTATTCGAATGAAAACCCGTTCAAATACACCGAAGACGCCGAAGCAGGCCAAACTGTGGCCGATCTATATCATGCAAGCGGCGGAACCGAGCAGGTCATCGATACCGTCGGCAAAAAGAATGTACTGGTGATCATTTGGGAGAGCTTCACGGCTAAAGCCGTGGGTTCTTTGGGGGGATTAAGGGGGATAACCCCGCAATTTGACCGGATTTCGAAAGAAGGACTGCTTTTTACCAATGTATATGCCAGTGGCAACCGCAGCGATAAAGGGATGGTGGCCATTTTGAGTGGCTACCCGGCGCAACCGACGACTTCCATTATTAAAATACCTAAAAAAACCGCCTCGCTGCCCTCTCTACCTACCATTTTCAGGGAACGCGGTTGGCGAACGTCTTTCTACTACGGCGGAGAAACCGAGTTTGCGAATATGAAATCATATTTCCTCCAACAAGGTTTCGACCGGATCGTGGATAAAGACGAATTCGATTCCAAAGACATGAATTCCAAATGGGGCGCGCACGATCATATCGTTTTCAACAAGCTCATGCATGACCTCGACCGGGAAAAGCAGCCATTTTTCTCTACCATATTTACCTTAAGCAGCCATGAGCCGTTTGAAGTGCCGGTCAAAACGGTGATTCAGGGCAACGACCCCGAGCACCTGTTCCTGAACGCTTTACATTATACTGACGAATCCCTCGGGGCATTCCTGCGGGAAGCCAAAACAAAACCCTGGTGGAAGAATACGCTTGTCGTCATCATCGCCGATCACGGACACCCGTTACCTGAGACCCGAAAAGACAAGCCCTCCGAGTTCCATATTCCCATGCTCTGGCTCGGTGGCGCGCTTACAGCTGCACCCGCACGTGTAGACACGCTCGCATCCCAGACCGACCTGGCGGCCACCATTTTGAACCAAATGCACCTTCCATCCGGAACTTTTGCGTGGAGTAACGACATTTTCAGGAAGGGCCGTCACGATTTTGCCTATTTCGCTTTCAACAACGGCCTGGGCTGGATGCGGCCCGATGGGTTCATCGTGCGGGACAATATCGGAGGGAATATCATCGAAAAAAACGGCTCATTGCCTCGACAGGAAGAAGCCGTTGGCAAAGCCTACCTGCAATCTTCTTTTGGAGATTATTTAAAGCGTTGATAATAAAGGTGTAATTTTGCAGGATATTTTAAAACAATGAAAAAAGTCGCTTTCTATACATTAGGGTGCAAGCTGAATTACTCAGAAAGCTCTTCTATCGGACGGATGTTCGAGGAAAAGGGTTATTCCAAAGTGGAGTTCAACGAAAACCCGGATATTTTTATCATCAACACCTGCTCTGTTACCGAAAATGCGGATAAGAAATGCCGCAAAATCGTACGCGAGGCACAGAAAATCAACGCAGACGGCTACGTGGCGATCATCGGTTGCTATGCGCAGCTGAAACCGAAAGAAATCTCCGAAATACCCGGCGTGGATGCGGTTTTAGGTGCCGCAGAGAAATTCAGGCTGGTAGAATTGATCGATACATTTGAGAAAACACCGTCGGGCCAACCTGCACAAGTGATCGCCTCGACGATCGACAACGCCGTAGAATACCACACCTCCTACTCGCTCAACGACCGCACGCGTACCTTCCTGAAAGTACAAGACGGCTGCGACTACCCGTGCGCATACTGCACGATCCCGCTCGCACGTGGCAAAAGCCGCTCCGACAGTATTGAAAATATCGTCAAAGCAGCCCGGGATATCGCAGCGCGGGATGTGAAGGAAATCGTATTGACAGGTGTGAACATCGGTGATTTCGGCCTCCGTAATGGCGTCCGTGAAGAAACTTTCATGGATTTGGTCAAGGCACTGGACGAAGTGGAAGGTATTGAGCGCTTCCGCATTTCATCCATCGAGCCTAACCTGCTTACCGACGAGATCATCGAATTTGTAGCGCAATCCAAACGCTTTGCCCCGCATTTCCATATTCCGTTGCAATCCGGTTCGAATAAAGTTCTGGGCCTGATGAAGCGCCGCTACAAACGCGAGCTTTATACCGAACGCGTTGCGAAGATCAAATCGCTGATGCCGGATTGCTGCATTGGCGTTGACGTAATTGTAGGCCACCCGGGTGAAACCAGGGAGCTTTTTGAAGAAACCTATCACTTCCTCAATGAGCTGGAAGTCTCCTATCTGCACGTATTTACTTACTCCGAGCGGGAAAATACGACCGCTTTGGCTATTCGTCCGATTGTTACGAAAAGCGAACGTGCGGAACGCTCCAAAATGCTGCATATTCTTTCAGATAAGAAAAAACGCTTCTTTTACGAAAGCCAGATCGGCAAGGAAGGCAAAGTACTCTTTGAAGATGAAATTCAAAATGGCCAGATGCTCGGGTTTACAGGCAACTACGTTCGCGTAGCTGTGAAGTACGATCCGCTGCTGATCAACGAGACCAAGGAGGTGCGCTATGATCACATCAACGGCGAAGGCTTGATGGAGGTGACAGAACTCTACGAAGAGATCTTAGCTCACTAGCCTTGGGCTAAAGCCCGGACCTGTGGGCGATCGCCGAACCCCAGGCTGAAGCCCGGGGTTGAGGAGTATCTCATCCGACCACCAAGCGCCTCATCCCCCCAAGGCCTCAGCCTGGGGCGGCGCGATGGCCAATCCGTCCGATATCAACCGAGGTTAGGGAGACACACACAACCCCGGGCTTCAACCTGGGCCCGCGCGAAGGCTAATCTGCCCGACATCAACCGAGGATAGCGAGCCCACAACCCCGGGCTTCAGCCTGGGGCCCGCGCGAGGGCTAATCTGTCCGACATCAATCGAGGATAGCGAGCCCACAACCCCAGGCTTCAGCCTGGGGCCCGCGCGAGGGCTAATCTGCCCGACATCAACCGAGGATAGCGAGCCCACAACCCCTGGCTTCAGCTTGGGGACTCAACGCCCAGTCTATCCGGCTTCAGCCAAAGCAAAACAGCAAAAAGCCCGACCAAATTGGCCGGGCTTTTGTATTTATTCACCTAGTTTAGATTAAGCCTCTACAAGGAACTCGTCGTGCTGGCTTACGTCCAGACCTACTTTCTCGTCTTGTTCAGACACGCGAAGCGGAACGATCAGGTCAGTAATTTTCAGCAACAGTAATGAACCGGCGAAAGCAAATACCGACACACCTACCAGAGCAATTACGTGGTTGATGAACAATTTGGTTTCACCGAATGCAAGACCCTGGTCAACTACGAGTGAGTTGATACCGCTGGTTGCGAAAATACCGGTCATCAGCATACCTACCATACCACCTACACCATGGCAAGGGAATACGTCGAGTGTATCATCCAATGTCGAACGTGTACGCAGGTGAGCGATGTAGTTGGAAGTGATCGCAGCAATGGTACCGATGAAAAGTGATGCAGGGACAGTTACGAAACCGGCAGCAGGTGTGATAGCAACCAAACCAACCACAGCACCGATACAGAAACCAAGTGCAGAAACTTTCTTGCCTCTTGCAGCATCAAAAAGAACCCATGCCAAACCAGCCGCACCAGCAGCAGTGTTGGTGGTAGCGAAAGCTGAAACCGCCAATGGAGAAGCCGTCAGGGCAGAACCGGCGTTGAAACCGAACCATCCGAACCAGAGCAAACCTGTTCCCAACAATACGAATGGAATGTTTGCAGGAGGAAGCACGTGGTCTTCCAGGAGCGATTTGCGACGTTTCAGGTACAAAGCACCAGCGAATGCAGCCCAACCGGCCGACATGTGAACAACTGTACCACCAGCAAAGTCAAGCACACCCATTTTGAAAAGGATACCGTCTGCATGCCATGTCATGTGAGCCAATGGCGAGTAGATGAAAACACAGAACAGGATAATGAAAAGAACGTAAGAGCGGAAGTTGATACGCTCAGCCATCGAGCCAGTAACAAGCGCAGGAGTGATCACCGCAAACTTCAACTGGAACATTGCGAACAATGCGAAAGGAATGGTACCCCAGATCGGGCCGTCCAATACGCCTTTGAACATGAAGTGCGTAGTGGGGTTACCGACGAAACCGCCAATATCCTCACCGAATGCGAGACTGAAACCGAAAACAACCCACACCACACTGATTACACCCATCGCGATGAAGCTCTGGAGCATCGTGGAAATGACGTTTTTGGTGTTGACCATTCCTCCGTAGAAGTATGCCAGACCGGGAGTCATAAGCAGTACCAGCGCGGATGATACCAGCATCCATGCGGTATCGCCGGAATTGACGCCTTCCGTCACAATCTGCGTCGGGACATTGGGAATGAAGGCACCGAGGATGCTGATTACCAGGAGGATAATCAGTGGGATAAAGTTACGTTTTTCCATTGTAGTAAATTATTGTTATTGTATTAGATTAAGAAGGTATTCGTGTGAAATGCTGTATGCTTAAAATTTGTAAATAAATGCCAATCCGAACGTAGTCTGGTTATTTTTGGTCCAGTTGCCGTCCGAGTCTTCGAATTGCTGTGCTTCTCCTGCACCGCTCAACTTAGGATAAGCGTCGAGGCGGAACTCAGGTTTTACAAGAATGTGTCCGTCTGCCAGGCTGATATTACCTGTTAGGGTTACCGAATTCACTTTGGTACCAGTCTTTGCGGCTGTGAGCAAACCTCTTACACCGTTATCGTTGTTGAAGTACTCGTAACGTGCACCAATTCCGAAGTTGTCTGTGATCGCCGTGTTGGCATACACTGCGAAACCACCCCATGATTCAGTATCAACCGGACCACCCGTACCTTGATAGTCACCCTTTTGAGATCCGTACGCGGCGTTCAGACCCAACAGGAATTTTTCGGTAATCTGGAAGCTCGTAGTAAGGTCGAATACCTGGTAGAATCCGTCCGGCTGCTTGCCCAAAGAATCCGTATTTGCCTCGTTGCTTCCGATATAGTTCAGGTAAACGTTCCAGTTCTCAACCGGCTTGAAATACAACTGGCTAATGATTCCTTTAGCGCGGTTGTTATCGCCCAATCCATCGACGTTGTTCACAACACCCACCATCAAAGACGCCTTGTCTGAGAATGCGTAAGTCGCTTTCAAACCGGCGTGGTAGAATGGCCCATTATTGAACAGGTTGGACAGCGAATAGTTGAAGTTGGCCGGTGCGTCGATCACTTCGTACCCGATATGTGTACCGAACTGCCCTGCTGTCATCGAGAACTTGTCGGTAAACTTGTATGTAAAGTATGCTTGCTTGATTGCCAGCGCGGTGCTGAATAGTGAGTTGCCGTAGTTACCCAGGTTTGCATTGGGTCCGAAAGTCAGGTCAACCACCGCTTCTGATTTCGCGTTGGTGTAAGCTACTTTCGCCTGTACCAACCCGAGTGAGAACTGACCCGATTTCTGGTCGAACACCCGTGCGTTGGAAGCACCCATGTTGGAGCGGGATGCCGGTTTGTTGAAATTAGCCATGTAATAGGAGTCCAGGTAACCCGAGAATGCGAATGCTCCTTTTGCTTCTTCCTCGTCCTTAGCCTCCGTTACCACCGCAGTATCCGCCTTCACCGCCTTTTTATCGTCTTCCGCCTTTGCAAAACCCAAAAAAGGAACCATCAAAGATAATACTGTACAATAGACTTTTTTCATAATTATATTCTGTTTAAGTTAATATTACTCTCCGGCTGCATTACTGGATCAAATATTGTATTTAAATTATATTTATCAAATAATACAGCCAAAATTTATATCAAAAAATCCAATTTTCTGACTTTTGTTATGTTTTTTATCGTTTTTAAAACACAAAAACATGAAAAACCCATTTTTAGTCAAAAATTGAATATTCTGCATAACATCGACAAAACAGAATTTTCTTTAAAATCACCGGTTGCTATTATTAAGAATTTTTATTATTATAATGCCATTTGCGAAACCGAAAGGGCACAAAAAAAGCCCGCTGTGGAGCAGGCTTCGTATTTTTTATGTCTAGCAGGGTCTATTCACCGTGCATCCATGCTTTTTTAGCAAGCAAAGTTTCTTCTTCTTCCTCGTTGTCCGGATCCGGCACGCAGCAATCTACCGGACAAACCGCAGCGCACTGTGGCTCTTCGTGAAAACCAACGCACTCTGTACATTTATCTGTAACTATGTAATAAAATTCGTCTGAAACAGGGGACTGCTTTTCCTTGCCGCTTACGATGGTGCCATCTCCAAAGTCCACTTCGTCTAAACTGGTTCCATCCCCCCAAGTCCATTCTACACCTCCCTCATAAATTGCTGTATTCGGGCATTCTGGCTCACACGCCCCACAATTTATGCATTCATCGGTTATCATTATAGCCATAGTCGCCGGATTGTTTATATTTGTTGCTATTCTTCTGTTTAGGGTAACAAATATAACTATTTATAGTTTCCCAACAATCAGAAAAATAAAAACGGCACTTGCCATTTAACTTTTTAGAGTCAGAGTAGAATGATATCAAGAATTCGGAGGATAAATGCATTCATCCGTCTGGGCCAGTTCATCGGCGACCCGGCCAACGAGGAAACGATAGAGGAATGGATTGCAGCCGCCAAGAGCCGCAACAACTGGTTTACACCCGCTAATGTGAGATTGTCACTGAATGCGATTACCGAACAGTACCTGAACGGGGAAAAATTGAAAAGCTGGGCTGAAAGCTATCCCGAACCGGCACAATCACGCAAAATAGGTGTGGTAATGGCTGGAAATATTCCCGCGGTCGGTTTTCACGACGCCATGTGTGTACTCATAAGCGGACATACTTTACTGGCTAAACCCAGTTCCGACGATCCGCTGCTGATACGGGCACTGCTGAACAAGCTAACGGAAATTGAACCGGAATTCGAAAAATACATTCATTTCGTAGAAAGACTGAACGATTCCGATGCCTACATCGCCACGGGAAGCGACAATACGGCCCGCTACTTCCATTACTATTTCGCCAAAAAGCCTAACATTATACGCAAGAACCGCACTTCTGTGGCCGTGCTCACAGGCGATGAAACGCGGGAGGATCTCAGGGACCTGGCTACCGATATCCTCCAATATTTTGGACTGGGCTGCCGCAATGTCTCCAAGATCTTTGTTCCGTCCGGATATGATTTTACCGGGTTTTACCAATCGATCGAGGAAATGGCGGACGATTTTATCAATCATCACAAGTATTTCAACAATTATGAGTACAACAAATCTATTTACCTCGTAAACCGCGTCGCTCATTCGGACAATGGCTTTTTGCTTGCTACCGAAAGCGAGGCATTGGTCTCGCCCATCAGCGTGCTGCATTACCAACCCTATGATTCGCTGGAAGAGTTAAAAGTATTATTGCGGGAATCGGAGGAGAAGATCCAGTGCATTGTGGCGAGCCCCGAACTGCATTTGCCGGAAGCCCTGCCATTTGGTGCCGCACAGACACCCGGTCTCTCGGATTACGCCGACGGCATCGACACCATGGCGTTTCTATCAAACATGGATTAAGCCTTCCCTGCCCTTCCTGACACCCACACAAGGAAGTCGGGAAGGACTTTTGCCCATGTTTCGGGATTGTGCATCCCTTCTTTCACTTCCACATAACAAACGTCCCGGCCCCAGGCATAGCCTTTGCGTTCCAATTCGACGATACATTCGAGCGTATCCTGTATCGAATCGATCACCCCGTCGCCGTCGCGATCGTCGTACTCGTCCCGGGTCCCGCATTGAAACCAGAAACTCAGCGGAGCAACCCTTTCGGCATCCCGGATTTGCCGGTGCATAATACGATCCGCCGCTGAATACCCTTCATCGAGCGCCTTTTGCCGCCACCATAGCGAGCCCGAGAAGGTCCCCGCTTTTGAAAATACCTCCGGATGGTTCCAGACGGCATCCAGCGCCATTAAGCCTCCCAGCGAGCAGCCGGCATAGGTAATGTCGTGGGCGGCAGTGTGATAATGATGTGCCAGGTAGGGCAGCAATTCCTCCAGAACAAATGATGTGGTAAGGCCCGCCTTGTTGCCACGGCCTGCGTAGTCGGGCTGGTGCGCGGTCCCGTACTCATATATACGCGCATGGTTGGCGTGTATGCCGACAATCACGCACGGGGCTATCTTCTCTGCCGATTGCAGGGCGGCAGCCGTTTCGGCCATTCGCAGCGCTCCGAAATCCTGCCCGTCGTTGAAAAGCACCAACGGATAATTTTCCGCATCCGAAAACCCCAGTGGCAGCAACACGGTCACAATCACTTCCCGGCACAGAAAAACGGACTGCAAGGAAATCTCTATGGACACTATCTGGGAGGAGTAAACGGATGGATTCACGGTAAATGCCTGACTACGGATGGAAATAAAACCCGAAAGTTAATAATTTGCTTCCTATGATTTGTTTTGTATATTTCATTTATCAACTATAAACGGCCTTTGTTTGGAAGAGAAGCACATTAAATACTATTCTCATCATCTCGACAAAGAGGTGGAGATGCTTGTTTTTGGTAACTGGGGCTACCCTATCCTGCTTTTTCCAACGACCCTGGGCCGGTATTACCAGGCCAAAGACATGGGGCTGATCGAGTCGGTACGGTGGCTCGTCGAATCGGGCAAATACAAGATATATTGTGTAGACACCATTGATGCCGATTCCTGGTATGGAAAACACCTCAACCCTGAGTTCCGGGTTGCTAACCATATTCAATACGACAAATTCCTTAAAAACGAGCTGGTACCTTACATCAGCAATGAATGCAATGTGGGCAAGATCGGCGTTGCAGGTTGCAGTTTCGGCGGTTTTCATGCCGCCAATTTCGCCTTCCGCCACCCCGAGCAGGTTGCTTACCTGATCAGCATGAGCGGTATGTTCGATATCCGCGGCTTCCTCGACGGCTTTTACGATGACAGGGTGTATTTCAACAACCCCGTCGATTTTATGCCTAACGAGCAGGGCTGGCGTTTCGGACATATGAAAATCGCCCTGGGCACCTCCGACTGGGATATTTGCCTGAACAGCAATATCCTGATGTCGAACATCCTCAACAACAATGGCATCGAGCATTGGCTCGACATTCGCGGCTGGGAAAAACACGATTGGCCACTCTGGAAAAAAATGTTTCCCGATTACCTGTCGCGTATTGTATTGCAATAATCAAAAACACAACTCAAAACCTTGATATGAAAAAGATTGGAATCCTGTTTGGAATGGAAAATACCTTTCCCAACGCGTTTATCGAAAGAGTCAACAGCAAAGGAGAGGACGGCATTGTAGCGGAGGCCGTCACCATTGATAAAGTGATACAAGCCGCACCGAGCGAATATGCCGTGATCATCGACCGCATTTCGCAGGACGTGCCATTTTACCGCTCTTTTCTCAAAAATGCAGCACTTTCCGGCACAGCGGTGATCAACAATCCGTTCTGGTGGAGCGCCGACGAAAAGTTTTTCAACAACGCGTTGGCGGAGAAAATCGGCATCCCGGTACCGAAAACCGTGCTTCTTCCATCCAAACAACGCCCTGACAACACGACCGAGACCTCCTTTCGTAACCTTGCATTCCCGATGGCGTGGGAGGAAATATTTCAATATGTCGGTTTCCCTGCGTATATGAAACCTCATGACGGCGGAGGCTGGAAGAGCGTTTACCGCGTCGTGAACCCTCAGGATATGTGGATCAAACATGAAGAAACAGGGCAGCTGGTGATGATGTTGCAGGAAGAAATCGTCTTCGACGACTATGTGCGCTGCTACTGCATTGGCCAGAAAGACGTGCTGATAATGCCTTATGAGCCACGCAATCCTCACCATTTGCGCTACGCTGCCGATTTGAAAGCCCAGGGCGAAGAGCGCGAAAAGCTTTTGGAGACCATTAAGGACTATACCTTAAAACTGAATATCGCATTGGGTTACGATTTCAATACGGTGGAATTTGCCGTGCGCAACGGCGTTCCGTATGCAATCGACTTCTGCAACCCCGCGCCGGATGCCGACATTTACTCGGTAGGCCCCGATAATTTTGAGTGGGTGGTGGAAGCTGCGGCGAATATGGCCATCGAAAGAGCCAAAAATCAGGTCGCCGGACAGATTAACCTGACCTGGGGCACATTTGTTAACCAGGCGGTCAATAGCATTCCCGCAGCTGCGGTGACCGCCGGGGCTCCGACGCCCGCTAAACCCGCCGAAGCAGCAAAAGTTTCGGCGAAGCCAATCAAGGCGGCCGAAAAAGCGCCGGCAAAAGCGAAAGCGCCTGAAAAAGTAGTTGAACCGGCAAAAGCGCCAAAGGGCAAACCGGCCAAGACACCCGATGTAACACCATCTGCCACAGAAGTAAAGGTAAAGGCCGTAACTCCGAAAAAGCCGGCCAAGTCCCTGGGTGCCATCGCGGCCGAGCCGATCGCCGAAGCCGAGCCTCAAATACCTACTACCAAAGCGGCCGCAACAAAAGCGCCCGCTAAAAACTCCAAATTGAAGAAATCCTGACAAACTAAAATTCAGCAGCTTTCGCATTATGGCAACATTCACCCTGGGAATTGAAGAGGAATTTCAAACCATCGATCCGGTTACCCGAAACCTGCGATCGCATATGTCAAAGCTGGTTGAGGATGGAAAAATAACACTGAAAGAGCGTGTAAAGGCGGAAATGCATCAGGCGGTGGTGGAAGTGGGAACGAACATCTGCCATAACATTCAGGAAGCACGGGAAGAGGTGACCTACCTGCGCAGAATGATCCTGGACCTTGCAGAAAAGCAAAACTTGCAGGTGGCCGCCGCCGGGACACATCCTTTTGCCGACTGGGTGGACCAACTCATTACCGACGATCCGCGCTACGATCAGATCATCGACGAAATGCGGGACGTAGCGCGTGGCAACCTTATTTTCGGGCTGCACGTGCATGTGGGGATCGAGAGCCGGAACGAGGGGATACAGATTATGAACGCGGTTCGCTATTTTCTGCCCCACATTTACGCGTTATCGACCAATTCTCCGTTCTGGTGCGGCCGCAATACCGGCTTCAAATCGTACCGTTCCAAAGTTTTCGACAAATTCCCCCGAACGGGCATCCCCGATTTCTTCTCGAGCGCGGCCGAGTACGACGAATATGTTGCATTGCTGGTGAAGACCAATTGTATCGACAACGGCAAGAAAATCTGGTGGGATATCCGGGTACACCCTTTTTTCAACACCATCGAATTCCGCATGTGTGACGTGCCCATGCGCACGGACGAGACCATATGTCTCGCCGCGATCATGCAGGCGCTTGTGGCCAAGATACATAAGTTGCACAGCCTGAACCTGAGCTTCCGCCCTTATCGCCGGATGCTCATCAATGAAAACAAATGGCGTGCAGCGCGGTATGGTATCAGTAGCAAACTGATCGATTTCGGGAAGCAGGAAGAAGTGGAATACAAAATCCTGATCCACGAATTGCTGGAATTTATAGACGACGTGCTCGACGAGCTGGGAAGCCGAAAGGAAATCGAATATATCCATCAGATACTCGAAATGGGCACCGGTGCCGACCGCCAGCTGGCTGTTTTCGAGCAAACC
The DNA here is from genome assembly GCF_038440355.1 of Dyadobacter sp. OTU695. Taxonomy (NCBI): domain Bacteria; kingdom Pseudomonadati; phylum Bacteroidota; class Cytophagia; order Cytophagales; family Spirosomataceae; genus Dyadobacter; species Dyadobacter sp. OTU695. Next base: position 90,614 of record NZ_JASATN010000007.1, on the reverse strand, counting down.
GGCAGCATGAATGCGGTTGTAGATTATATTGTTTCGGAAACCAAAATCGGCATTTAGTTAGAACTAAATCAAAGTTTTAACCCAAAACCCGAACTAATCAGGAACACATTTGTTTAAAATAGGTTACCCGATTCTATCACATTAACGGCCGGATTGCTGACACGTCGGGCCCAATTGACAATGACCACTAATGAAAAACATTTCCGGATCGCAATCCTGGATATGTATGCCGGGCACCCCAACGAGGGAATGCGATGTATTAAGAAAATCATCACCGCATTCGGAGAGCAGGAAGGCGTGTCCCTTGAATTCACTGTTTTCGACGTAAGACAAAAGCTCGAAGTACCAGGGCTGGACTTCGATGCCTATATTTCTACGGGCGGCCCCGGGAATCCATCCCCGGTGGGCGAAGCCTGGGAAAAGAAATTTTTTGGTTTTCTGGATAAAATACTGGCTTACAACGCCAAAAGGCAGAATCGGCTGAAAAAGCATTTGTTTCTCATCTGCCATTCGTTTCAAATGGCCTGCATTCACTGGGACCTGGCGGCGGTAAGCAAGCGTCGCAAAACTTCTTTCGGCACATTTCCGGTGCATAAGACCTCGGCTGGCCGCAAAGACCCGCTTTTGAATACACTGAGCGATCCTTTCTGGATTGTCGATTCGCGCGATTTCCAGGTTACCCAACCCAATCAGTTTGCATTCGATTCCCTGGGCGCGAAGTTGCTTTGTCTGGAAAAGATCCGGCCGCACGTGCCGCTTGAACGCGCTGTGATGGCTATCCGGTTTTCGAACGAGATCGTTGGCACGCAGTTCCATCCGGAAGCGGATGCCGAAGGAATGCTTCGCTATTTTTTAGATGAGGATAAAAAAGAGGCGATCATTAAGGCACACGGTGAGGTTAAGTACAATGATATGATCGCGCACTTGAACGATCCGGACAAAATCTCGATGACCGAAGCTGCTGTAATCCCGACATTTTTGAAAAACGCGTTCAACAAAACGTTCCAGCCAGCCTATGCATAAGCAAGCCCGGGAAGCGTTCAACAACTCATTCACGGAGAAAGGTTACGAGGACTTCGTAGCGTCTCTCAGTTCAGCGTTTCCCGGCCACCTGGATTTCAGGGTAGCCGAAACGCCCGTTTTTGTACCCAAAGATCTAAAAAACAGCATTTTGCGCGCATCGGACGAGATTATTGCTACGATAACCTCCCCCGACTTTCGCGCAAAGACCGACCGCGCCGTACCTGCTAACCAAAATGTGCCCGGTGAAAACGCGCATACTTCCTTCCTGGCGATAGACTATGCCATTTGCCGGAATGCCGCTGGCGATCTTGTACCTCAGCTCATTGAGTTACAGGGATTTCCCTCCATATTCGGTTACCAGGCGTTGCTTTCCGAGTCGTTCACGAAATTTTTTGAGGTTCGGGAAAACTTCCAATATCTCTTCAACGCGGGTTCTTACGATGAGTATGTGTCCCGGCTCAAAACACTCATCCTCGGTGATGAGCAGCCCGAGAATGTAATTCTGCTTGAAATCTTCCCCGAAAAACAGAAAACACGTATCGACTTTGCCGTTACCGCGGCCATGCTGGGCGTGAAAGCGGTTTGTTATACCAAACTGATCCGTGAAGGACGGCTGTTATTTTATGAAGAGGACGACCGGAAAATACAGGTTAAACGCATTTACAACCGCCTTATTTTCGACGATCTTTTCAACTATCCTGGTCTGCAAACCAGCTATCATTTCACCGACGACGTGGATGTGCAGTGGGTGGGACATCCGAACTGGTTTTTCCGGATCAGTAAATTTGCAATGCCTTTTTTAAACGGAGAATTCGTACCTGAAACACGCTTTCTGAGCGACTACGGGGGTATTTTTCCTGCGGATCTTCAAAATTATGTGCTGAAACCCCTGTTCTCTTTCGCCGGCTCGGGAGTACAGCTGCATCTCACAAAAGGGGGTTTGGAAGCCATTGCCGACCCGGAAAATTATATATTGCAGCGAAAAGTTGTGTACGAACCCGTGATTCAGGCGCCAGACGGCCTTGTCAAATGCGAGATCCGCATGATGTACGGTTGGCCGGACCATGCCGAAAAGCCCGAACTACTGATCAGTCTCAGCCGGTTAAGTCGCGGTGAAATGATCGGCGTGCGGTACAACAAGGATTTCACCTGGGTAGGCGGCAGCGCCAGTTTTTTTGAACAATAGAATGCATATTTCACATCGCCAGCACTTTTTCGACCATCTGGCGCAAACTTCCGATTTCCCGCTTGCCCTTGAAATTGAAAAGGCCGAGGGCGTTTATATGTACGGTCCGGACGGCAAGTCGTATATGGACCTCATTTCAGGCATCGGCGTCAGCAATGTCGGCCACAGGCACCCGAAGGTACTTGCAGCCATCCACGCGCAGCTGGACAAGCACATGCACCTGCTCGTGTATGGCGAGTATGTACAGAGCGCACAGGTACAACTGGCAAGGGCACTGGCAGGCACCCTTCATTTCGAGGCTCCCTCCCCTTCCCCATTTGGCCTCATCGACAATATCTATTTCACCAATTCGGGTACCGAGGCGGTCGAGGGGGCGATGAAATTGGCAAAAAGGTTTACCAAACGACGGGAGTTTATTTCGTGCTACAATGCTTATCACGGAGCGACTCAGGGGGCTTTAAGTCTGGCAGGCGCCGAGTTTTTCAAACAAAATTTCCGTCCGTTACTGCCGGGAATCAAGCACATACGACATGGATATCTGCCTGATTTAGAAAAAATTACCGAGCAAACTGCGGCGGTGGTTATCGAAGTAATCGGCGGAGAATCGGGTGTGCGCGTGCCTGAGGCAGATTATCTGATTGCGCTGCGCGAACAATGTACCCAAACCGGCACTTTGCTGATACTCGATGAAATTCAGACCGGTTTTGGCCGGACTGGCAGCTTTTGGGCATTCGAGCAATACGGCATCTATCCGGATATTTTGTTAAGCGCGAAAGGAATGGGAGGCGGCATGCCTATCGGTGCTTTTATGGCACCGCAAAAGATCATGAAAGTGCTTAAAACCAATCCAATCCTTGGGCATATCACTACTTTTGGCGGGCATCCGGTTAGCTGCGCGGCCTCTCTGGCAGCACTACAAGTGACGATCGACGAGAAACTGCCTGAGTCAGCCTTTGCGAAAGGGGCGCTTTTTAAATCGCTGTTAATTCATCCTGAAATCAAGGAAATCCGGGGAAAAGGCCTTATGCTTGCGGCGGAAATGGAATCGTTCGATAAACTGAAAACGACCATCGATCGTTGCATCGAACTGGGCGTTGTGACCGACTGGTTCCTGTTTTGCGACAATTCCATGCGCATCGCTCCCCCGCTGACAATCACAGAAGCCCAAATCCGGGAAGCTTGCGCAACCATTATCAAAGTGCTGAATTCTTGAACGATATGAACTATTCCATCCAAAACGATCATTTGAAAATTGCGGTGCAGGAAACGGGCGCCGAATTGTGTCAGATCCAGTCGACCGTAACAGGCAAGGATTTTCTCTGGAACGCCGATCCCGCCGTTTGGCCGAGCTACGCGCCTGTATTGTTCCCGGTAATCGGGGCCATCAAAAATGGTTTTGTAAAATATAATGGCAATGAATACGCGGTACCGCGTCATGGAATGGTCCGCAACAATGCCAATGTAAAACTGACTAACCAAACGACTGATAGTCTTACATTTACATTAAAATATAGCGAAGAAACGCTGGCCATTTACCCTTTCGAATTCGAATTTCAAATTACCTATCGGCTCGATGGCAAAAAGGTGGTGGTCGACCATAAAGCCATTAACCACGGTGCTTCTGAAATGCTTTTCTCCCTGGGCGGCCATCCGGCATTCAAATGCCCGCTTCACGAGGATGAGGTTTACGAGGACTATTATCTCGAATTCGAAGCCATAGAAAACGATTCCACCTGGCTACTCGAAAAGAATGGACTTGTAGGTAATCAAACCAAGCCAATCCTGGAACACACCAATGTGCTGCATTTAAACCAGCACCTGTTCGACAACGACGCACTGATTTTCAAACACCTGATATCCAGACAGGTAAGCCTGAGAAGTACTAAATCCGGACAGGTAATCACCGTCTACTACAAAGACTTCCCGTACCTGGGCATCTGGGCCAAACCCGGCGGCCATTTCGTGTGCATTGAACCCTGGCTGGGCATCGCCGACAGCGCCGATTCGGATCAGAATTTCGAGACGAAGGAAGGCATTCTGAAATTGGAAGCAGGCGGTAGTTTCGAGGCAAGTTTTAGTATTGAAATTAACGAGTAGCACCTATCCGGGTGCTCATAATTCAATAGCAAGCAGATCCTGCGCGAGCCGGTGCAATGCATTTTCAATCTTCTTGGCCTGCGCTGGCCTCGGCTTTTTCAGCCCTGACGCATAGTGATTCAGCTGTTTTTCATTAATACCAGTCAACCGGGCAATGCCCGTTTGACTGAATATGCCTTTATAATATTCCAGAAGGCTTTCCACATCGAACTTCCAGATTATTTCATACTCGCCTTTCAAAGCGGCCGGAATATTCTTATCGTCGAATGATTTCACTATTTCAATGCATTCGAGGACAGATTGTTTTACCTGATCGATCGTCTCGCCGCCGCCGTTGATTTTATCGACGTTGTCACCATAGGCCCAAAAAAAGTCCTTGCTCCGTTCGATAATCACTCTTATCTTTTTCATAACATTTTCAACTTCATCCTTTTGATAGTTTTCAATCTAATCCCCTCACCCATCTCTTTGGAACCGTGATATGCGACGACATACATGTCATTTCCTTTTTGATAAACGCGGTGGCTACCGCTGCTTCTAATACAAATCCAGCCATTCCGTTGGATGATGCGGTGGAATTCCGATGATTTCATAGAGCGTGTGTATATTAAAGGTAGATAATTATATACTATCTCCAAAGTAGAGTCAACAAAAAAAGCCCCGTCGCCGGGGCTTTTAACTCTTTCAGAAATCAGCGATTATCAAACGGTCGCTTCGATCTGTGCATTTAATTTATCTTCAAGGGTTGTTTTTGGAACAACGCCTACTACTTTATCTACCAGCTGGCCGCCTTTGAAAATCATCAGCGTCGGGATACTGCGGATGCCAAATTTGGCAGGTACCGACGAATTCATATCCACATCCATTTTACCGATAACGGCTTTACCGTCATATTCACCCGCGAGTTGCTCCACAACCGGTCCGATCATTTTACAAGGCCCACACCACTCAGCCCAGAAGTCAACAAGTACTGGTTTGTCGCCCTGGATCAGTTCGTCGAAGGTGCTATCGGTAATTTCAAGTGCTTTTCCCATGTTTTAAGTGTCTAAATGTTATTTATCAATCTGCGTTAATAAGGAATATTAATATCTAAAAGTTCCTTACTTAAACCAATACAAATCAGTTTAGAGAGAAATTCACACCATGGAAGCCCCGTAGCACCTTAAACAGCTCACTACTAGGCGCTACACGGTAACCGCGCGACAACATTTCGACCTCTAAATGCGTCTCAGGATCCTTCACCGTCATGCTTACCTGGCATCCTCCGGGGTGACTTCCGAAGGTTTCATTGAGCACATGTATGAACTGAGCGTCGATCTGATCGAGCGTAAGGTTGATCTTAATTTTCCTGCACATTTTCTCCATGATCTCCGGCAGCAGTTGAATCTGGGAGATCTTGAACTCGAACTGGTCTTCCTGCTTCCAGCGGTTCTGAACTTTACCTTTGATGTACAGGAATTGACCGACCTGCAGGTAATTCTTGAAACGAATGTAATCTTCCCCGCCGATCAGCATTTCCATTGCCCCCTGGTAATCCTCGATTTTAAAAATCATAAAAAGGCTCCCATTTTTCGACATTCTCTCCTGGGCGCTGGTGACAATCCCGCCCACGTTGATTTCTTTACCATAATACCGCGGTGCCCGCTCGCCCTCCTGGATTTCCAGCACTTTGTCGACCGTGCAGTTGCAGAAGTTATCCAACTCTGTGCGGAAAGTGTCGAGCGGGTGTCCGGAAATGTAGAAGCCCACTACCTCCTGCTCGTAACGTAGCTTCGCCAAATCGTCCCACGGGCCGATATCTGCTGCCTTGGGCTTCGCCAGCGTTGAGCCACCATCGCCCATCATGCCAAAAAGCGACGCCTGGGCCGACGACTTTTCGGCATGGTAATTATTGGCATAACGGATCAGTTTCTCTATGAAAGTACCATTTTCACCGGTTTCCGCCGTAAAGTATTGCGCGCGGTGGTAATCGGTAAAACAATCGAAACCGCCGGCGTATGCTAGACTTTCCAGCGTTTTCTTATTCACGGTGCGTAAATTCACACGCGTCATAAAATCGAAAATATCCTTGAAAGGTCCGTTGTTCGTTCTTTCCTCGATAATGGATTCCACCGCCGCATCGCCGCTTCCTTTCACGCCCGCTAACCCGAAGCGGATTTCCCCTTTTTTGTTGACACTGAACTGCCGTTCCGATTCATTGATATCCGGCCCCAATACCGGAAGGCCCAGGCTCTTGCATTCCTCCATGAAGAATGTGATCTTATCAATACTACCCAGGGAACTCGTCAAAACCGCCGCCATGTACTCGGCTGGATAATGTGCTTTGAGATAGGCTGTTTGATAAGCTACAAATGCGTAGCAAGTAGAGTGGGACTTGTTAAATGCGTAGGATGCAAACGCCTCCCAGTCAGTCCAGATCTTTTCCAGCTTCTTCGCATCGAGGCCTTTTTCGGTACCGCCTTTCATGAAGTCGCCTTTGAGCTTGTTCAGCGTTTCGATCTGCTTCTTACCCATCGCTTTCCGAAGGGTATCAGCCTGGCCTTTGGTAAAGCCTGCCAGTTTCTGCGACAAAAGCATTACCTGCTCTTGATAAACTGTAATACCGTAAGTATCAGCCAGGTACTCTTCCAGTTCCGGCAAATCATAGGTTACTTCCTCCTGCCCGTTCTTACGGCGGATAAAGTTGGGAATGTACGCGATCGGCCCCGGCCGGTACAATGCGTTCATGGCGATCAAGTGCTCGAAACGGTCAGGAATGAGGTCGCGCATGTACTTTTTCATCCCATCGGATTCGAACTGGAATATCGCATTGGTCTCACCACGTTGGAACAATTCGAAAACCTTCGGATCGTCCAGCGGAACATCGTCGATTACGATGTCAACCCCGTGGTTATTCTTAATCATCCGAAGCGCTTCCTTGATAATGGACAAGTTTCGAAGCCCCAAAAAGTCCATTTTAATTACACCCGCGTCCTCAATGATTTTTCCCTGGTATTGGGTAATCAAAAAGTCGGAATCCTTGGAAGTACTTACCGGAATAATCTCTGTCAGATCACTAGGCGCAATGATGATACCAGCGGCGTGGATACCCGTGTTCCTCACCGTTCCCTCCAACCTTCTCGCCTCCTGCAAAACACTGGCCTGCAAATCATTACCCATTGCAATGGAGCGCATGCGCTTCACATTTTCCAATTCATCGGGCGAAATGCCTTCCTTTTTCATCAGGCTCCCCTCCCCTTCCAACGGCGCTGTGAAAATGCGGTTGAGCGTCATGTTATAAGTCGGCTTATCGGGAACGAGCTTCGCCAGCATGTTCGCGTCCGGCAATGGCAAATCCATTACCCGCGCCACATCCTTGATGGCCGATTTGGCTGCCATCGTACCATAAGTCACAATTTGGGCAACCTGGTTGTAACCATATTTTTTCACCACATAATCGATCACCTTCTGACGCCCGTCGTCGTCGAAGTCCGTATCGATATCGGGCATGGAGATACGGTCAGGGTTGAGGAAACGCTCAAAAAGCAGGTCGTACTTAATCGGGTCGATGTTCGTAATTCCGATTGCGTACGCAACAGCCGAGCCCGCCGCCGAACCCCGTCCGGGACCAATGAATACACCCATTTTACGGCCAGCATCAATAAAATCGGCTACGATAAGGAAGTAACCGGGAAAACCCATGTTCCGGATCGTTTGCAGCTCAAAGTTGAGCCGCTCCTCGATTTCCGGCGTAACCACTTCGTATTTTTTACGTGCCCCTTCAAATGTCAGGTGCCTCAGGTATTCCCATTGGTTCAAAACATCGGCGGTAAGCTCTTTTTTGCCCACCATTTCCGACAGCGTATGCGTCTTGAACTCGTCCGGAATCGGGAAGTTGGGTAGCATAATGTCCTTACGGAGGTCGAGCGTTTTGATCTTGTCGACGATCTCGTTGGTATTGTCCAGCGACTCCGGCAGGTCGTTGAACAGTTGCAGCATTTCGCTGGTATTTTTGAAATAAAACTGATCGTTATAGAATGCGAAGCGCGAACCTTTTGGAATACCCTTCTCATCGTCGAAATCTTTGGCAGATGGCGTACTCTGCTTGTCGCCGGTATTGATACACAGCAGGATATCGTGCGCATTCCAGTCCTCGCGATCGACATAATGCGAGTCGTTCGAACAGATGATCTTCACATTGTATTTCCTGGCAAACTTGATAAGCACCTCGTTCACAATGTATTGATCACGAATATCGTGACGCTGTAATTCCACATAGAAATCGTCGCCGAAAAGGTCCAGCCACCAGCGGAACTCCTTCTCTGCGGCCTCTTCGCCCTGACGAATGATTGTTTTCGGGATCATCGCACCAATACAGCAGGTAGTAGCGATCAGTCCATGGTGATATTTGACGATCAGCTCCTTATCGATCCGCGGATATTTACCATACATGCCCTCCATGAAACCCAGCGAACACATTTTTACCAGGTTTTTATAGCCTATCTCATCCTTTGCAAGAAGCAGTTGGTGGAAACGGACGTCCTTTTTGTCCTTGGTAAACTGCCGCACATGCCGGTCCTCGACTACATAAAACTCGCAACCGACAATAGGCTTGATGCCCTGCTTATTACCCTCGGCCACAAACTCGAACACCCCGAACATATTGCCATGGTCGGTGATGGCGACCGCAGGCATGTTGTCCTCCTTGGCCTTTTTGAAAAGCTTTTTAATATCGGCCGCACCGTCGAGCAGCGAAAACTGTGTGTGACAGTGCAAATGAGAAAATTGCATATTAGTTGGGTTGTAATGGGTGTTGCGAATTACAGCTCTTCCGCCTCTTCGTACAATACATAATTCATATAATCGGTAAAGGGTTTCAGCAATTGAATGCCTTTCAGTACCATATCGCCAAAGTCTTTGGAAGCCACCTCTTTATCCGTATAGCGATGCATAAAAAACAGCTGCTTGCGTTTCAGCAGCTCAATTTCCGGGTGGTCTTTGGAATACCCTTTCGGAACTGTTTTCAGGCTCTCGCCATGGATTTCAGGGAAATAGCTATGAAATTCCTTTTCTTGAATGATCGTTTTCAGCTCATCCGCATTATAGTCGATTTCCTGACGAAACCGGGCCAGCTGTTCGGTGGTTACCTCCCACATCCCACCGCCAAGGAACGTCTGATCGCCCGGCTGGACTTGCAGGTAATAGTCTATTTTCCCTGAACTCTTTCCGCCCGGGCCAATGCCGGCGGCGAGGTTATTCTTGTACGGAGCCTTGTTTTTGGAGAAACGGACATCGCGGTAAATGCGGAGCATACAATCCTTAACTTGTACGTTCCCCAGGTCCTCAAACTTTCCAACCTCACTGATCAGGTATCCGACCAGCTTTTCCATATCAGCCTTTGCAGCCTCGTAAAGTTTCTTGTTTTCCTGAAACCACTCCCTGTTATTGTTTTCCGCTAATTGACTGAGAAAGTGCAGCGTTTTAGAATCCATATCGTGTTGGTGAAGGTATAAAATTCAAATTTACTACGTTTTCTGGTTCAATTTAACGAATTTTGGGATTAAGAAAAGGCCAATGCTTACCAGAAAACGCTAACCTGTTGAGAGCTATGAACGTGCAGTATTTGTCGAATGAGAAGGGAGAAGGAGTTGTACAGATTTCGATCGAAGACTGGAAAAACATTCAAGCGAAGCTAAAACGCGGCGCCTTTCTTACCTCGTTTGCAGAAGCGCTGGTGGAATTGAAGTTGATGAAGAAAGGCATACTACCAGAGCCTGAAATTGATGAATTGTTTGACGATAGCGACGATCCTATCTCAGGAGATTTTTGGGATGAGCTTCCCGACCATGTTAAAGAAAGTATCGATCTCGGGCTACAACAATCTCTGGCAGGGCAAACGAAACCACACGAAGAGGTCATGAAGAAATTCGTGAAGTATTTATGACATTCTTCTTACAACCATGTAACTAAGTATCAATAGTAATAAATGGCCAGAATCCTAACAGGCATTCAAAGCAGCGGACGACCTCACCTGGGTAACATCCTGGGAGCTATCAAACCTGCGATCGAACTCTCTAAAGACCCCCAAAACGAATCTTTTTTCTTTATCGCCGATCTGCATTCGCTCACTACGCTGAAAAACGGCCTGGAACGCAGCGAATACGTCCGCGCAATTGCAGCCACCTGGCTCGCATTCGGATTCGATTACAAAAGAAACGTATTCTGGCGCCAGTCGCGGGTGCAGGAGCACACAGAACTTAGCTGGTACCTGAACTGCTTCACGCCGTTCCCGATGCTGGCTAATGCAACCTCTTTTAAAGATAAATCCGAAAAACTAGCTGATGTAAATGCGGGGCTTTTCACCTACCCGGTATTGCAAGCGGCTGATATTCTGCTTTATAATGCCAATATCATCCCGGTAGGCAAAGACCAGAAGCAACATCTGGAAATGTCAAAGGACATCGCCAATCGTTTCAATATCCTGGCGGGCGAAGAAATCCTGGTTTTGCCCGAGCCGCAAATCGACGAGCGCATCATGACGATCCCCGGGCTCGACGGACAGAAAATGAGCAAGTCCTATCATAATTACATCGATATTTTCCTGCCGGAAAACGAGCTGAAAAAGATCACCAAAAAGATCCTTTCCGATTCGAAACAACTCGAAGAGCCCAAAGATCCTGACAACGACATCACATTCCAGCTTTACAGCCTGGTAGCAAAGGAAGCCGACGTCGAAACAATGCGTCAAAACTACCTCAATGGCGGCTATGGCTACGGCCACGCCAAGCAAGCGCTTTTCGAATGCTTTATGGAAGTGTTTGCCGAACCAAGGCGCATTTTCAATTATTATATGGAGAACAACGACGAGCTGGAAGGCATTCTCGTGGAGGGTGAGGCAAAAGCCCGCCAAATAGCGCAGGAAACAATCGGTAAAGTAAGGAAGGTACTCGGTTTCAGTTCATGACAGATGCGGTACATAGCATAGTCAGCGCCGATCAGGAGCTATTTTTATGGCTAAATGGCCTTCACACTCCCTGGCTCGACACGGTAATGTACTGGATTACCTACAAATACACCTGGATCCCCCTCTATATCCTGCTCATCGCGCTGACTGTCCGGGCGGAAGGCTGGAAAAAAGGTGGACTCATCGTAATTGCAGTTGTACTGGCCGTTGCGGCGGCTGACAAGATCACTTCCGGGTTTATGAAGCCCTATTTCCTAAGGTTAAGGCCTTGCCATGACCCGTCGATCCAGGTTGTAATGCATCACGTCACCGACTGCGGTGGCATGTATGGCTTCGCATCTTCGCACGCATCGACTAGTTTTGCATTGGCGATCGCCTGGTTCAGTTTGCTGCGCCGGGAAATCCCTCGAATGGCCTTTTTGTTCCTCTGGGCGGCCATTTACGCTTACAGTCGCGTGTATGTAGGCGTGCATTACCCGCTCGACATCCTCGTCGGAGCGCTGGTAGGATTGCTTGTCGGGTACAGTTTTGTGCAGCTTTATTATATTTTTTTAAAAAGATACTATCATAGTTAACACCTTTTGTTTAATTTTGCGCAAATTTTAGTTTGGCCATGGGTTCATTCAATACAGTAAAAATATTTTCGGGGAGTCAGTCCGAATATTTGGCCAAAGACATTGCCAGGTATTATGGTAAGGAACTGGGAGGCTACACGTTGCGCAAATTCAGCGACGGCGAATTGTCGCCAAGTTTCGAGGAATCGATCAGAGGTTGCGATGTTTTTTTGATCCAATCCACGATGCCTCCTGCCGACAACCTGATGGAATTGCTGCTGATGGTGGACGCGGCCCGTCGCGCTTCGGCGCATTATGTGACTGTGGTAATCCCGTATTTCGGTTACGCACGTCAGGACAGAAAAGACAAGCCACGCGTGGCTATCGCAGCGAAAGTCGTTGCCAACCTCCTCACCGCGGTGGGAGTTGACCGCGTGATGACCATAGATTTACACGCCGGGCAGATCCAGGGTTTTCTGGACCTTCCTGTCGATCACCTCGAAGGAACTTCCATTTTTGTTCCTTATATCAAATCCCTGAACCTCAAAAATCTTCTGATCGCATCACCGGACGTAGGTGGCGCTGCAAGGGCCCGCAATTTCGCCAAGTTCCTGAATGCGGACATGATCCTTTGTGACAAGCACCGGAAACGTGCCAACGAGATCGCCAGCATGCAGGTGATCGGAGATGTGGAAGGAATGGATGTGGTGCTGGTGGATGACCTGATCGATACCGGCGGAACGCTTTGTAAAGCCGCCGAGATTATCATGGAAAAGGGAGCGTCCTCTGTCCGTGCGATCAGCACGCATGCGATCATGTCGGGCAAGGCGCACGAAAATATTGCTAATTCGGTACTGGAAGAGTTGATCGTAACCGATACCATTCCTTTGAAGCAACAGAATGAAAAAATCCGCGTACTGTCGGTTGCAGAGATATTTGCAAAGGCAATAGGCCGGATCCGTGACCACGAATCTATTAGTTCATTGTTTATAAATTATCAGTAAATTTTCTTTTATTTAACTTTAATATAAAAATTCTTATGAAAAAGCATGAGATTGTAGGGTTTAAAAGAGCGAATCTCGGCAAGGTGGAGTCACAGAACTTGCGCGCTCAAGGTTATGTTCCATCTGTGCTATACGGAGGTGACGAACAAGTGCATTTCTATGCACCGTCCATGTTGTTCCGTGAATTGCTTTTCACACCGGATATTTTTAACGTTACCCTGAATATCGAAGGTACCGAGTACAATGCGATTCTTCAGGAAACACAATACCATCCTGTAAATGATTCATTGATCCACGCGGATTTTTTGCAAATCATCCCAGGAAAGGAAATTAAAGTAGAAGTTCCTGTTAAATTGACAGGTACATCCACCGGAGTAATGAAAGGTGGTAAAATGAACCAAAAATTGCGTAAATTGCGCGTACAGGGTCTTGCGGAGAACATCCCTGACTATGTAAATGTTGATGTAACAGACCTTGATTTAGGAAAATCTGTGAAGGTTGGTGCACTGAAAGCTGAAAATTTTGTTATATTGACAGCGACAAGTAATCCGATCGCATCTGTTGAAATCCCACGTGCGCTTCGCGGTACACTTGGCAAGTAAGTATTTTATTTTTCATGGCTAATAGATGCAAACGTGCCGACCATTGGTCGGCATATTTGTTTATAGCCAGTTCCGAATTTGCTGCACCAGCACTTCATTGATCCGGACATAACTTTCATGCGTCCAACCGCCTATGTGCGGGCTTAGTACGACGCGGTCCGACGAGCACAAATAATCAAACACCTGCTGCTGCTCCGGCGTAAGTTTCGTAATCTTTTCGTTTTCAAGCACATCCAGGCATGCTCCTTTGATCTTGCCGCTTTCCAAAGCCTCGGTAACTGCCTTTAATTTCACCACCTCGCCTCTGGATAAATTCAACAGGTAAAATGGTTTGGCAAAACCTGCGATGAACCGCTCGTCGACCAGGTAACGGGTGATGTCGGTCAATGGAATATGCAAACTGAGAATGTCCGCTTCCCGCTGGATTTCTTCAATCGAAGACTCCGTTGCAAATGCGTCGCCATAACGGTCACGGTACTTGTCATACGCAAGCACTTTACAGCCAAAGCCGCTCAGTCGCTTTGCCGTAGCCGAGCCATTGTTCCCGTAACCGATCAGTCCGACGGTTTTGCCCATCAGCTCCACTCCCCTGTTGCCTTCGCGGTCCCAGATGCCGTTTCGCACCTGTCGGTCGGCGCGCAGGATGTTGTTAAACAGGGCCAGCAGCATGCCTAACGCATGTTCCGCCACCGCGTCACGGTTGCCCGTGCCTGCGTGAAAAACTTCGATATTCAGCGCCCTGGCCACTTCCAGGTCGATCAGGTCAAGGCCGGCACCGGCCCGTGCGATAAAACGCAGGTTTTGGGCATTTTCGAGCATTTCACGATCAAGGAACGTCTTGCTGCGTATCATAAGCCCATCGTAGCCGGGCAATGCATTTTTTATGTCCTCTCTTTTGTATTCAGGATGATAGTCATAGTCCCACTTTTGCTCTTCCAGCATCTCGAATAGTGAAGCATGCATGGAGTCGGCGATCAGGATTTTCATAGTAGCACGGGATTTTTTGTAACTTGCCGGTTGAACCGTCCGGCAAAAGTAATACAGAATTACGCAGCAGAACACATACCACAGCATTTACCTACATGAACGAACAACAGAGTGATAAACCGGTTATCGGCATCACAATAGGCGATTATAACGGCATTGGCCCGGAAGTAATCCTTAAAGCATTAGAGGGTAATCAGTTAGCGAAATTGTGCACACCAATCATTTACGGCTCTCTGAGAGTATTGAACCAGTACCGCAACCTGCTTGAAATGAAAGACTGGAACCTGCACGGCATCCAGAAACCTGAGCAGGCCAACCATAAACTGACGAATGTAATCACCTGCTGGCACGACCATCAGACTGAAATTGAGCCCGGAAAGATCACCGCTGAGGCTGGCCAGGGTTCGTTCGCCTCGTTGAAACGCGCAGTCGAGGACCTGAAAGAAGGAAAAATACATGCCCTTGTCACGGGTCCCATTAACAAGGACAACATTCAGAGTGAGGATTTCAAATTTCCCGGCCATACCGAGTTCCTCGCAGAAGCATTCGGAAAGGATGACGCCCTGATGTTCATGGTGGCCGGCGATCTCCGGGTGGGCGTGCTGACCGGGCATATGCCGCTACAAAACGTCCGAGAACACGTAACAGCTGAAAAACTTACGGCCAAGATCGAGCAGATTTTACAATCATTGAAAGGAGATTTTGGTATAAAAAAACCTAAACTGGCTGTGCTGGGGCTGAATCCGCACGCAGGCGAGAACGGTCTGCTCGGATCAGAGGAGATTGAGATCATCCAGCCGGTGATCAAGCAGTTTAAGGAAAAGGGCCATCTGGTGGTAG
This sequence comes from Dyadobacter sp. OTU695, assembly GCF_038440355.1. Lineage (NCBI taxonomy): Bacteria > Pseudomonadati > Bacteroidota > Cytophagia > Cytophagales > Spirosomataceae > Dyadobacter > Dyadobacter sp. OTU695. Next base: position 75,378 of record NZ_JASATN010000007.1, on the reverse strand, counting down.
GGCCATTCCCTGCCGACGGTTTCTTCGCAGCTGGCACTTACCGCCAGTACGATGCCGTACTGGCCATGTACCACGATCAGGGCCTGATCCCATTCAAAACACTCGCATTCAATGAGGGCGTAAATTTCACGGCAGGACTTTCGGCCGTCCGTACCTCTCCCGACCACGGAACGGCTTACAACATTGCAGGAAAAAACCTGGCAGAACCCGGCTCGTTGCTGCAAGCGCTGTACCTGGCCTGCGACATATCGAGGTTCCGCATTTTCAACGCCGATATGGAGAAAAACGCCCTGATCTCAAAACCACAACCATCCGAAAGCCAGCACCCTGCAAAATCGGGTGGGAAGCAGCGGTTTAACTAACCTGTTCCCTGACCGGAACCAACGCACATCCTTATGTTAAAATCAATGACCGGATACGGTGTATCCAACATCGAGTCCGAATCGATCAATGTCACGGTGGAAATCAAGACATTGAACTCCAAATTCCTGGATATTTACTGCCGCATTCCCCGGAACTTCTCCGAAAGGGAAATCGAAATCCGCAATCTCATTACCCAGTCGCTCGAACGCGGTAAGGTAGAATTTACGCTCACCGTCCAGCCGGTCGGGAAAACGGTTGCATCCACCTCGGTGAACCGCGCGCTTGTAAATGCCTATTACCAGGACTTGGCGGATACCGCCACAGAACTTGGCTTTACGCCCGACGGCACCGAATTGCTGCGCATCGCGCTGCAATTACCGAATGCCTACAACAACGAAACCGTAGACGATACCAGCAAGGAAGACGACTGGTCTCAGATCAAGGTCGCAGTGCTGGAAGCGCTCCGCAAATGCTCAGTTTTCCGCGAGCAGGAAGGCCGCATGACCGCCGACAAATTTGTAGAGTACATTAACACGATCCAGGATTTGCTGGAACGGGTGGCCGAGCAGGATAAAGCACGGATTCCTGCTGTCCGCGAACGACTCGAAAAACAGGTCAGGGAACTGCTCACCGACGACAATTTCGACCCTAACCGTTTTGAGCAGGAGCTGATCTACTACGTCGAGAAATTCGATATTTCGGAGGAAAAAATTCGTTTGGCCAATCACCTTACTTATTTCCTTGAAACGATGAAAGCTTCGGAAAGTAACGGCAAAAAGCTCAATTTCATCGCCCAGGAAATCGGCCGGGAGATCAACACGATCGGCTCGAAAGCCAACGACGCTACGATTCAGCACCTGGTCGTGCGTATGAAGGACGAGCTCGAAAAAATTAAAGAGCAAACGATGAATATTATCTGATGCCCGGAGAGAAGCTTCCTCTTTCCTTTTTCTCTGCTTATGATACGTGTACGCTCGCCCAAAAATTGCTGGGCTGCGAGCTCGTGCACGAAAGCCCCGATGGCGTTACAAGCGGCATTATCGTCGAAACGGAAGCCTATTTGCAGGACGATCCCGCATGCCACGCATTCAACCGGCGTACTGCACGCACCGAACCGATGTACGGTATAGCGGGTACAGCATATGTGTACCTTATCTACGGCATGTACCAGTGCTTCAATATCGTCAGCAACGAGGAGGGTATCGGGGAAGCAGTGCTCATACGTGCGTTGCAACCTGTCACGGGCATCGGTCTCATGGAAATGCGAAGGCTTGTTCGCGCCGGAAAAAGGCAGATTGTCCCGGCTGCCGGCAAAGTATCGCTTAAAGAGCTTTGTCGCGGGCCGGGCAAGCTCGTGCAGGCAATGGGTATCGAAAGGGAGCTGCACAATGCGACATTGCTTTCCGGTGAGGTGCTGTACCTGCGCGGGCCGGTCGCCGAGCCTGGTGCCATCGTCGCTGGTCCGCGGGTCGGCATTAACGTGGGGCGCGAACTTCCTTACAGATATTACATAAAAGACAATATTTTTGTAAGTAAAGGTTAACCAGGCACGTCTTATTAACGCAGCCCTGGGCAACCCACTACGCGCCTAACTCTCATGAGATCAGTACTATATGAATGAATTCTACAAACTAATTCTCCTTTTCTCGTTAGGATGTGTGCTCTCAGCGACCCAGTGTAGTCCGATCCGACAGGGCCAGGGGGCCAACCGCAGTACAGAGGTGGTCGAAGCCAAGCCACAGGAAGGCTTTGCCGAAGACACGATTCTGATCCTCAAATACCATAAGCTTGCCTCCGAGTACCTTTTCCAGGATGCGGAAAAGTCGATGTTTTATTCCAAAAATGTGCTGAGACTTTCCCAAAAACATCAGTGGGGAAAAGGGAAACTGCTGGCTTACAATCTGCTGAGCACCTATTATCTGCTCGATGGCAGCTACGATGTTTTGCGGGAGCTCTCCAACGAAACGATCACCCTGTCAAAGCAGCTCAACCTGCCCATGTTCACCGCCCACGGCAACAGGTTCCTGGGCGAAAGCTACTCCGAATACCGTCAATGGGACTCCTCACGGATCAACTACGAACATGCCGTGAAGATTTTCACCCGCCTGAAAGCCGACAGCTCACTCGCATTGAGCATCGAAAACCTGGGCAACTGCTATCGGGAAAAAAACATGAACGATGTAGCGGCTACGCTTTACGACCGGGCCTACAAGATGTTCGATAAAATGAACTCCGACTGGGGGCGGGCTACGGTGCTGCAAAGCCATGGCTACATGTACGTACGCACGGGCGACTACCTGAGAGCGGAAAGCTATTTTCTGAAAAGTATCGCGTTATTCCAGAAGATCGGCAACCGGTACGGGGAACTTAACTGCCTCAACGATCTGAGTAACGCCTACTATTATCAGAAAAAGTACGACGAATCCATTCAGGCAGGACTACGGGCCTTGACCTATGCAAAAATTTACCACTCAACCCAGCAAACCAACTGGGCGCTCGTAACACTCTCACGCTCCTACAAGGCAAAAGGAATGCACGACGTCGCGCTGGATTACAGCCAGGCGGTCAACTACGTTCGCCGGATGGTCCATGACGAAACGATCAAGCGGCAGTATACGATGTACAAGCTCATGTACGACAACAAGCTGATGGACTCGGAGATCCAGCAGAAAATCATCAACGAGCAGCGCATTATACAGCGTTTTTTGATCGGTTTTTCCTGCCTGGTAATCCTTTCCGCTATTTTCCTTTGGTTTAATAACAAGAAACTTCGCAGGAAAAATGCTGAGATCCAGGCCGCACTGATCGAGGGGCAGACAATCGAGCGGAAGCGCGTCGCGGCCGAACTGCATGACCATTTGGGCGGTACGTTGGCCTCGCTGAACTGGTACTTGTATGGTATCGACAAGAAAGTGCTCTCCGAAGAAGAACAAAAGATCTATCAGAGCGTACACCAGATGGTGGGCGCCGCATATAAGGAAGTCAGGAGCCTCTCGCACAACCTGATGCCCGCCGAACTCGAAGAACACGGACTGATCATGGCCTTGCAAAGGCTGATTGGCAAGCTCAACGAAAACAAGAATATCGCATTCACTTTCACACAGAAAGGAATGACTAACCGGCTCAACAACAAGATCGAATTTGAGCTGTACAGCATTGTGCTCGAATTGACCAATAACATTATCAAACATTCCGGCGCCAGCGAAGCGTCTGTCGATCTGACGGAAAACCTCAAAACGATCGTTCTGATCGTCAGCGACAACGGCTCGGGAATGATTGAACCCGACCGCCAGGGCGTCGGGCTAAGAAATATCAAGGGCCGTGTGGAAAGTCTGCACGGTAAAATTCAAATCCACAGCGAGAACCAAAACGGCATTCGTGTCGAAATCGAGATCCCGAAAGTGGTCATCAAATGATTATTCCCGCCCATCGAGACTGTAACGGCACATCGGGTCGTTACTTCTTATACAAAAGATTGAAGCACCCTCATGAATGTTACCGAAAAAGCTCAGGAATTCATCACCGAGAGCGAAAATAGCCTTCGCAATGGCTCATTTGTAAAACTCTCACTGGGAAACTACCACGGTACGGATGAAAGCCTGAAAAATGTCTATATCAAAAAAGTCCTGATCAGGAAGGAGCCGCGGCTAAGTCTGACCTACCGCCACAAAACACGCGACATTACCAAAAACCACACCTTTGAAGAGGTGATCGAAATGTTGAAACAGTGGCTGGGCAGCGACTTTCGCGTGGCGACTTTGCAAACGGTCGATTCGGATATTCTTTTTGAAATACACCCCAGCGGCAAGACGACCCTTAAAAAAAAGGCTGTCGCCAACCGCAATGCTCCTTCCCTGAGCCACGACAAGAACAAAAACCGGCTTATTTCGCCTTCGGAAAAGGGATACCTCTTTGATCTGAAAATCACCGACCAGCAAGGCAACGTCTTCCATAATGCACAGGACAAGTTCCGGCAGATCAATCATTACATCGACATTCTCAGTAGCCTGATCCGGGAAATAGAACCGGGAAATCATGTCAAGGTTGCCGACATGGGTTCGGGCAAGGGATACCTGACATTTGCGCTGTACGATTATCTCAAAAATGTATTGAAACTGGATCCGGAAGTGACAGGCATAGAGTTCCGCGAGGACCTGGTGACCTTATGCAACCAGATCGCCCAAAATGCGGGCTTTGCAGGCTTATCCTTCCGCGAAGGCACCATCGACCAGTTCGACGCTTCGGGTACAAATATCCTCATCGCCCTGCACGCCTGCGATACCGCCACCGATGATGCGATATTTAAGGGAATTGAGGCGGAATCCGACCTGATCGTGGTGGCGCCCTGCTGCCATAAGCAAATCCGCCGCCAAATGGAGAAGCACAAGGCTGAGAACGACGTCAGTTTCCTGACCCGGCACGGTATTTTCCTGGAAAGACAGGCGGAAATGGTAACCGATGGTATCCGCGCATTGGTGCTTGAATATTTTGGCTACAAAACGAAGGTGTTCGAATTTATTTCCGATGCCCACACCCCCAAAAACGTTCTCATAGTTGGGACAAGAGGCAACAGGAACGAAAAATCACAGGCCACCGCGCTCGAAAAAATCCGGGAAGCGAAGCGGTTCTTTGGGATTGAATACCATCACCTTGAAAGATTGGCGGGCATTTGAAGTCTCAAAAATGCCCCTTTTCCCATCCCCGTAGCTATATTTGCAACTTTTTGTGAACTCAATAACTAATTATGTGGAATAAAATAGCAACTTACATCATCCGCTACCGGCTTTTGTGGGTTGCACTAGTGTTAGTATCGACGGTCTTTATGGCCTACGAAGCCAGCAAAATTGAACTCTCCTACAATTTCGCCCGCATCCTTCCCTCCAATGATCCCGTAGAGAAAGAATACCAGGACTTCCGCAAGCTTTTCGGCGAGGACGGAAGCGTGATGGTGATCGGATGGCAGGACCCGCAGCTTTTCGAAATCAACAAATTCCGTGACTGGTGCAAGCTCTCTCAGCAAATCAAAGAGACCGAGGGGATCAAAAATGTGCTTTCACTTGCCAATGTTTACAAAATAGCTCGTAACGACAGCCTCACCCGCTTCGACTTCTCGCCGGTTATCCGCGATATTCCCAACACGCAGGCCGAAGCCGATAGCATTAAAAAGCAGATCGCCAATCTTCCTATTTACGAGGGACTGGTGCTCAACAGCAAAACCAATGCGACGCTCATTGTCATTACTTTCAACGACAAGGAACTTAACTCGAAGCGCCGTTTGACGATCGTCGACGACATCGAGAAAATGGCTGACACCTTCGCCGTTAAATACAACACCGATCTGCATTACTCGGGAATGCCCTACATCCGGACGGTCAATATGAAGAAGATCTCCGGTGAAATGGAGCTTTTCATGGGCCTGGCTGTATTTGTGACGCTGCTCATTTTGTGGGCATTTTTCCGCTCACTCCGGCTTACTGTTCTGTCGATTGTTGTGGTGTTGATCGGTGTAGTGTTTTCGGTCGGGATATTGCATTTATTTAACTACAAAATCACGGCACTAACCGGCCTTATCCCCCCTCTGCTGATCGTTATCGGGGTTCCTAACTGTGTGTTCCTGATCAACAAATACCAGACGGAACTCGTATCACATAGCAACAAAGACGAGGCGTTGGCCGAAATGATCCGACAGATCGGCCTATCAACATTCCTGGCCAACATGACTACGGCGATCGGTTTCGGCGTATTTTACTTTACAAACAGCATCCTGCTCGTCGAATTCGGCGTGGTCGCCGCCATCAGCGTGATGGTAACCTACGTACTTTGTCTTGTATTGCTGCCCATTACCCTGCATTACATGAGCACGCCTAAGCCTCGCCACTTGAAACACCTCGAAGGCAAATGGGCATTCGGCTTCCTCAGGATGGTGAACAACCTGGTGCACAACCGCCGGAAAGAGATTTACATTGCTATGGTCGTGCTCATCATCGTTTCGGCATTTGGTATGACCAAAATCAAAACCATCGGCTATGTGGTGGACGATCTGCCCAAAAAAGATGTGGTTTATACCGATCTCCGTTTTTTTGAAAAGAACTTCAACGGCGTGCTGCCGTTCGAGGTGATGATCAATACCAGGCAGCCCAACGGTGTTTTTGCCGACCAGGCCAGGACGCTCTATAAAATCAAGGCATTTCAAAACGAAATGGCCAAGTTTCCGGAATTTTCCAAGCCCGTATCCATCGTGGAAGCATCCAAATTCCTCTACCAGGGCTACCGCGGCGGCGATGCCAAATACTATGCACTGCCCGGCGTGCTGGAATTGAACAAAATGTCCCCTTACCTGCAAAGCCAGCAAGGCGCCGCAAAGCAGCTTACATCGTTCCTGAATGAGGACAAGAGCGTTACCAGGGTCAGTTTCCAGATGGCAGACGTCGGCTCGGAACGTATCAAGGAATTGATGAACCGTATCCGCCCGAAAGTGGATTCGATTTTTAGTCCGGAAAAATACAAGGTCAGCCTAACCGGCCACAGTCTGGTATTTCTCAAAAGCAACGATTACCTGCTGAGCAACCTGTATGAAAGCCTGCTGATCGCAATCGTGCTGATTGCCATTGTGGGAATGGTGCTGTTCCGTTCGATCCCCATTATCCTGTTATCCAAACTGCCCTGCCTGATCCCACTCGCCCTGACGGCCGGTATCATGGGGTACTTCGACATTTATTTCAAACCGACTACGATCCTGATTTTCAGCATTACGTTCGGTATCGCATCCGATGGAACGGTTTACTTCCTGACGCGCTACCGCGAGGAACTTTACAAAAACGGCCTTACGCCGTCCAAAGCCGTAACGGCTTCGATCTTCGGTACGGGGTTAAGTATGATTTATACTGCTGTGATCCTGTTCTGTGGTTTCTCCATTTTCTCCGCGTCTAGTTTCGGTGGAACGGCCGCGATGGGCGTGATGGTCTCTATCACACTGCTCGTTGCGATGTGTACGAACCTGATCCTGCTGCCCGCATTGCTGCTCTCGATCGCGAAGCGGCAGGGAAAAGAGGTAAAACCGACCTAAATGAGTTTATGAGTTAAAACTTTATGGGTTTCATGTTTACTTTAGACTCATAAACTTTTAACTCATAAACTCCAAACTCCTGTCACTACATGAAAAAATTCTTCGCAGCGCTATCCCTTTCAGTTACGGGGATAGCGCTTCCCGTTACGGCACAAACCGACTTTCAGGCCGACTCTATCTTTATCCGCAAAATCTACGACACTGCCCTTTCCGAAGGTAAGCCCTATGAATGGCTGCGGCACCTTACCCAGCAGGTTGGCCCAAGGCTAAGCGGCTCGGAAGGAGCTGCGAAAGCAGTCGAATACACACGATCGGTAATGGAAGGCGAGCATTTCGACAATGTGTTTCTGCAAAATGTAATGGTTCCGCATTGGGTACGCGGTGCCAAGGAAAAAGCGCAGATCATCACTTTCAAACAAAAAATAGACGTTCCGATTGCCGCACTGGGCGGCTCCATTGCTACGCCGAAGGGCGGTGTAAAAGGAAAGGTGATAGAGGTGAAAAGCTTTCAGCAACTCCGCGACCTTGGTATCGAGAAAGTAAAAGGCAAGATCGTGTTCTTCAACCGGCCGATGGATCCTACCAAAATCAATACCTTCGAAGCCTACGCGGGTGCAGTCGAGCAGCGCGCGGCGGGCGCGAGCGAGGCGGCCAAGCTGGGTGCATTAGGCTCCATTACTCGCTCGATGACCACCCGGCTGGACGATTTCCCGCACACGGGTAGCATGCGCTATGCAGCGGGTGCGCCTATGATTCCGGCGGCAGCGATCAGCACGAATGGCGCAGAATTGCTCAGCAAAACATTGAAAGATAATCCTGACACCGAATTCTACTTCGAACAGTATTGTGAGACACTTCCCGACGCCCCTTCACATAATGTGATCGGGGAATTGAAAGGCAAGAGCAGTCCCGGCAGGTTTATCGCCGTAGGTGGGCATCTGGACTCCTGGGATTTGGCCCAGGGGGCACATGACGATGGTTCCGGCTGCGTGCAATCCATGGAGGCTGTCCGCATCCTGAAAACACTGGGTTACCAGCCCAATAACACGTTACGCGCCGTCATGTTTATGAATGAGGAAAATGGCATGAAGGGCGGCATTACTTACGCGGATTCGGCGAAATCCAAACAAGAAACTCACATAGCCGCCATTGAATCGGATCATGGTGGGTTTTCACCCCGTGGTTTCGGGATCGTGGGTAATCCTGCGCAAAAGGCTAAAATCCAGCAATGGACGAAGCTTTTTGCAGCTTACGGTATTCACGAGCTGGGCCCGGGCGGTGGCGGTGCGGACATTGGCCCGCTGGCGCAGCAGGGCACCGTGTTACTGGGACTAATCCCCGATACCCAACGGTACTTCGACTACCACCATGCCGCGAATGATAAATTTGAGGCGGTAAGCAAGCGTGAGCTCGAACTGGGAGCGGCCGCCATGGCCTCCATGCTATACCTTATTGATAAATATGGCCTTTAACAATAAGGGGACTTCGGTCCCCTTATTGTTAATCCATTTTTTCGAAAGTCTTTTCCATCCATTCTTCCGGAATGTCGTCCAGCGCCTGTTTGAGCTTTTCGGCCCAGATCCTGGATATCTCTTCCATATCCTTCTGCTCGTACCGATGCTCGACGATGGCGAAACTATCCTTTTTATACAATACGACGTCGATCGGAAAATCCACGTCATTATTGCTCACACGGGTTGAATCGAATGATAAAAACCCGGCTTTCAGCGCCTGTTTCATCGTCGAGTTTTCGTTCAGCACGCGGTTCAGTATGGCTTTCCCCTGGCCGGAGTTGCCTATGATCACATACGGGGAGCCTTCGTCGAGCTCCACCCAGTTACCTTCCGAATAGAGCAGGAACAGCTTGTGGTCCTTGTCGTCTTTGAGCTGGCCTCCCACGATCGTATTGAGATTGAATTTAAGGCCCGACCTTTCCAGGCTAGCTTTGTCTTCCTCGGCCACTCGTTTAATCTGCTCTCCGAATGCATTCACCGCCTTGTAAAGCTTGTTGTAAACGACGCCTTCACTGATGAGCTCTTCAAAATAATGTACTGCTTTATCCCGCACCGACCTCAGCCCGCTGGTCATAATGAACATCGAATAGTTGTCCTGCTGGGTTACATACATTTTCTTTTTTGTGGTGGTATTCGTGCCTGCGGTGATCCGCGTATCGGCCAGGGCAACAAGGCCCTCTTTCACTTTTATTCCTAAGCAATAAGTCATATTCTACACTTTGAACCAGCCCAAAATTACCAAATCACATCCTGAACATCGCAATAAATCGCTTTTTCATCGATATTTAAGGTAAACAAGTCTACGCCACCGCCATGATTCACACCGTTCACCTCTTCGCTGAACTCGACGAATACCTCATTACGCTACTCAGATCGCTCTCGCCAGAGGACTGGGAAAAACCAACGGTGGCAAGGCGCTGGAAAGTTCGCGATGTAGCCGCGCATTTGCTCGACGGCAACATTCGCGTAATTTCCATGTACCGCGACGGTCATTTTACCGCGCCAGAGCAGGAAATCAATGGCTATGAGGATTTGGTCGCCTACTTAAACCAGTTGAATGCCGACTGGGTTAAGGCCTGCAAACGGATGAGCCCGGCATTACTTACCGAATTCCTCGAAAGGACCGGCAAGCAATACACGACCATCATGCAGCAGCAGGACATGGAATCCGATGCGGTCTTCCCAGTCTCATGGGCCGGAGAAGGCGTTTCCAGAAACTGGTTTCACATCGCCCGTGAATACACCGAAAAGTGGCACCATCAGCAACAGATCCGCGACGCAACAGGCAGGCCGGATCTGCAAAGCGGCATTATGACGCCGCGACTGTTCCGCCCGCTCATCGAAACTTTCCTGCGCGGGCTTCCTCATACGTACAGGCACACCCACGCAGCCGAGGGCACAACCGTGCGCATACGCATCGCGCTCAGCGAGACATTTGAATGGTTTTTGATTAAAAAAGAAAATGGGTGGATCATTGATGAAACTTCCGAAAATTCGCCGGAAGCCTCAGTAACCCTGGATGCCGATACTGCATGGAAGCTTTTTACGAAGGCCATCAAACCAAATGAAGCGCTAACAAAAGCACATTTAACTGGTAATAAGGAACTTGCAGGCATTACACTCAACCTGATTGCGGTAATGGCATAGCTAAACTCGAAAGACTTTCGATCCGAAACAGGCTGCAAAACAGTATATAGGGCATGAAACTGTATCAAATTACGATCCTACTTTGCTTGCTGTCCTGCGACGGCGGCCAGAGCCCTGCACCGGCCAGCCCCGATCCTGCCAATGAAACGGGCAAGCCCCATTACCTGGCCCTGGGCGACTCCTACACAATCGGGCAAAGCGTGGCACCGGATGAGCGATGGCCCGTCATACTGGCCGACGAGCTTAAAAAAGCGGGAAAACCTGTCGCGACACCGGAAATCATCGCGAGGACCGGCTGGACGACACGCAACCTGCTCGACGCATTGGAGCAAAGTCCGCCCACCGGCACTTTTGACCTCGTGTCGCTACTGATTGGCGTCAACAATCAGTACCAGGGTAGGAATATGGAAGAGTACCGGATCGAATTTCGTCAGTTGCTCGTCAAGGCGATCGCCTATGCCGGCGACGATGCCGGCAATGTGTTTGTGCTCTCCATCCCCGACTGGGGAGTAACCGCCCTGGGTGAAGGCAACCGCGACCACATTTCCAGCGAAATAGACAATTTCAACGCCATTGCAAAGGATGAATGCGACAAGCTGAAAATCGTCTTTATCGACATTACCGGCACATCCCGTACCGCATTGAACGATCCGACCATGATCGCCAGCGACCAACTGCATTTTTCGGGCAAAATGTACCGGCTTTGGGTAAACCAAGCGCTTTCAAGGGTTAAGCAGCTATTTTAATAAAACTAAAAACCTCCGCTGCATGACCAGCGGAGGTTTATGTACTATTATTCCAAAATTCTAATAACCTTATTTCAAGCTTCCTGCAAGGCTTTCAGGCGGATCACAATGCCGTCCATTTCCTCCGATGGCCTGAGCTGGCATGATAACCGGCTATTGGCATCGGCATTCGGCAATGTATCCAGCGTATCGAGTTCGTTATCGTTGGACCCCGGGAGCTTGCTCATTCCTTCCAACACCTCGATATGGCAGGTCGCGCAGAGCGCCATTCCGCCGCAGGTGGCCTGGATGTCGTATTCGTATGCTTTGAGAATCTCCATCAGATTGAAACCCATGTCGGTCGGAACTTCCAGCGGTTGACGCTCACCTAAATCATTCTCTATGAATATATTGATCATGGCTAAAATGGATTAACACCGTTAACAGTGGTGTATTTGAAACTTAATTTCTGGTCGGGATAAACGTACTTGAATGCGCTCTGCATCATAATCGCCGCCTCGTGAAAGCCGCATAAAATGAGTTTCAGTTTCCCCGGATAGGTGTTGATGTCGCCAATGGCGTAAATGCGTTCGACATTTGTCGAATAGTCGAAAGTGTCAACTACGACTGCGGATTTTTCCACGCCGAGGTTCCAGTCGGCGATTGGGCCGAGCTTGGGGCTGAGTCCGAAAAGCGGGATAAAATCGTCGGTAGGAATGGTAGTGAGCGATTTATCATTGCCCAGGATAGAAACCTCTTTGAGCACGCCATTGCCGCCCAGCTTGTTCACCTGCGCCTGAAGAATGAGGTCGATCTTCCCTTTTCCTGCCAGCTCGTATACTTTTTCGGCCGAATCGGGTGCACCGCGGAAAGTGTCTCCCCTATGCACAAGCGTAACGCGGGAAGCGATATCGGCCAGGAAAATCGTCCAGTCCAGCGCCGAGTCGCCTCCACCTGCGAGCACCACGTTCCGCCCCCGGAATTGCTCCGGCTTTTTCACCATATAATGCACACCTTTCCCTTCAAAATATTCCAGCTGCTCCACGGCCGGCTTGCGCGGTTCGAAGCTGCCCAGCCCAGCAGCGATTACTACCACCTGGCAATGCACATCGGTGCCTTCGTTGGTACGGACAATATAACTGCCATCGTCCTGTTTTTCGAGCGCTTCCACCCTTTCACCCAAAGTGAAACCGGGTTTGAATTCCTCAATCTGCTTCATGAGGTTATTCACCAGGTCTTCGGCGATAATGGCCGGAGCGCCAGGAATGTCATAAATAGGTTTTTGGGGATAAATTTCGGCAAGTTGCCCGCCCACCACCGGCAGCGCGTCGATGAGGTGGCAACGCATTTTGAGTAGTCCGGCCTCGAAAACCGCAAAAAGCCCTACTGGCCCCGCGCCGATAATACAAATGTCTGTATGAATCATAACCTGATGTGAATGAGAATTTTGGAATACTTTGATGATCCAAAAGTACTGGTCATTCACATCAGGTGCCAATCACAAATGGTTATCTGCTATAACCAAAAGTTATGGGATCAACTTTCGGCGAGCATAAATTGCAGCATATCAGGCAATATTTCAATCTCGACCTCGACGGGCTTCTCTATTTTCAACCGCTCGTCGTCGGCATGGGCGTCTTTTCCGTCCCAGAATACCTTCACTTTCTTGGCGCGGATGGTGGAAAAACTGAATTCCTTGTCCTCGCTGTTGATACGGCTGAGCAGGAACGATTCGAATTTGTTGCGGCTTTCTTCCGAAACCATCACGACATCAAGCAGCCCGTCGCCGGGATCCGCCTCACTGGCAAGCACCAGGTTGGGGCCTATCGAACGGATGTTCATGATTTCGACCATAATATAATTGCCCGAATGTTCTACGCCGTCAGCTACGATGGTGCAAGGCCGGGCTTCATAGGTTTGCACGATTTCGAGCAGTACCGCCCGGGCTGCTTTGAGCTTCTCCTCTGCCGTATCACCAATGTCACCTTCGATTTTAGCCATCACCTTCATCAATCTGGGGAAGATGCCATAACCAAATGCTTCCAGGAAAAAAAGATCTTCCCCCACACCATGCACGCGGCCAATATCGAATGGCTGGAGGCGGTATTTATGCCAATGCGGGATAATGTCCTTCGGATGCCCGTCGATCTGCAATGCGGTCGCGATGTTGTTGGCTGTCCCGTGCGGCAACAATGCCAGCGGGAAATGCTTATCGAGCCGCTTTCGCTTCATAAGCGCTTTGGCGGCACGCCGGACCGTGCCGTCGCCGCCGGCTACGATCAGGAAATCGGTGTTGTTGTCGAATGTATCCCAGCCTTCCTCCTTCACGGAGGCATAGGTGCATTCGAAACCTTCTTTTCGAATGAGTTTGACCAGTTCTTTCTTGGAAAAATCATTATCCCCGGCTGTCGGGTTGTGCAAAAGGGTCGTTTTTTTCATATCAGGATGTGTAGCATACCCTCGGTTTTATAAAAAACATACCAGGCATAATTTTATTAACAACCTCCTGAAAACGCTATACGTTATGAAAATTCTGGTAACGAACGACGACGGAATATACAGCCCCGGCCTTGCCGCGCTTGCTAAAATAGCCTCCCGGTTCGGGGAAGTGAAAATCGTGGCCCCGGATGTGGAACAATCCTCTATGGGTCACGCGATTACGGCATCCCGACCGCTTTCCTATAAAAAATCGCCGATAGACTTCGGAGATATCGATGCTTACCGCGTAAACGGGACGCCCGCCGACTGCGTGGCACTGGGGCAGCACCTCTGGGACAAACCCGATGTGGTACTTTCCGGGATCAATCTGGGGCCAAACCTGGGGAATGCGATGTGGCATTCGGGCACACTCGCCGCAGCCAAGCAGGCCGTACTGTTCGGCATTAAAGGCATTGCATTAAGCACGCCGACCGACATCGAACCCGATTTTAACGCCCTCGATCCATTTGTGGAAAAGGCATTGGACCTATTGTTCAAAAACCCGCATTTGAACCTGGTGAACGTCAATTTTCCCCACGATCCCAAAGGTGTGCGCTGGACACGGCAGTCGGTGCGGCTTTACGACAACAACATTGTACCCGCCCTTGACCCCATGGGCCGCAAACATTACTGGTTCACCGTGGTGCCATTGGAGCCCGCCGAGGAAGGCACCGACCGCTGGGCCATTGAAAACAATTTCGTTTCCATTACACCTCTTCGCCTCGACCTGACCAACGAAGCCGAGCTGATAAAGGCCCAGCTGGCCTATCCGATCACATAAATTGATCCCGCATACAACTTCCTGATCCCGCGCCAGCCAGGTGCGGGATTCTTTTTGTTAAAGTCTTTTACAAATACATTAAGGGGTAGAATGGCTAAAATGCAGTCTTATCTCCAAGACAGACGTATTTTTACTAAATTCCTGAATCCAAGAAATCAGTTATTCCCCATCATGAAACAAACCAATATTGGCAATTATCGCTGGGTTATTTGCGCGTTACTCTTCTTTGCAACTACCATCAACTACATCGACAGACAGATTCTTGGATTACTAAAACCGACCTTAGAAACAGAATTCAACTGGACAGAAACTGACTACGCCAACATCGTGATGGTGTTCGCCGGCTGTTATGCGGCAGGCTATATTGTCTTCGGAAATATCATCGATAAAATTGGCTCGAAGCTGGGTTACGCCGTGTCCATTATTATTTGGAGTGTGGCGGCTGTCGCCCACGCATTTGTAAAAAGCACTATTGGTTTTGGTGCCGTGCGTGCGGTTCTGGGACTTGGCGAGGCCGGTAACTTCCCTGCGGCAGTAAAAGCGACAGCCGAATGGTTCCCCAAACGCGAACGCGCGCTGGCAACTGGTATTTTCAACTCCGGAACGAGTATAGGTGCTGTGGCCGCGCCTATCCTGGTACCTTGGCTGCTGGCTACTTACAGCTGGCAAGGCGCGTTCCTGATCACCGGTGCGCTCGGCTTTATCTGGCTGATATTCTGGTGGCTGATGTACGAAATCCCTTCCCGCCATAAAAAGTTAAAAGCCGAGGAATACGAGTTCATCCACAGCGACAACGAAGCGGGCGATGGCGAAAACCAGCAGCCCATTCACTGGACCAAACTGGTTACATTGCCACAAACCTGGGTTTTTATTGTAGGTAAATTCCTGACAGACCCTGTATGGTGGTTCTTCCTCTTCTGGCTACCCTCCTACTTTGCCACCACATTTGCATTGGATTTGAAGAAACCGAGCCTGCATTTGGCCATCGTTTATACGGCCACTACATTCGGAAGCATTGGCGGCGGGTATTTGTCGTCCTACCTGATCAAAAAAGGCTGGGCGCCCCTCAGGGCACGTAAAACTACTTTGCTGCTGATGGCATTCGCCGTGATGCCGATCATCCTGGCCCAATTCGCGACTGACATCTGGACGGTCGTGGGCATTATAGCCATCGCTACCGCTGCTCACCAGGCATGGAGCGCCAATATTTTCACCATCGTATCCGATATTTTCCCAAAACGGGCGGTAAGCTCCGTCGTGGGCATCGGGGGAATGGCCGGTTCGCTGGGCTCAACCTTCTTCCCGCTGCTGGTAGGCGCACTGCTGGATTATTACAAGGGTTTGGGAAAAATCGGTGCGGGTTATAATATCCTGTTCATTATCTGTGGACTGGCCTACATTATCGCCTGGCTGATCATCCATTTCCTGACCAGCCGCATGAAACCGGTGGAAGAATCGTTAAAAAACTGATCTCGTAAAAAATCATTAAAGCCGTTAACAACTGCTAGCATAGCATTCTGATGAAGAAGTACCGTTATCCTCTTTTTATCCTGGCGGTTTCGTTTTTATTGGTGTATTGTAAAACCAATAAACAAACCAGCCAGCAAACTGCCTCTACTGCCACAACCGTCGCAAAAGAGGAGAAACCCACTCAGGCAACCGGCAAATCGCCTTTTATACCGGCTTCTGAAACCATTGGCAAAATGGTGATCGAAGATGGATTTGAGGTAAAACTTATTGCTGCCGAGCCGCTCGTCAGCGCGCCTGTGGCCATGCAGTTTGACGACAAAGCCAGAATGTGGGTCGTAGAAATGGTAGGCTACATGCCCGACACCGTCGGCACCGGCGAGGATATTCGCAATGGTAACATCGTGATCCTCGATGATAAAAATAAAGACGGCGTTTACGACGACCGCAAAGTGGTGATCGACTCGCTCGTGCTCCCACGCGCGATTTGCCTGATCGAAAACGGCATCCTGGTGGCAGAGCCCACCAACCTTTGGTTTTATGAACTGAAAAATGACCGGGTCGTCAAAAAGACACTCGTCGATCCCAAATACACCGAAGGCGGCAATGTGGAGCACCAGCCAAATGGTTTGCTCCGCGCGATGGACAACTGGATCTACAATGCGAAATCCGACAAACGCTACCGCCATGTGGGTGGCAAGTGGGTGATCGAGCATACCCATTTCCGCGGACAATGGGGGATTTGCCAGGACAACTATGGCCGGCTTTATTACAACAACAACTCCCAGAACCTGCTTGGCGATTACTTCCCGGCCGGCCTTGGAGCATGGAATAAAAACCAGAGAGGCGTGGCCGGCTACAACGAAAAGTCGGTGGCAAATAACAAAGTATACCCGTTGCACCCTACTCCGGGTGTCAACCGCGGCTACATGAAGAATGTCCTCGACGACAGCCTTCGCCTGAATGAGTTTACAGCAGCCGCTGCGCCGGTCATTTACCGTGGCGATCTGTTTGGAAAGAACTATGATTTCAACGCATTTGTACCGGAGCCTTCGGCGAACCTGATCAAACGCGATTTCCTTAATGAAAAAGGCTATGTTGTAAAAGGCGATATTGCTTACAAAGGCAAGGAGTTCCTCGCCAGTACCGACGAGCGTTTTCGTCCGGTAAGCCTTTACAATGCTCCCGACGGCAGTATGATCGTACTCGACATGTACCGCGGCATTATCCAGCACAAAACTTACCTGACGCCTTACCTGAAAGATCAGATCGGTAAACGGGACCTTACCCAACCCCTTTCGGCCGGCCGTATTTACAAGATCGTTCCCAAAGGTTCACAATCCAAGCCGGTGATGATTCCTGACGGCGCACAGGAACTGGTGAAACTGCTCGGGCACCCCAACGGCTGGGTACGCGATCGCGCGCAACAAAAACTGATCGACGGGAAATACAACCAGACAGTGCCCGCACTCCGTGAGGCCATAAAACAAACAGCCGATCCATTGCTGGCCATCCACGCATTATGGACGCTCGAAGGACTGAACTCGCTGAAACCCGAAGAGGCACTGAGCTGGATCCGGCAAACGGCCTGGCCTTTCCGCTCACAGGGGCTTTACGCGTCCACAGCCGTAATCACGCCAAGCACTTACCAGCAGTTTGCGACCGCATTTGACGGCATCGTCGATTCAGGAGACACCCTCGCAGCACCCTACATAGCACTTCTTTCCAAAAGCATTGAAAAATTTGACCAGAACCTTTCTCGCGGACTGCTTAACAAGCTGGCCGTCAAATACCCCAACAACCGCTATGTGGCCGACGCGGTGATCAGCAATTTGCAGGATCAGGAAGAGCTGTTCCAGGGAGCTATTTCGGCATCGGTACCCGACCAGAATGCGCTGATCAACAAGCAACTGGCCCGTGTTTTGACCGCCGTCCGCAGCGCGCAGGGTAACCGCAACCCTGAAATGCTCAAAAAGGAATTTCCCAAAGGCGAAGCGCTGTTTACTTCCGTATGCCAAACCTGTCACGGCGCCGATGGCGGCGGCGTCAAATCGCTCGCACCGCCGTTGAACCAGTCGGAATGGGTAACAGGTAACAAGGATAAATTGATTTCCATCGTCCTTTTCGGTCTCACAGGCCCTGTAAAAGTAAATGGGCATGTATACCAAACGCCTGAGGTAAGCGGCGACATGCCGGGCATTGGTTACGACAAGGATATGCCCAACGAAGATATTGCCCAGCTGCTAAGCTTCATCCGCCGCTCCTGGCGTAACAATGCCGATCGCGTAACCACCGAAGAAGTGACAAAAATCCGCACCAAACTCACTGGCCGCGAAAAAGCATTCACCGAAGCCGAGCTGAATGGCATTTGATGGTATGTTGTTGATTTTAAGCAAAGAGGCGCTTCGAAAGGGGTGCCTCTTTTGCTTTTTTGCCAAAATTATCATGCAGCAATGTCACAAATCTGAGACATATTATTACCTTTGCCAAATCATGAAGGATACCGAACAGAGCATTATCGAAGCTGCGATTCTCATCTTTAACGAGGATCTTTCGGCCCCGCTGGAAAAAGTGGCGGACCAGGCGCAGGTTACGCGGCGGACTTTACACAGGTATTTCAAAGACCGCAAGGAACTGATGGACAAATGCCAGAAAGAAATCCGGAAGGCTTGCGCAATCGCAATGTCGAATGCTTACCACGCGTCAGAGAATCCGCTGGAAAGACTGGAAACGATGTTTTATGCCGGGCTCGATTGCGGTTCGAAAAATACCTTTTTGCATAAACTACACACAATGCATGATCATAAGCACCAGGCTGCCAATAAGGAATGCTCCGAATACGACCATACTTTCGAGCTCTGGAGGGGTAATCTTCAGGTGCTGCTCGCAAAAGGTATTATTAATCAGGGCATGAGCGTCGACTGGATCCATAACTTCTTCCAGAGCGTCGTGGTGGTTTTCATTAACTCGCAGCAAAAAGGGTCGCTCGATCGCGTACAGGCCCGGCAGCTTGCGTGGTTTTCATTTAGCAAGGGAATAGGCATTTAAAAAAATTTATATCACCATGTCTCATATTTGAGACATTTATCTGATTTAACTATGACTGATCAACCAAACTTCGATGTCGCCATTATCGGCGGCAGCTACGCCGGACTATCCGCTGCCATGACACTCGGCCGGGCGCACAGGAACGTCGTCATTATCGATAGCGGCAGACCCTGCAATCGCCAAACGCCCCATTCGCACAACCTGATCACCCACGACGGCAAGACACCGGCCGAAATTTCCGCGCTCGCACGTGAGCAGGTACTCGCCTACCCGACCGTACGCTTGCATAATGCGCTCGTGACGTCCGTGTCCGGGCAGGACGGCGCATTCTCAGTCGGCACCAGCGATGGACAGTCGTTTGAAGCGAAAAAACTGATTTTCACAACCGGTATCCGTGATATCATGCCTGAGATACCGGGCTTCGCGGAAAGCTGGGGCATCAGCGCGATCCATTGCCCGTACTGCCACGGCTACGAGTACAGCGATGCGCGCACAGGCGTCCTCATGAACGGAGAGATGGCATTGGAATACCTGAAAATGATTCGCAACTGGACTGCTGACCTGACCCTCTATACCAATGGTCCCGCTACTTTCGACGCCGTCGCGCGGGAGAAGATGCTGGCATTCGGCGCGGAGATCGTGGAACAGCCCATTACGTCGCTCGATCATGAAAACGGATATTTGCGGGCGTTGCATTTTACCGACGGCTCTTCACGTAACATTGCCGCGCTCTACCACCGTCCCGCATTCGAGCAGCATTGCCTTTTGCCCGAACAACTGGGCTGCGAGCTCAACCAGCAAGGGTTTATCAAAGTGGATGAGTCTCAAAAAACGACAGTAGCTGGTATTTACGCAGCGGGCGATAACAGCGGCACGCTCAGAGGTTTAACGAGCGTCATGGCAACCGGAACCGTAGCTGGCGTCCGGCTCAATCATGAATTAATCAACGAAGAGTACTGATTGGCTTGTTGCATTGTGGTAGCTTTGCAGGATGCTATAAGCAATAGGCTTTAAGCTGTAAGCCGTAGGCCAAATGCTCTTAGCTTACAGCATACAGCTTATAGCTTATAGCCTAAAGCTTAAAGCAACAACAAAATGTCTCTATTTACAACCCCCGCCCCCATTATCATTACCTGCTACAAACGCCTTGCGCCGTTTCTTGAAAAGGAGGTGACAGAGCTTGGCTACCGGGTGGAAGAAACTTTTGCGACGGGCGTACGCCTGAGGGGCACGGTGAACGATTGCGTTCAACTGAATTTAAACCTGTATTGCGCCAGCCAGGTGCTTTACAGTCTGGGCACATTCAGCGCAGAGCATCCGGATGATGTATACAGGTTCCTGGCCAAGATGCAGTGGGAAGATATTCTTGCTGATAACGCTTACTTTTCGGTGACAAGCAATGTGATGACGGCCACAGTAAACAATACCATGTTCGCGAACCTGCGCGTGAAGGATGCGATCGTGGACAGGCTGCGGGATAAAAAGGGCACAAGGCCATCGACAGGCGCCGAGTTGAAAGGTGCTGTTATCCATTTGTTCTGGAAGGACGACAGGGCGGAGATTTTCATCGATACATCCGGCGAAACGGTGGCGCGCCACGGTTACCGCAAGATTCCCGGTCAGGCTCCCATGCTTGAATCACTAGCCTCCGCTACGATCCTGGCCAGTCAGTGGGACCGCAACTCGGCATTTGTGAATCCGATGTGCGGCTCGGGCACGCTGGCAATTGAGGCCGCATTGATCGCCACCAACAGCCGTCCAGGCCTTTTCAGGGATAACTATTCGTTTATGCATTTGCTCGGATACGACGAGGAAGTGTATTTCAAAGCGCAGGATAAGCTCGAAGCGCAGATCATCGAAGCGCCGAAAGCAAGGATCATCGCCACTGATCACGACCAAAATGCAGTTACCAATGCCAAAAAGAACGCAATCGCGGCTGGCGTGGCGGATATGATCGAGTTTGGCCTGTGCGACTTCGCCGATACTGAAATTCCGTCCGATGACAAAGGCGTATTTTTCGTAAACCCCGAGTACGGCGAACGGCTCGGTGAAGTCAGCGAACTTGAAGAAACTTATGGACGGATTGGTGATTTTATGAAACAGAAGTGTGGAGGATATTTCGGATATGTCTTTACCGGAAACCTGGATCTTGCCAAAAAAATAGGGCTTAAAGCCAAGCGCAGAATCGAGTTTTATTCAGGAAAAATCGATTGCAGGCTGCTGGAATACGAACTTTACGAAGGTACGAGAAGGTTTTGACGATTTCTGGTGCGGTAAAATGCCATAACTCTGGCATGGCCTGGCACCGGCTCTGGCATAATATTTAGATAATATAGAACATAACCATTTAGAAAAATTGTCATGAAGCAGTCACAAAGTTCAGGAACCATACCGCAAGGTCAGGTCCGGAACAGGCCTGAAAACAAAGACAATCTGGATAGCAGACGTCGTGAAGAAGAAATGGTAAAAGGTAATCACATTACCAGCAACCAAAAAGAACATCACAGTCTGGGAAAACAGCAAAGGTAGCAATAGTAGCACCTTATTAAATGGTTCCTAAGTTGAGACGAAGTCCGCATGGCACGAACATCCGGACTTCGTTTTTTTGTGCCCTTACCCCATTCCAAAGCAACCAGACCTGTCCGCTCACCCGCAAAAAAGTAGCAGTACCGGGTGACCACATCCAATTTTCAGGCGGATTGAGCGTTCCTATCCATGATTCCGGCCGGTTGGCAGGCATTCTATTAAACCAGAACCGATGAAACGATATCTGATGGCGCTTACCCTCCTGACCGGCGCGGTCTCCTGCGATTGGATCGGCAACACGCCGAGTTTTGGGGACGATTTCATTACCTATCATATCAAGGCGGGTAACCACGAGGTAGACCATAACCTGAATACGCCTTTCACAGCCTCGTCAATGCGCTTTCAGGCGGTGTTTGATAGTAGTTGCGTGTACAAAACCTCGGTACCTGAAAATCAGAACGATATTAACAAGCTGTACGGATTTTCGGATTGCAGCTCGCAGCACCAGAATAACAGCGCGCGGTTCGGCTGGAACTGGCGCGAGGGTGCATTGCGTATCTATGCATACATATACGTGAACGGCGTTCGGCAGGAACGCGAGCTGGGCACTGCCGAACTCAACGAAACGACCAGCTTCCGGATCGATATCCGCGACAATTCTTATGTATTCACTTATCGCGGTATCGAAACCGTCATGCCACGCCATTGCTCGGGCGGTGTGGGCGTTGCCTACAAGCTGCTCCCTTATTTCGGTGGTGACGAAACAGCGCCACACGATATGCAGATTAAAATCAGGAATTTATAATATTGGAATAGACAACAACCGACTCTGGCGCGACCGTCAATGCACCGGCATCCGCATGATCCGGCATTTCCTGCTGTCCGCCCCACACCAGGTCTGACGAAGCGATCATCTTATGCCAGGACAAATGCTCCGACGGTAGCGGCACTTGCTGTGCGGATTTGGAAAAGTTGAGAAAGCCCGCCAAATGCTGCCGGCCCCAAACCCGTTGGATGTAAATCAACTCCTTTTCTTGAAAAACCTCCACAGAAAGCCCGTTCCGATCGCATTCCCGGAATAACGGCAGCGTTTTCCGCAGGGCAATCCATTTCCGGTAATATTGCAGCATTGTCTGGTGCGGGGGCCGGTGAATAAGCTCCCATTGCAATTTGGAGTTTTCAAATGTCGAAACAGCGACGGGGTCGGGCGCTTCGCCTTCGAGGTGGAATGCAGCAAACTCTCTTTTTCTGCCCTTTCGCACGGCCTCGGCCAGTTCCTCGTCGGTATGGCTCACAAAATACTGGAAAGGATTCGGCTCGGCCCATTCTTCTCCCATAAATAACAAGGGTATAAAAGGGCTGAGGAAAACCGCACCCGCCAGCAGCTTTTGCATTTCAAAACTAACAAGCCGGCTTGTCCGTTCACCTAGCATACGGTTACCGATATGGTCATGGTTTTGGGAAAAAACAATAAACTGATGCCCCGGAATACCCTCTGCTTTCATCCCAAACTTCCTTTTGCGGTGTTCCGAGTAAATGCCGTCATACACATAAGCGTCCCTGAAAGACTTGGCAAGCGAGGCTACCCCGTTAAAATCGGCATAATAGCCGCTCCGTTCCTGACCCGAGCTCACACGCAACGCGTGGTGAAACTCGTCGATCCACTGCGCATCCATTCCATAACCACCCGCTTCGACAGGCTTTACAAACCGGGTATCATTCAAATCCATTTCGACGATCAGATAATGCGCTCTGCCCGTCTTGTGCGAGAGCTCATCCACTTCCTGCTTGATTTGCTGTAAGATATGAACAGGACCCAGATCCTTGATTGCATGAACGGCATCCAGGCGCAAGCCGTCAATATGAAAATCCCGGAACCACATCAACGCATTTTGCACAAAGTAGTGCCTCACCGCATCCGACCAAGCGTCGTCAAAATTGATCGCATCTCCCCAAGGTGTATGGTATTTATTGGTAAAATAGTGCCCGAAATTGCCGAGGATATTACCCTCCGGCCCCAGGTGGTTATATACCATGTCGAGTATCACAGCGATACCTTTTTCATGACAGGCATTAACCAGACGCTGCAATGCCTCGGGTGCGGCCACCGGCCCGCCGTAGCTGTTCTGGACGCTGTAAGGAAAAACACCATCGTAGCCCCAGTTCCGGTCGCCAGCAAATTGGGAAACCGGCATAATCTCGATCGCGTTGACACCCAACCCAACCATGTGATCGAGCTTTTCTTCCATGGCTGCAAACGTACCCTCGGGTGTAAATGTCCCTGTATGAAGCTCATAGATAATATATTCCTTCAATGCCAGGTTTTTCCAGCTTTGGTCGGTCCAGTTGAATTTGCGCAAGTCGAATACCCCGGAAAGGCCATGTACCCCCTCCGGCTGGTACAAGGTTGCGGGATCCGGGTAGGGTCCCTTACCATCCAGCAGAAAACCATAGCGGTCGCCAGGCCACAATGCGCGGGTTTGCAAGATCCAGAAACCATAGTCTTGCGGCTCCAAATCCAGTATTTTGGCGTCCTCAGCGAATTGCAGCTGAACGCTCTCCGCCTTTGGCGCCCACACGAGCACCTGCGCCTCCCCTTGTTCATTGAACGAAACACCCGGCCGCAAGGTCATCAGATCGTCGTAGCTCATATTTTCTGTTCTTCCAATGAATGCCTGAATACTACAATCGAACGGCTCTCCACGGCGAAACTGTCGCCGGGTTTGAGCACCTGACCGTCGTCACTCACACAGTCATCGGCGGTATCGATCACCTTCCGCCATTCGTTACCATATTTCGCAGGCGGCAGCGTGTATTCGACCGGCTCGTAATGCGCATTGAAAATCATATAGAAACTGTCGTCGTAAATAGGGTTGCCTTTCGGGTCCATATGCCGGATTCCCTTCCCGTTCAGGAAAATACCCAGAGACTTCGCGTAATCATGGTTCCAGTTTTCGTCGGGCATTTCCCGGCCATCCGGCAAAAACCATGCGATATCTTCCAGGCCGATACCTTTGATGGGCATGCCGCGAAACCAGTGCTTGCGCCGGAATGTAGGATGCGCTTTACAGAATGCGATCAGCTTTTGCGTGAAAGTCAGTAATTGCCCGTCTATTTTGTCCCAGTTCAGCCAGGAAATCTCATTATCCTGGCAATAGGCGTTGTTGTTGCCATTCTGCGTACGACCCCATTCGTCGCCGGCAACGAGCATCGGCACCCCTTGCGACAGAAACAGCGTGGTCAGAAAATTACGTTTCTGCTTGTTGCGGAGCTCGATCACCCCTTCATCTTCGGTAGGTCCTTCGACCCCGCAATTCCAGGAACGATTATGGCTTTCCCCATCGCGGTTTTCTTCACCGTTGGCTTCATTACGCTTGTCATTATACGAAACAAGATCATTCAATGTAAAACCGTCGTGTGCGGTGACGAAATTGATACTTGCGGTCGGAAAACGATATTCGCCTTTGTACAAATCAGAACTGCCCGTGAAGCGCTCGGCAAATTCGGCGAGCATACTGTCGGCCCCGCGCCAATAGTCGCGCATACAATCGCGGTAACGGCCATTCCACTCTGCCCAGCCAATGGGGAACTTGCCTACCTGATAACCATCGTCGCCAATGTCCCAGGGCTCCGCAATGAGCTTGACCTGCGAAATCACGGGGTCCTGGTGAATAATGTCGAAGAAAGCACTCAGCCGGTCGACCTCATGCAGCTCGCGTGCGAGCGTAGAGGCCAGGTCGAACCGGAAGCCGTCGACATGCATTTCGGTGATCCAGTACCGGAGGCTGTCCATGATGAGCCGTAGCACGTTAGGGAGCCTGGCGTTCAACGTATTGCCTGTACCGGTATAGTCCATATAATAGCGGCCGTCCATCAGGCGGTAGTAGGTCATATTGTCGATCCCCCGAAAAGAAAGTGTCGGCCCCAGGTGGCTCCCCTCTCCTGTATGGTTGTAGACAACATCGAGAATAACCTCGATTCCGGCCTTGTGGAGCTCCTTCACCATATTTTTGAATTCCTTCACCTGTTCTCCATGCGCTCCCGAACTACTGTAACGAACATCGGGCGCAAAAAAACCGATGGAATTATAGCCCCAGTAATTGGCCAAGCCCCGCTCCTGAAGATGCCTGTCTGATATAAAATGATGTACGGGCATCAGCTCTACTGCATTGATACCCAGCTTCTTCAAATAGGCAATACTGCTCCGGTGCGCAAGGCTGGCGTAAGTGCCACGGATTTCCTCGGGTATGTCGGGATGAAGGCAGGTAAACCCTTTGACATGCAGTTCATAGATAATCGTATCGTGGTACGGGATTTCCGGCGCCTTCACTCCTTCCCAGTCGAACAAATGGTCCACAACGACCGATTTGGGAATGTATGGGGCGCTATCCAGCTCGCTGAAACTTAAATCTTCTTCGAGATCACCGATGTTATAGCCAAACAGCGCGTCGTGCCATTGCACGGTGCCGGAAATGGCTTTGGCGTAGGGATCGATAAGCAATTTATGGGGGTTGAAACGCAATCCGACGGTAGGCTCGTAGGGCCCATGAACACGATAGCCGTAGAGCTGCCCGGGTTTCAATCCGGGAACATAGGCGTGCCAAACGTGGTGCGACACCTCCCGGATCTGGATCTTAATATGTTCACTTTTAGCATCGGGGCTATCGAACAGGCACAATTCCACACCTGTGGCATTCTCGGAGTACAGCGCAAAATTCACCCCTTTTCCGTCCCACGTCGCCCCCAATGGGTACGGCTCGCCAGGAAAAACTTTTACGCGGCTCTCTTGGGATTGATCTACAAGTTTTTTATTGGCAATCTTCTTCATATCAGTTTGTTTGAGTCCATTCTGCCTTTTTCCGCGGTCATCTGCATTGCTTGCTCTTGCATAATTTTCATGAGCGCTTTACCGGGAAAGTGGCCGTAGCACACATATGGATACAAAATTATGCCAATATGGGCCGAACAGTTCAGGGAAGAAATTCCCCACAGGCCCGCAGCTCCATACTTTTGCGGTAATTAGGCGGGCATCGCTTTGGGAATACTTCACGCTTTCCCAGAGCATATTATGAATGACGCACCAGCGAAGTATCCACTGGTATAATTTTTTTGTCCAATTTTGTTTTTTCACACGCACGACAGCACTTTTACACACACTAAAAATTTGTGTTATAGCAGGCGAACCGTATATAGACCCCGGTGCCGCCAACCAGTGCCCATTTTACCCGAAACCATGATCCTTATTGTAGACGACAGGCCTGAGAATATTCTGCCGCTGAAAAAAATCCTGGAACTCCACAATTTCAAGACAGATACCGCCGAATCTGGTGAAGAAGCATTAAAAAAGGTGCTTAATATGACCTACTCGGTGATTATACTCGATGTGCAAATGCCAGGGATGGACGGCTTCGAGGTAGCCGAGGCCATAGCAGGTTTCGGAAAAGCGAAAGACACGCCCATTATCTTCCTTTCGGCGGTCAATACAGAGAAAAAATTTATTACAAAAGGCTATTCCTCAGGCGGTATCGATTACCTTACTAAACCTGTCGACCCCGATATTCTGCTGCTGAAAGTCAAAACGTTCTACCGGCTTTTCGAGCAGCAACAGGAACTAAAAGCCATTCAGGAATCGCTTCGGCAGGAGATCGACATCCGCAAACATGCCCAGGAAGAGCTTGCCGCGCGCATGGACGAGCTCCGTTTCATACTCGAATCACTACCCCAAATCGCATTCACGATCCGGCCCGATGGCAAAATCGAATACGTAAACAAGCATTGGTTCCAGTATTCGGCAGACGCCGTTGCATTTCCGGAGACACATCCGGATGACCATACCTGCGCTCGTTGGGAACAGCATTTCAGAAATGGCCTGGAATTCTCGTGCGAAACGCGCCTCAGGCAACTCAGTACTGACGAATACAGGTATTTTCTGCTTAAAATTATCCCGGTTCTGCAAAACGGGACCATTGTGCGCTGGGTAGGTACATTCACCGACATACACCAGCAAAAGATGGCGAACGAGTTATTGGAACACAAAGTGGAATTGCGGACCAAGGAGCTGGTCGATAAAAATTCGGAACTCGAAACGACCAACCACGAATTGCAGCAATTTGCCTGGGTAGTGTCCCATGACCTGAAAGAGCCGCTACGTAAAATACAGACATTCAGCCATTTAATTAAAGACAAATACCTCACAGGCAACGAGGAGGCAATTTCCTATCTCAACAGATCGATTAGTTCCTCCGCCCGAATGTCGCGGCTTATCAGCGACTTGCTGGACTATTCCAGGTTGTCGGTAACGGCCTATTTCCAGCCTACCGATCTGAATGCGCTGGTGGACGAACTGCTCGCAGATTTCGACGAGACAATCAGGGAGCGGCAAGCCGTCATCCGGAAAGACCAGCTTCCAATCCTTGAAACCATTCCCAGCCAGATCCGGCAGGTATTCCAGAACCTGATCAGCAATGCGCTGAAATTCTCCAGGCCCGATGTAACTCCGGTCATTGACATCCGCCATGAAATCGTCAACAGTAAAGAGCTTTCCGGTGAGGTGTCCATGGACGGCCCCTATTGCAGGATCACTATTGCCGACAATGGGATCGGCTTCGACGAGAAGTTCCTCGACCGGATTTTCGTTATTTTCCAGCGGCTCAACAATATCAGTGCTTACGAAGGCACGGGTATCGGACTGGCGATCGCCAAAAAGATCATGGACAAACATAACGGCCTGATATCGGCCCGAAGCATTGAAAACCAGGGCTCCGAATTCATTCTAATACTTCCATTTGTACAGCAACAAGCGCTGGAAACCATTAAAACCGACCATTAGCTGACGCCATTTTATGAAGAAAGTTTCCAATTCGATCATCCAGCAATTACAGATCGTCTTTTCCTTCTCCATCCTGCTCCTGTTTTTCAGTCTTCTGGCCTCGTATTACAGCACGCAGAAGCTGATCAACAACTCCGAGCTCGTTAACCACACCAATGCAGTACTCATCGAGGCCGAGGCTGTCATTTCGCACATGAAAGATGCAGAAACCGGCCAACGCGGGTTCCTGATCACTGGTGAGACGCAATTCCTCGAACCCTACGAGGGCGCCTATGAAAAAACCACGGAAAGCTACAATAATCTGGTTGAACTGACGGCTGATAATCCCATACAACAAAAAACCCTGCGCGAGGTAAAAGCGCTCTATGAAGCCAAATTCGGCCAGATGCAGAACATCATCGATATGGCCAGGAAGAGTTCCAACTTTCTGTACAATACCGACGACCGTTTGCGCGAAATGGTACGCGGCAAGAAAATAATGGACGATCTCAGGCTGGCTTCCGAACGGATCAAGGAAGAGGAAAGCGCCAGACTGGCTGAACGGTTAGAGCAGCAGCAGATTTACATCAAATACACACCTATTCTGCTCATAGCCGCGGCATTGATATCGATCCTGATCACAATCTCTTCCTATTTGCGTATCCGGGCAGATATCGGCAAGCGAATCGCGCAACAGCAACTCGATGAAGAAAAATACGCCCAGACCAATCGTCGGATCGCGCATATCGAACAGATTACGCAGCGGGTGTCCGAAGGCGATTACACGGCCCGCAGCCAGGATGAAACCGACGACGAGCTTGGCCGGATTTCTACGGCTTTGAATGCCATGGCCCGCTCACTGGAACAGACGTTCAATGATCTGAGTAGTCAAAACTGGTTGCAGGCCGGTGATGTGCAGATCAACGACGCTATACGGGGTGAACGTGTCCTTAAAAACCTGTCGGCAAAGCTGATCAACACGCTTACTTCCTATGCAGGCGCGCATCTGGGCACCATCTACATTCTCGATACCGACTGGAATTTCCGCCTCTCGGGCAGCTTTGCCGCGCAAAATGCACCGCAGAGCATTGTAGCCGGACAGGGTTTGTGCGGACAGGTGATCGAAACAAAAAAACCGCTGCTGGTTCACGATGTTCCTGCCGATTACCTCAAAGTAGCATCGAGCCTGGGTGAAACCAGCCCGGCGGCACTTGCAATCCTTCCCCTGGTGTACTCTTACGAATGCATAGGAGTGATCGAGCTCGGATTTCTTAAAACCCCGGACGACCTTACGATGCGTTTCCTTGAAGAGAACCTGGAAACGATGGCCAGCGGAATCAACTCCGCATTGGACTATGTCAAACTACAGAACTTTCTCGAAGAAACACAGACGCAGGCCGAAGAGCTGCAAACCCAGCACAACGAACTTGAAAACCTGAATGCGGAGCTGGAAGCGCAGTCGCACAAATTGCAGGCCTCCGAGGAAGAATTGAGGGTACAACAGGAAGAACTGCAACAGACCAACGAAGAGCTGGAAGAACGGAGCGGGTTGCTGGAAGAAAAGAACATTGAAATACAAAAAAAGGCCGAAGAACTGGAACTGACAACCCGGTACAAATCCGAATTTTTGGCCAATATGTCGCACGAATTGCGCACGCCGCTCAACTCGATCCTTCTGCTGAGCCGGTTGCTTGCCGAAAATGAAGACAAGAACCTGACCGGCGAGCAGATCGAATATGCGACCGTCATCCAATCTTCGGGCAATGGCCTGCTCGGCCTGATCGATGAAATCCTTGATCTGTCCAAGATCGAAGCCGGGAAAATGGAACTGGACTATGT
The DNA here is from genome assembly GCF_038440355.1 of Dyadobacter sp. OTU695. Taxonomy (NCBI): domain Bacteria; kingdom Pseudomonadati; phylum Bacteroidota; class Cytophagia; order Cytophagales; family Spirosomataceae; genus Dyadobacter; species Dyadobacter sp. OTU695. Next base: position 45,116 of record NZ_JASATN010000007.1, on the reverse strand, counting down.
TACGGTTTCTATCAAAGAGATTTGTGACGATATGAAAGCTTTGTTTGCGCCGGTGGCCCGGGAAAAAGGGCTTGATTTCTCTATAACGGTTGCAAGCGGCGTTCCCCCGGTGATCGAGACGGATAAAATGCGGATGGAGCAGATTCTTAAAAATTTGATTTCCAACGCATTGAAATTCACCGCCCAGGGCTCTGTCGACATTACCTTCAAGCTCAATGATGGCAATGACAAAATGCTGTGCCTTGTCGTCAAAGATACGGGCATCGGCGTTGCGCCGGAAAAGCAGCACCACATTTTCGAAGCATTCCAGCAGGCCGATGGTTCCACCAAGCGCAAATACGGCGGTACCGGGCTGGGCCTGTCGATCAGCCGCGAGCTGGCCAAGCTGCTGGGTGGAGAAATATCACTTACGAGCGTGGTCGGCCAGGGCAGCGAGTTCACCCTCTTCGTACCTACCGGCGCTTCCTTGGGCAGTCCCGAACCGGAAACGACCAATTTTTTCGGGAATTATCAGGGAGAAACCGTTTCAAACGAACCGCCGGTGGCCCCGGGCCGCTTTGTCAGCACGGTCATTCCTGAAAGTATCCCCGACGACCGCTCGGCTATCGACGAAGCTTCAAAAACGATCCTGATCATCGAGGATGATACACTTTTTGCCAAATCACTTCTTGATTATACCCGTAAACAAGGGTACAAAGGCATTGTTGCCGTCCGGGGAGACGAGGGGCTCGAACTTGCAAGGACATTCAAGCCGATGGGCATCCTGCTCGATATCCAGTTGCCGGTCGTCAGCGGGTGGGATGTAATGGACCAGCTGAAAAACGATCCGGAAACCCGGCATATCCCGGTACACATCATGTCGTCGCACCGGATGAAGAACGAAAGCCTTCAAAAAGGTGCGGTCGACTTTATCGATAAGCCGGTGGCGATCGAGAAAATGGATGAAATTTTCCGGAAAATCGAATATGTGATCAGCAAGAAATCGAAGAAGGTGCTGATTGTCGAGGATAATTCAATGCACGCAAAGGCCCTGGCCTACTACCTGGGTACATTCGACATCAACTCCGAACTGAAAAGCGACATCAACGACGGTATCAACGCCCTTTCGAGCAATGAGGTCGACTGCGTGATCCTGGATATGGGAATTCCCGACAAAAAGGCATACGATATGCTGGAAGAGGCCAAAAAGAATCCGGGATTCGAACATATTCCCATTATTATCTTTACTGGAAAGAGCCTTTCGATGACCGAGGAACTGCGTATCCGGCAGTATGCGGATTCAATTATCGTTAAAACCGCGCATTCGTACCAGCGGATGCTCGACGAGGTTTCGCTATTTCTGCATGTGGTGGAAGAAAACAAGAAAAATTCCAGGCAGGGAGCCCAGGGCCGCAGACTCGGTGGACTGGGCGAGATTTTGAACAATAAAACGGTGCTGATAGCCGATGACGACGTTCGGAATATTTTCTCGCTTTCAAAGTCGCTGGAAAATTATAAAATGAATGTGCTGACTGCCCTGGATGGTAAAGAGGCACTGCAAAAATTGCAGGAAAATCCCGATGTGGATGTCGTGCTGCTTGATATGATGATGCCGCAAATGGACGGTTACGAAACAGCCAAGCGCATCCGGGAAAACCCGCAATGGCGCAACCTGCCGGTGATCGCCGTAACAGCCAAAGCCATGACCGGCGACCGCGAAAAATGCATCAATGCGGGCGCTTCTGATTATATTACCAAACCGGTGGATATCGACCAGCTGATGTCGTTGCTCCGCGTATGGCTCTACGAAAAGTCCTGACCCTCGCAATGGAAAAGAAAAAGATCATGATTGTCGACGACGATGCCCGCAACATCTTCGCCCTCAAAGCAACCCTGAGATCCAAGGGCTTCGACTGCATTGCATGTGCCGGTGCAACCGAGGCGCTGGACATCCTGCGGACAGACCATCCCGTAGATGCGGTGCTGATAGATATGATGATGCCGGAAATGGATGGTTACGAGGCCATTCCGCTGATGAAAGAGCTTGATCACAGGCAGCGATTGCCGGTGATCGCCGTCACTGCGCAAGCTATGATGGGCGACCGCGAAAAGTGCCTGGCAGCCGGTGCTGACGATTACATTTCCAAACCGATCGATGTCGACAAGCTTTTAAAGTTGCTTAACAGCATCTGATCCCATGACGGAAGATGAAGATATCGACCTTTTGCTGAATGACCTGTTCGATCTTTACGGATACGATTTCACCCGGTATTCGCGCGCTTCGTTGAAACGCCGGATCATACGGCTGTGTTCGCTGGATAAATTTCCCAGTTTCGCAGAACTGCGTTACCGTCTTCGCAACGACCCTTCTTATCTCAAAAGGTTTGTCGAGGAAGTGACGGTGAATGTGACCGAGATGTTCCGTGACCCCGGCTTTTACAAATCGCTGCGTGAGGACGTGCTTCCCGTGCTGGGCACGAAGCCGTTTATAAGGATCTGGCACGCGGGCTGTTCGACCGGCGAAGAGGTGTATTCGCTGGCGATACTGCTCAAAGAAGCCAACCTGCTGCGGCGCTCGCTGCTTTATGCGACCGACCTTAACCCGAGTGTCCTGGAAAAGGTAAGAAAAGGTATATTTCCTCTCGCGTTGATGAAGCAGTATTCCGAAAGCTACATCAGCTCGGGAGGTACAAGGGATTTTTCAAGCTATTACACGGCGCAATATGGCCAGGCTAAATTTGATAGCGAACTGTCGGAAAAGATCATCATCTCGACCCATAACCTGGTCTCCGATAGCTCTTTCAACGAGTTCGACCTGATCCTGTGCCGCAACGTACTGATATACTTTGATAAGGAGTTGCAGGATAGGGTGCTAAAACTCTTCGATTCGAGCCTTGGAACACTGGGTTACCTGGCTCTGGGAACCAAGGAGACATTGAAATTCTCGGCTGTACAAAACAAGTTCAAGCAACTGAACCGGGAAAAAATATGGAAGAAAATCATTTGAACCATACTTGTGAGTTCCTTCTGATCGGAGGTTCGGCGGGTAGCCTGGAAGTGCTGTTCAAATTACTTCCTTTGCTGCGGGCGGACCTGCCGTTTCCGATGGCCCTGGTGCTGCACAGGCGCAATTCGGCCGACTCTTCGCTATCGGGGCTGCTGGGTTCCAAAACGCTGAACCCGACCCATGAAGTGGAAGACAAGGATCCCATTACACCTGGCACGATCTACCTCGCTCCGGCCGATTATCACTTGCTCATTGAACGCGACCGGAGTTTTTCACTGGATTACTCCGAAAAAATCAATTTCAGCAGACCCAGTATCGACGTCACATTCGAATCTGCTGCCGAGGTCTACGGGCCGGGACTTGTAGCCATACTGCTTTCGGGTGCCAATGAGGATGGTACCCATGGGCTCACGGCCGTCAAACGCGCTGGCGGCACGGTCGTCGTGCAAAATCCAGACACTGCCCAGATGCCCTTCATGCCCCATTACGCCCTTACCCACCTGCCCATCGACCACGTATTCGATATCCTGCAAATGGCCGGTTTCATCAACGCGCTGGTATAGTATTTATTACCAATCGTTGATTTGTACCACAAAAGCAGGAATCAGTCTTTCCTTTTGAGACGCTTTTGGGGGACATTTGTAGGGAGTTTAAAACAGTAAGATCATGGCAAAGCCCAGTAAAATATACAGCATCTTATTTAACAAATGCCCTCAATGTGGTGAAGGTGACTTTTTCATTACTAAAAGCGCCTATAACCTCAGGAAATTTGATAAAATGAACCGGCATTGTCCGCACTGCGGCGCCGACTTCGTACCGGAACCGGGTTTTTACCAGGGTGCATTGTACGTCAGCTACGCATTGTATGTAGCGTTTATGGTGATTTACTTCCTGATTTTTGTCAACTTTTTCAGAGAATACCTCGACTATTTCCTGGTAAGCATCATCCCGATCCTGGTGATACTCACACCTCTTTTTTACCGCATGGCGCGCCGAGCCTGGCTTGCCTTGTTCATCAAGCCGGTGTCGTCCGAGGAAAGGGCATCATAGCAAGTTTACAATGCCGGGCTCTTCCGGAAATCTTCCGGCGTCATACCGGTTTCTTTCCGGAAGAACTTGGTGAAATAAGAATTGTCGTTAAAATTAAGCTTGTAGGCAATTTCCGAGACGGTCAAGTCCAGATTGATCAGCAGTCTCTTTGCCTCGAGAACGATCCGGTTACGGATTAGCTCACCTGCCTGTATCCCCAGATGCTCCTTACATAACGCGTTCAGGTGATTGGGCGTTACGTTGAGCATTTCGGCGTATTGTCCGGGCAGCCGCACGCGGTCGTAGTGCTTATCAATCAGGCGGATGAAATTCCGCACCGTCGCGTTCTTCCCTTTCCCCGCATTCTTTTTTCTATCGACAGAATCGCTCTGTTCGATGATCAGAAAGATTTGCAGGAGCAGAACCCGCACCATATCATCCCGCCAGGCACTCGTCCGTGCATTCTGGTTAAGCAACTCTTCAAATAACCCGCAAATACGCTCGCGAATGCCCTCGGAGAGCATCAGGACATTGTTGCTGCTATCCTGATCCAGGAATGAAAACGAATCGAGGTATTCGGGTTGAAGCAGGAAGGATTGAAAGAATGAATCGGAAAAATTGACCACATACCCTTCCATCTTCTCATTGAAATCCCATGTATGCACCTGCCCGGGAATCATAAAATAAATCTGATAAGGCGAGGCTAGAAAATGATGAAAATCAATGGTATGCCGGCCCGTGCCTTCGGTAAAAAGTACCAGGTGGTAAAAGCTGTGGCGGTGCGGGAAAACAAGACTCTGATGCTCGTGCATGTAATCCGAAAACCGGGCGATCATAATGTGGTCTTCGCGGTATTCGGAAAGCGGGCCGATGTCGAGCCGGGGAAATGAACCGTGCATGGCAATGCTAAAAATTGGGTCAGGACCGGCAAGTTAACGTTTATTCATGATTTGCCACCTGTTCGCTATCTTGCGATTGTTTCCCAAACCCTCGTCCCGCATGTGGAAGGCCCTTACACTGTGTTTTGCGCTGACAGCCCTCCTAGCCGCATCGCGGCAGGAGGATATCGGCGTACAAAACTGTACCGACCAGTTCCGCACCAATGCGAAAGTGTTTGCGGTGCAGGTCAGGGAGATGAGGGCTGCCATCGAAAAAATAGACACGACGAATGCTGAAAGCATCGCATATTCGAAGCAAAAACTAAAAGAAGCCCGCCTGGCCTACAAGCGGATAGCCTTCTTTCTTGAGTATTTCTTTTTCACCTCGTCACGCATTTACAACCGGCCTCCGAAGACCGAGATCGAAGAACCGCACCTTGAATATTCCGAACCTGCCGGATTTCAATACCTGGAAGCGCTGCTTTTCGAAGACCCCGGCCGGAACAAAGCCGAAATGCTCCGGCAGTGTCGGTTTCTCGAAACAGCCGCCGATGATCTTCCGGCGTTGCTGTATCATTTCAAGGCAACCGATGCACAGGTCCTGGAAGCAGCCCGCATTGAACTGATCAGGGTTATAACGCTCAGTATCACCGGTTTCGATGCGCCACTTCTCAAAAGCGGGATAGAGGAAGCGCTGGTGTCATTACAAGCGATCGAAAAGGCGCTCGATCCGTACCTAAAAAAGTCAGGCGATGATATTGTCTGGAAGTATTTTGTGTCCTGCGAGGTTTTATTGGCCAAAACCGACGGCTTCGATAGCTTCGACCGGCTCTATTTCCTGACGAATCATGCATTACCCCTGCAGGAAAAGCTCGGCCGGATGATCAACGAAATGGGTCTGGAGATCAATGTGAAAGGAGTGTTAAATTATAAGGCCAAAAACATTTTCAGTCCGGATGCTTTTAACCGGGCCGCTTTTGGCGAAGCCACCAATAATGAAGCTGCCCTGGCCGAGCTGGGCAAAAAACTGTTTTCCGAAACGCGCCTATCCTCGAACGGAACCCGGAGCTGCGCCTCCTGCCATAACCCCACATTACATTTTACCGATGGTTTGCCGAAAAGCATCGGCATCCACCCCGGCCAGGCGGCGAGGCGGAATGCACCATCGCTGTTGTATGGGTCCTTGCAGCACGCACAATTCTGGGACGGGCGCGCAAGAACGCTCGAAGAGCAGATTCGCACTGTGATCCACGATACCCTTGAAATGAATGGCAAGCCTGCCGAAACGATACGAAAGCTCGCCGGGGAAAGGCAGTACCGCAGGCTGATCAGAAAGACAGGAGTTCACCGCAAGTCATTGAATGACACGATCATATACAAGTCCATTGCTGCTTTTGTCCGTACATTACAGCCGTTTAGTTCCGATTTCGACCGGTACATGGCGGGTGACAAAACGGCCTTAACCGATAACCAGGTCAACGGATTCAACCTGTTTATGGGCAAAGCACAATGCGGTACCTGCCATTTTGCGCCGCTTTTCAATGGACTGATCCCTCCTACCTATGCGCTCACAGAGTTTGAAATACTCGGCACTACCAACACGGACGACTGGCAGCACTCCAAGGCCGACGCCGACAAAGGTCGCTTCGAAAGCCGCCCTACCCCCTATTTCCTTGGCGCTTTCAAGACTCCAACGGTCCGTAATACGGCCGTGACGGCCCCCTACATGCATAATGGTGCGTTCGGAACGCTCGAAAAAGTGATGGAATTTTACGACAAAGGAGGAGGCGCCGGCCTTGGCCTGAAAGTTCCCGGGCAGACCCTTTCGGCAGTGCCGTTAAATATGACAGACCAGGAGAAATCCGATATTATCGCCTTTTTAAAAGCACTTACCGACCGTCTATGAAACATTTTTTACTCACCTTCCTCCTATCCGTTTCATTTATCGTGGCCCACGGGCAGGCCGCGCTCCTTCGCGGGCCATATTTGCAGGTGGCGACGCCCACAAGCATGGTGATCCGGTGGCGCACCGATCAGCCTGCCGCTTCGGTGGTTAAAATCGGAAGCAGCCCGCAGTCACTCGACATGGCTTTTACAGACAATGCCCCGACGACGGAACATGAGGTTAACGTCACCGGACTGCAGGCAGAAACCCGCTATTACTATTCGATCGGTTCGCAAAGCCAGGTATTGCAGGCAGGCGACGATAACTATTTCCAGACCACCGCCGTTGCGGGAAAACCAGGTAAATATCGTTTTGGCGTGCTGGGCGACTGCGGTACCCATGCTGTCATACAGGACGAAGTACGGGCGAGAATCAGCGAATATCTGGGGCAGAATTACATGAATGCGTGGCTCTTACTGGGCGACAATGCCTATTCTTTTGGACGCGATGCCGAGTACCAATCCAATTTCTTTGCCCATTACAAAGAAAACTTCCTCAAAAAAAATCCCCTGTTCCCAAGCCCGGGCAACCACGATTACGACAACGATAATCCGGCCCGGCAAAATGACCATCAGATCCCTTATTACGATATTTTCACGATGCCCACCAAAGGCGAAGCTGGTGGAGAGCCATCCGGTACGGAAGCCTTTTACTCATTCGATTATGGCAATGTGCACTTCCTGTCGCTGGATTCCTATGGCAGGGAAGACAATTCCACCAGGCTTTACGACACGCTTGGCAGGCAGGTACAATGGATCAAGAAAGACCTTGCCGCCAACAAAAACAAAGACTGGGTAGTTGCATACTGGCATCATCCTCCCTATTCGAAAGGTTCCCGGGAATCGGACGGCGATCCTGAAATGACGGCCATTCGCCAGAATTTCATCCGAATACTCGAAAGGCTCGGTGTAGACCTGATCCTCTGCGGGCACAGCCATGTCTACGAGCGCTCGCGCCTCATGGGCGGGCATTACGGATACGCCAACACGTTCGACCCGGCAAAACACGTCATCGACGGCTCCTCGGCACGCTACGACGGCTCGGACAATTCATGCCCATACATCAAAAATACCCCGCAAAGCCGTGGTACGGTATACGTCGTGGCGGGATCGAGCGGGCAGCTGGGCAACCCCAAACCGGATTTCCCCCATAAGGCCATGTATCATTCCGACGCTCAGCACGGCGGCGGGCTAGTGCTTGAAGTGGAAGGCAACCGGCTGGATCTTAAATGGATAGGAACCGACGGCGTCATCCGGGACCGGTTTACGATGGAAAAGGACGTAAACAAGGAAACAACACACGAAATAGCCCTCGACCAGTCCATCGAGCTGAAAGCGTCATTTGTAGGCGACTATGTGTGGAGTAATGGTTCGAAAACACAGACCATTACAGTTCAGCCTGCGCAGAGTACCGACTATATTGTGAAAGATGATAAGAATTGCGTGCAAGACGTTTTTCACGTCAAAGTGCCCAAACCTGAGCCTGCAAAATTGACAAGTTTGTCGGCTGATGCAGACGCACAGAATTTGGTTACCATCAAATGGTCCAGTGAAACGGAAGCCGAACTATCGCATTATGCTGTACAACGCTCTACCGACGGCAGCAATTTTACGGAAATAGGTAAAGTCTCAGGCGCTACAAACTCGCAGCAATCCCGGGCATATGTTTTCGCCGACGAGCAAGCCCGTACGCTGCCGGCCGGTACCTATTATTATCGGCTTGCCGTAACCGCCCTGGACGGACGGATCGTCTACTCCCCGATCGTCTCCGTAGCACTGCGCGATCCTATTCTGGCTGCCGAGCCGGATATTTTGCTTCAAATCGAAATTATCCCAAACCCCTCATCGGCAAGCCAAATGCAGATCCGGACGGCCGGACAAACGACCCAGATCGCCGGGCTGACACTCACCGACGTTTCGGGACGGATTTTGGACACACGGAAAATGACGATCAGCCAGACGCCCGCCGCATTTCTTCCGACCCAGCTTGCAACCGGCATTTATTTCCTGAAAGTGAACATTAACGGCCGGAGCGTGGTCAAAAAGCTGGCGATCCGGTAAGCACTTATTTCTTGACAAACCTTTCCGTATGCACGACTCCATCCGCATAGGCGACTTTTGCCACGTACATTCCGCCCGGCAGATCACCCGTGTGGACCATCGTAGAATCAGGTTGAGACACGCCATTCAACGATCTGACCATGACACACTTGCCGGCCGCATTGAATAATTTTATTTCACGAATAGTGCCATTCAGCGGACGGACGATCAGGCTAACAGAAACCGGGTTGGGATAAATTTCAAGCTCCGGCAGATCATCAAACCTTACCACCTGGATATTGCTGAAAGCGAAAGCCCCATCCCTGCCGCCGGCGGCGAAATCGACCATTTTAAGGCGGTACAGATTAGTGCCTTTCAGCGGGTTGGAATGGACAAAAGTGTAGGGTTTCACGACGACGCTTTCACCCGCAGCCATCTTTTTACCAATAGCAACCCACACCTTTCCGCTTGCATCGCTTTGTTGTATCTCAAAATAATCACTATTCGTCTCTGCGCTCGTCGACCATTCGAGCAGTACAGCCCGTCCTTCTTTCTTTGCTGAGAAGGATATTAAGGTGACCGGGAGCTGTATGCAAGCGAGGTCTACCATTTCCCGTGTCTCACAGTCTCCGAGATTATCCTCAATCAGCACCTCATCGACCGTTTTGGTTTTAAGAATGGCGCAGAATTTCGCTGTTGCGCAGGTTTCCAGCACTGCATTATCGGCGATGGTAATCGTGCCGCCAATGGTATGGAGGCTATTTAAACCGTCCAGACTCGTAAGTAGCGAATCTTCGGTCATCAGCAAACCAGCACCAATGCTTTGCAGTGCGGCCAGGCCATTCAGGTTCGCCAGGCTATCATTATAAGATATTGACGCAGAATCCGTTATCGTCACTAAGTTATCGAGTCCCGACAAGGACTTCAAACCGAGGTTCATCTCTATAAATAACCTATCGACGGTGGTAAGGCCATTTAGTCCCTGCAAATCAACCAACGAGTCATTCGCAACGATCGTCAGGGTCCCCTGTGGGCCAAGCGCTTGCAGGTTACTCAGGCCGGAAAGGTTGGCTAATGCAAAATTGTACAACAGCATCAGGTCGCCATCTATCGTTGTAAGTGAGGATAATGCATCCAGGTTTTTCAACGAAAAGTTGAGAACAATCTGTACCCCGAGATTTCCGACGGATGTCAGGCCGTCCAGTCCATCAAGGCTTTCCAGCGCAGGGTTTAGGGTGATCACCATTTCGTTGCCGAAAGAGGGAACGCCCTGCAAACCGTTCAAACTGGTAAGCGCCAGATTTCCGAATAAATAAAACCCGCCACCTACCGAAGACAGACTACTCAATGCCGAAATATCGGTCAGGCTGTCGGTATCGGCAATGGTGAGATGGCTGCCAATAGAAGTCAACTGTTCAAGTCCACCCAAATTTTCGAGCAACAAATTATATTCCAGGAAAAGCTCTTCACCAATGGACGTCAACTGGTTAATGCCCTGGAGAGTCACGAGGCTGTCGTTGAAATCGAAATAAGCGCTGCCTCCTATCGACGTAAGCCCTGCCAATCCTGTTAAATCCTTGATCGAAAGGTTATTCGTAATTTCCAGGTCGCCATTGATCTGCGTAATGTTTTCCAGTCCTGCAAGCGAAACAAGATTGGTATTATACCCAATTCGCACCGAACTGTCGACCGAGACAATCGCAAGATCGCTGATTGATCTGAGCGAATCCGTCGTCCCGATAATAAGCGAGCCACCTACCGAAACGATGTTCCCGATCCCGGCCAGGTCTTTCAGCGCGATATTTCCGTCGATGATCAGGTCGCCCGGCACGGTGGTTAGGCCTTCCAGGCCTGCCAGGCTTTCCAGTGCCGGATTATCATATATTTCCACGACAGAACCAACCGAAGTAACTGTGAGGTCGCTGATCGACTTCAACGAATCGCTCAGCGCTACAACCAGCGAATCGGTTACGGAAAGAATGTTTTTGATCCCTGCGAGATCTTTCAGCACGGCATTGGTATCGATGATAAGGCTACCCGGTACCGCAGTGAGGCCTTCAAGCCCGGCAAGGCTCTCCAAGGACGGATTACTATATATTTTTACCGAAGCATTAACCGAAATAATATTCCCGAGGCCCGTCAGTGTTGTAAGCAATGGATTGTTGCGGATCGTGATGCTACCTCCTACGCTTGTGAGTGTGCTCAGGGAGGTAAGATTGACGATATCAGCACCTTCAATGACGAGATTCCCCGGCAGGTTCACACAACCCGGATTATTCGTAACAAAATTATCCAGGGCAGCCTGATCACTGATCTGCAGATCGGTGGGACATTGTGCCATTGCGACAAGCGGCAGCAGCGCCACCAGCAGGAGGTAGAGTTTTTTCACGAAAATGAAGGGTTTGTGGTTATCAAAAGATTTTCAGGCGATTATACTAAAAACCTTTGATCTGCCAACCCTCCATTTCGTAGTATTAGTTCCAAATATTATTTAACGCTCTTAAAATATTGTTCAACTGATCTGTTCCCGCCAACCAAGTTACGCCGAGCGTACCGCCGCACCCGGTTTTTTAAGTATCAGCGCGGAAATGAGCGTAACGACAAGCCCGACCGGCAAAATTTCCAAATAGGTCCACAGAATCACCATCAGCGGGCTCCGGTACATTTCCTTATATCCGGCCAGCTCGGTCACCTTCGCATCTAGCTCGGCCGCAGTCGGGCCCTCCGCCTGGAACTCTTTCAGCAAATGCGCGGTGTATTTGTCCATGAAATCGGGGATAAAAAGGTAGTAGTCGATCAGCCAGACGATCACATATACCGTCGATGCCACGAGTGTGATGAACAAACCGATTTTAAACGCCTTTCCAAAAGAGACCGAGCCGCCGCTGTATTTGTCGCGGTAATTTTTTATTCCTACAAAAACCATCGAAAAAGATAGCAGCATAGCCGCGTATCCCAGCAGCATGTTGCCATCGAAACTCTCTTTCTGATAACAGACCGCCATGGAGGCAACCATGAAAGTGGAAACGATCACGCCCGAAATAAGGCCGCAGATAACAATGATCCTGTTCATATCATATTGTTTAAATAGCTGACAATGCGGCGAAATTGAAGCGGAATTACGGTTTTGCACTCATACTTTCGGGTGATTTTGCAACTACACTGGAAATTGCCGTTCAATCTTTGGTCAGGGACTGTCAAGAATGGTCAGGTAGACAGGCAAGTCAGGTGTGGTCAGGGATTGTCATCGACTGTTAATTACACCTGACCTACTGACCCATTCCCTGACTACGCCTGACTTTCCTGACCACACCTGACTTGCCCACGCTACCCATACCAACATCACGCAATGAGCCGTAGCCGCCTCGCGCGCTCCACTGCCTGCGTACGATTACGGACTTCCAGCTTTTCGAAAATCCGCGATGAATGCGTCTTTACCGTGTTGAGCGACACAAACAGTCGTTCGGCGATTTGCTGGTTGCTCAGCCCCTCGGATACCAGTCGCAGCACTTCCAGCTCGCGGTAGCTAATGCCCAACCTTAGTCGCTCCGGCTCGTTGATAGTGAATTCATCGCCTGCCGTCACATACACCTCACGTTCCACAATCCGCGTCTCGACTTTGGGCGTAGTAAGTTTGTGAGCCAGCCATATACCCAGCCCGGTAAACAGCAGCGCAATGGCACCGACGTAGATCTCAATGATATGGTCGATGATCAGGAACCGCAATTCGAGCCATCTGAGCACAAAAAGCAACAAGGCAAGAGATACCCCATAGAGCAATTCCTGCCTGTGTTTGCGGTAAAAATCACTGATCGTTTTGGAAGCCATTGTAACCGGGCCGTTGGTTTATCAAAAATAGAAATTTTCGGCCAGCGGTCGAGGTTGCTCCGGCGTTTTCCAGGCGGCTATTTATTATGTTTGAGAATGACGTCCTTGACCCCCTCGCAAAGGTTTTTGACGCGGTGGTAAGAAGCGCGGCTGTTCTCCTCCTTGTCGAGGTAAATCATCAGCTCTCCCGGCGAGGATTCGACAGTCAGTTTGGTCTGGTCTGCCAAAACGGTAATAACTTTCGATTCCTGCTCCGGATCTATCCGTATCGGCGAAATGTGGTCATTCAGAAATTCGCTGACCCGTGGCGACAAGTTGTCATCAAAATGGGCCTTGAACCGATAGTAACCGTCATCATCCTTCACGGCGATGTTCACATCACCGTTATTGCAGGAGATCAGCAGGGCGAATGCGGCAATTTGAGCGATTAGTAGTGATTTAATTTTCATGGCTAGAAATTGTTTTACAAGGTACTATGCAATATACAGTACTGACTTCAAAATTCCAATAGCGATGTGATAAGCGGCAATGGCTGACGCGAAACCCACCTCGACGAAATGGTTGCCGACTGCGATTGTATGCTGTTTTATATTAAATTGGCTAAAACTAATCCTGCAACCGTTTTGAAAACATCCTTACTTCACTCCTTGATTTGCCGGTTCATCACATGTCCGCGCGTCGCCTTACTGATCGTTCTCGCAACCCTGATGACTTCAAACATAAGGGCACAAACCAATGCGAAAGAAGACTCCCTCTACATCCGCGAGCACTACACGAAGATCGAGCGACAGATCCCGGTGCGCGATGGCATCAAACTCTTTGCGGCCATTTATCTTCCCAAAGACATTTCCAAAACCAAAACCTATCCGATCCTGCTCAACCGCACGCCTTATAGCGTGGCACCTTACGGGGAAGATTTATACAAAACCTCCCTGGGGCCGAGTATGCTCTTTGCGCGCGAAGGCTATATTATTGTTTATCAAGACGTTCGTGGCAAATTTATGTCGGAAGGCGATTTCGAGGCGTACCGGCCTTTTATTCCTGCAAAAAAGAACAAAACCGATATTGATGAAAGCTCCGATACCTACGATACCATCGAATGGCTCATTAAGAATGTCGAAGGAAATAACGGTAAAGTGGGCACCTGGGGCATTTCGGCGCCGGGTTACTACACGACGATGACGGCCGTCGAAGCACACCCGGCATTAAAAATCGCTTCCCCCCAGGCGCCGGTCACCGACTGGTTTATGGGTGATGACCGGCACCATAACGGCGCGTTTTTCCTGATGGGCACATTTGCATTCCTGTCCTCATATGGCGCGCCACGGCCCGTTCCCAGCGCCAAAGGTGCCCCGCAGTTTTCAGCTTACGGAACGCCCGATTCGTACGAGTTTTACAAGAAAATGGGGCCTCTGAAAAATTTCGACCAGCAGATTTTCAAAGGGCAGAACCGCATCTGGAACCAGATGATGGAGAATGAGACGTACAACGACTTTTGGAAGGCCCGTACGCCCGTACCGCATTTGAAAAACGTCAAGCCGGCGGTCATGGTCGTAGGCGGTTGGTTTGACCAGGAAGATTTGTACGGGCCATTAAAAACCTATCAGGCGGTTTCCAGCCAAAACCCTCAAACGCCGAACTGGCTTGTGATGGGCCCGTGGATTCATGGCGGCTGGGCGCGCGGTACGGGAGAATCGCTTGGAAACATCCGGTTTGGCGCCAAGACAAGCGCTTTTTACCAAAAGGAAATCGAATTGCCGGTTTTTAACCATTATCTGAAAGACCAGCCCGATCCGAAATTGCCCAAGGCTTACATTTTCGAAACCGGTTCCAATGAATGGCGTAAATACGACCAGTGGCCGCCGAAAAACACAGTCGAAAAAAAGCTGTACCTGCATCCGGACGGTACATTATCGTTTTCCCCAACTATTACCACCATGCAGGCAGGCGCCAAACCAGCCTTTCACGAATACCTCAGCGACCCGGATAAGCCGGTGCCTTATACCTCCGAAATACGCATTATCCGGGGCAGCGATTTTATGTACGAAGACCAGCGTTTTGCCGCCTCGCGCCCGGATGTGCTTGTGTATGAGTCCGACGTTTTGAAGGAAGACGTGACCATTTCAGGAAATGTCTTTGCCGACCTCTTCGTTTCGAGCACGGGCAACGACGCCGATTTTGTAGTGAAGCTGATAGATGTTTACCCCGGCGACGCGCCGAACGACAGTCCCGTCAATCCCAACATGAAAATGGGTGGTTTCCAGTTATTGGTCCGCGGCGAGGTAATGCGTTCCAAATTCCGTAAAAGCTTCTCCAAACCCGAGCCTATGACGCCCGGCAAGGTCGAAAATGTGAAATTCGACATGCAGGACGCGGCACACCGCTTCAAAAAGGGCCATAAGATCATGGTCCAGGTTCAAAGTTCCTGGTTTCCGCTCGTGGACCGCAACCCGCAGAAGTTTGTGAATATTTACAAAGCCAATGCATCCGATTTTCAAAAGGCGACTCACCGCGTGTACTTGTCGGGCGCGGCGTCCTCGTACGTAGGCGTGCGTGTGGTCGAGTAGCACGTCAGGCGGGCTTTTTCAATGCAATCGTGAAAGTACTTCCCGCTCCCAGTTCGCTTTCGACCGTGAGCGTGCCGTCCTGGGCCTCCATGAATTCGCGGCTGATCGCGAGGCCCAGGCCGGTACCTTCTTTGGTAGACCCTGGCACCCGGAAATAACGGTCGAAGATCTTTCCCTTATACTCCTGCGAAATCCCCTGGCCGTTGTCGACTACGGCAATGCGCACCGATCCGGTGTCCTCTTCCAGGACAATGCGGATGCTGGAATGGTCGTAGGAATAGCGGATTGCATTTGAAATCAGGTTGGTAAGCACCCAGGCCGTTTTCTCCGAATCGGCCAGTACACTAGACCGCACGCCACGGTCCTCAATTTGCAGACTGATATTCCTGCTTTCCGCCTGCGTTTCATTAGCCGCAATGGCATACTGAACGATCTCCCGAGGCGAGGTCCCTGCGATATTCAGCTGGATCTTGCCGCTTTCTACCTGGGTAATGTTCAGCAGTTCGCCGGTAATTTTCAAAAGCCGGTCGGCGTCCTCACGGATGCTGTCGAGCAGGCTGCGCTGCTCCTCATTGGTTGCACCCATACGCTCGTTACGAAGCAGGTCAAGGGTTATTTTAATGGAAGAAATGGGTGTTTTTAGCTCATGCGAGACATTGGCGATAAAATTGGTCTTGGCAAAATCCAGCTCCTTGTAAGGCGTCACGTTGCGGAGGATGATCACATGCCCTATCGATCGTGGCTTCTGCTCGCCCGTCGGCACGATAGAAATATCGACGTATTCTTTTTCAAAATAGCTCTCTTTGTCGTCGGCGTAGATCTTCATAGCGCCCCCCTGCCCACCGCTCCTCGCCTGCGGGTCGGAAATATCTTTGACTAACGAACGCACCAGGTCGTTATGCAATGCGATGTCCATTGCATTCCGGCCGACAAGCTCGGATACCTGCAAACCGGTAACCTTCCGGGCCACTTCATTGGCAAATATCACTTTCCGGTTTTCGTCCAGGCCTATTACCGGGTCATGCATATTGTCGATCAATGTCTCCACGCGCTTTTTTTCGATCATCAGCCTGGCCAGGCTACTGCTGTTATACTCTTCCAGTTTTTCGGCCATCGTATTAAACGACTGCGCGAGCTGGCCGTACTCGTCCCGGCTGCCAAAATGCACTCGCTCGGTATAGTTCTCATTTGCGATCTGACGGATACTTTCAGTGAGCTCCCGGATCGGGTTGGCGATGTTGCCCGGCAGGTTTACGAGCAGCGTAAATGCGATAATGAAGCACAATGTGCCCGTAATACCAATCCAGACCATCGAGCTTTTGGCCGTCTGGCCGGCAATGAGGCTTTTGCGGTTGATTGCACCGAGGTTAATGCTCATGATTTCCAGGGCGTCGTTACGGATCAGCTCCACGATTTCCTTATCGCGGACGTTCATTTTCAACTTTTCAAAATGATCTGTCAGCTGCTCTGTCAGCTCCTTTTCCCCTATTTCGGTAATGTTCTTCTGCTGGGCTTCAAGGTTCTTCTTAAAGGTATCCAACGCGCCCGCATGTACTTGCAGTTCGTCGAGCGCTCGTAGCATCTGGCGGGTATACTCAAGGGAATTATGGTTGGCGATCAGGATGTTACGCGAGTCGGCCGAAAGCAGGCTTACCTGCCTGATGCCCACGACCGCCAGCACGGTAATCATGGCGAAAAGCAGGCCTATACCCAGCCTCAATTTGGTTTTGATCTTCATTTCAGGAAAGTATTACGAGGTCAATGTCGGAAGAAGACATTTTTATTTATAGGATCAGAGTTTGTACTCGTCGATCTTGCGATAAAGGGTAGCTATGCCTATTTCAAGTAGCCGCGCCGCTTCGGCTTTGTTGCCATTGGTGTAGTTGAGGACTTTTTGCAAATGCAGCTTCTCGGAACTCGCAAGCGAGAATGCCGACATATTTTTGCCGCTGTCCTGTCTCGGATGCTGCATTTCAAACGGCAAACTTTCAATATCCAGCACAGGACCGTCAGTGAGGATCACGCTGCGTTCGATTACGTTTTTAAGTTCGCGGATATTGCCGTTCCAGGGATTCTTTTCCAATGCATCGATAAAAGCCGGAGAAAGTGACGTGACCTTCTTATTGGTTTTCAATGCAAACCGCGCCGCAAAACTTTCCGCCAGCGCCCCTATGTCGGCCGTACGCTCTCGTAATGCGGGTAGTGTGATCTGAAAGACAGAAAGCCGGTAGAACAGATCGCTGCGGAACTCACCAGCCTCGATTTGCTTGGGCAAATCCCTGTGCGTAGCGGCGATCACCCGTACATTTACCTTTGTAGGGTGTGTTTCCCCGATTTTGATAAACTCCCCGGATTCCAGCACGCGTAGTAGCTTGGCCTGCAACTCAGGGGCTAATTCGCCGATTTCGTCCAGGAATATCGTTCCGTTGTTGGCTTCTTCGAAAAGACCTTTTTTATCGCGCGTGGCGCCGGTAAATGCGCCTGCTTTGTGCCCGAACATCTCGCTTTCGAGTAAATCTCTGCCCAATGCAGAGCAGTTGATAGCTACGAACGACTTCTTGGCCCGGTTACTCGCCTGATGAATGGCTTGTGCGAAAACCTCTTTTCCCGTGCCCGTTTCACCCAGGAGCAGAACCGTCGTATCCGTGGGCGCTACCCTGCGGGCGAGATCGACGCAAGCCTGCAACTTTTTGGATTTACCGATGATCGCATCGAATGACAACCGTTCCCCAAGTTGTTTTTCCAGACTGATTACCCTGCGGTTCAGCTCGGTTTTTTCAATGGCTTTGTATAAGAGCGGAATGATCCTGTTGTTATCGTCGCCCTTGGTAATATAGTCGAAAGCACCATTTTTGATGGCTTGCACGCCATCGGGAATGTTACCATAAGCGGTGAGCAGGATCACTTCTAACAACGGATATTTCTCCTTCAATACCCTGGAAAACTCGACGCCATTGCCATCCGGCAGCTTCACGTCGCAAAGCACCACATCGATATCCGACTGATCAAGTTTCTTCCAGGCCGTTTTGATATCGCCTGCTTCGATCACCTCAAGGCCTTCCAATTTGATCACCCGGCCCATCAATCCGCGAAGCTTCTCCTCGTCGTCTACGATTAGTATTTTTTTCATGCTTAATAGCCAGGGGTTAAACTCCGGCCAAAGATAATGATTAGATGCAGGTAGCATAATAGGCCCCGATTCCTTTTTTTACCCGTAATCCTCCATTTCCCAGTCAAGCACATACACCCTAACGGCGCAATTTCCATCCCCGGATAAAAGTCCAAATCAGAGCGATGATGAATGTAATGGCTGAAACTTTTACCGTAATGAAGCTAAAAAAAATATTTCTTCATTCCAGGAACCGTCACCTATGTGTGTTTTTTCATAATTCAATTAGGTTCACCTAAAAACGCGGCTCCTTACCCCAAATTTCATGCGCGCAATATCGGATCAGATTTTTACTGCAACAAATTTCAAGTTTCAAAACCTCCGCAGGCAATTAAATTTTTCCAGGAAATAACTATATTGCCAAATTCCTACTCACGTCTCTAATACCTTTATGAACAGCAACTATCAAAGCCCTCGTATTGGCTTTTTGGACGGCTTTCGATTTTTACTGGCATTTTGGGTTTTTGCTGCTCATTACTATACTTTGATCGGCGGGACCATGTTTTTTAAATTACCTTCGATTCTGACTGAAACCTTCAATAGACCGGTCAATGCCGTAAATGGATTTATGGTTATCACCGGCTTTTTAATGACATATAATTACATTGAACGCCGCTCAAAAGAGCCGTACAGCGATCAAAGCACCCATTTGAAATTTTGGCAACGTAGATTTTTCAGGTTATATCCCATTTACATTTTATGTATCATCGTGGCTTTTATAACCTTCGTGCCATTAGCTAAAATGAACGAAGCCAATCTGATATTCTTCACCGGCGGTAATGTCAGCCAATGGGGAACAGTTCGATCAATGATGCAGCCAAGTGTATCCGATCTGATTTCTCACATTTTCATGGTGCACGGCCTGTTTCCGCGGTATTACGATAGCGTACTTGGCGTTACGTGGAGTCTTTCATTGGAAGCGCAGTTCTACCTGATTTTCCCGTTTCTATTCCTGGGAATGTTTTCCAGCGGCAGAAAACAACGGCAAAGAATTATAGTAGGTATCATCGCATTCGTAGTAGTTGCAATCGTATCGCTCAGGGCAGTCAATTTCGGATGCAGCGCAATCGGGCTACCGACTTACAAATTACCGGCTGCACTTTTATTTGCAATGCCGCTTTTTATAATCGGAATTATCGCAGGGGCGGTAAAATTGAGGCAAATACATCTCACTTACCTGCTGGTTGCTGCGTCCGTAACACTGCCATTTCAATCCAATACAACGGTTGTGCTGGTTCTGGCGCTCCTGCTCCTGATCTTTTTGGACGAGATTCAGTTCGCTATTCCTAAATGGCTTTTTAGGATTCTGGACTCACTTAGAAGCATCCTTTCGACAAAAACAGCTTCCTTTGGAGCTGATATTTCCTATTCTTTCTACCTAATACACACGATGATTATCGGTATTGTATTACAGATACTTATCACTTTTCTGCCCGAATTATCCAGGATACAAATCGCAATTCTAGGCTTCTTTGCAGTGGCTGTCGTGTGCGTTTTTCTCAGCTACTTCCTTTTCAGGTTTGTAGAAAAGCCATTTATTGAAATCGGCCGACGCATGATACATACTGTCTCCCGAGCTCAAATACCCCTCACAAAATCACAACCACGTCAATGATAGTGATTAGGCACGGGCAGCACGATCAGTAATCGTAAATCACTAACAGATTGCCAGAAAAAAAGCTTCAAAGTAACAATAACCTACCGCTAGACTTGCTGTCGAAATTTCGATACTATCGAAATAAATTTTGTGGTACTTAAACATTCATCAGCATGGAAAGAGATTATGGGCATGATGGCCCGCACATCGTACAGGTTCGCCGGGTTGACAAAGATTCGTTGGATTATTGGCTAAATGTCAAAGGTTACGATGAAGAGAACGACGAGCTGATAATGGCAGATCCGGAGGATAAACTTACGATGGAACAAGCATTGGAAATTTTAAGAAAAATAAGTCCGACCGGGTTCTCTGCCATCTATCGGGTAGTAAGGTGGGAAAACTCCCACCGGATATAAAACACTTCGACGTTACGCTGACTTACAGGAATTTAGAGAATCACAATCAAATCAATGATAATGATTGGGGTGCAGGCAATATGACCAGTAATCATAAATTACCCTGATCCTTGTTTTAAGGTCTTCAAAACTGTTTTCCTTTTTGAAAAAACCCTGGATCGTGGAACCGTACGCCGTTTCGATCACCAGGGGATTGTCGGCCGTACTCAGAAATACGAACGGTATCGATTTCTTCCGCAGGTACTCGTTCTTTTCGATCCGCTCGCGCAGCTCCAGCCCATTCATGACAGGCATATTGATATCGCAAATGATCAGAAATGGCTGGTCACGTGTGGTTTCAAGGTAAAGCAGTGCTTCGACCCCGTTATTGAAAAACAAAAGCTCGTTAGTAATGTCAAGCTCCTCGATAACGCTCTTGATGAGAAACTGATCGTCGGCGTCGTCCTCTATCGAAATAATGGGTCCTTTAATTGACATTGCCCGGGGATTAATGACTAAATCTGGCCACAAATAACGCAATTATTGATCCCAATACCAATCCTCCGGCAAATGCCACAAAATCCGTCGCGCGTAGTTTTCGATCCGTCTCGCGTAGGCCGCGGCAGCAAAACCGCGACTAGCTTTGCATCGAAATCACAATCAGCCATGAAAACAATTCAAACCATGAAAAAGCAATTTCTAACACTGTTAACACTCGCCGCACTATTTACCGGTTGCACCGACCACGATGCGCCCACCACGACCAACTACCACCTCGACCAATCTTCCGTTGCGGAATGGAAAGGTTATCTTAAAACGGGTTACTTCAATGAGGGGTCGATCGGGGTAGAAAGCAACAGCCTCGTGATCGACGGGGGAAAGGTGAAAAGCGGGTCGTTTACTCTCCCGCTCGCATCGATCGCCAATTTTAACCTGCCGACCGACGAGCTGAAACATCAGCTTATCCATCACCTGCAAAGCGCCGATTTCTTCGATATGGCGCTCCACCCCAACGTAACCTTTGAAATTATGAGCGTTTCCCCCTATTCCGGCACCGGGGCCGGCGTGGTTTCGGGCGCCAATTTTGAGGTGACAGGTCATTTAACGATGTTAGGAAAGAGTAATCCCGTCACTTTTCCCGCCCGGATCGATTTGAACGGCGATTCATTCACGCTCGAGGCGACTACCCAGTTCGATCGTACCCTGTGGGGTATGAACTATGCGACGGAGCCCGGCCTGCCGGACGAAGCGTCCATCAAGCCGGGTATCGACGTGCATTTGAAACTCTCGGGCAACAAAATGTAGCCGGGAGGCTTACTGACAGTAAAGCCGCCACGGGTTCATACCTGCGGCGGCTTTACTGTTTCAGAGAAACATCCCGCCCGAAACTTCGATCCGCTGACCGGTGATCCAGCGCGCATCTTCCGAGCACAGAAATGCTACCACGCCTCCGATGTCGTCAGGCTCACCTACCCGGCCAAGTGCGGTGACATTGCTGATAAAGTCGGTCAGGCCGGGGTGATTGTCGAATGATTCGCTATTGAAATCGGTGTATATCGCGCCCGGAGCCAATGCATTCACGGTAATACCCCTCCCGCCCAGCTCCTTGGCCATGTAGCGTGTCAGCGTATCGATCGCGCCCTTCATGGATGCATACGCCGCGTATCCCGGGGTAGAAAAGCGTGCGAGGCCTGTGGAGAGATTCACGATCCGGCCACTGTCGGCAAGCAGCGGCAATGCTTTTTGGGAAAGGAAATAAACGCCTTTGAAATGCACGTTCAGAAGGTCGTCAAAATCTTCTTCGCTGGTTTCATGAAATGCCGAAGGACGGCTGATACCTGCATTGTTGACCAGGAAGTCGAACGAAGTACGGTTCCATTTGTCTTTCAAAATACCTGAAAGTTTGGAAAAGAACCCATCGAAAGACTTCACATCCGCGGTGTCCAATTGAAGAGCCACCGATTTCTGACCCAATGCCTCAATGGCCGCCACGACTTGCGCCGCTTCCTGTTCTTTGCTTCTGTAAACGACGATCACATCATTTCCTTTTTCTGCAAGCCGAAGCGCCATGTTTTTTCCTAAGCCACGGCTTCCGCCGGTAACCAATGCTATTTTACTTAATGATTCCATCTTTTTTGTTGTTAAAAATTGATGGAACAAAGGTAGCGGGCACTATCCGGCCGGATTTGCGGGTTTCAAATCAAAACTTACGAAATTCAAATCTAAGCCCTGAATGCCCGCGGACTCACCGCGGTATGTTTCTTAAAAAGGTTGTTGAAATGCGAAGCTTCCTCAAAACCAAGGCTATATGCGATCTCGGACACATTCCAGTCGGTATGCTTCAAAAGGATCTTGGATTCCTTAATAATCCGCTCAGTAATGAGCTCGGTGGTCGTTTTGCCTGTAATCTCCTTTAAAACCTTGTTGAGATAGTTGACGTGAATCGAAAGCTGGTCGGCATAATCCTTGGCCGAGCGTAAATTCAGCTTCTGATGGGGCGGCTCAACCGGGAACTGGCGTTCAAGCAATTCAATGAAAAGGGAAGAAACCCGCTTGTAGGCATTCGTTTCAGTAAAAAGCGAAGTGGCTGGCTGCAACTTCTGCCCGAAATGGATCAGCTCGATCACATAGTTACGCAGCAAATCATATTTGTACGCATAATCCGATTCGATTTCCCGGAACATCTTCCTGAAAATGTATTTAATGTCCTCGATCTGCTCGTCGTTCAGGAAAAAGATCGGGTTACCACCCGGCTTAAACACCGGCAACTCGCGGAGGCGCACGCCGCTGTTGTCCTGCGTGAGGAAATCTTCGGAGAAAATACAGAAGAAACCGGCTTGGTTTTCATCCTGCGGCACATAATTGTATGGGATAAGCGGTGTGGCAAAAAGCAATGCATTATGCTCGATATCAATCACTTTGTCGGCATACTCCGCCCGGTTGCGTCCGATAATGAGGCTGATTTTATAGTAAGCCCGCCGGTTGTAAGGCATTACCCGGTTTTTCGCTGCTACACGGTACAGCTCGTCGGTCCTGAAAATATTGAAATGCCCCACCTCCTTCTGAACCGGCCCGGGTATCAGCATGGAGGTATCCTTATAGAACTGTTCGATCGTCGCAGATTTCGTCATGGGGCAAAGTTACGAAATTCAAATGAGCGGGCGGGATGGATTTTAATTTTTGAATGACCGAATGATTGAATGACTGAATGATTGAATGATTGAATAGTCATCAGGTCAGAGATAGTCATGAATTGTCATCATTGTCGTTAGAAAGAACAATACCTGACCAAACTTGACTTTACTTAACCAATGCATTCACTAAGTTCCCGGCGGCTCATTCAATCATTCAATCATTCAATCGTTGACTCATTCATACTCCACAAACGCCTCGTCCTCATAGCACCACAACCACTTCTCGCCGGGCTCGGCCGAGGACGCTACCGGGTGGCCGGTGTGGTGGAAATGCTTGGTCATATGCTTGGCAGGCGAGCTGTCGCAGCACAGTGTGGCGCCGCAAGTCTGGCATGTGCGCAGATGCACCCACCAGCCGTCAACTTTTTTACATTCCTCGCAAACCAACTCCCCGGCGACCTTAATCTGTTGAATATCTTCTATATGCTTACAAACCTGAGCCATTACACTTCGCTTAAATATTGGTGAACAAAACTGATGGACATCGACCCTTCGCCTACTGCTGAGGTAACCCGGTTCATCGCACCGGCACGCACGTCACCCGCGGCAAAAATCCCTGGCGAACTCGTTTCGAGCAGATACGGGTCACGATCGGCTTTCCATACCTCCTTGAAATTCTCGTAGTTCTTCATCTCCCGGCCGGTTTCGATAAAACCCTTCTTATTTTTGATGATTTCAAGGCCTACCCAATCGGTATAGGGTTTGGCTCCGATGAAAATAAACAGCGCGTCGGCGGGAACAATACGCTCCTCACCCGTATTCAAATCAACGAGTTTGAGCTTTTCAAGATGGCCGTCGCCCTGGGCTTCGACGATCTCGGTGCAACCCAAAACACTGATGTTGTCCGTTCCGGCGATCTGATCGATCAGGTAGGATGACATCGATGAAGTGAGATCGTTCTTTCTAACAAGAATATAGACATTCCTGGCGAATTTGGACAAATACATCGCCGCCTGTCCGGCCGAGTTACCACCACCAAGTACATATACGTCCTTGTTGCCGCATGAACTGGCCTCCGTGCTTGCTGCGCCGTAGTAGATACCTTTTCCCGTAAAATCCTCGACACCTTTTGTTTCGAGCTTGCGATAATCGACGCCGGTCGTAATGACAACCGCCTTCGCATTTACCTCATTACCGTCTCCCAGCACGACGGTTTTGTATTTATCCTTTAATTTAATCTCCTTCACAAACTGCGGCGAAAGGAACTCGGTCCCAAAACGGGTCGCCTGTGTGATCGCGCGGCGCGTAAGTTCGGCCCCGCTCAGCCCCGTTGGAAAACCAAGATAGTTTTCGATGCGCGAACTCGTGCCTGCCTGGCCACCAGGCGCTTTCCGCTCGATCAATAAAGTACTTAGACCCTCCGAGGCACCGTATACCGACGCGGCAAGCCCCGCCGGTCCGGCGCCAATGATCACCACGTCGTAAATCTGCTGCTTCGTTTTCGCATTCAACCCGATGCGCTCTGCGATGTCGATCAGCGAGGGCGTTTTCAACAAGGAACCATCCTCAAATATCACCGCAGGAAAATCGACCGGGCAAAGATTATTACTTTGTGAAATCTGCCTGCCGGTTTCATTCGATTCGGCATCGAGCCACAAATAGGGCACCAGGTTACCGGCAAGGAAATCCTTGATTTCGTGCGCTTTGGGTGAAAACTGATAACCTATCACTTTAATTCCCTTGAATTCGGGACGGTAGTTGCCCTGCCAGTCGCGAAGCAGCTCGTCGATGGCCGGGTAGAGCTTTTCCTCTGGCGGGTCCCAGGGTTTCATCAGGTAATAGTCGAGCTGCACGTCGTTGATGGCTTTAATAGCCGCCTCGGTATCCGAGTAAGCCGTCAGCAGGACTCTTTTGGCGAAAGGGAACATTTTCATGGCCTTTTGCAGGAAATCGACACCCTGCATTTCGGGCATCCGCTGATCAGAGATAAACATCGCGATCTCGTCACCGCGGTTCTGTAATTCGAGCAGGCTCTCCATCGCCTCCGCCACGGAGGTTGTGCTCAGTATCCTGTATTTTTCACGGTAATGAGATTTCAGGTCGCGGCTGATCGCAC
Source organism: Dyadobacter sp. OTU695 (assembly GCF_038440355.1). Classification (NCBI taxonomy): domain Bacteria; kingdom Pseudomonadati; phylum Bacteroidota; class Cytophagia; order Cytophagales; family Spirosomataceae; genus Dyadobacter; species Dyadobacter sp. OTU695. The sequence continues at coordinate 19,433 of NZ_JASATN010000007.1, read as the reverse complement.
GGAGTACCTGCGGGTCGTCGTCAATCGAAAATATAATGGGCAAAGCCATGGGAGCTTCTATTAAATTGTTGAGAATTAAAATTAGCCATTAAATGGGAAACAAACCTCGAACTCCGTACGTCCGGGTTGAGAATGGAGCGTGACCGTCCCGTGGTGCTGACGCACGATCCGGTTTACGACGTCGAGGCCAAGCCCCGTCCCTTTTCCAACCGATTTGGTCGTAAAAAAAGGGTCGAAGATCTTGGAGCGTATCTCCGCCGGAACGCCGGGTCCATTGTCACAAATCGTCACTTTCACAAACTCCTTGTCACGGCGAGTGATGATGGTCAGCTCCGGATCAGCCTGATTTTCAAGCGCATCGATCGCGTTGTCGATCAGGTTCGTCCAAACCTGGTTCAGCTCGCCTACCATTGCCTTTACGGGCGGTAGTGTCAGGTCGAAATCCTCTACTACCTTGACGTTACCCTTTTTCAACTTGTAATTCAGCATGATAAGCGTGTTGCGGATGCCCACGTGGATGTCTACGTACTCGCGCTCGCCCCCGCGGTCCATGTGCGTGAAAGTTTTCACGGATCCTACCAGTTCGGCAATGCGTTTGGAAGCTTCCTGAATATCGGCCACCATCCGCTCGGTCGTCAGGCTGTTGTTGATCCAGGTCAGCACCGGTGAAAGATCATCGTGGTTGATCTTTCCTTTCAATTCTTCCAGATCATCCTCGCCTACCCCGAATTCCACGAGATTATCTGCAATGTCCTCGCAGCCGTCGATACTATTCATATCCAGCCAGTCGAGGATTTCGTCTTCCTTTTCCGAACGCTTCATCATCGAGAGCACCGGACGGTTCGTATTGTTCAGCAAACGCACCATTTTATCATTGAGCATGTCAATCTCCTCGTGCGACAAATGGATCGAAAGCAGTGATTTGAACGAATCCGGTTGCATGAGTAAATGCTCCTTCAACGACGCAGAGCTTCGCACAATGGCGGCCGCCGGGTTGTTCAGCTCATGTGCGAGCCCGGCCGACAGCTTTCCGAGCGCCATCATCTTCTCATTCTGCTGTTCAAGCTCGGTGAATTCCCGTACGCGCGAAGTCATCACGATCACCAAAGCCTGGGTAAGTTCGTAATGCGAGGTGACCATTTCCCGTAGCAACTCCTTCGGAAGGGTCATCAGTTGCGCCGTTTCCAGGCACACACCGTATGCAATGGCTATTTTGCCCCTCGAAAACGGTAAGATACCGGTAACGGTACCCGGCAACAGTTCGGAGATTATCTGTTTGGTGTTGGCCTGGACCCGGTACAGTTCAATCCTTCCCGAAAAAATCACATGCGTGCCGATGAGCGGTTCGCCGGGACGGATCATCATATCGCCTTCCTGCAACTCATAATGCCGGCTGTTGTCGATCATCCATTGTAACTGGCTCTCAGGTACATCCTTGAAAACCTCGATCGCCAGCAAATCCTGAACACTGATATCCTTCATGAACGAATGCGGTAATGGTGTAAGTTTAAATGCCAATTTCGAAATAAATCGCCATTAACACCGACTTTTTTGGCCTCTTACATCGGAATAGCCAACAAATAACTGCATTCGTCATACAATCCCGCCCGTCACCACGCGGCTGTAAATCTTGTATTCAGGTAGCCCGCCGATGATCTCTGCCAGGCTCACTTCCACCCAATCGCGGTTGTTCGGATGCACGAATGCACCGTTGCAGGCGGGAAAAAGCTGTCGCAGTCTTTCAAGCGACTCTGCGTCGAGGTTGATCTCCTCATGCCCGAGCTCTGTTGACAGATAATGGCCGGTACAGAGCCCAAGCGAGGTTTCAAATTCGATTTTCACCATACTACCCACGATTTCCTGTTGCATGATGTCGAGCACTACCTCCTCCCGAAGGTCATCGGCCGTGCCCAGCGTTTCCTCCTGGTCACCCAGGGTGTCGACCCCCGGAATATCGATAACTGCCATTGGTTTCTATTTTGTTTGAGGTATTTAGGTTTCAAAAACCATTCCTCTTACTATACCGACGCATTACTTGCTCTACCGATAATCAATCGGTACGATTATTGCTTTTAATCGCTGCACAACGAACTGAAAACGAAAGTGGAGCAAAAAATACACATCGGCACATCCGGATGGAGCTACAAACATTGGAAAGGCATTTTCTATCCGGGAAATGTGAAACCTGCGGAATACCTGACATTTTATGCCCGACATTTCCCCGTTTCGGAGATCAACAACAGCTTTTACAAATTGCCATCGAAAGAAACGGTTGAAAAATGGGTGGAAGCCGTGCCCGAAGGCTTCCTTTTTTGTCCTAAAATGAGCCGGTACTTGAGCCATCTTAAAAAGCTCCACGATCCGCAAGAACCATTACAGCGGTTTTTCAACATTTTCGGTTCGTTTAAAAAGCACCTGGGTCCTATCCTCATTCAACTGCCCGCCAACTCGCGGTTTCATTTGGAGGTAGCAGAAGCATTTTATGAAGAAACCGACCAGTACAGCGGCTTTCGTTTCGCGTTGGAAGTGCGGCACCCTTCCTGGTTTTCGGAAGAAAGCATTCGTTTGATGAAAAAGCACCGTATCAGTCTCGTTTTCTCACAAGCCGACCGGTTCCCCTACCACGAAGAAATCACTGCCAAAGATATTTACCTGCGTTTCCACGGCCCGACATCCCTGTACAGCTCACCCTATTCCGACGATGTCCTGGAAGACTACGCCGAAAAATTCGCCAGCTGGGCCGAAGGAGGCCACGAAGTCTGGGTATTCTTCAACAATGACGTAGGCGGCCACGCTCTGGATAATGCGAAGAAGTTGCAGGAACTCGTTGACGTCCGGATGCAGGAGTTGACGATGTGGAATTTAATGAGTGAATGAGTGAATGATTGAATGATTTGATGAGAAAGTCAGGGATAGTCAGAAATAGTCAGATGTAGTCATGAAATTGTAAGGATTCGGATAGTTAATTTTTCATTCATTCACTCATTCAAAATTCACTCATTCCACGTTCCACGACTAATCATTCAATCATTCAGTCATTCAATCATTCAACATTCCCACCATGAGCCTTACCAAATACAACGAAAAACGTTCCTTCGACAAAACTCCTGAGCCGAAAGGTGGTAAAGCTGCCAAAGAAGAGCTCATTTTCGTGATCCAGAAACACGATGCCTCCCGCCTGCATTATGATTTCAGACTGGAAATGGACGGCGTGCTTAAAAGTTGGGCGGTACCGAAGGGGCCATCTACTGATCCGTCGGTGAAGCGGCTGGCGATGATGGTGGAGGACCATCCTTACGATTATAAGGATTTCGAAGGCATTATCCCCGAGGGCAACTATGGGGCCGGAACGGTAATGGTCTGGGATTTTGGCACTTATGAGCCACTGGAAGAGGTGAACGGCAAGCTGAAAGGCGTAAAAGGGAAAAAAGCGCAGGAAAAACTGGCCCTTAAAGAGCTGTATTCGGGCTCGCTGAAAGTGAAACTGAACGGCAAAAAATTGAAGGGGGAGTATGCGCTCGTGAAAACCAAAGGGATGGAGGAGAACGCCTGGCTGCTCATCAAGCACCGCGATTCGTTTGCTTCGGAAGACGATATCACAGAAAAAGACCGCTCCGCCGTTTCCCGCCGCACTTTGCAGGGAATAGAAAAAGACGGGGACGCGGTTTGGGAAAGCAATCACGAAGAAAAGAAACCTGCCAAAACAAAGTCAGCCGGCAAAACAGAGGCCAAAGACCCTGCCGAAGACGCAGCGGTGGAAAAAAAAAGTCCGGACGCAGACGTAGCGGCGATCCTGAAAAAGGGAAAAGAGCAAAAATTTCCGGCTGACCTGCAGCCCATGCTCGCCACGCTGGTCGATGGGCCATTCGACGATCCCGGCTGGGAATACGAGGTCAAATGGGATGGTTACCGAGCGCTTGCTTACCTTAATAAAGGCGAGGTAACGTTGCAATCGAGGAACAAAAAGTCGTTTAACGACAAATTCTATCCTGTTTATCAGCAGCTTGGCGAATGGAAAATCAATGCGGTGATGGACGGGGAAATTGTCGTGATCAACGAAAAAGGGCTTTCCGATTTTAACGCATTACAAAACTGGCGCAGCGAGGCCGATGGCGAGCTGGTGTATTATGCATTCGATATTCTCTGGCTGGAAGGCAAAAGCCTCATTCATTTGCCGCTTACCGAACGGAAAGCCATTCTGCAAAGCATTGTAGACGAAAATAGCCCTGTTCAACTCGGTTACAGCATCGCAGCCGACGGCAAGGCGTTTTTTGAAGCAGCTCAAAAAATGGGGCTGGAAGGCATCATCGCCAAAAAATCCGACAGCGAATACTATCCGGGCATCCGCACGCGCGACTGGCTGAAAATCAAGATCAGCAAGCGGCAGGAGGTCATCATCGCAGGGTATACTTTGAATGAAGGCTCTTCGAAGCTCTTCAGCGCACTGCTGCTGGCAGCTTACGACAAAGGTGAGCTGCAATATGTCGGCAAAGTGGGCACGGGTTTCAAGGAAAAACAACAAAAGGAGATGATGGCGCTTTTCAAACCACTAATTACCAAGAAAAGCCCTTTCAAGGAAACACCGGATTATAACAAACCGTCGCGCTTCCGGCCGAACCCGCCCCACGCGAATGCGACCTGGCTGAAACCGGAGCTCGTGTGCGAGATCAGTTTTACGGAAATTACCCAGGATGGCGTATTCCGGCATCCGTCGTTTGAGGGAATGCGGGAAGATAAATCGGCCAAAGACGTCGTGCGGGAGGTAGAAAAACCTGCGGAAGAAGTGGTGGAGGAAATCGAAGCCAAGAGTGAGAAAATCATCAAGAAGCCCGCCAAAGCGAAAAGAAAAACGCTTTTGAATCCCAAAGAAGAAACGCAGGTGAGAAAAATCAACGGCCATGAAGTGAAATTTTCCAATTTGGGTAAACTGTACTGGCCCGATGACAAAATCCAGAAACGCGAGCTGATTAACTATTACTACCAGGTCGCCCCATTCATTTTGCCTTACCTGGAAAACCGTCCGCTCTCGCTCAACCGGTTCCCGAACGGCATTAAAGGCAAAAGCTTTTATCAGAAAAATGTCACCGGCAAAGTGCCGGACTGGATCGAGACCACGCCCTATGTTTCGGAAGGCGAGAACAAAAACTTCATGCTTTGCAACGACGAAGCTACATTGCTCTACATGGCCAATCTCGGCGCGATCGACGTGAATCCCTGGAATAGCCGCATTGAAACGCCCGATAATCCCGACTGGTGTCTGCTCGACCTCGATCCCGACACGACTAACACGTTTGAGCAGGTGATCGAAACGGCCCAGGCCATTAAAGGGCTGCTCGATTCGCTGTCTGTTCCGTCCTATTGCAAAACTTCCGGCTCCACGGGCTTGCACATTTACATTCCGCTCGGCGCAAAATACAGCTACGACCAATGCCAGCTGTTCGCAGAATGGGTCGCCGGGCAAGTGCAGCACCAGCTCCCCGATTTCACCAGCGTAGAGCGTATGACCAAAAACCGCAAAGGCAAACTATACATCGACTACCTGCAAAACCGTGCAAAAGCGATGCTGGCCGCACCCTACTCTGTGCGACCGAAACCCGGCGCCACCGTCTCGATGCCCCTGCATTGGGATGAGGTAAAAATCGGATTGCAGCTGAAAGACTTCACGATTTACAACGCCATCGAGCGGATCCAGCAGGAAGGCGACCTTTTCAAACCCGTTTTAGGTGAGGGAATCGACCTGGAAGAAGTGATCGAAAAAATGGATGTGACAGCGGGTTAAAGTAAAAATTTTCCTACTTTTTAAGCCCTCAACTCACAAGCTCTCATTCATAAACCTCGCCGCATGAAAATCATCAATCCTAAACCTTTGTTACTGCTCGGTATCTGTTTGCTAACCTCCCTGATGGCCCCTGGCCAATCCCAAAAGGTCGGTTTCTGGCTTACCAATCCTGATAAATCGGCACTCTTCCAGCAACAGCCCAGTCTCAGATTCTGGAAAATGTCGAAAAATGCGCCTCCTGTTGAATCGACGGTCGTCCATATGAACCCCAGGCGGAAATACCAGGTGATCGACGGGTTCGGCTTCACGCTTACGGGTGGCAGCGCGCAGCATTTGATCGGTATGAGCCCTGCTGCCCGCACGGCATTGCTCAAAGAGCTTTTCTCGACAGCCGGCAACGGCATAGGTATGGCCTACCTGCGCGTGAGCATCGGTGCATCCGACCTGAACGAAAAGGTATTCTCCTACAACGACTTGCCGCAGGACCAAACCGATCCGGAGATGCAGCATTTCGATCTCGGTCCGGACCGGAAAGATGTGATCCCGGTTTTAAAGGAAATCCTGGCCATTAACCCGAAATTGAAAATCCTCGGCTCGCCCTGGTCGCCGCCGGTATGGATGAAGGACAACGGCGATACCCGCGGCGGAAGCCTGAAACCGGAATGGTATGATGCTTATGCGCGGTATCTGGTGCGGTATGTGCAGGATATGAAGAAAGAAGGCATTCGCATCGACGCTATTACCGTTCAGAACGAGCCTTTACACCCTGGCAACAACCCCAGTTTGCTGATGCTCGCAAAAGACCAGGCCATTTTCGTCAAAAACCACCTTGGGCCCGCATTTGAAAAAGCCGGAATTGATACTAAAATCATTCTTTACGACCATAATGCCGACAAGCCCGAGTATCCGATTTCAATCCTCGACGACCCGGATGCCAAGAAATACATCGACGGCTCGGCATTTCACCTGTATGGAGGCACCATCGACGCATTATCGAAAGTCCACGACGCTCACCCCGACAAAAACCTCTATTTCACCGAGCAATGGATGGGCGCACCAGGCGATTTTGCCAAAGATTTCCCGAACCACATCAAAAATCTTACCATAGGCGCTACCCGGAACTGGGCCAAAACGGTGCTGGAATGGAACCTGACGAGTAACCCGCAAAACCGCCCCTTCACCGACCGTGGCGGATGCGACCGCTGCCTGGGCGGGATTACCATCGATGGAGACAAAGTGACCCGCAATGCGGCCTATTATGTGGTAGCGCATGCCTCGAAGTTTGTACGCCCCGGCTCGGTAAGGATCCCTTCGGAGACGAATGTGACGATCGGGCGACCTGCGGATGAAAAGTTGCCGAATGTGGCATTCCTGACACCGAACGGAAAAAAGGTGTTAATCGTGCTGAACGATTCGGATGCGGAGAAGAAATTCACGATCCAGGATGGCGCGCTCGTGACGAATGTTAGCCTGAAAGCCGGAGCAGTCGGGACGTTTGTCTGGTAAAAGTCTGTTGGCTTTTTATCGCAACGTATATGTTATTGCATGCCTGACGGCATTTCTGATAACCGCAACGACGTTTTTGCTACCAATATTACATGCCTACTGCATTTGAATGCATTGAACTGTAACCTCCACGTCGAGTCCAATGGAAAAAATCGCGTAGCGATGTAATATTGGTAACAACCAGTTAACCTTTAATGGTCAAAAATGCCGTCAGGCATGTAACAACAACGAGGATGCAGCTACAACTGGAATACGACAACCATCAAAACGCGACCTCTCGCGAACGCCCGCGAAAATCAATGGCCATTACTTTTTGCAATCCTTCCCGGGGCAACGCCACTCCCCTGCCCGACTGCGACAAATAGCCCGAACCGTACGCCAGTTCAATGCGCTTTTTTCGTCCATCGGCGTAGGTAGCTTCCAGCAATGCGTCCTCAAATGCAGGTTTGATATAAACCATATTGCTACGAACATCGCCGGCAAAAGCGAGCAGCGGACCATTATTTTGTGCAGCAACGACCATTGACTGCCCGTTGGCGAGCGTCAAATGCACCAGTCCTTTGGCGTCACCGGGAATATAAATGCCACTTTGGGCTGCACGGAGCGGCGCAAATGCGCCTTTGCCATTGCCGACCATGAGCAAACCATTCAATCCATCGAGCCGGCCGCTGATCGATTCTGTTGCGTGGCTGTTGCCGGAAAGAAGCAGGTCGAGGTGCCCGTCGTGGTTAAAATCTTCGGCGAGCAGGCCGTACACCGGCCCCATCTGGGCCGCAGCGGGCAGGTATTTCATGGCGAACTGGCCACCGCCCTTGTTTTCGAGCATGACGGATTGCATCGTTTCGCAAATCAGTTTGCTCGCATCCTGCAATTCTTCCGGCTTGAAAATGTCTGTAATTTTTGCTTTGGAATAATCGGCGTAGTAGACGAACCGCTTTTTGAGGAAGTTCATCTGGCTGGTCATTTCGTCACGCGGGTGTACCGGGTACAGGTCGTTGCCGATGTAGCGGGCCATTACCGGGTCCATGGTGCCGCTATGGTCGAAATCCTTGGCCAGTAATGTAAGCGGCTTGTCAATCGATGGCTTACCTTCACTGTTCAGGCCTACGTTGCCCAGCACATAATCGGTGTCGCCATCTTCGTCGAAATCGCCCGAAACGATGCTGTTCCACCAACCTGTTGTATTTTTCAAGCCGGTTTGCGTGCTTACGTTGGTCAGTTTTCCCTGGTTATTTTTATAAAAAACAACGGGCATCCATTCACCCGCAACGATCAGATCTACCCAGCCGTCGCGATCGAAGTCGGTCCATAATGCCGTGGTAACCATGCCAATATTTTGGATCTCGGGGCAAACCTGCTGCGTCGCGTCCACAAACCTGCCTCCTTCATTTCTGAGAATGTAGCTCTCACCGGGCATCGGATAAGCGCCGGGAGCGAGCCTGCCACCGATGAAGAGATCGAGATCTCCGTCATGGTCGAAGTCGGCGGCGTTTACCGTGGAGCCGCTCGCCGTTAGTGGCGGTAATGCATTGATATTGAGATTAAAATTCCCTTTTCCATCATTGACATACAGCCTGTCCTGATAGTAACGAGAACCGGCCTCGAACTCGTTGCTTCCGCTCACCACATACAAATCCTGATCCCCGTCACCTTCCGCATCGAAGAACAGCGAGCCCATATCCTCCTCATATTTCTGCCCGGTAACCAATGCTTTTGAAGTGAAACGCTGGTGCTTTCCCTGCACAAACACACGTCCCGACTGGTTGAATGCGCCTCCAACGTAAAAGTCATCGAGACCGTCGCCATTCACATCGCCGACCGCGATGCCCGGGCCGTTTTGGGATAACAAATGTGGCAGCAATGGCTGCACTTTGAAATCGATGTAGAGGTCGTCCTTGTGCTGAAAATCAATGCCGGTGCCGGTCAATCCCGTAAAAATGGGCGCATCTGCCGAAGCCGCGGCTGTTTTGGGATAGCCGGTGGGCGCATTACCCGTGGCCTTTCCGTGATCCAGTTCAAGTATCTGATCAGCTTTGATATTCTTCATAACCTGCATCCGGGCGTCAGGCCAAACGACCGTAACGCTATCGACTTTGGAAGCATTACCCACGCCGAAATGCACGCGGTCCGGCTCCATTGTCGACTGGTAGCCGCGGTAGGGAGAGTGCTCGGCGTACTGCTCTCCATTTGCCGTCCACAGGTGGATTTTTGCTCCAAAACCATCCCGGTTCAATGCGGGGCCTTTCAGTTTGACAGTCAGGAAATGCTGTTCCGGTTTCCGCTCGGAATGGTTCTCGTATAAAAAGGCTTCGCTATCGATGTTGTTCATCGCGATGTCGAGGTCGCCGTCGTTGTCAAAATCGGCATAGACGGCACCGTTGGAAAACGAGGGAATATCAAAGCCCCAGTCGGCGGATTTGTTGGAGAATGTCAGGTCGTGATTATTGGAGAACAAATAATTGGGCACGTGGGCGCCTTCTACTTTCTTCAATGCGTCGGAGAGTCGCCGGTTGTCGCCGTTGCCTGACCGCATTTGCATTTCGTACTCGGCCATGCGGTAAATCACAAAATCGCGGTTGGTGATGTCCTTGGGGTAGCCATTGGTAATCATCAGGTCCCGGAAACCGTCGTTGTCGTAGTCGGCGAACAATGCGCCCCAGCTCCAATCGGTGGCTTCCACGCCGGAATAGCGCCCTATTTCGCTGAAAACAGGTTGATTACCACCCGGCGCATTGCCTTCGTTGTGCTGTAATGTATTCCGCATGAATTGCGGCTCGTAGCCCATCCGCAGCTCCGACAAATGCCTGTCGTAGTTCATCAACCCGAACATATTCTTCCGGCGGACGGGATCCTGGGGCAGCATATCCACGGTGATGAAATCGACCAGACCGTCGTTATCGATATCGGCCGCGTCGTTACCCATCGCCGAATAGCTCTGATGCTTGAAATACGAGGCTATTTCGTTTTTGAACGTGCCGTTTTGCTGGTTGATATAAAGCAGGTCGTTCGACACATAATCGTTGGAAATGTAGACGTCCGGCCAGCCGTCATTGTTAACGTCGGTAACGGAAATGCCCAGGCCATAACCTTCTTCTAAAATGCCGGACTCTTTCGAAACGTCGGTGAATGTGCCGTTTCCATTGTTCCGGAAAAGGCGGTCGGCATTGGGAGAAGAGCCATCACCGACCTTCGGCCGGATATTGTTCGGGCCACGCATATTCATCACGTTAGTGACGAGGTAGGCGTCCAGATCTCCGTCGTGGTCGTAATCGAAGAATGCGGCCTGGGTGGTGTTACCGCTGTAATCCAATCCGTAGGCCTTTGCTTCTTCTTTGAATGTGTTGTTTTTCTGATTGATAAAGAGCTGATTCGCCAGCGTACCAACCTGTGCTGGCCCGGCCCGGCAAACGTAAATGTCGAGGAAGCCGTCGGCGTTGATATCCACCATGGCCACTCCCCTTGCCCAGCCTTCGGCTACCTGAATGCCTGATTTTGCCGTAATATCCTCAAATTCAATTTGCTGCCCCTTACTTTTATTGACATACAACCTGCTCTCGGTCATATTCCCGGTAAAGAACAGGTCGGTAAGCCCGTCGTTATTAATGTCGCCGGCACCTACCCCACCGCCATTGTAAAAATATTCGTAAGTAAGAATATTGAGTTGATCATCCTCGTGGAGCCGGTTGTTGAAATGGATGCCGGTTTCATCCGGAGACAGCAGTTCAAACAGCTTTTGATCATTTTTCTTCGATGTGCAGGCTCCGATCAGCCCGGCAATGCAAACAAATAAGGATAGCGGACGGGCCATGGGCGAATGCAGTTATTTCCCTGCATGAATTTTAGTAAAAAACCGGACTTCATACAGTTCCTGGTTCTTGCCCGGAAGATAAGGTTTCTGCGCCTTTTTCAAGATCAATTGCTCGTCCGAAAGCTTCACGATCTGAAAGCCGCTGAGCCTGTGGCCGGTCGAGTCGGTATAAACCAGTGAATCGGCGGATGGAAGCTGGTAGCGGTACTTTTTGAATTTCTCCTTTTTGCGCTCGATCATCACGCCATCCGCCCCATACTCGAACGTCGACCAGTGCTCGTCGAAAGTATTATTGGTAAAACTGAACCCATTCACAAAGTTTCTGATCGAATCCGTGCGCCACACGCCGGCAAGCGCACGTTCACGCGTGTTGCAGGCGGTGAGGTTAGCAAATGCGACGGCAATTATGATAAATGGCAGTTTGGGAAACAGAGTCATTAGGTCAACGAGTCATTTGTGTGTAAATCGACAAATGTCACGCTGAGCGCAGTCGAAGCGCTTGCGTTATCGCCACTATCCTTCGACTGCGCTCAGGATGACATGAACATCCTTCACGATCCTTTATTAGTAATTCGCATTCTGCTTCAAAACCCCATTGCTCAAATCCACCTCACGTTGCGGAAGCGGGAAATAGTAATGTTTGGGTTTGATAAAATTGCGGCTTGGCTTGAATGGCCCCCGGGCGATTTTATAATGCGCGGCGATGTCGATCAGCCCAGCTTTATCCCAGCGCATCAGATCCTGGTGGCGTTCGTTTTCTCCGGCGAGCTCCACGCGGCGCTCGTGCATGATGTCGGCCATTTTCGCACCGGTTTTGGCGGGCAGTCCGGCACGCTTCCTCACTGCATTCAGCTCGGTATCACCACTCTGGCTTGAACGTATTTTTGCTTCGGCGACCAGCAGATACACATCGGCCGAACGGAGAAAGGGCGCATTCAGGCTCTGGCTCATGTCGCCGGCATCGGTAAAGCTCGTGTATTTGCGGAACGAGTAGCCGGTTACACGGGTCATGTTGGCTGCAAATGTGGTCGTTCCCGCCGCCCCGCGGTTCACTTTGTCGCCCGGACTGTAAATGGAGTACGAGCGGCGCGGGTCGCCTTTTTCAAATTCTTGCACCAGGTCTTCGATCGGCTCATGGAAACCCCATCCTCCAAATGCCTGGGGCGTATGGTAAAAGGTAGGTGAATTGTCGGTAGTCCACCCGGTTTCATATTGCAGGGAGAAAAGTATCTCGGGGTTGTTCTCGGTCGTGAGTTGGAAGTTTTCATCGTAATTGCCGGCCAGCTTATAGGCCGCATTGCCGATCACCTTCTGTCCCGCCTCAATCGCTTTCGCCCAGTTTTCCTGATACACGTACAACTTCGTCAAAAACCCGTTCGCCGAACCTTGCGTAACCCTGCCCGCGTCGCCATCGGCATAGCTTACCGGCAACAGACTGGCAGCCTTCAGAAAATCCGATTCGGCCTGAGCACGAACTTCTGCGAGCGTTGCCTTGGGTTTGTTATAGTTGTTGTTCAGGGCATCGTCTTCGAGGATAATCGGTACTTCGCCGTAAATCAATGAAAGACGCCAGTACACAAATCCACGGAGAAAGTATGCCTCGCCCATGGTACGGTTACGCAATGCTTCGTCCATCGTCACTTTCGGAGCGTTGATCAGCACGGCGTTGGCGCGTGAGATCACCTCGTATTTGGTAGACCATGTAGCGAGAATGTGCGAATTGGCGGCATCGAATGTGAACATTTCGAGAGAAGTCTCGTCGGAATGGTCACCTGCGCGGTTCATGTCGTCAGAGCAGTTGTCGAAAGTGTATTCGGTGTGCGCAAAGCCGTCTTCGTTCAGCAACGGCGCGTAAATCGCATTGGTCGCGGCCACCACATCATCGCCGTTACGCCAGAATTGTTGAGAGGTCACCTGTCCGTATGGCGTGCTTTCAAGCAGGTCGTCGTTACAGCTGGTCACGGCCATCAGGAAAAGCCATCCGGCCAGTACATATATCTTTTTCATATCTGTTATATCTTGATATCAATTAGGGTTATTTCCCGTCCTGGTTAGAATGACAAAGTTGCGCCGATGGTCCACGTGCGCGCCTGTGGATACTGCGCGTAATCTACATTCAGCTGGTTGTACAATCCGGCCGCCTTATCCCCGCCTACATACCCCAGCTCGGGGTTTAGTCCGTTGTATTTGGTAAATGTGAAAACGTTTTGTCCGGTAATGTAAATCCTTGCCTGCGACAGTTTCACCTTCTCGATGGCCGTTTTTGGAATACTATAACCCAATGTGAAGTTTTTCAGGCGGAAGAAATCGCCTTTTTCGATAAACAGATCGGAAGGACGGAAGTTACGGTTCGGATTATCGATGCTCACACGCGGTACGGTGTTGCTGGTACCTGCGCCATTCCAGCGCTCAGCAGCTTCTTTATACAAATTGAAAGAGTAGCTCGCATCCAGGCCCTGCATACGGTCGGCATTGAAGATAGAAACCCCGCCTACACCTACGAAGAACAGGTTAAAGTCGAATCCTTTGTAATTCAGGCCTGCATTCAAACCGTAGTTAATTTTCGGCTGTGGGCTTCCGATGATCGTCCGGTCCTTGTCGTCGACAATACCGTCGCCGTTCAGGTCCATGAAACGAACATCGCCGGGGTGTATCTGTCCGTTGGTCTTACGGGAATCGTTAGCAATGTTGGGATCCGAGTCGATTTCCGCCTGACTCTGGTACAAGCCATCCGCTTTATAGCCGTAGAATGTGCCGTAAGGATTGTTCTCATACGTGCGCACGATCTCCTGTTGCCCGCGCCCATACAGTTGTGAAGCAAGGAAGCCGCCTGGCGTAGCGAGTTTGGTAATGCGGTTTTTTATCAATGTGGCGTTACCGCTTACGTTCAAGGTCAGTTCACCGAACGAGTGGCGGTAGGACGCCTCGATTTCCACGCCCTTGTTGCGCAGCTGGCCAATATTCTGGTCAGGAATAATAGAGGTACCGATTGTTCCGACAGACGGCGGCGCCAGCAGCATTTTTTTAGTGTTCTTGACAAAATAGTTGACTGAGACGTACAACGCATTCTTCCAAAGCCCCGCTTCCAGGCCAAAGTTGGCCATTTCGGCTGTTTCCCAACCTATTTGCAGGTTAGCCAGTCGACTCTGTGCTGCGCCCGATATCGGGTTTTGCGTACCGCCCGCACCCAGCGCATAGCGGTAGGACGAGTTAATCAATGCCAGGTACTGCAACGAATTGACGTTTTGATTACCCAGCTGGCCCCAGCCGCCCGTCAGCTTGAAATTACTGAACACCGGCAACGCGTTTTTAAAGAAAGCCTCCTCTGAAAGCCGCCATCCCAACGAGAATGCGGGGAAATATCCCCAGCGATTACCCGGTGCGAATTTGGATGAACCATCCGAACGGAATGTGGCCGTCAACAAGTAACGATCCATAAACGAGTAGTTGGCACGGCCAAACCACGAAGCCAGCGCATCGTAGCTGCGGTTACCGTCTTCCCCTGCCACCGAGACGATCGTTCCGGCATATTGCAGGTAGCGCAGCGTAGGGTCTTCGCTGGCAAAATCGCGGCCGCGTTGTTTGGCTGAAATGCTGTTGAATGTCTGTGAAGTATAACCGCCAACCAGGTTCAGGCTGTGCGCGCCGAATTTCTTGTCGTAAGAAAGAAAGTACTCCTGCAGGAACGACCAGTATTTACCATGTGTCAGGTCAAGCTGATTGTAGGAATTGGTACGAAACTGATCATTGATCTTCACGTCGAAATTCGTGCTCTCCGAAAAAGTCGCGTCCATGGCCAGGTTCGCGCGCAGTTTCAGACCTTTCAGAAGTTCCAGCTCGCCGGTAAGGCTACCCAAAATGCGGTTGCGGATATTGTTCTGGTCCTGGTTGTCGACGGTAAAAATCGGGTTGTTGATATCTCCAAATGCGCCGATGCCCTTTGTGGAACTGTAAGAACCGTCGGCATTGCGGATTGGCAGGCCCGGGTGGAAGCGGATCGCACTCCAAAGCAAACCTGTCTGCGATGAAGTTGTATTCGGTGAGGTGTTATGCGTATTCGTGAATTGCAGGTTCTGCCCTATTTTTAGCCTCGATCCGATCTTGTGATCCGAATTGACACGAAATGTATACCGTTTATAATAGGATTTACCGATAATACCCTTTTCATTATAATAACCGCCCGAAATTGAGAAGGACGAATACTTGCCACCACCGCGGATTGCCGCGTCGTAGTTCTGGGTAACACCTTGTTTGAGCAGCGCTTCCTGCCAGTTGGTTTTCTGGGTCTGATATTGCGCATCCTCCCATATCGGCGGCACGGGCAGGCCGTCGTTTTTGTATGCCTCCCGTTTCAATGCAGCCAGATCGGGTGCTTCCAGCATGTCAAGGATTTTAATGCGGTTGCTGATACCCGCATATCCGTTCACAGTTACGGCAATCGGGTTATCAAAAGTACCGCGCTTGGTTGTGATGATCACCACCCCGTTGGCCGCGCGGGTTCCGTAAATGGCGGATGCGGAAGCATCTTTCAGGATCTCGATGGATTCGATATCATTGGGATTCACGTCGTTCATCGAACCGGCAGGGACGCCGTCGATGACCACCAGCGGATCAGCATTGTTGACCGTTCCAAAACCCCGGATCTGGATCGTACCCGCGTCGCCCGGCGCACCGCCGTTACGGATCACGTTCACACCCGCCGCACGGCCTTGCAATGCCTGCTGGGCACCTCCGGAGGGAAGATTCTGAAAATCAGAACCTTTCACTGAGGACACCGCCCCAGTCACGTCCTTTTTCTCCTGGGTTCCATAACCCACTACCACCACTTCTTTCAATGCATTCTCATCGGGCGCCATCGAGATATTGATCACCGAATTGTTCCCCACGGCAGCATCCTGGCTCACATAACCAATAAAAGAAAAACGCAGCGTGGCACCATTATCCGGGACGCTGAGCTGAAACTGGCCATTCTGGTCAGAAACTGTGCCCTGCTGGCTCCCTACAATGAGGATATTTACCCCCGGAAGACCAACGCCCTTCTCGTCGACGACCTTACCCGTTACCGTGCGATCGGCTACCGCACCTGCCGTCGCGGCGTGAAACGGGGCTGCGCTTTGAGGATCGCTCTTTTTTCTCAACAGAATGCGCGAATTCCCAACGACTTCGTAAGAAACGTTCAGCGGCGTAAGCAACTGATCCAGCACCCGGTTCAGCGAGCCCTGAAGCTGTTTGGTAGCAACAGTGCTCCTGCCCTGGATACTGCCGGAGCTGTATACAAACTTAACGTCGGCCTGTTTTTCGATCTGGCGCAAAACCTGCCTGATTTCCAACGACTCGACTTTCAGCGAAATTTCCTTGTTGAGCAACTCCTGGCTATAAACGCCATGCGCCATGGAAATCCCGCAGCATATCAAAGCAAGCAAAAGTTGTTTAGCCGTAGCACTCATGACTTTGTAAACAACCCTTTTGAAGGGTATTTTTTTATGCATAATTTTAAAGGTTTTTGTGAACTGAACAACTCAAAAACAAACGGTATCCTTCTGCCAGGAAGGGTATTCAAACGGCCGGACATGTTAGCGCATGGCCGGCACTTTATTAAACTTACTTACTGTTTTCCAATCAGTTGCCACAACCTTCGCCAAAAACAAACAGCGAAGCACCGCGGCTTTCATATTCTACATTCACTGCCTTGCAAATCAGATCGAGCTGATCGAACATCGGCAGTTCGTTGAGATCACCCGTGAAAAGGCAGTTCCGCAGGACATCGCCTTCGACGACGATATCAATGCCGTAAGTCTTTTCCAGCAATGCCAGTACGTCAGTCGCAGGCGTTTCGGCAAACTCAAACCGCGCCACAGATTCGGCCTTCTTCACTGCCACCGGATTTCTGACGATTCCCAACTCCATTTTCCTTGATTCTTTATCGAACACGACCTTCTGGTTGGGCGTTAGGATAAAGCCGTTCTTGCCGGAAGTCTTGCTCGTCTCGTATACCGAAACCCGCCCGGTAGCAACCTGCACTTCTATCGAGCCGGCGCCATCATAGGATTTTACATTAAAACTTGTCCCCAGAACCTGTGTAGCCAGGTTTTCCGTGGAAACGATAAATGGCTTTGTCACATCTCTTTTTACCTGAAAAAAGGCTTCACCGTGCAGGTACACCATTCTTTTACGCTCCCCGAAATGTTCCGGATAGCTGATCCGGCTATTGGGTTGGAGGATGACCACGCTGCCATCTTCCAGGGTCAGGCGCTGGGGCTTGCGCGAGGTATTACGCACCGCAAAACCTTCATCATCGCTGTTCCAGATCGCACTTAATGCGGGGAAGTAAGTGCTTTGTTGGGGGGTATTATACCAAACAATACCCGCCAGCAGCGCTACCGAGGCTGCCGCCGCTGCCCACCAGCCTATCCTGACCGGTTTTCTTGTTGTATTGCTCAAAAGCTTCCGCCGGATACGCTGGCCGATTTCTTCTTTTTCGGATAGCAATACCTCCGAATCGTCCGCCGGATTGTCCCTGAGGTATTGTTCTACTTTTAAATCCTCCTCTACCGTCGTTTCCCCGGCGATATATTTCTCTATCAGTTTTTCGTAGCTATCAGGTGTCATTTGCGGAGGCGTGTATAGGTTTTAGTTGCTGGAATAATACATCCAGAGATTTTCTCTCAATGCTTTCAATGATTTGGTAATATGGTATTCCACGGCCTTCTCGGAGATATTCAGCTCCTCGGCAATGTCCTTTACGGGACGATTTTCGAAACGGCTCAACTGAAATACGCGGCTGGTCTTCTCCGGCAATTTGCGCATTACCTCATCCACCGCCCGCGACAGGTCGGAAAACTGCACGATTTCGTCTGTCGAGTAGGTTTCCTGAATTTTGTTGAGAATTTGGTACTCCTGATACTTCCGCCACGTGATTTGCGACTTGATGAAATTGGTCACCCGGTACTTCATCGCGATCACCAGATAGGTACTCAGGTTTCGGATTTCAGTATCGAGCCGTTTGTTCCAAAGACTCTCGAAAATGTCATGCACCAACTCCTCGCACTCTTCCCGCGATCCTACCTGATGATAGGAAATGCAGAACAGTTTATACCAGTAACGGTCGTAAATCTCCTCGAAAGCACGCTTATTGCTCTCTCGAAGCTGCGTCACCAGCTGTTCGTCGGTTAGAAATTTAGTCATGAGGGTGCTCCTTTACTCGGATCTGTATGTATAGTCAAACAACTTTCACAAACCCCTAAACAGAATGTAAGTTTTTTTTACACTATTTCAGGAGCTTTCTGAACTCCGAATCGATCTGAAATTCGGTTACACCGTATTCAAGCATGCGCTCGCAATCTTTTTGTGCATCGCCCATCATGTTCGCCGATTTGCGGTAATGAAATTTGTTGATCGCGGCTATGACACGAATTTTGTTTTCCCTCGCCCATGCTACATCCTCGCGCGTGAGACCGGCCGGCCTTTCGAATAGGTAATAATTCTCCGCCCGATAGCCAGATTTCCACATGTTCTCTTCCAGCTGTTTTCGGGAGCAGCTCAGGCGCACTTTGCCGGTAAAGAATGCGGTGGATTCGTCGGTTCCAATCATCAGGGCCGTTTCTTTGAGATGATACTTGTCCAGCATTTCGATCAAAGAGTAAAAAAGTGCGGAATCCAGCCCGGCGATCTTGTTGTCGAGCATCACGGCCATATTATTTTTAGCACAAAACCTGAACACATCTTCGAGAAGCATGGGATGGTTAGCGTCTACCTTGCTGGTAAGCTTGCGCGCTTGCGCCCAGCTTGTCTCCGTCACTTTGCGCGGATCGCCATAGAACCGCATAAAATCTGCGTCATGGTTGACGATCAAAACACCGTCGGTCGTCACGCGCATGTCCGTTTCGACCATCTTGTAACCTTGACGGGCGGCCTCTCGCAGTGCCGGCAGGCCATTTTCCGTAAAAGTACTATCCACTACCCCACCCCGGTGCGCGATCAGGTTTACCGTCTTACCCTGTCCATATACGTTCCCAACCAGCATTGCCGGAACAAAGGCGAGGATTAAAGAGAAAAGTTGCTTCATGAACGATTTATCTATGACTGCAAAGGTATCCACGGAATCATTTCCGCAAGCTTCCTTAACAATAACATAAAGTCAGCCAAAAAGGGCTAATCAGACACCGGATCACCGATTGCTAACTGACCCCAGCCTATCATTCAACAACTTTGGGAAGATCACTTTTACGTATTTGATTTGTAACAGTCATCCTGGCTACATCACACACACTCCATAGCTAGCACTATCCACACACTTTACTTTTCTTTCACCGCTGGTAAACAAAAAAGGGCCTTTCGAGG